>JAZDJN010000101.1:0-76789 GCA_043803945.1 bacterium | reverse complement strand
TTGATCTCTTCAGTTATCCATCGCTCCATGACATTGTTCCTTTCAAGATGTTATCATATACTTGTCTCAATAACATATTGAAAATAAATGTCTTGTACAACTCCCTTCACCCTTCTCACGAATTGTGGGTAATGAGTAGCTGATGCCGCAGGGGAGAGAGCTGTGGCCAATACATTGCAAGTGATTGCTAAACCGGGCAATGTCCCGAAACAGTAATTTGTAGTTCGGAAATGTGATGAGTATGAAGAATAGTCCAATCCAATTCCTTCTTGTGTGTTGTCTCCTCTTCATCGGAGCTCAATTTCTTGCATCTCAGGAAATTCCCAATACACTCCCGCTTCTGCGGCAGCAAGCAGAGATCCAACAGGAGTGGCTCAAGGCAAGGCTCGAACGGGTGCTGCCTCAATTGATGAGGGAGCAGAAGGTCCATATGTGGATTATTCCGATGAGGGAGTATAATGAAGATCCCGTTTTTTCCTCACTCGTTTCTCCGACGTCATTCGCTGCAAGGAGAAGAACGATCTTCCTATTTTTTGATCGAGGCGAAAAGGAGGGTGTTGAGAAACTTTCTCTGGGCGGTTCCTCTCAGGGAGGACTCTATGCAACACTTCGTGATACAACACTGAAGTCTGGTGAATTTACAGGTAAAGAGCAGTGGGACTTTCTGGGCAAGATTGTCAAGGAGAGGGATCCAAAGACCATTGCAGTAAATATCTCCCATGTCTTTGCATTTTCAGATGGATTGTCAGCAGGCGAATGGGAACAACTCCAGGAAGCTCTTGGTGAGGAGTATAGCAAGCGATTGGTTCGGGCCGAAGAACTTGCTTTGAACTATATTTCTGTGAGAGTACCTGAAATGTTACCCTGGTTTAAGAAGATGATGGAGACAGCTCATAAGATCATTGAGACGGCTTTCTCCAACAAGGTGATCACCCCAGGTAAGACGACGACGGAGGATGTTGTCTGGTGGATGAGGCAGAAGAGCCTTGAGCTTGGATTTACCAATTGGTTCCAGCCGAGCGTTAGTGCCTACCGGCAAGGGGGGATCAAGGGCAATCAGACGGGCTATGTAATCCAGCAGGGTGATGTGCTCCATTGCGATTTTGGGATTACAGGGATGCGTCTGAATACCGACACTCAGCATATGGGGTATGTCATGAAAGAGGGTGAAACAGAACCGCCGGCAGGGATTCAGACGGCTTTAAAGAACAGTAACCGGCTCCAGGATATCGTTCTGGAAAATATGAAACTGGGATTGACCGGAAATCAGGTGTTGGGGAATTCCCTCACACAAATGAGAAAAGAAGGGCTTGAAGGAACAATCTATTGTCATCCGATTGGTGAGCATGGGCATGGTGCTGGGCCGCTCATTGGGCTTTGGGATCGCCAAAAGGGCGTGCCGGGCAGGGGAGACGTTCTTCTGCGTCCGGATACCTGGTATTCAATCGAACTTCAGGCAACAAGTGCAATACCAGAATGGGGAGATCAGAAAATCAGCTCTGCTCAGGAAGAAGATGCTGAAATAACAGCGGATGGCAAGGTTCAATGGATATTAAACAGACAGACTAGATTTCATCTGGTTCGTTAGTTCTTATAATACGGTGTCACGGCCTAGCCGTGACACCGTACGCGGTAAGCGGTTTTCCCTCCCCTTAGTGTTCCCGGCACGTCTTTGGCCGGGATCTGCTCAATGGGGGAAATATGCAGGTCTCGGAGTAGATCCCAACCAGAGGCCCGTTGGGATCACTGATTTTTCCTTCCACTTTCCTTTACGCGGGTGTCACGTTCCCAACATGATGCTGAAAGCGGAAAGCCTTTCCTGACTATTCCATCTAACCTTTTCTTCCTCTTTTTCTTCATTTTCACTGTTTTACTACAGAATACTACACGGCTGATCATCTCTCATCCTGTTTGATCTAACTCACGCACACGCCGTCTCTATTGGAATTCTGGTTAAATTTCTTTATCTTATTCCCAGCTAAAATCAGTTCCCCAAAACAATATAGGAGAATCGAACGGTTAGACTGCACCTGTGTGGTTGAGATAGGGTAGTTGAGCAGCGGTAGAATAAATGCAGCCTATGAAAAAAAGACTCTATGCATTTGCGACAATCATACTCTCTTTGTCATTTTCGACTATTGGTATCTCTTCCTTTGAGGGCTGTAATTTCCCTGCCACAGCCAATTCAATCCTTTCGTCTGGCAGTTCCAATTCCTCCCCATTCCAACTCTGTGTCGCTCCAACAAAATCGCCGTCATCTCGTTTAACAAATGGAACGATTCTTCCCTTTACGAACCTGATCCGGAACGTTTCGGACCGTTATGGTATGGACTGGCTGCTGGTTATGGCGATGATGAAACAGGAATCTCAATTTGATTCCTCAGCAATCAGCGAAAAAGGGGCATCCGGATTGATGCAAATTATGCCTTCGACACAGGCCGAAATCGCCTCCCAGCTTGGCCTGGATAGTCTTCAGGGCTCCAATGATAACATCAAAGCAGGCATCTTCCATTTACGAACCTTATTGGATGCATTTCCAAATGCCGATGCTGAAAATCGTGTTAAGCTGGCTTTGGCATCTTACAATGCCGGGCTGAACCGGATTCTTGACGCTCAGGCACTCGCTGAATACCTGGGTCAAAATCCAAATGATTGGATGTCGGTAAGTGCCGCTCTTCAACTTCTTTCCAAACGGTATAAATCGCTCCATCAACGAGTATGGGCCGAGGGGAGGCCGAATGCCGGCTATTTTGGAGATTGGCGCCAGCCACAGGAGTACGTTGACAAGGTCTTTCGCAATTATGAAAATTATCAGGCGATGGCAGGGATTATTCCGTCATTAAATTCACGTCAAGTATAAGGGAATTAGTATTCATCGATACCGAGTATCGCTAAGCCATACCCCGCCTCATCCCCTCCAATTTGATAATCAACTCCTCAATCTCTATATTCGTTCAGCATGAGATACTATGAACCTCGACAACTCCGGGCGCCTGAGCTCTTTGGAGAGTATTGGATAAATGGCGATCCAATTTCCATTGAAGATTTGGAAGGACAGAATGTCTTGATCTTCTTCTGGGACTATAGCTCTGCCAAATGCCTGGATCTGCTGCCGCTGATAAATACCTGGTTCGAACGGTACAGCGAGTATGGGCTCGCCATTATTGGAGTTCACAGCCCGGAATATAAGTTCGGCCGTGAGTATGATAATGTTGCCAACGCAGTGAAACGATTGGAAATCCGCTATCCAATTGTGCTCGATAGCCATCTTCGCCTCTGGTCAATCTATGACAACAGGGTGTGGCCGACGATCGCACTCATCGATAAGGATGGGTACTTGCGCTCGCTTCAGGAAGATGAAATTGCCGTTGAGATGCTGGAACGAACAATCCAATCGCTTCTCATTGAATCAGGCTACCGGGGAGTATTGCCACCGTTTGAGTTTGCATCCGGGCGCCAGTCTCACTTTCATGGCGCTGTGCGGCAGCATATTGGGGAAATTGAATTGGGCTACGTGCGTGGAGCCATTGGCAATGTTGGTGGATTTGGACTTGAGGCATCAGCGCACTATGATGACCTTGGTATGCATCTTCAAGGCCGGTTCTATCTTGACGGGACTTGGTATTCCGATCGGGAAATGATACGCTATGAAGGCTCTCAGGATGAGAAGGGAAGCGTCTGTCTTCGCTATCAGGCACAGGTCGTGAGTGTGATTTTAGAAAACCGAAGCGATGGTTCGCTTGTGGTGGTGCTCTATCAGGATGGTGAATACGTCAACAAGGGATCATTCGGCAGGGATGTTTTGTATGGTGAGGATGGAAAAAGTTACATCCTCGTTGATAAACCGCGCTTGTATCATCTCATCCGTAATCCGGATGTGGAGGATCATGAGTTAAAGATCGAGACCTCTTCACTGAATCTTGTCGCCTATTCATTTTCCTTTGGCATGGTTCCGTTCGATCACGTTGTTTCCAGAAATTAGATTCATGATTCGTATTTACTCAGTTTGGTTAGCAATCATTCTACTTTCACTTATCTTTTTCCCCCTTTCTCAAAGGGGGACGGGGGGATTCTTCAGGATGCAGCAGATAAATCTCATTATGACTCCAACTCCACGCAAAATCCCCCTTGCCCCCTTTACGAAAGGGGGAAATTGTTCCCGCAGATGAACAACAACCATCACCAAATCCGCTCCTTATCTTGCCCAGAAATAGACATATGAAAAATATATTATCCTTTGGGCGAACTATGCTGAGCAGTTACCATGATTCTTATGGTGAAATAAAAAGCCCCCGCATTGCGAGGGCTTTTTTGTTTCTTGACCTGTGTGGAAATTGCTACTTCACTGCTTTAATTTCGACGCGTCGATTCTTCTCTCGTCCTTCAGGTGTATTATTTCCTGACACCGGATTTTCAGGGCCACATCCTTTGGACTCAAGCCGATTTTCTTTAACACCTTTCTTGACGAGATATTCTTTAACCGAAGCTGCTCTAGCTTTCGAGAGCCGCATATTCAGACCCAACTTGCCGATGCTATCGGTGTGCCCAGAGAGTTCAAGTTTAATCCCGGTATTTTCTTTGAGCGTCTCAACAGCTTTTTTGAGTTTTGCGAGTTCCGCTGCATTCAGATAGGCGCTGCCGCTCTTGAAGTATATCGTCTCGAACGTGAATTCCTTCGCGGCCTGTTTTGGTACTTCGATGGTCTTCGGAGTGACCGGTTTCTCAATCGGTATTACCGGAACGACTGGTGCCACTGGAACGTCATCTTTTGCATCGAGGGGATTCGAGCCGCGCTTCACTTCTGTCCCATCATCCACACTTCCATTGTCGGTATCGCGTTTCAGCGGATCGGTCTTATACTTGATCACTTCCTCACCATCCGAAAGGCCATCTCCGTCAGTGTCAGCTTTTAATGGATTGGTCTTAAACTTCATGACCTCATCATAATCACTCAAACCGTCATTATCAGTGTCTCGTTTCGTCGGTTCAGTATTATACGTAAGAAGTTCTTCCTTATCGTTGAGACCATCGCCATCGGTGTCGGTTTTCAGAGGATCGGTCTTGTAGCGATTCAATTCATCTGCATCATTCAGTCCATCTCCGTCGCTGTCGGCTTTAAGCGGATCGGTGAAATATTTCTTTACTTCATCACCATCACTTAATCCATCGCCATCAGTATCGGCAGCCTTTGGATTGGTGCCCAACTGTTTTTCTTCCTTGTCAGTCAAGCCGTCTTTATCTTTATCACTATCACCTGCTGGCAAGGGCGCCCTGATTCCCGCCGTTACCGACCACCAGGAGTCGTTCCAGCCGCCGCGGTGGCCGTTGATATCATCGCTGAGTCCGAATGTATAGCCGCCGGTGAAATCCATCGTCAGGTTATCGTTCAAAGGATAAAGAACACCAACACCCAGCGGTACCATCGCGTCCCAACTTTTATTGCTGGCGCCGGGAGTCACACGGTATGCCGGGGATTCCCATTCATAACGGACTGCTCCAATGCCAAGATATCCGTAGGGATGTATGTTCTCTGTATTGAAAGGGAAGAGAGAGAGGCGTAAGTCGATCGGGATGAGTGAGCTTTTATAATACTTCCCCCTGAGCTGTCCAATACCCGCACCGAATTGTCCCCGAAGGTTTGAAGCGAGCGGATAATCCAGGAAAATTCTTGCATGGAATGTATTTGCCCAACCGAGGAAGAATTTTTTCACCTGAAAATCTGTTATCTCCTTAGGCCCTTCATTATCGCCGATAAAGCCGCCGATAGAAATACCAACCTCTGTGCCCCGGTCTTTGAACTGCGCCGATGATGTGTTGAGGCTGAGCAGCATGATGACAATCAGAAATGGAATTAGTGTATGTTTCATTTATGACCCCTTCTTCTTTGTGCTGAGTTGACGCAGGTGGTTATTAATATGAAAAAAAAGTGATTGAATTGTCATGATTCTAGTCATTTAATTTAAGAAAAAAGGATCGCCAAATACTGTGCCGAGTACATCTTCATCTTTTCCTACCCCATATAGGATTTCACGAAGTCAGTGTCTCAAATTGGCATTATAAGCGTCTCAATTTGGGAATAATGTACCATTTAATAGCTTCGGTCGTTTTCATTTCTCTTGTTTTCTCGTTAAATTGTTAATGTTTTTTGGTACAAGGTTTGAACCTTTCGAAAGCGGAGAGATAGGGTAAACTCTATCTATGCGTGCGTATAATATAAAAATAGTGAAAGAAAAAGTCGATGTAGAGCGCACGTACATACGCCATTAGGAGTTTAACTTTAAGTGACACTGTTAAGAGTTTAGATAAGTTGCACCCTCGTATAAAAATATGAGCAAGAATAATAAATCATTGATGAAAAAATCCTGGAGAAAACTCTCTCTGAGTGTTCTTCTCCTTTTGGCTTTTTCTTGCTTAGAAATGTTAGGACAATCTCCAATCTTTTCTCCCGGTGCGTGGCCTGCCAATTCCTCATGGGTCTCTTACACACTGAAAGGGAATGCACTCGCGGATCCCAAAACACAAGATCAATCGAATGGAGGTACTAGTCCACAAAACATCGCCAATATTTCATCTGGCACTCCCGATCTGTCGCTCCCCAGTGCTTATGTCTCATATGATGGTACACGAATTTTTGTGAGGATCAGGCTCGAAAGTGATCCCAATGCTTATAACTATGGCAATGTTGCTAACAGTGATCCATGGAACTCGGCACTCTGGACATTATTCCTCGATGTCAATGGTGATGGCTGGCGGGATTTTGCAGTATTTCTCGATGGATCATCTGGAACGAGCGGTAATGTCATCGATCGAATTTCGGTTATCTATTCCGCTCTGACCACAACCCAATCTGTCGATTACGTTGCGAATCCAAGTATTTATAGAATCGGCCAGCAGTATGCTGCACGGGATTCTGCAAACAAGTTGGTGAGATATAAGGATGGAAATTCCATTGGTGCAAATTGGTCAACCGGAAGAGACACGCTCGATTTTGGGACTAGCCGCATTATCAACGCAACAGCATCCAACGGAGATTACTTATTTGATTTCCAAATTCCCATTGCTTTATTCGATGCTGCACCCTGGGGCGGACCGACTTGGGGATCGAGTTCGGTGTTTTCAGCATCTTTCACTACGGCAAACAGTCTCAATGATCCCTTCCAAAAAGATTTTGCCTACGTCGGTGCGTTTTGCGCGAGCACAACCGGTATTATGGCGGGTGGTGATCCGATTAACTTTGGTAATGAGAATCTCGCCAAGGTTGTTGTGATGACCGTAGCGGCGACCTACTGCCCGACAGTGCAGTTGACCACCTCCATTCTGACTGCGCAGCGGGTACTCAATTCAGGAAGTTGTGCGACGCAGCAGGTTGTCAGCAGTGTTGTCGATACAAAATTCTACTACGCACTTGATATCAACGGGAATGGAGTCCTGGATGAGGTTGAAAAAACATGGACACTGATCGGCTATGGTACGCCAACAACCCTGGGTGTATGGTCATACAACTGGAAGACAGATTCTATTCCGCGCGGATTGTATTTCATTAAGGTCATTGCAAATGACACATTAAATAATGTTGCCGATTCATACGATCAGACCGTTGCAGAGTACAATAACATTTACGCAGTTGTCGATAACAATTGCGGTATCATTCCTGCAACGATGGCGAAAACAGTCGATAAGTCCATCGTCATTGCCAATGATCCTCCGGCTGCCCGGACAGTAACCTATACTGTTACTGTCACAAATCCCCAAGCAACGTCAATCAAGATCGATACATTGACTGATGTTCTTCCAACGGGATTCAAATATCAAAGTACGACGGGAGGTACGCTCTATCCTCCCACAACCTCTCCTTCGTTGGATGCAACAGGGACTGTCCGGTGGACTTGGAGTGGTGGATTTACTATCGCAGCGGGACAGAGCAAGACATTAGTGTTTACAGTTCTGGCGGATACAAATTCAGGAACGTACTACAACTCTATCTCTGCGAAAGGTTCAACATTCTTTAATTCGGCATTGAATGTTGCTCCCGTGGTGGTTAGCAGGGTCTCCGCCGCGGTAACAAAATCTGTTTCAACGCCGGCCGGCCTTGTGCAAGGATCGCAGTACAGTTACACACTCAATTATCAAAACACCGGCTCTGATACACTCAAGTCTGCGGTACTGAGCGATTCCCTGGTACAGGGTATTACCTTTGTCTCTGCAACAGGCGGAGGATCCTACAACTCCTCGACACGAAAAGTGACGTGGAGTCTTGGGAATCTCCTTGCTTCTGCTTCAGGCAGCGTTTCGATCACGTTCCAGGTGACAAATCCCTATTCAGGAACAAATCCTCTTATCAACACGGCAAACCTCGCTGCATCTAATTTGCCGAACACAGCGATTAGCAATACAGTGAGCAGTAATGTTCTCGGTGCAGTAATGAATATCTCGAAATCGGTCAGCCCGGCGAATGCCAATCCGGGAAATAACGTCACCTATACTCTATTATATGGAAACGTCGGTACCGCCGACGCGCCAAATGTTGTGATCAACGATACATTGCCATCAACGTTGCGCTATGTAGTCGGCACTTCCACGCCGGCCCCGACGCGTATCGATACCGTGTTAACTCCGCTCCGACAAATCCTTGTCTATAACGCCGGAACAGTTACACCGGGCGGCGGCAATTTGAACAACACGATCTCGTTCCAGGCCACAGTGGCCAATCCCTATCCGACACCAGGCTCCAATCAGCCGCTGAATAATATTGCCGTCATTAGATCGGATGTGACCAATCCGTATCAAACGCAGGCAACGCTCTATGTGACAGCGATCCCGGTCGTAGCGTTGACAAAGAAATCCAATAAATCGATCTATGCGGCTGGCGATACGGCGACATTTACCTTCGTTCTTCATAACACCGGTTACTATGCTGCGACGCTCGATACGCTCGTTGATATCTTCCCAAGCGGTTTCGGCTATGTCAGTACGACAGGCGGATCATTGTCGCCAACGTCATCACCGATAGCGGGTGCAACGGGTACTGTCCGGTGGAGATTCTCACCCGCCAAGTCAATTAATCCTGGTGTCAAAGACTCCTTGATCTTCCGAGCAAAGGTAGCGCTGGGAAATGCGACATACACGAATACGGCCGTAGCACGCGGTGTCCTTGTGAGCGCCCTTCAAGACACTGTCGCCACCACGCTGCCCATTACGATCGCTTCAGGCATTGAGTCAATCAACAAGACGGTCGAGAAGACCACGGGATTCCAGAACGACACACTGACTTATACACTGAACTATGTCAACAATACCGGTGGAAATATTACCAGAACGATTGTCGATACACTCTCCACGTACCTCACATTCGTATCGCAATCCAACGATGGGAGCATGACCTTCACTCAGAATGGCCAGGCATTGAGTTGGCAGAGAACGAATATTCCAAATGGTACTTCCATTGCCATTACGATTAAGGCGAGAGTTATTACCGCCAATGTGACGATTCCAAATAAAGGTGCATTAAATACGACGCCGGCGACCTATACCAATACCGTCGCTACCGTGATTCAATCGCCGCCCAGCATGACGTTAAACAAGAGTGTGAACGTAACGAAGGCGCCTGTTGGTACAGAGTTGACCTATACGATCAGTTATTCCAATGCACCGGGTGTTGCTGCTTCAACGAACACGATTATTACCGACACGATTCCCGGTCGCATGACGTATGTAGCGGGTTCTGCAACGGGCGGTGGAAGTTTCCTTGCTACTCCTTCGCCGCGAGGGAGAGTGGTCTGGAGTCTTGGAACCGTCAATGCCAACTCAAACGGGAGCGTGACTTTTAAAGTTACCATCGACAGCGGTGCACCGAATGATACCGTTATTACCAATACCGCTCGTCTTACGAATGATGAAGCGACGAATCTCTCGTCCTTTGCTCGTGATACGGTGGCAAATATTCCGCATTTAACACTGGTGAAGAGTGTGAATGTGACAAGTGTCGGCCCAGCGGACACTCTTATCTATACCTTGAAATACACCAACACCGGCAGCGCAAGAGCATACGGTGTCTCTATTAAAGATACGATTCCCTCATCGACACTCTTTGTCAGCGCAAACCGCAGCGGCATATTCTCAGGCATTGTGGTGAAATGGGATAGTACGAGCCTCGGATCGGTTGCGGTAGGTGCGACGGATTCTGTTATTCTGAAGGTTCGTCTGCCAAAGCCGATGACGCTCAATAGTGTTTCGCAGCTTCAAAATCGGGCTGTGATCTATTCGAACGGAATTTCTGCTCTCACATCGAACACAGCATTAACGAATGTTCTCTATCCGCAGCTTGCAGTCGTGAAGTCGGTTGATAGCACGACCATCTATGCCGGCAATACGATGAAGTATTCGATCGTGATCTCGAACTCAACCATCGTTGCGGCCGACTCGACCTATATCACTGATTGGGTTCCTTCGACACTGGCGTACATCCCGAACACCACAAAAGTGAATAACGTGCTGCAAAGTGATATCGGTGGGAATTCTCCGGTTGTAACTGGATTGAATGTTGGAACCGTGACGTCGAGTACATCAAAAACGGTGGAATTTCAGTTACGGGTCATCGGCAATATTGATAACAATTCTATCATCAAAGACACTGCGCATGTGATCACGGCCAAGCTTACAAACATGCATAACAGCAACGTCGTGCAGACCACTGTGTACTCCGCACCTCGGTTATGGATACGGAAGACCGCTTCGGCGACTGGCAACACACCGGGCTCGACGATTACCTACACGATTAAGTACGGAAATATTGGCACGGACACATTAACGACGATAGCGATTTATGATACGATTCCAAATTACACAACATATGTTGCCAGTTCGCTTACGGGTAGTGCAACTATTAATTCACCAGACAATACAGTGATCAGTGCCACACCATCGTCAATTCAAGCAGGTGATACGAGTTTTGTCTTCACCTTCCAGGTGACAGTGAATAATCCAATGCCGGTAGGTACGACAGACATCTATAATAAAGCAATCGGTTCTTCCAATAATGGCGGCAGTTATCGCGATTCAACATTGACGCAGATTGTTGGATCATCGACACTGACGATTACAAAGTCAGCGTCAGCGCTTGGTGAATTGCATGGCTTGCCGACACCGAGAGATACGATTACTTATACGATCAATTATTCGTTGACTGGAAATGCCTTCTTCAGCAACATGCTTCTGCGTGATACACTGCAGTCAGGATTAACCTACATCGCGAGCAGCGGCGGCGGTACCAATACCGGACAGGCCGTTGAGTGGAACCTCGGCACACTGAATCCGAGCAGTGGAAGCGTTACCATGACTGCTTATTCCTCCACAGTCGATTCGTTCGTTAACTGGTCATCCATTAAAGCCGCGCATCAGAGCAGTTGGACGCGGAGTGACACGACGAAGACGAAAATTATAGCAAGGCCGAGATTGACAATAGCAAAGACGGCCAATAATTCAACACCCCTTCCTGGGGACCAAGTGACCTATACAGTAACAGTCTATAATTATGGTGGAGCGACCGCTGGATTTGTGTCCTTTGTCGATATCATTCCGGGGACAGTGACATATGTGCCAGCCAGTATCACGATCGATGCTGTGTCGCAACCAGATTCTGGTGGAGTTGTGACGATTACAGAAACTCAAGTTACAATTAGTCTAACAACGGTAAATGTTGGTCAGACTAAAGCCATTACTTATAAATATCAGGTGCGTTAGTATAACTAATAAATGGAGGTATTCTTATGGTACGTATTAAAATATTTGTTGTGTTGCTTGCGCTTACGATGTTCGCATCAATCTCTCAAGCGCAGAGATCGATTGAGTGGAAACTCCCTCAATATAAAATAACTGCTCCCATTACCTTACAAGGGATCGCTGATGGCGATTTCGTCCCAGTAGCGATGGGAAAACTTGATGATCTCCTTCCGAAAAGCCAATCAGGCCGCTTCGGAATTCTTTTTAAAGAGGATTCCCAACGCTTAGGATCAGTCACTGTATTGGAGTTGCGTGATGGAGCATCGAACGCTCTCATCAAGAATGTCACTCTTGATGAATATTTTGGAAAAGAGATAGATTCATGGAAGAAAATTGCGAAGGAGACAAAATCATCTCCAACCTCTCTGCGTTCAGGTTTTGCTGTGAAGACCCCCGGTTATGATTTCATATTGATTCGAGAGATCGGTTTGAAATCGGATCAGAATGCTCCCTCAGGGAAAAAAATGTTTTTTAACTTTTCTGTTCAATCAAAAACTCCATTGAACTTGAATTTGAAGTTTATGGGAAAATCAACTGGAGTGTTGAAAGGGGATGAGAAAGTTATAACGATTGCCTCTAATGATACAACACTTCGATTGAATCCGGTCATGGTTCTGAAAGCCGAGGGAGGAGGACACCTTCAGATTCAAGGGGCTTCATTTAATGTCTCCAGTACTGGGAAAGAAATTAAAGCCAATGCACTTGTTTCTGCATTGGAATTTTCAATCGCTGCGACGACAGTATCAACGAAAGAGCATGTCACTACTCAAGCGAATCTTATGCAAGCCTTTGCAGTGTCGGGGAAGGCGGATCCGAAGATCGTAGTAAGTCTGAATGCAAGTAAGGAAGTAATCAAGGGTGGAGACACTGTAACCTATACGCTCCGATATCATAATATTGGATCAGCAGGGGCTTCCAACATCACGGTCTCAAATCCATTGCCGCAAGGGGCTAAGCTCATTGAGAGAAGTTTGGAAAATGGAGGCGGGGAGGTGAAGCTCATACGCGCTGCAGCAGCCCCTCCTGCTCGTGAGCCAGTGAAAGAAATTCAATGGGCTTTTAAATCGATCATCAACCCCGGGGAAGAACGAACCGTGCGGTATAAAGTAATTTTCTGAGAACCAGTAATCCTTTTTCTTAATCACACAAAAATATAAGGAGAACAATTATGGAACCAATCATCATGCAAGCGAGGCGATCACCGATCAACAGAGCTCGATCTCCAGGTCCAATGTTCATAGCTCTATTCACTGATTCTTCACCACCGATCAGGGATAGAATTGAGAGTAACAAGCACCACAATGTTCAACAGAATTACAGTACAACAATAAATCATAATTCAACTTTTTCACAAATGGAGTTCACTATGAAACACTCAAATGTTCTGCTGTTAGGAATACTTGCCTTACTGCTCGTATTCTCAACACATACACTTGTAGCATCTGGAACTAAGGCTGGAACCGTGATTATGAATACAGCTACGGTTTCTTATAAAGATGTTACAGGACTCAATAGTTACGCCAACGAGGTCGCTTCAATTTCCGTAACCGTTGGTCATAAATACGGAGTCTCAGTCGATGCCGGTGCTACATATTCATCATACGGCAATGAGACCATCGCCATCCCAATCAATGTCACGAATACTGGGAATGATGATGATAATATCGCCATCACAGCCGTGCAATCAATGGGTAGTCCTTGGACGATAACCTACTACTATGCTAACGGAGTAGTTCCATTTGCTGGTACGGAGCCACTATTAGGTGGTGGTGGCAATGTTGTAGCAATTGCACAGACAGTGGGGGGAAATCAGCAAACTTCTGATGTCACGACAAAGATCTGGGCCGTCGTTACTGTTCCTGCTGGTGTTACTATTAGTGATGATAATCAAATCGACTTTACTGCAAAGACTGGTGATGGTAATAATCCAGCTCCACGAACCGATCATATTACAATTGATCGGGCAATTCTCGCGGTCACTGGGCAGACAACCTCAGAGGCAAATCCGGTTCCTGGTGAACAGATCACCTATACAGTAACCTACACGAATAATGGCGACAAAGCCACGTATGGAAATACTACTATTCCTTTAACGGTTACAGGTCTTACCTCAGTTAGCTCAATAAATGGAACTTATAGTGGTGGAACCTGGACTATTCCAAGTTTAGGAGTGGGTGCTTCGGTAACATTAACATTTACCGGTACGGTCTCTGCTGGTGATGGATCGGCAGTTAACTACACTACTGCAGCAACATATTCAAATCAGAGCACTCAACATACTAGAGCTGAATCTCCTACTGTTGACGCCACCGCCGCGTGGACATCGCGTGGATTTACGATGCAAATACAGGCGTACTATAGCGGTACTCTCCAGGGATCACTCGCTGGAACAGCGAGCGCTTCCAATGAGGTTTCGGCAGGTGTTGTGTATCGGGTTGTGCTCTCAAACAACCGTAGTGCAGCAACCAACGTCGTCATTTCAAACGATGGCACTTGGTGGATGTCGAACTGGTCTCCTGTAGGTGCCCAAACAACCCTGGATTCAACGAATGCCGCTAAGTTCACCTGGATCAATAACAGTGGTAATGTAACTGTCACTGTTCCGGCTTCAGGTGGTGGTACGGTTGAGTTTTGGGTAGCTCCATACATCCCATTCGGTGCGACAGATTTTACACCTGTGACTATTACCTGGACTGGTACAGCCCAAACGGGAACGCAGACACAGGCGGTAACAGGTGTTACCACACCGTTAAAGGCGCTGCTCGTAGTAGGAAAGATTGCTTCACCAGCAAATCCATTACCTGGTGATGTTATTACATATACAATCAAAATTCAAAACACTGGACATGCGCCTGCATACGTAGTAGCGATCAATGACGCAGTACCAACGGGGTACGTTGATTTCATTACAACATCAGGAACTTTTCAGAGTTCAATAGATGGCGGCTCAGCCTGGGTATCCTTCCCAGCGTTTGTTGCTGGAGCCACAACGAATGCTGATGCGGATGTAACTTGGAGCACTCCAAACCTTGTGGTTACACTAAAAAACCCTCTAGCTGGCCCAACGACAGCTAGCACACAAGTATGGTTTAAGTTTCAAGTAACTGTGAAGTAGTTATTTGTAATGTTCGGAGCCGGGCTTGCTGCCCGACTCCGGGCCTAGAAATAAATGACAAAAATCAATAAACATATCCTGTTGCCGGTTCTTCTGCTTCTGTGCATGGTGAGCAGTAATGTTGTCTTTTCACAAACGGCCGCTGGTACGCAGATCGATAACATCTGTACTGTCCAGTACTCAACTATAAGCGGTGTAAATTTAACCGCGCAGAGCAATATTGCGTCCGTCTTCGTTGCCACTGTCCATAATCTTTCGGTGCAGAAACAGTCATCGATGAGCACCGCAACAACGAATGACTTCATCACATACACGATCACCGTGAAGAATGGCGGTAATGGTGTCGAGAGTAATGTACCGGTCGTTGATACCGTGCCAGTCGAACTGGTTGTAGTGAGCGCTCCGGGTGCAACAATTTCCGGCAATACGGTAACCTGGTCGGTAGCATCGCTTGCTCAGAATGCAACAAGTACCTACTCACTCACTGCCCGGATGAAGGGTGGAATTGCTGTTGGTACTATCGTATCAAATTCAGTGCAGGTGACAGATAATGCTGGAACAACGTATTCAGCGTTGGCGACCTTCTCGGCGCTAACACCATTAGTACCAGTATTCTCGGTGAGCAAGACGGCATCCGTCAATAATCCGATGCCGGGTGATGCGTTAACCTATACAATCGCAGTAAAAAACACCGGCCCGATTGAAGTTACTCAGCTCGTTGTCTCAGATCCGTTGCCGGCACAGTTGCAGTTAACCAGCGCTGCAGGCGCAACCATCAGCGGAAATACGGCAACATGGAATGTTGGCACATTGGCGGTTGGTGCAACAACGACGCTTTCCGTACAGGCAACAGTCTTATCCTCGGTTGCAGCAGGAACAACAATTACGAACACGGCAACGGGAAAAGATAGCACGAACTTAAACATCTCTTCCTCTGCAGCGGTAACGGTCAGCGCACCACCGACACCGGTCTTTACAATCAGTAAAACTGCTTCCGTCAATAATCCGCTGCCCGGCGATGCTGTAACGTTCACCATTACGGTGAAGAATACCGGCACGGTCGCAGTCAATCAATTGACGGTTGTCGATGTAGTGCCAGCTCAGTTTTCACTCACGAGCGCCGCGGGCGCAACGATTACCGGCAATACAGCAACGTGGAATCTTGGTACATTGGCGGTTGGTGCAACATCAACTCTCACAATACAGGCTTCAGTGCTCACTTCTGTTGCCGGTGGCACGATAATCACCAATACGGCCACAGCTACCGATGACAATAATATTTCTGTTTCATCCTCGACGAGTATCTCCACTGCAACACCGGCATCACCGCTCTTTACAATCAGCAAAACAGCATCTGTCAACAACCCGCTCCCCGGCGATGCTATCGCCTATACGATTACGGTGAAGAACACCGGCTCGGTGGCAGTGAATCAATTAACGGTCGTCGATAGCCTGCCAGCTCAGTTATCGCTCACGAGTGCTTTCGGTGCAACGGTTTCCGGTAATACTGCAACATGGAACATTGGCACGTTAGCAGTTGGCGCCACATCGACCGTAACCGTTCAGGCAACCGTTCTTTCATCGGTGGCTGGCGGTACAACCATAACGAACACCGCATCAGCGACTGATGTCAATAACACATCGCTTAATGCTTCAGTCGATATTACAACGGTTACTGCAGGAACGACAACCTTTACGGTCAGTAAGACGGTCTCCATCAACAATCCATTGCCCGGCGATACAGTGACCTACGCCATCGTTGTCCGAAACACAGGTACGAATCCGGTTATTCAAGTTGCCGTTATCGATCTGTTGCCTGTAGAACTTCAACTGGTAAGCGCTTCGGGTGCGACAATTGCCGGCAATAAAGCTGCATGGAATATCGATACTCTCGCCGTAGGAGCTTCCAGGTCATTCGCAATTCAAGCGGCAGTTCTCTCTTCCGTTGCGGGTGGAACAACGATCACAAACACTGCCACAGCGACGGATGTCAATAATGTTTCCGTCTCTTCTTCTGCGAGCCTGACGACCCAGACACCACCCTTACCGGTCTTTACGGTGAGTAAGACTGTCTCTGTAAGCAATCCGATGCTCGGCGATACAATCGTCTATACAATTGTAACGAAGAATACCGGCTCCGTTCCGGTCAATCAGCTTACGATTGTTGATGCACTGCCGAGCGGTTTGCAAATGATCAGCGCAGCAGGAGCAACAGTATCCGGTACTACGGCAACGTGGAACCTCGGTACTCTGGCAGTTGGCGCAACATCGACATTGACCATCGAGGCAAAAGTACTTTCCTCGGTCGCAGGTGGAATTACCATCACGAATACGGCAACAGCGACAGATATCAACAACACAACGGTCTCTTCTTCTGCAGATGTGACAACACAGACGCCGCCCGCACCGGTCTTTACGGTAAGCAAGACAGTCTCTGTGAATAATCCAATGCCGGGTGATGCAGTGGTCTACACGATCGTTGTGAAGAACACCGGCTCGGTCCCGGTCAATCAACTGACAGTGGTCGATACAATTCCTGCAACGATGCAGCTCCAGACTGCTGCTGGTGCGACAATCTCCGGCAGTATTGCCACATGGAATCTCGGTACACTCGCTGTCGGGGCAACATCAACATTGAGCATCCAGGCAACCGTGCTCGCTTCGATCGCAGGCGGCACAACCATTCTGAACACGGCAACGGCAACCGATGTCAACAACACAACGGTCTCATCCTCTGCCAGTGCCATTACGCAGACACCGCCATCACCAGTCTTTACCATCAGCAAGACGGCCTCAGTGAATAATCCGCTGCCCGGTGATGCGTTGACTTACACTATTACGATAAAAAATACCGGCTCGGTTTCTGTCAATCAGCTCACGCTCGTCGATGCGTTGCCCGCCGAGCTGCAACTTACCAGTGCCACCGGTGCGACAATCTCCGGCAATACGGCAACGTGGAATCTGGGCACGCTGGCTGTGGGAGCAACAACAACGCAGACCGTGCAAGCGACAGTAATTTCTTCTGTAGCCGGCGGAAAGACGATCACCAATACTGCAACAGCGAGTGATGTCAATAATATTTCAGTCTCCTCCTCAGCAAGTGTGACGACACAGACACCGCCGTCACCCGTGTTTACGATCAACAAGACCGCTTCGGTGAACAATCCGCTGCCCGGCGACACCGTGCTGTATTCGATTACAGTGAAGAACACCGGATCAGTAGCTATCATTCAATTGAACGTGGTCGATGCATTGCCTGCTCAACTGCAATTAGTCTCAGCAGCCGGTGCAACGATTGCAGGTAACACAGCGACATGGAATCTCGGTACTGTTGCCGTGGGCACGACAATTTCGCTGCAGCTCAATGCAAAGGTGCTTACGAGCGTTGCCGGCAACACCACGATCCAGAATACCGCCAATGCAACCGATGCTGCCGGCACAACCGTGAGCGCTTCTGCTTCGATCATTACGATCACTCCGGGAAGCACCGCCTTCACGTTGAGCAAGACGGCATCCATCAGTAATCCATTGCCTGGTGATACACTGACCTATACGATCACAGCAAAGAACACCGGTACGCTGGCTGTGAATCAATTGACAATCGTTGATGTGGTGCCGGCGCAACTGCAACTCATAGCGGCTTCCGGTGCAACGATTGCCGGTTCTACAGTGACATGGAATGTTGGTACACTTGCCATCGGAGTTGGTTCAACACTTACCTTGCGGGCATCCGTGCTCTCGACAGTCGCAGGTGGTACTTCCATTACAAATACAGCAACAGCGACGGATGTCAACAACACATCGGTTTCTTCGTCGGCAACCGTTATCACACAGACTCCGCCCTCGCCGGTCTTTGCCGTAAGCAAGACCTCTTCAGTCACCAATCCAGTTGCCGGTGATACGATTACCTATTCAATCGTTGTGAGAAATACCGGTTCAGTTCCGGTCATCCAGGTTGTGGTAACCGATGCAGTGCCATCCGGAATGCAGCTTGTGAGTGCTTCCGGTTCGACAATCTCCGGAAACACGGCGACGTGGAATCTTGGAAGCATGGCCGTCGGAGCAGTGCAGACATTGACACTGAAAGCTTCGATTCTTTCGACCGTTACACCGGGAACATCGATAACGAATACGGTCAGTGTGAAGAATGTCAATAACACCACTGTGAGTTCGTCGGCGAGCATCGTTACAATCACACTGCCATTCCGCTCCTTCACTTTGAATAAGGTCGCATCGTCTTCGACCGTGTTGCCGGGCGACGATGTAACGTACAATCTGATTCTTCGAAACAATGGAACGGCCAACCTGAGTCAACTGACTGTCGTCGATTCGCTGCCGGCTCAGCTCATCCTGCAAAATGCGGTGGGAGCGGTGGTCTCTGGAAACAAGGCAACATGGACAGTCTCCTCACTCGGCGTCGGAGCAACGACAACACTACAAGTGAGTGCAAGGATTCAGGCAGGTACACCATCAGAAACTTCGATTACAAACATGGCAAGTGCGAAAGACAATACCGGTCTTACACAGACGGCATCAGCCCAAATTACTGTCGGTACGACACCACCTCCACCGAAACCGCTTTTATCGATCAAGAAGCTCGTGTCGAAGTCGTCTGCCGTCGGTGGTGAGAACGTTGAGTTTAGGATTGCCATTCAAAATATCGGTTCAGCCCCGCTGAGCAATGTCGTCATCGTCGATACGGTTTCTTCAAAATTCACAACTGTTACGAGTGCAAAAGGTACCGTCACTCCGGCAGGAACAGCAGCGCTTGTAAAGTATACAATCTCAAACCTGCCGATCGGTTCGATCGATACATTAAAGATTCAGGCTTCAGTCTCCTTATCGATAACGAATACTGAGGTGGTTGAGAACACAGCCTATGGTTCGTCATCAGACACCTCGCCTATCCAATCGAAAGTATCGCTCCAGGTGAAGCCGTTTGTTCCGGTTACTCAGATGCGCTTGACGAAACAAGCATCGATAGACACGGTAAATGCCAGCGACACCTACAGCTACCTGATACGGGTGGAGAATATCGGAAATATTCCGCTGACCAAGATCTCTCTGGCGGATACATTGAACGCTGCGCTTATTGCTCCGGTGTTCGTCAGCAATAATGCACGGATTGCCGGCAATCTGATCCTCTATACCAGAGATACGCTGCGCATCAATCAGTCCGATTCGGTGAGTGTAACAGTTCGTGTGCTGACAGAGAATACTTCCGGTAAGACGATCACGAACGTTGCCTATGCCGGTGCTTCAGGATTGTCTGGTATGATCCCTAGTAACACCGTGAAGGTTGCGACGCGGATTGTGGTTCCGCCGCCAACGCCAAAACTTTCAATTCAGAAAACGGTGTCGCCGGATACTACCATCGGCGGTGGTACGGTGACATTCCGCGTCATCGTGGCAAATACCGGAACCGTCACCGCAAAGGGAGTGATCGTTTCCGATACGCTGAACGCACTCCTGACATCAGTAAAGGCTTCTCAGAAGGTGATGTTGAATGGCAATGTCGTGACGTATCAACTCGATTCGCTGCAGGCCGGTAAACAAGATACAATCGTTGTGACAGCGAACCTCTCATTGTCAGTTGCATCAGGCCAGATAGTTCGCAATACCGCCTACGCCGGAGCGCAGCAGGTAACACCTGTTTCCTCCAGCGCTGCCGTCCGGACCATTGCGGCACAGCCATCATTCACGATCACCAAAGTCGCTACCCCCTCGAATCCGAAGGCAGGCGAAGAAGTATTCTTTTCGATCAATGTCATCAATACCGGCAATGTCCCATTGACGAATATTGTTGTGGTTGATTCGCTCTCATCGATGCTGCTGAATTCACGAGCATCAACGTTCTCTGCAAATTCCAAGAAAACATCCGATGCAAGTGAATTGCAACAGTTTGTCATTGATAACCTGGCAGTCGGTGCAACATCCTCGATAAGTATTATCGCACGTGTGTCACCTGACCTGAACGATGGACAGCTCATACTCAATACCGTGTATGCAAAACCGAACGAGACGGGCATGAAATCTGCAACAACAACCATCACCGTGAGTGCGAAGAGGGGAATGGCCTTCAGGAAGCAGGTGCTGCCGGTGGAAGCTCGTAAAGGTGATACTGTTACCTATACGTTGAAAGTACAAAACACCGGTGAGCTTCCATTGGCGACAGTGCGTGTAAGCGACGTTCTCCCGGTCGGATTGGCGTTCCTCTCCGCTACTGGTAATCCGCAAGTCTCCGGTGCAAACATTTCCTGGATAAAAGATACCGTGAGAGTTGGTGCTGATGAAACGTACCTGATTCTCGCTGTTGTGACGACATCCGAAAACACCACTCTTGTGAACAATGCAACTGCCGGTGCCTCATTGATCCAGGGTCAGTCTGCGCAGGCATCACTCTTGATCAAGAATGTTCAGTACAAACTTGAACTGACAAAGAAAGCCTCGCAGGATACAGTCGATATCGGTGGGCTCTACTTCTATACAATCCGGTTGACGAACAAAGGCTGGGCTCCTCTCACTGGAATAAGTGTACTTGATACGCTGCCAAGTCAGTATATCGATCTTCTTTCCGATGCTGGAACTGCCGGTCAGCGCGAACAGATAGTGACCTATTCAAAAGAATTGTTAAATCCCGGTGAATCGTTCCAATTTGAAATCCCGGTACGGGTGCTCCCGACAGTGAAGGAAAATCAGACGATTATCAATGACGTGTGGGCGAGTGCAAATGAATTGGTGGCACCCTCGACTGATAATGGCACTTCATTAGCAGGCTATATATGGTACGAAGCTGAAGCGATCGTCTATATCAGAGGTACATCGACCGGCTCAGGGACACATCCGCAGATCGCGCTTCGCAAGAGCGTCTCGAAGGATTCTGTCGATCTTAGCGGAACAGTACTCTATACCATCATCCTGGAAAACACGGGCGATCTCACACTGAAGAATATCACACTGGTCGATACTTTGTCAAGCAAGCTTAGATCGGTCGCAGTATTCCCCGGAGCGCAGGTTAACAACAATATCATCACCTATCTGCGCGATTCGTTAAGGGTCGGTCAGCGCGACACATTGTTTATTCAGGCCCAGGTTGATTCCTCCGTTACCGCCAATCAACAGGTGAGCAATACAGCATTTGCAGGAGCTCGGGAACTCGGAGGCGAGTGGAAACGGTCAACGGCAGTCTTTGTCACGAAGAAGCAGGGTGGCGGTGTTGTGTTGGTACCGCAATTGTCAATCAGCAAGTCCGTTTCGCTTGACACGGTGGAACTTGGCGGAACAGTACTCTACACCATCATACTGGAGAACACGGGCGATCTTACACTGAAGAATGTCGAGCTGGTAGATACCCTCTCAAGCAAGCTTAGATCGGTCGCAGTGTTCCCCGGAGCGCAGGTTGACAATAATATCATCACCTATCGTCGCGATTCGTTAAAGGTTGGTCAGCGCGACACATTGTTTATTCAGGCTCAGGTTGATTCCTCCGTTGCCGCCAATCAACAGGTGAGCAATACAGCGTATGCCGGTGCCAGGGAACTCGGAAGTGAATTAAAACGATCAACAGCTATCTTCGTCACGAAGAAGCAGGGTGGCGGTGTTGTGTTGGTACCGCAATTGGCAATCAGCAAGTCTGTTTCGCTTGACACTGTGGAACTTGGCGGAACGCTCCGGTACACAATCGTCCTGCACAATACTGGCGAAGTCAAATTAACGAATATCAGTTTTGTAGATACGCTTGCTGCTGAGATTCTTGGAGTTTCAGTCTCACAGAATGCTGCGTTGGCGAACAACATTGTGACCTATCAGCTCGATTCCCTCTCTGTTGGAAAACGGGATACTGTGTTCATTGATGCCAGGCTGAAACAGGATGCACCGGTGAACACCCGCATTCTGAATACGGTCACTGCACAGGCAAAAGAATTACCAGGCGAAGTGCGCCGCGCGCAGGCAATCTTCATTACGCGCAAACCGACGGGTGGCTCAGGATCCGGCGATGATCTTGAAGTCTGGAAGTATGCAGAGCGAGAAGTCGTGACGGTCGGAGAGAACGCAAACTACCGGATCATCTTCCAGAATAAATCCGATCATACAATTTATAATGTTTCAATTCTCGACACGCTGAAAGCTCCGCTGGTGCCGGTAAGTGTTTCGAATAATGCAGCACTCGCAAACAACATCATTGCAGCACGCCGTGATTCGATGCTCTCTCTCCAGCGCGATACAATTTTTGTCGTGGCAACCGTGCCATCAGATCGTCCGCACAATGAGCAGATTCCAAATATCGCGTACGGCTATATCGACACCACCAGGGCAGATACGGGTCGCGCCGTCATATGGACAAGAGCCATCGTTGTCGACAAGTCGTGCGCCATCCACCTGCGTGTCACTCCGCTTCTGGTGATCGGTAATGGAATTCAGGCTGCGAGTATTGAAGCATTTGTTGCTGATACGCTGGGCAATCCGAAACCGGATGGCAGCATTGTTCATTTCAAGACTGATATCGGGTTCTATTCCAACGGTCTCGATTCCATGGCTGTGCCGACGAAGAACGGCTATGCAATCGATTCCTTGAGAGCACTTATTTCGAGTAATTCAATTGTGACGGCAAAAGCTGTTGTTTCTGTGTCAGAGTCCGATCTTTGCAATGCCTCTTCCTCGATTGATATCGTTTTCTATCCGGGCGCCATTGCAGGAGAGATCATGGATAATGAGACTGAACAACCGGTTGAAGGTGCATTGGTCGAGGTCTTCACTTCTACAGGACAGTTCGTTGGTAGTCAGATCACGCTGCAAGACGGCCATTATATGATTCCCGTGCCCAAAACGGATAATTACCGAGTAGTGATCACGGTGCTTGATCGGTTCGGTGTGCCCGTTCCCGTGAGATCAATCGTTCGTGTCGAGGTGCCTGGTACAGGAGGACATCCTCCGGTGTTGAACCGATCGTTCATTTCCGGAAAGGTGTACTTCATTGTCTCCGGTCAACCGGTAGCCGGTCAATATATCAAGGTCTATTTGCACCGAATCGTTGATCAGCGTCCGGCAAAAGTTCCAAGTGCTTTGGAATATTCGACACTGCTCGATTCGACCATCACCGATACATTGGGGATGTATCTCTTCGGTGATTTGCCTCAAGGGAAATATGAAATCAGTATCCACGATGGCTTGCTTGAAGGTACTGTTCGAACCTCATTACCCGATAGCGGTCACTATGTTCTCAATGTGAACATACCGATCATTCTGAATCCAGAAGTTGCGTTCGTGAAGAATGGACCGGCGGAAGCAAATGCAAAAGACACTGTCACCTATAGCGTGTCGCTGACAAACATCGGAAGAATAGCGACAACGAATACGATTGTCGTCGACTCGCTCGACCGCCGTATGCGGTTCATCTCTGCGACGAATGGCGGCGGCTACGATTCCTTAAATCATCGGGTGGTCTGGAGTATTGGAAAACTTGACTCTGTCGGCGGTGCCGCGAACAAGTTCTCAGCATCTGTCACGGTGCGGTTTGCCGATTCACTCAAAGGATTGCTGACCCTTGTCAACAGAGCAGTGGTGACATCGAATGAAGCGTACCCGATGACTTCAATCGTGAATACAAAAGTCCTGGTGCCGGAACTCCAGATTGTGAAGATCGCACTGAAGAAAATGGTTGAAGTCGGTGATATCGTAACCTATCAGATCAGAGTCACCAACAGAACGACCGGCCTTACCTTAACGGATGTTCAGGTCGCCGATCGTATTCCGTTTGGGTTCCGTTACGTTGAAAACTCAGCGTACCGCGGCACTGTGAAACTTCCGGAGCCGACCGGCACTCGTGAATTACGATTCCTGGTCGCTGATTCAATTGCACCAAATGAAACAATAGAATTTATGTATCGCCTTGTGGTTGGTGCCGGTGGTATTGAGAGCGATGGTATCAATACTGCAACTGCATTTGCGAATGCTCTGAATAAGGTGATTGTCTCCAGCGCCTCGGCGGTGGAACAAGTCCAAATTCAACGGGGGCTCTTTACCGAGCGCGGCGTCATCATCGGCAAGGTGTTCTTCGACCGCAATCGGAATGCCCATCAGGATTTCGGCGAAGTTGGTATCAAGGGAGTGGAGCTTATTACCGAGGGCGGTATCCGGATCGTTACCGGCGATGATGGCAAGTACTCTATTCCGGATATCGAGCCGGGTGAGCATGTGATTATGGTGCGAAAAGCGTCATTGCCAAAGTTCTCGAACCTGATTGTCGGCTACAATGAATTTGCCGGCGATCCGGCGTCGCGGTTTGTGAAGCTGCCTGCCAGCGGTATTGCCCGAGCCGATTTCTATCTCGAAGACCTGACACCGACAATTGTGTGGGAACCGGTCTTCTTGAGAAAGACTGTGGCGGCATCCGGTGAGTTAACCATCAGAAGAATTGCCGAGCCACAGAACCTGGTCTTCACGCAGGAAGAACGGCTGCCGGATCTGACACTCTCAGGATTGAATTTCGAAGTCGGGAAAGCCGTGCTGAAGCCAGCAGCATTCTCGCTCTTAAATCAACTCGGCAAGCAGCTAAGGGAAAATGCCAGGACGCGTGTCGTCATCTCCGGGCATACGGATTGGTCGCCGATCAACACAAAGGAATTCAAGAACAACTTCGAGCTTTCGGATGGACGTGCGAACGCTGCGAAGAATTATCTGGTCAATGTGTTGGGCTGCACTCCGGAGCAAATCACGACACGCGGCTACGGCGAGACACGGCCCATTGCTTCGAACACAACTGTGCAGGGACGTGCGAATAATCGTCGTGTGGAATTCGATATTCAAACGGAGCAGGAACGAGTGCAAAACCTCGATACGCTCTCTGTTACCATTCAACTTCCAATTTCCTATCGAGGATCGGCATCGATCTCGAAGATCGAGATTCAGGATCAGTTGGACAAGGGATATCAGTTCGTCGAGGGAAGCGGCAAACTCAATGGTACTCCTCTCAAGGCTTCCGTCCAGGATCAATCAGTAGTATGGAGCATCGAAGGGATCGGACGCAGCTTCAAGAAGACCCTGGAGTATAAACTGAATGTCGTGACACCGAGGAGCGATCGTGTGACATTGAAATCCAGAACCCAGAAGGTGACCTACTGGATAGGCAACGACGCTGTGACGATAACCGATACACTTGTAACCCGCACGGAAACCGCGATCGGCATTCGAAGCAGAAATTCGAACTATGTGCTCTCCGGAATATTATTCAATGAAGCTCAGTCAGCGATCATCGATACGAATATTACCGCATTAAAGATTGCGAGCATTATGCTCACGCAGGATCGAAAAGCGCAGGTGATTATTGAAGGCCACACAGATTCCCGAGAAGCTGGAGAGAAGGGCGAAAGTGCAGCGATGAGTCTTTCAATGGCCCGTGCCCATACGGTTGCAAAGTACCTCCGCTCCTCCTACGGCATTAATCCAGAAAAGATCAAGCCTATGGGATTTGGTTCGAAGCGGCCGGTGGCAGCAAACTCCACACCGGTTGGCCGTCAGAGCAATCGTCGGGTCGAGATGAGAATTCTCCGAAATATTTTTGTCAACGGTGTGTTTGCCGAGGGTGGCATCGATTCGACCGGTGTGGCAAGCCGGCGATTGGTACCGAAGGCCGGACGTGATCAGTTTGATTCCACCATGACGGTGAGCAAAGGCCAGCGGCTCTTTATGCATCTCGAATTGAATCGCTCCGCAGCCACAATGGCTGAGCAGACCGTTGTCGTCGATTCGCTGGCAAAGGGATTGCAGTTGGTGCCGAATTCGATTTATAAACTGAAGGGTGTAGCCGATGTTACGACAGTCGGCAACACGTTGACGATTCAGTGTGGCAGCGAAGAAACGACCGTCCTGCTCTTTGAAGTAGAAGTGACAGATGAAGTAGCAGCCAAAGGTTCACTCATCAGTCGAATGACAATTCAGCGGCAGCAGAAAACCGGCGAGAAGCGGCAGGAAGATGCACAACCATTCATGCTCCAGGTAAAGACGCAATAATAGCAAACGTGCAAGCGCATAGCCATACATATAGCAATTGGGTCACCAGCAGACAAAGAGATGTTGTAAGAATTCTCTTTGTCCTGGTTGCGCTGTGTACAATCGCTCCTATGACGTTTAGTCAATTCGTTATCACGTATCCGCCAGATAGTTTGAAAAGTGATGTTCGAAGTCAAGCTGTCATAGCAACCGCTCCTATTGGGCATTTTGCCTCTCTTTTGGTCAACGGTAAAATCGTACAAAAGTCTGAGGTGAGAATTGATGGCGCGTTAGAGTTCATCGGTGTTACCGTTCCTGAAGGTCCCGTCCAATATGAACTGAAGCTTTATGAAGGGACTGGTCAATACGTAGCATCTCAAATTCGAAACATTCACATCTTTGGTTCACCGGTCGAGCTTCAAATCCAATTCGAAAAAAATAGCATAAGTGCAGATGGAAAATCGAAAATCAATGGACTTGTGCTGATGTATGATAGGTGGAATGCTCAAATCGATCGGGATATCAATGTCACATTGGCTGCGGACAGCGGTGGAATCCTTATTGCGAAGGATCTTGATCCTAATGCTCCAGGATTGCAGTTGCATTTGGTCAAAGGGGAAGCACACTTTGAGTTTCAAGCGGGATCATCACCCCGGATGATCGTGTTTAGAGCAAAATATTCCGACTTAGAAGCAAGCTCAGATCTGCTTTTGACAACGCCGATAGAGCAATTTTCACTTGTTGGTCTTGCCACCGGCACGGGAGGATACTACGAGGCCAAAGGTGACAAGACCGGTGTAACACCGTTCGATGCCTACCCGGAGAAGTTCAATCGTCATGGACGGCTGGCAGCCTACGCCCGTGGAACCGTCGGCGATGGTTATCTGCTTCAGTTGTCAGTGGACACCGATCGTCGGGATAATTCGAAGTTCTTCCGCCAGGTCGATCCCGATTATCTCTATACGATCTATGGCGATAATAGCATGCTTTTCTACGATGCACAGACGAATCGGAACTTCTTCGCGAAGATCGAAAAGAACATGAGCTACATCCACCTGGGTGACTTTACCTCTGATCTCACGAAACAGGAATTTACCGCTTATAACAGAACCCTGAATGGTGTGAAAGCAAACCTACAGGATGATGAGTGGAAGGTCGGTGGCTTCGGATCTCTCACGGATCGTAAGCAGGTTCAGGTCGAGAAGAGGGGGGAAGGGATTTCCGGCTTCTATTTCCTTGGATACACCACCATCACTCCCGGCTCCGAGCAGGTGACGATTGAGACACGCGACCGGTTCCACTCCGAGGTTCTCATCAGGCGGGATCTGATGACACGATTCCAGGATTATGACATCGACTATGAACAGGGTTCGCTCTTCTTCAAACAGCCGATGCCTGCCATCGATGTTGCCGGTAATCCCATCTTTATCGTTGTGCATTTCGAAGCGAAAACCTACGGTGCAAGCTCCTATGTTGCCGGCGGCCGGGTTGAACGAAATTTTGGGAAGAGTATCCACGTCGGACTCACCGGCATCACAGAACAACAGGAACCCAAGAACTATTATCTCTTCGGAGTTGATGCAAAACTGCAGGTCAACGACCAGTTTTCCATTCTCAGCGAGTTCGGCCAGTCATCAAACATCAATGGCAGCGGGATTGCCTATAAGGTTGAATCGAATGCCATGCTCGCGACAGGATTGAATCTTAAAGGGTACTATCGCAATGTCGATGTGGGATTCTTTAATATTACCCAGTCGGGTGGACGGCGTGAACTCGGTTCTCAAAAATATGGCCTGACGGGTGCCTACGAGATCTCCAAAGGTACCAAGATCCATACGGAATATTATCAAGCTTCGCAAAATCTTCCTATGGGCAAGATGGAGTGGACCTCTCTGCTCGGGGCATTCGAGGCAAAGGTGACAGACTGGTGGACGGGGAAGTTCCGCTTTGAGGATCTCCAATCGAAGACACTTGACTCGACGACAGTGAAAGATGCAACGCACTCTTCGCTCGCAGCGCTGACTTCCGCATTCCAGATTTCCAACCGCTTCAGTGTTGGCCTCGAGCATGAACGAAACCTGGCATCGGAACAGGATCTTGCACGGCCCAACGGCACGTCAGTCATCGCGGAGTACAGACCGATTCAATCGATTTCCATCGCCGGCCAGCATAAATTTGTTGAAGGCGGCGGCTCTCTGACCGGTGTTAATATTAAATCGACAGTATTCCAGGGTACAGAGGTTTTTGCAAAATATGAGATCGGGAATTTGATCTCCGGCGAGCGCAATATGGGAAGCATTGGTTTGAGGAATACCGTGAAAATCACCGATGACCTTTCCGGCAATGCAAGTTTCGAGCAAGCGAAGAGCTTTATTAAGCGTGTCGGTGAGATCGGCACGCAGGATCATTATGCAATCTCCGGCGGTTTGGAATATTTGCCGAAGTCCGCAGTGAAGGCAAGTGCAAAGGTTGAGTTCGCTAACGATTATATCAGTCGAAAAATTAATTATTTTATAGCAAGCGATTACCGCTTCCATAACGATTTTGGTTTCATCTTTAAATATCGGCTGGCTAATGACATCTCGACGAAGTCCTCAGGCTACCGGAAACTCTCTCATTTGATTACCGGGCTTGCCTATCGCCCGACCGAGTCGAACGATTTCAATGCCATCGCGAAGTTTGAGATCAAGGGCGATGCAAATCGCTACCTCCAGCCCTACATTGATAATTCGGCCACGATCTTTTCACTCCATGCATATACTGAACCGGTACGGAGATTCGAACTCGCAATTAAAACGGCATTCAAACTTTCAGATGAAGAATCGCCAACGTTTGCCTCGAGCAGTCATACATTCTTTGGACTCATCCACGCCAACTATAACATCAGCGAGGCCTGGAGTGTCGGAGCAGAATATCGCGGCTTGCATCAGATTGAAGCGAATGACCTGCTGAACGGGTACAGTGTAGAGCTTGGCTACGCCGTTGCAAAGAATCTGCGCCTCACCACCGGCTACAACTTCAAGGGCTATAAAGAGCAGGATCTTATTGACTATTCCCTCTGGAGCAAAGGCCCATTCGTCTCCCTCAGCTTCAAATTCGACCAGGATCTCTTCGGCCTCTCAGAAGCGAAGTAAATTACCAATCCACACCTCTTTGGTCTGGAACTTTCCTTAAAACCGATTTAGAAAAAAATCAAACAGCATTGAACTACACTGCATGATAGATCCCCCCGATACAAAGCATCCCGATATAAAGCATCCCGATATAAAACGTCGGGACAAGTCGGGACAGGTCGGGGCAAGCCGACAGAAGCCTCGAAAAAGAATTCGGGGCAGGCACTCGGGGAACTCATCGAGTGTTGGGTAGCAGATAGAAAAGAGCCAGCGATCCCAAAATGTCTTTGTTTGGGATCTGTCAAATGGCCAATGAACTCCACTGCATGATAGATCCCCGACTAAGGCGCTCGGGGAACTCATCGAGTGTTGGGTAGTAGATAGAAAAGAGCCAGCGATCCCAAAGTGTCTTTGTTTGGGATCTGCCAAATGGCCAATGAACTACACTGCATGATAGATCCCCGACTAAGGCACTCGGGGAACACTTGTTTGTGCTATAGCCATTCTTTTTCCCAAAGGTCTTCTAAATCTGGATTGATCGATTTGATCAAGCGCATTTTCCACTCACGGTTCCAGCGCTTTACCCTCTTTTCGCGTAGGAGGGCCTCTTCGAGAGTATCATATTCTTCATAGTATAAAAGATATTTGCAGTTATATTTTGCTGAGAATTTGCTTCCCTCACCGGATCGGTGCTGGCGGATCCTTGAGTCAAGATCAACAGTGGATCCGCAATAGAGAGTTGTGCTTGTGTAGTTTGAAACAATGTAGAAGTATCCTTTGCTGATAGCATACCCCCTGTTGGATTTTCGGTGCGATGAGGATATCGAATGATTGGTGGTGAATAGTATGAAACGGGATAGTTAATTTCAAGGCATGAGTTGTTAGCATAATTATACCATTGATCCGCATGATAGATCCCCCCGATAAAAAGCATCCCGATATAGATCATCCCGACATAAAACGTCGGGACAAGTCGGGACAGGTCGGGGCAAGCCGACAGAAGCCCCGAAAAAAGAATTCGGGGCAGGCACTCGGGGAACTCATCGAGTATTGGGTAGCAGATAGAAAAGAGCCAGTGATCCCAAAATGTCTTTGTTTGGGATCTGCGAAAAGGTAGTGCATAGTAGATCCCCCCGATAAAAAGCATCCCGATATAAAGCATCCCGATATAAAGCATCGGGACAAGTCGGGACAGGTCGGGGCAAGCCGACAGAAGCCCCGAATCCGTCGAGGTCTCGACTCGATTCATTGAATCGAGTCGGACACTCGGGGAACTTATGGAATGTGAGGTGGCAAGTCAGAATTCCCCCCTCCCTTGAGTTTGCCTCCAATTTTAGATACTTTTTCCGCAATACTATGAAGGAATTCTCTGATGAAATGCGTTCGCATTCATGAGCATGGCGGCATTGAGAAGTTACTCCTGGAACAAATTCCCACTCCAACCATTCGACCGGACGAGGTTCTCGTCAACGTTAAGGCAACGTCCATCAACCACATGGATCTCTGGGTCCGGCGGGGATTACCTGGTGTAAAGATCCCGCTGCCGATGATCCCTGGCGTGGATGCCGCAGGCATTGTCGCTGAAACAGGCGCTGCGGTCCGCCATGTGCAAACGGGTGACCGTGTGATCGTGGCTCAGGGGATCTCGTGTGGGCACTGCGCGGATTGCCTCAACGGCGACGATAATTTGTGCAAAGACTATATCCTGATCGGCGAGCATCGGGATGGAGCCGATGCAGAGTATCTCTCTGTACCCGGGAAGAATGTGATACCATTGAGCACAGCGATCTCGTTTGAGCAAGCAGCGGCGATCGGATTAGTATTTCTCACCGCGTGGCAGATGATTGTGGAGAAAGCCCATGTGAAACCCGGGCAGGATGTGCTCGTCGTCGGCTCAGGCAGTGGAGTTGGAAGTGCGGCAGTGCAGATTACAAAATTATTCGGTGCCAGGGTGATTGCCACAACCAGCACAGAGGAGAAAGCAAAAAAGACTCTCATGCTCGGGGCGGATCACGTCATCCTTTACACGCATCAACATGTAGGTCAGGAAATTCGAAAACTCACAGACAAGCGCGGCGTGGATGTCATCATTGATCATGTAGGGCAGGCAGTCTGGGAGGAGAGTATCAAATCGCTTGCAAAGGGAGGCAAGCTCATTACGTGCGGCGCCACATCCGGTTATGAGGCAAAAACGGATTTGCGCTATATTTTTTATAAGCAGCTCCAGATCATAGGTTCAACCATGGGACGGAAAGGAGATCTGGTCTCCATCCTGAAATTTGTAGAGCAGGGGAAACTCAGAGCTGTCATCGATCGGGTACTGCCGCTTGATGCCGTACGTGAAGCGCACGAGATTGTCGAAGCAGGAAAGCAGTTTGGGAAGATTATCCTGACTCCCTCATAAGGAGTCGGTTCTCTGCCGCATCAGTCCATTGCTCCTTCTGTCTAAGCTTTTCCTCTCGCCATGGATGTCCTTCGCTTCATGACGTGGTGTTCACTCAATAATTCAGCAGAACCAACGCCTTGCAGTTCGTACCATTCTTTCTTATGTTACACTGTGGTGATTTGAAAGACAGCTTGCAGCCACATGACAAAGTGCTAAAGCGTTGGATGAAGAGCTATTCCCCCCAGCGCTGAGAGTTGGGGTTTTTTGTTTTAGGGTGCTCGGAGCATAATCGATCAATCAGAAGGATGAGATTCGCGTTGGAAAAATCATTTCTCGATGTTCTCAAAGAAAAAATCATGGTGTTCGACGGTGCAACTGGAACACATTTGCAAAGCCAGGGCTTAACGGCCGATGATTTTGGAGGAGAAGAATACAACGGGTGCAATGAGTACCTCGTCATTGCCAAACCGAGCGCTGTCGAAAATGTCCATGCCGATTACCTTGACGCGGGATGCGATGTTATCGAGACTGACACCTTTGGCGGTGCGTCCATTGTGCTCGCCGAATATAACCTCCAGGATCGTGCGTATGAACTGAACTACAAGGCAGCACAAATTGCCAGGCGCGTTGCGGCGGATTTTTCCCAGTCAGGCCATCAGCGGTTTGTGGCAGGGTCACTCGGGCCTACAACGAAGCTGCCCACATTAGGACACATCGCGTTTCCCGATATGCTGAATTCCTATTATGTTCAGGCGAAAGGTTTGCTCGAAGGCGGTGTTGATCTGCTTTCGGTGGAAACCTGCCAGGATATTCTTCAGGCAAAAGCCGCACTTTGCGGAATCACCGATTGCTTTCGCGATCTCAAGAAGAAAGTACCGGTGAGTGTCTCCGTCACGATTGAATCGACCGGGACCATGTTGCTTGGGACTGAAATCATTGCAGCCTTGACTTCGCTTGAACCGTTCGATATCGATCTGTTTGGCATGAATTGCGCCACAGGGCCAAAGGAGATGTCGGAGCATATCCACGCACTTGCTTCCTCCAGCCCAATGCCATTGTTCGTCATGCCCAATGCCGGTCTTCCGGAAAATGTTGGAGGACAAGCGCATTACCACCTCTCTCCTGAGGAATTTGTTGAGTATCTCTCCCACTTCGTAAAAGATCTTGGCGTTCAGGCGGTCGGCGGATGCTGCGGAACGACGAAGAGCCACCTTAAAAAGCTTGTCGATGCTGTTGGGAATCTTGCTCCAAGGCCGCGCTCGATCGAGTTTGTCCCAGCGGCATCCAGCCTCTATCAGGCGGTTCCCTATAGAACTAAACCGGCTCCTACGCTCGTGGGTGAGAGAACGAACGCCAATGGCAGCAAGCTGTTCCGCGATCTTCTTGCCCGTGAGGATTGGGAGTCCATGGTGGCGATGGGGCGTGAACAGGCAAAAGAACAGGCGCATATGGTGGATCTCTGTGTCGCTTACGTTGGCCGCAACGAGGCAGCGGATGTGAGGGAACTGGTTCCGCGATTTAATACGCAGGTCTCCATCCCGTTAGTCATCGATTCTACTGAGGTGAATGTCCTCGAAGAGGCGCTCCAGCGCGTGAGTGGAAAAGCTATCGTCAATTCGATTAATCTTGAAGACGGGGAAGCACGGCTGGAGCGAATTGTCCATCTCTGCAAACGCTATGGCGCTGCGGTGATTGCGCTCGTAATCGATGAGCAGGGAATGGCGAAAACGATCGAGAAAAAACTTGAGGTTGCACGGAGAATCTATGATCTCGCCGTGCGCCGATTCGGGATGCGGCCGCATGACTTGATTTTCGATATGCTCACCTTCACCCTAGGCTCCGGTGATGAGGAGTTCCGCCATGCCGGAGCTGATACGATCGAGGCTATCCGGAGAGTCAAACAGGAATTCCCCGAAGTCCAAACGCTGCTGGGTGTCAGTAACATCTCCTTCGGATTGGCACCGCGTGCGCGGCATGCCGTGAATAGTGTCTTTCTGCATTACGCGGTGGAAGCCGGGCTCGATATGGCGATCGTCCATGCATCCAAGATACTTCCCCTGTTCAAACTCGATGAACAGCTGCGGTCGATCTGCAGCGATCTTATTTACGATAAGCGCCGCTATGAAGGAGAACAAGAAAATCGGACGCTGGTCTACGATCCGCTGACTGAACTCATCACGTATGGTGCAGTACAAAAGCAGGAAGTGGAGTATCAAGAAGCATCGGCAGTTGCTCCATTGGAAGAACGATTAACAAATCGCATTATCGATGGCAACAAGGCGGGTATCCAGCGTGATCTTGATGAGGCATTGAAAACATACACACCCCTCGAAATCATCAATACCATCCTCCTTGGGGGTATGAAGAGGGTGGGCGAACTCTTCGGTTCGGGACAGATGCAACTGCCATTTGTCCTGCAGGCTGCGGAAGCCATGAAAACGGCCGTTGCTCATCTGGAGACTTTTATGGAAAAAACTGAAGGGAGCGGCAAGGGAGTGTTGGTACTTGCGACGGTTAAGGGCGATGTGCATGACATCGGAAAGAATTTGGTCGATATCATCTTGACGAATAATGGCTACACGGTCATCAACCTTGGCATTAAATGCACTGTCGAAACAATGTTGCATGCAGCTCAGGAGCGTCGAGCCGATGCAATCGGTATGAGCGGACTCTTAGTCAAATCGACACTCATCATGAAGGAAAATCTGGAAGTGATGAATGAGAGGGGCCTGACCATACCGGTCATTCTCGGCGGTGCTGCCCTCACACGCCGCTATGTCGAATCTGATCTACGCCCGCTCTATAAGGGAAGAGTCTACTATGCAAATGACGCCTTTGATGGCCTCCGATTACTCGAACAGATTAAATCCGGGCAGGGTGATGCTGCCGCACTCCAGGAATCTGTGGATGAAGAGACGCTGACAGGATCAGAAGCAAAAATTGCAATGAGCCTTCAGCAGGAGCCTGAGATCTCTTTAACTTATCAAAGTCACACCATCACAATCCGGCATGATCATCAGATACCGCAGCCTCCATTCTGGGGATCGAAGGTCGTCACCAATCTCGATCTTCAGGAGCTCTATCCCTTCATCAATGAAGTAGCACTGATCCGGGGGCAATGGAGAGTTGTCCGGGGAACGATGAGTGCAGAGGCTTATCAGCAGCTTCTGAAGAAACAGGTCTATCCCGATTTCGAATTCCTGAAAGCGCAGGCGCAACAACAGTACTTGCTTGAACCCAGGGTAGTCTATGGTTACTTCCCTTGTCAATCATCTGGTGATGATCTGATTGTGTATCAACCTTTGCCCGGCTTTGATCCCTCAATCCCGGATAAGAATCTCTCAGCGCCTATTCGCTTTGCATTCCCTAGGCAATCGTCAGGCAAACGCCTCTGCATTGCCGACTTCTTTGCTTCCACGGATTCAGGGAGGTACGATGTTCTTGCCTGCCACGTTGTCACTGTTGGAAGGAAGGCGAGCGAACACTCTGCTCATTTATATGCCCAGAATAATTACAAGGATTATCTGTATTTCCATGGGTTAAGCGTTGAAACTACGGAGGCGCTGGCGGAGTATTGGCATAAGCGTATCCGCGTAGAACTGGGCGTTGCCGATCGTGATGCAAAGGAAATTAAAAAACTGTTCAGTCAGGGCTATCAGGGATCGCGGTATAGTTTCGGTTACCCGGCATGCCCGAAACTCGAAGATCAGGTTAAACTTTTTCAGTTGCTTACACCAGAGCGGATAGAGGTCTCGCTGACAGAAGGGTATCAGATGGAACCTGAACAATCCACATCAGCTATAATTGTGCATCATCCGGAAGCACGCTATTTTACAGTATGACGAATACGAACTGAAGCAGGAGCGAAAACTCGCTTACAAGAATCCTCTCCCCGAAAGGAATGCGGCACATCTAATAGCTGCACGACCACCATTCTCAATTGCCTAACAATTCAAATAAATGCCCCTTTTGGTCAAAAATAGATAATATTCTTTCTGTTTTTCACCTTGAATTTCAAGCCTCAATTTGCTATACTCGCATCACCTGATTGTGAGTCTGTATTGCTTCTGTTATCTGTGAAGCTCAAAATCGAAAATCAAAAAACGAAATTATTCCTAAAATCAGATGTTCTTGTAACATAAGCATAAGGAGAGTTAAGCATGGCAACGATGATCACTGAAGAATGCATTAACTGTGGAGCATGCGAACCAGAGTGCCCGAATGTCGCAATTTATGCTGGCGGTGCAGGGTGGGATCTGAATGGCGCAGCACACGATGCAATATCCGCCGATTTCTATTACATCGTCCCGGAAAAATGCACCGAGTGTGTCGGTCACTTTGAAAAAGAGCAATGCGCTGCGGTATGCCCTGTTGATTGCTGCGTACCAAATCCGGATATCGTCGAGAGTGAAGAGGTCTTGCTCGATCGTGCAAAACAGCTTCATCCGGATCGACAGTTCCCGGAGCTTTCGGCAACGACGTCGCATTTCCGGAAGTAATTTTATTTGTTCATACGTATTCAAGGTCGGTGTCGTCCCATCATAACAATGATGGTGTTCGGCGTCCGACCTTTGTATTTCTAGCATTCCTTCCGGATGAGAGGAGGCGGCAATGTTTGAACGACTGGGGCGAGTTGTCCGTGCGATGAAAAAAGCGATGGGACCCGGATCATATGTACTTGTCGGGGAAAAAATACTCTGTCATCATTGCGGACACGATAAGTTCGAAGAGGGGTCTGCGCTTTTGAATACAGCGGGATTGACATTCCTCAATCTCGACTGGGCGAACAAATCTGCAACGATCCTCGTCTGCAAACAGTGCGGACGGTTGGAGTGGTTTATCGAACGGCCCGAGAAACTTGAAAGATGAAGGTCTGAGCAATGGTAGGTATTGGAAAAGGTCGAATCAGAATAGTATATTTACATGAGCAATAATAAGGAGTTTAGTTATGCGACAAGTTAATGTATATCCTGGCGAAGACCAATATTGGGTAGCGGAATGCCCCAGCCTTCCAGGTTGCATCAGTCAAGGCCCAACAAGAGAAGAGGCAATTGCAAACATCCGTGAAGCAATTCAAGCTTATATCTTTGCTCTTGAAGAGGATCATCTGAACGTACCTCCGGAGCGGTTCGAGGCTCTCTTGGTCGCTGTATGAATACTCTCCCCCGAATTTCTGGACGTGATTGCGTTAATTCACTTTTAAAGGTTGGATTCTCTATCCGACGCCAGCAGGGAAGTCATATCATTCTCCGTCGTTATGAACCATTTGCTCAACTTGTCGTTCCGGATCATAAAGAATTGGATCGTGGGACATTAAGGGCTATCATTCGTTAAGCTGGCATTTCCGATGAGCAGTTTAATGAACTTGTATAGGTCGCCGCCGCTGCATTTCGTATACCAAACAATGACAGTCGTATTATTGAATGGATTCAAACATACTCTTTCAATGGCTTCGGTCACCGAACATTATTCGTACTCCGTTCGCTTCGCCGTTGTGTTGTTTAGCGAGACGATAAAAACAGATGAGGGATACTTCGTTCAATAATAGCTTTAAGGGGAACCGGTATGAAGATTGGACCTTACGAAATCCATCCAATTGAGACAGGACACTTCCGGCTTGATGGAGGGGCGATGTTCGGTGTTGTTCCATGGATCTTCTGGAGCAGGGCATTGCCGCCCGATGAACAGATGAGAGTCGAGCTTGCAGTCCGATCGTTATTGATCCAGGGGAAAGGACGGACCATTCTCGTCGATAATGGGAATGGGGACAAATGGCCCGATAAACTCAAAGATATTTACAAACTCGATAACTCAAAACACGACCTTCTCTCCTCGCTGAAGAAGCATGGTGTCTCGCCCGACGATGTTACGGATGTCATCCTCACACATCTTCATTTCGATCATGCGGGAGGCTCAACAAGGTACGCGGATGGCAAGCTCGTCCCGACATTTCCCCATGCACGGTACTATGTCCAGCAGAAACAGTGGGAAAATTCACAGCAGCCGACCGAGAAGGACAGAGCGAGCTTTCTCCGTGAGGATTTCATGCTTCTGCATGAGATGGGAATGCTGGAATTGGTCAATGGCCAGACCGAACTCTTCCCTGGGATCGAAGTGCTCGTCACTAATGGCCATACCTCCTCACAGCAGCTCCCGAAAATTTCTGACGGCCAAACCACAATGCTCTTCAGTTGCGATTTATTGCCCACGACAGTTCATCTTCCCTTACCCTATATCATGTCGTTTGATGTCCGTCCCCTGGTGACACTGGAGGAGCGCAAAAAGATATTTACCCGTGCCGTTGAGCAGCAATGGATCATGTTTCTGCAGCACGATCCGAATATTGAAGCGATCATGTTGAAACAGGGAGAGAAAGGGATTGTCGTGGATCAAATGCTGATGTTGGAGTAAGCATGATGGGAGAAATGATTCGGGTCTGTGAACTCGAAGAATTGAAAACCCGCCATGCTATGCGGGTGACGGTGAATAATGAGGAGGTTGCCCTCTTTTATATCGAAAGGGAGCTCCATACGGTGCAAAATGACTGCCCGCATCAGCATGTGCAGGCAATTGTCCAGGGAATCCTGAATGGCTATGAGATTACCTGCCCAATGCATGGCTGGACGTACGATCTGAAATCCGGCAAGGCGCTCATTGGTGCTGGGAATCTGCAGCGCTATAACGTTTCGATCAACAAAGGTGCAGTGTGGATCGAAGATCCCGAAGAACAAACGTCGTGGTAGATCGGTGGAGAACGAACGAAAGACTCTCACCCGCAGGATGAAAGAGCTTGCCATCAGTCACGGCTTCTCCCAGATCGGTATCGCACAAGCCGGGAAACTGAGCGAAGAAGGCCGCCGTCTCGATCAATGGCTCGAGCGAAAGTATCAGGCATCGATGGAGTGGATGCAGCGGACCCGGGAGAAACGCATTGATCCCCGGGCAGTGCTCCCTTCCGCGAAATCAGTGGTTTCGCTCTCCCTGAATTACTACACTGAGGCACAGCACTCTGAAGATCCGGCCGCAGGGAAGATTTCCCGCTATGCATGGGGAGATGACTATCATGAACCACTCTCCCATCGTATTGAATCACTCCTGACAACGCTCCGGTTGGAACACCCTGATATCGAGGCGCGTTCCTATGTCGATACCGGGCCGGTGATGGAAAAAGCATGGGCTGCCCGAGCCGGTCTTGGCTGGATCGGGAAGCATACCAATTTGATTACAAAAGAATTCGGTTCGTGGATATTCCTTGGTGAAATATTCCTCAATGTCGAGCTCGAGTTCGATACGCCCATAGAAGATTTTTGCGGCACCTGCACAGCTTGCATCGAACATTGTCCGACGCAGGCCATCGTCGAACCCTATGTACTCGATTCTCAAAAATGCATTTCCTATCTTACCATCGAACATCGCGGAAGTATTCAAGTCGAACTGGCAGCACAATTCGACCGATGGATCTATGGCTGCGATATTTGCCAGGATGTCTGTCCCTGGAACCGATTTCAGAAAGGCACAGGAGAAACCGCATTTCAACCGCGCGTGGAAAACATCGCACCGAAATTAACTGAACTGGCGGCGATGTCTCAGGAAGAATTTTCACAACGGTTTCACAAGAGTCCGATTAAACGCACAAAACACCAGGGGCTCCTGCGAAATGTCCAGACGGCCTTAAAAGCAAGATGAATTGAGCGATGGCTACTATAGAAACCAGATTGATATCAAAGACCAAATTGAAAACAATAAAATAACGATGCAAAAATGAAAATGAATTTGTGAAGACTCTTGTTATTAAGGGATAATGTTATCTTGAAAAAATACATATCTGAAAAATAAAATCTATAGCGCTCATTTGCAATATTCTAAAACATGAAGTCAGTATCGTTAATAGAAAATTCGAGAACATTTTACTTTTTTATCTGTCGTTTTCATTTTTCATTTTTCATTTTCTAATTTTTATTATTCTTATCACTCATCATTAGTCTTGGAATAGATTATGCCAGAACAATATCATCACAAAGTCGTCATTCTCGGATCAGGTCCAGCCGGTTTCACTGCAGCACTCTATACTGCACGCGCAACTCTCGCTCCCGTCGTGTTTGAAGGCTCTCAGCCGGGCGGGCAGCTCACCATCACCACAGAGGTGGAAAATTACCCCGGCTTCCCAAAAGGGATCACCGGACCGGAGCTCATGGAACTTTTTCGCGAACAGTCGCACCGCTTTGGCGCCACTTCGATTTATCGGGAAATTACTGAAGCAGATCTCTCGAAACGCCCCTTTCAACTCAAGACCGACGATGCCGAATATCTGGCCGACACGCTGATCATTGCTACCGGCGCTACGGCGAAATATCTTGGACTCCCTTCGGAAACCGAATACCGCGGCTATGGTGTCTCGGCCTGTGCGACATGCGACGGATTCTTCTTTAGGAATCAGCATGTGATGGTAATCGGCGGCGGCGATACGGCGATGGAAGAGGCGACCTATCTTACCAACCATGCAGCGAAGGTCACTGTCGTCCATCGCCGCAATGAACTGCGCGCTTCAAAAGCCATGCAGGAGCGCGCCTTCAACAATCCTAAAATCGAGTTTGTCTGGGATTCGACGATCGATGAGGTGCTCGGGAAAAACGATGGGGGAAAGAAGTCGGTGACGGGTGTGCGATTGAGAAATTTGAAGAACAATGTCCTCACTGACTATCCATGCGACGGTGTTTTTCTCGCTATCGGACATCAGCCGAACACAAAGCTCTTTACCGGACAGCTCCAGATGGATCCTGTGGGTTATCTCATCACCAAACCTCACAGCACGGCAACCAATATTCCCGGGGTTTTCGCTGCCGGTGATGTCGCCGATCCAACCTATCGTCAGGCTATCAGCGCAGCCGGTACTGGATGTATGGCGGCCATCGATGTTGAGCGCTTTTTAACGCATTGATGATTTCTGTCTGACTTAATGCGAGAGGTTTGAGGAATTCCTCAATGAGAACTTCTCCGGGGTGTGTCGGTTCACGATGTTTCGAAGTCATTGGGACAGCCTTTTAATAGGTGTCCAACGGCATTCGAACAGTCCAGAGAAACGCTGGAATTTATTGAGATTTCTTTTTCTTCAACTCATTCAACGCCCGCTCCGAACAGACCGGACAAATCCCGTGTGTGAAACTGGTACCGGTCTTTTGATTGATATACGAAGTCAAATCGTACCAGGCATCGTTGTCCTTGACTTTCTTGCACCAACTGCAAATGGTCAACAAGCTCTGAAGTTGATGGAGTTGGACATGGGTTCTCACCCGTGCGATGAGTTCCGGGCCTCTGAACGGTTTCGTGATATAATCGGCGGCACCGACCTCAAAACCCTTCACGACATCCTCTGATTCATTCTTCACGGTCAGGAAGATGATGGGGATCGTCCTTGTGGCGATGTGTTGTTTTAAACGTTCACAGACCTCATAGCCGTCCATCGCGGGGATCATGATGTCGAGCAGGATTAAATCCGGTTTCTGTTTCTTTGCCAGAGCAAGGGCCTCTTCACCATCGGCAGCGAAGAGAAGCTGGAATTCCAGTTGGAGGAATTTCGTGATCAACTGGACTTCGAGAGGATCATCCTCGACGATGAGCACGATCGCTTTATTGCTGATAGTTCTTTTATTGGTATTAGTCGATTCCATACAACGTTTTTGATAATTTAAACACTAAATACATAATTTTGGGTTGACAAACAAGGTAAGAGGGGCGAAGGCCTTCCTCTGCCTTAACTTATAACGCTCATCACTTCATTGATTCTCCTGAGCAATGTGCTCACTTCGAATGGCTTCTAGAGCAATAGATCGTCCGCCTCGAGAATCCCCCGCCCGGCAATCAATGCATTGGAATACCCGGAAATAAATAACACTTTGAGTGCGGGGTGTTTCTCTTTCAAAGGTTGCCTCCAGCAGCGCCTTGAACCGATCTTGGCTGGACCTCATCTGCTCCTCCGCTTTTCTGCGTTCCTCGATTTCAGCTTCGAACTTCCTGGTCGATTTATTGATCCGGTCAATAGCAATTCCGGTGAAGAGACTCGTGGCGGTGATGTAGAGGATGTAATCCGATAAAATGTTTACTTGGGAGTAGGCAATCGCCGGTGTTGGAAGCATGTCGACTGATTGGAGATAAAGATAAAGAGCTCCGACCAGGACGCTGAGAATCGATATTCCAATCGAAGCTGGTAAACCCTAAGCCAGGCCGGCGTAGATAACCATGGCGAGTGTGCCGGCAAATGAGCTGGAGGTGATTCCACCTTCGGAGAACGAGCCAGTGGAAAACATAAGCCACATCACACTGATCTTCCAAAGGCCGGACGCCTGAAGATATCCTTTGCGTAAGAGGATTGAACCAACAAGAGAGATGAGGATCGTTGCCAGAACAAGGGAAATTATTGATCCTAAAATTCTTTAGCTTAGAATCTACTATGAGGCGCTGAAGTTTTCCGTATATTTGAATTTTTCTGTATGATAGATCCCCCACCTTCGCTTTGCTACGGTGGGCAGGCCGACAGAAACGTTCGGGGATCACTTGGAGATTTAACTTCGCTTATCTCTTCTTACTTTATAGTTTCTACTTTCGACTTAATACTTATCACCTATCCTCTTCATTCCCTTGTTTTCCAATGAGTTAGAGAAATTCCGGATTGACTTTCAGATACTCTTTTCTTATAATTACAAGCCAATAAATAAGTTACACGCATTGGGAAAAAACTATTCATGTCAAATACTGCGAAGTGGGTACTCGGCATCATAGTAGGAATCTTCTTCTTTGGTGCCCTTTTTATGCTGTTTCTTGCCTCACTATTTTTCATTCAACCGGAAGACGAGTCTATCGGAACATCCGGTCAGCGTATTGCTGTAGTTGAGCTGAATGAACCAATCATCTCCTCAGAAGATATCGTCAGGCAGTTTAAGAAATATCGACAGAATTCTGCAATCCAGGCCATTGTCTTTAGAATCGAATCTCCTGGCGGCGGCGTCTCGGCAAGCCAGGAAATTTATGAAGAGGTGAAAAAGACCCGCGAAAGCGGAAAGCCCGTCGTTGTCTCCATGGGCTCTGTCGCAGCGAGCGGCGGCTACTATGTTGCCTGTGGAGCAACAAAAATTGTTGCTAATCCAGGTACACTCACCGGAAGCATTGGAGTGATTTTCCAGTTTCTCCATTTCCAGGAGTTGATGAATAAAGTCGGTATCGACGCTTCAACCTTTAAAACAGGGAAGTACAAAGATATCGGCTCACCCTTGCGGAAGACCACCGAGGATGAGAAGAAATATTTTGAAGTGCTCCTGGGCGATGTCTATGATCAATTTGTCGATGTGGTTGCCAAAGAGCGAAAACTGCCCCGCACGAAAGTCGTAGAATACGCCGACGGACGCATTTTCACCGGCCGGCAGGCACAGCAGATCGGACTCGTGGATACCCTGGGCACGATGGAAGATGCCATTGATCTCGCCGCTGCATTAGGCGGAATTACCGGCAAACCGAAAATTGTGAAAGAACGCAAGCTCAAAACATTCTGGGAACGAATGTTGGGAGAGGCAGTCTCGGATCTGAAAGAGATACGGAATGAATTATTCCGTCAACCAGTAGTGCAATATAAATTCACTTCACCCTACTAATACTTAGGAGGAGCGACCTTGACGAAGGCTGATATCGTTGATGTCATTGCCGGAGCAACAGGATTGACAAAAGTTGAGACGGAAGCTGTTGTGGATGGGTTCATCTCAACTGTCATCGATGCCATGAAGACGGGCAAGAATATCGAGATCCGGGGATTTGGCAGTTTTAAAGTGAAGAAGCGGAAAGGCCGGATGGCCCGGAATCCACGGACCGGGGAACAGGTCAAAGTGGATGAACACTATGTTCCCATCTTCAAGGTCTCCAAAGATCTGAAACATATTGTAGACGAGAATCTCAAGAAACCAACACCATAAGACGAGCATGAAGCCAAAACACAGTTGTACAGAATGTCAGGCAGAACTCCGTCCCGGTGACCGGATTTGTAATAAATGCGGCGCCGAGATCGAGTGGCCTGAATTTGGAGGGAAAGCAAAGAAGGGAAGCGATGCTTCTGCGCAACAAAAACAATCGCAAGGATCAGTCGTCAGCAATTGGAAAACGATCGGCGGTGTGGCACTCTTTATCGTCGCGGGTGCCGTCGTGATTGATCTGGTGATGAATCCAAAGTCCCAGCCGCAGCCGAGCGCAGCCCCGCAGCAGCCGGGTCCGACCATGGCGGCTCCAAATATGCAGGTGATGCCGCAAATTGAAGAATTAGAACGGAAGCTCGCAGCGAATCCAGACGATCAGCAGTCCATGTTACAGCTTGCCAATCTTCTCCACGATCATCGGTTCTTTGATCGTGCCGTGACATACTACGCCAAATTTCTGGAAAAGAATCCGAAGGATCCCAATGCACGGGTGGACCTCGGAATCTGTTATTTTGAACTGGACAAGCTCGATGATGCCCAGAAGGCCATGGAGCGTGCTCTCAAGGAGGACCCGAAACACCTCCAGGCTCATTTCAATTTAGGCATGGTGAACCTGAAGGCGGGAAAACTCAAAGAGTCCAATGAGTGGTTTAAGAAAACTGTTGCGCTCTCGCCCACGAGTGATATCGGCAAGCAAGCCCAGCAATTTCTCATGCAACATTCTAATCCACAAAATCTCCAAACCAAATAATAAAGGAAGCTGATGCCGAGCGGTAAAAAGCGGAAACGTCATAAAATGGCGACGCACAAGCGGAAGAAACGCTTGCGAAAAATGCGTCATAAGAAGAAGCATCGTTAGGTAGCGCTGTTGTCGAAGAGCGATGCACTGCGCTCTTATCACGGCAGGGCAAGTCGTTCTCGATGCTTGAATACTGAATTGTTATAAACGCGGTTGATCGTCACATGTACAACCAATGGTAAGTCTATCCTGAAGAGATAACCTGAAAGGAGACATCTATGTCGAACGAGAATGATGGAATGGCAAAAGGCCTGATCGTCGGATTTATTGCCGGCAGTGTCGTCGGAGCGGTTCTTGCATTGCTCTATGCCCCAAAAACCGGCAAGGAATTGCGCGCCGATCTTCGTGAGAAAACAAATGAGCTGGTCGAAAAAAGCGAAGAGTTGGTGGCAAAAGCCAAAGCCAAAGCAGGCGAGATCGTCAACGAAGGAAAAAAAAAGTCTGATAATATCATCGACGACGCCCGCAAACAGGCGAGCGATCTGATGAACGATGCCGAGCGAATCCTGACGGATGCTCGGGGAAAATCCAACAGCTAAGATTTTCGTGATTGTCCAAAAAAGGAAAAACTATGGGCGTCACGAACCCCCGCCTGCCACAAAAGATCCAAATGAGGCGGGCAGCCTGCCTGCCGCAGGCAGGGATTTCGTGACGCATCAAGTGAAATCATCGAGATGTGAAGTGTCACGGTATGCCCGCCCCGTGTTTTTTGCGGGGGACCGTGACACCCAAGCTTAAAATGCCTTGCATTGCCCATTTTTAAATCACCGCCTCGCTGTGTGAGGCGTTCTCTCACAGAACAGCTTTTTGAAGGAACGGTATCGTGGAAACGGTTCTTGCTCTTGCACAACTGCTTGCGCTCCTGAGCGTCTCCGTGTTGTGCATCTACCTCGTCGTCACTCTCCGTCAGATTCGTCACGATCTGGCAGAGTTTGCACAGCGCGTCAAACCCGTGCTGGAAAATCTGACATATATTACCGAACGTCTGAAGTCGGCCGCCGCCAAGATTGATGAACAGGCCGACATCATCAAAGGCTCCCTTCAATCGTTTAAAACGGTTGCCGACAATGTGGTCCTCTTTGAGCGCCGCATCCGGCAGCAGCTAGAAGAGCCGATCATGCAGGTGTCCTCTATTATCGGTGCCATTGTGGGAAGTGTAATAGAATTTTTCGGTCGGTTTCGCGGTTGAACCCGGCCTCGGTAAGCAACAATCCTTTTAACAGATCATGCCCAAGCTTGAGAGGAGACGTACGTGGCACTAGCACAAATTAAAGATTATCCAATCGATAAAATTCGAAACATTACGCTCATCGGTCACGGTGGATCAGGGAAAACCACCTTCGCGGAAACACTGTTGTTTTCAACCGGAACCATCAATCGCATCGGCCGGGTTGAAGATGGCTCCACAACCTCAGACTATCATCCGGATGAAATTGAACGCCGGATCTCGATCAATGCGGCTCTGCTGCATTGCGACTATCAGGGAGTCAAATTCAACATCCTCGATACTCCCGGGTACTCCGATTTTACCGGCGAAGTGATCGGCTCTATTCCGGTCTCCGATATCGCCGTTGTCCTGCTGAAGGCCGTGGAAGGTACAGAGGTCGGGACGGAGATTGTCTGGGGATATACCAAGCAGTATAACACGCCAAGTGTCTTAGTAGTGAATAAACTCGATAATGAAAATTCTGATTTCGATCACGCCTTGACGACAGCGAAGAATCGGTTTGGCCACGATGTGGTCGTCGTGCAGTTCCCGGCGAATGAGGGGTTGGTCTTCGACGCGATTATCGATGTCCTGAAGATGAAACTCATCAAATTCAATCGCGATACCAGTGGGAAGTTCACTGAATCCGATATCCCTGCCGAGTTGCAGGAAAAAGCAAACGCGCTCCATGAAGAATTGATCGAGAAGATTGCCGAGACGGACGAAGACTTAATGAATAAATTCTTCGAAGAAGGCACATTGATGGATGCCGATCTGGAGAAGGGAATGAAGCTTGCCTTGAAGACACGGAAAATCTTTCCAGTCTTCTGCTCCTCTGCAAGCATGAACATCGGCGGTCTGGGATTGCTTGAGTTTCTCACCCGCTTCGGACCATCGCCGGCAGAACAGGGAAGCGTAACGGCTACCGATCTGCAAGCGAAAAATGAAGTAACTGTTGCTCCCGATGTGAATGGACAGGTTTCGATGTTTGTCTTCAAGACAGTCTCCGAACAGCATGTCGGCGAGCTTTCGTTCTTCCGCGTCTATTCCGGAATCGTTACGGCCGGACTTGATATGACGAATCACACCAATGGCAAGGCGGAACGCCTGGGGCAAATCTTTGTCATGAACGGCAAGGAACGCCGCGAAGTCAGTAAACTGCATGCAGGTGATCTCGGGGCGGTGGTGAAATTAAAAGATACCCATACTAATAATACCTTAGGCAGCAGATCCTTCCCTGTGGTCTACCCGAAGATCGCCTTCCCCGATCCCGTGATCCATATGGCGATCCATTCCAAATCGAAGGGCGATGAAGACAAGATCGCCAATGGTCTCCACAGTCTGCATGAGGAAGATCCGACGTTTGTCGTCAGAGTCGATGGGCAATTGAGCCAGACGGTTATCTCGGGTCAGGGTGAACTGCATCTCTTGGTTGTCACACGGCGCCTGAAGGAAAAATATGGCGTTGAGGTCGATCTGAAAGAACCGAGGATTCCCTACAAGGAAGCGATTAAAACGACCGTCGCGGAGATCGAATACAAACACAAAAAGCAAACGGGCGGCCGTGGACAGTTCGGACATATTTATATTAAGATTGAGCCATTACCGCGTGGTACGGGCTTTGAATTTGAAGATGCCATCGTCGGTGGTGTTGTACCCGGCAGATTCGTTCCTGCCGTAGAAAAAGGTGTTATTGAGACCATGCAAAAGGGAGTCTTGGCCGGTTATCAGGTGGTGGATGTGAAAGTCACGCTCTTTGACGGATCGTATCATACGGTCGACTCCGACGAGCATTCGTTCAAGATTGCCGGCATCATGGCATTCAAAAAAGGATTTATGGAAGCCAAGCCCATTCTTCTCGAGCCGATTAATGAAGTTGAAGTGGTCGTGCCAGAGGAATATATGGGAGATGTGATGGGCGATATCTCCGGCCGCCGCGGGAAGATCATGGGCATGGAAGCCGAAGGGCCCTTCCAGAAGATCAAAGCGCAGATTCCAATGTCGGAGCTGCATAAGTATTCGACAGTGTTGCGTTCGATGACGCAGGGCCGCGGAATTTATCGTACCAAGTTCTCCCACTATGATGAGTTGCCGCGGGAGCAGACCGAGAAGGTCATTGCTGCCACCGAAAAGGCAAAGGAAGAGGCAGAATAGCGACTGTTGTACCAAGACAGAGCTCTTCAGGTCAAACTGTAAGATTGATTGTTTGTGTTGTGCTTTCAGGCAATAAAGATGCAACTGAGAAAAATATTTTGGGATTATACTTTTTCAGAAGAGGAATTACAGGATCTTCTCGCAGGTAAACGAGAGCGGGTTGGCCATCTCGATCGAGAAGGGCTCTATGCCCGTCTGCTGACTTCTTGGAAGTGGTATGATATTCTGGATCTTGTCGGGATAGAGCATGTCGATGAATTGTTGTCGGATGCGGTCCTGAGAAGAATTCATTCGAAAGCTCTCCGGGAGAAATATGTTGCTGTCAAACGATTATTATCTCAATAAGCTCTATCCATTGCAGGATGATGTGCTGAGAGCTGTGGCAAGCTGCACGACAGATTTTTATCTCACGGGCGGGACAGCATTAGGAAGATTTTTTTTGCAGCATCGCTATTCGGATGATATAGATTTTTTTGTGAATACTTCAAATACATTTCGAGAGCAGACTGAAGAGGTCTTATCGGCGTTTCAACAACATGCTCTCACCGCAACAATTATAATCAAAACAGCCGATTTTATCCGTGTACAGTGTAGCAAGAATACTGTAGAACTCAAAGTGGATTTCGTGAATGATATTCCGTACCGCTTCGGCCTACCAGAGAAGTTTGATCTGTTTCCGAGAGTTGATAACTGGTGGAATATCTTGACCAATAAGCTGACCGCACTTGACCGGAGAGAACCAAAAGACATAGCTGATATCCTTTACATCTGCCGATCGAGATCCTTTACCTGGGCCTCTGCATTGGAAGAAGGGGAAAAGAAAACGTCGTATCTGGATCCAATTGATTTAAGCCTAGTGCTCAGTGAGTTTCCTATTGAGTATTTAGCAAAAGTCCATTGGGTTTCTGATATATCGTTTCAGGACGCATTCAATGATCTCCAGAGAATTGCCAAGGATATTGCCCAGAAAAGAGAAAATTCACTCTCGCACGCGTAATGAGGACACTGATGAGGAAAACCGCAATTAATTCTCAAAGCCAGCGAGAGCAATTTATTCGAAAGCGGAAGCAGTTGTTCTGGTATATTAAGGATGATGCAAAAGTCCATATCAGCGATGAGTTCTTGGTTGAGACCATCCTCAATTATGGATTGCTGGAAGATGTGAAAAAGCTGTTTGATGTGATAGGACTTTCTCAGACCGCAAAAATATTCCGCAAACGGACGCGCCAGGCACGCTGTAATTATTTACCAAAAGTGAAAAACTACTTCACATTGTATTTTCGCAGGCATGCATAAAGAAATTCTAATGCGAAGCGAGACGTTGAAAGTTGTATGAGATTAAAACAGACCATACAAATTTTTTTAGCCGCCTACGTCAAAGAACATTTTTCCGATGCAAGGATCTTTCTCTTTGGGTCTCGGATTTCTGACAGCGAAAAAGGGGGAGATATCGATCTCCTCATTCTGACAAAGGAACGATTGAACTATTCGGATCTGTCAAGAATGCGGATAGAATTTTATAAAACGTGCGGTGAACAAAAAATTGATCTTGTGAATTTTACCTTTGACGATATCGATCCCTTCAAGAGTATCGCCCTTAGCCATTCAATCGAGCTATGAAGCACTCAGAAGCTCACATACAATTGGAACTAAAGAACGATCTTACTGATCTCTCCGCTGCTCTTGAAGGATTGCAGTATTCGAATGAGAAATGCACAAAGATCGGGTTGAAGGCGAGCCATACATTTGAAGAGCAAGAATCGTTCGATTCGCTGTCATCAAAATTTGCTCGTATTGCGGATCTCTATTCTCAAAAAATATTAAAAACAATTTTCCTTCTTCTGAGAGAAAATCCACGATCATTCATTGATAAAGCAAATTTGGCTGAAAAGCTGGAAATGATTCCTTCAGCGGATGAATTGATACTGATACGAGATCTGAGAAACGAAATTGTCCATGAATACCTTTTCTCCGAATTGCCGCGAATCAATAGTGAGATCATCGCTCGATACCCAAGTCTTCTTAGGGCAATCGATTCGACAAAAGCATTCATTCAACAAAGAGGATGGTAGTAAGAGCTTGTAGTGGTGGTTTTTCGCAGTATTGATACGATAGTGCATGATATAGTGTTCTGCCCTTTTTGAACTATGTGGTAAAATATAAACGATAACATTAATGAGAATAGCAATATGACACTGGAACAACGAATAAAATCGAAGAAAGTAACAATCGGCATTGTAGGATTAGGATATGTCGGACTGCCCCTTGCAGTTGAGTATGCGGCAAAAGGATATAAGACAGTCGGTATCGATATCGACAAAAGAAAAATCGATGCTGTCAATGCAGGGAAGAATTATATCGACGACGTTGAGGAGCACAAATTCAATAAAGCAGTGAAGGAAGGAAACCTCCGCGCCGTTAATAATTATTTGGAGGTGAGCGACCTCGATGTAATCTTTATCTGTGTGCCCACACCATTCACTCTAAACAAAGAACCAGATATCTCGTTTATAGTCGATGCGGCAAACCAGATCGCTCCACGGCTGCGCAGAGATCATATTATTATTCTGAAGAGCACCACATTCCCGAATACGACAGAGGGATATGTGCTCCCGATCCTGGAAAAATCTTCGTTGATTGTTGGAAAAGATTATTACCTCGCCTTCTCTCCTGAGCGAATCGATCCGGGGAATAAGAAATGGACAACCGCCAACACCCCCGTTGTTGTCGGTGGAGTCACTGCCCGATGTACAGAACTGGCTTGCCTCATTATCTCTCAGGTTATTGCAAAGGTCGTTCCGGTTTCCAACCCTAAAGTTGCCGAGATGGAAAAACTGTTGGAGAATATTTTCCGCAGCGTGAATATTGCCCTGGTGAATGAACTTGCCTTGCTTTGCGATCGGATGGGTGGAATCAACATGTGGGAAGTTGTCGAGGCGGCTTCAACAAAACCTTTCGGATTTATGCCTTTTTATCCCGGCCCGGGTATTGGCGGCCACTGTATCTTGATCGATCCCTATTACCTCAAATGGCTTGCCCATGCGTATGATTTCCACACCAACTTTATCACCCTGGCTGCAGAGACCAACGAGAATATGCCCTTCTATGTGAAAAATATGATCCTTCGGGAAATGAGTATGATGCCGAAGAGTTTCAGAGACGCAAATATTCTCTTCCTCGGCGTCGCCTTCAAACGCGATGTGGACGATATCCGCCACTCTCCGGCAATCAGAGTCATGGAACTGCTCCATGCCGATGGTGCGCGGAATATCTCCTATCACGATTCCTTCGTCAAGGAGCTTGATTTCGATGGAGCACACTTCAAATCGGTATCCCTGACAAAAAATATTTTAAAGAAAGCTGATTGTGTTGTGATCACTACGGATCACTCAGAGTTCGATTATGAGTTTATCGTGAAGAATTCGAAAAGGATTGTTGATACTCGTAATGCAACAAAGAATATCAAGATTGGAAGAGAGAAAATTGAGTTGTTGGGAGATGGAATATAATTCGGTGAGGACTCTGAAATATCTTACAGTGAATGACGAAAAGTAATACCAGATTATCCGATGAAAACAGAAATACAGCCCATAAAGATTATTGGACGACGGCAACCCACAGAGATCAATCTGGAAAAGGCACGCGGATTTCTTGCATTGGTTGCCAGACTTCGAAAAGGGAATCCCTTTATTCCGAAAGGAGTCTATCGATTTAAGACATTCGAAGAAAGCCAGCAATGGGTACTAAGCATGATAACACGAGACTCGAATCAAGACCACCAGAGTTAAAAGATTTACTCAAAGTCTGTGATGCTCTTTCAATCTTACCAGATAAGGCGTCGCTCGAGGCGACACCAGATGATCTAATAAATTATATGGTCGTTAAAATCGCCGATGAAATTGTCGTCGATCTGTTAATTTCCGCTGGTGGGTACGCGTATAACGAAGTTGCATCCCTGAGAGAAATGGTAGAAATCGAGGTGTAGTAATTCCATTTGCCTCGGTAGAATTACTATGGCAACTCAAGCAGACGGTTCGAGAAAAAGATAAGCTTGATCTTGTATTTTTAGAAGAGAAGCTCAAGAAACAGAAAGCAGAACAATAATGGCGTTTTATTGCAATTTCTCAGAGTAGCCGATGAAGAAACTGCATTCTCCATGGCGCTCGACCTATATAAAATCCTTCTCGAATGGAAAAAAAACCAGAAGCTGTCTGTTTTGCAGTGTGCCAAAAGGAAGGTTGACATCCAAAAACCTTGTGGTTTGGAAAGGAGAGTTCTGTTTCATCGTTCTTAATCGCTTTCCCTATAATAGCGGACATTTTATGGTGGTACCCTATCGCCATACCGGTGATTTTACGTCGCTGACTGCAAAAGAAACCGCTGAAATAATGAGGGCATCTTCGATGGGGATGAATGCCTTGAGAGAAATTAGTGACCCGCATGGTTTTAACTTCGGGGCCAATTTAGGACGAGTCGCCGGTGCAGGAATTGATAAGCATGTTCATTTTCATATTGTCCCACGCTGGTCAGGCGATACGAACTTTATGCCGGTCCTGGGAGATGTCAAACTAATCTCCGAGGATCTCGAAGATTTATGGAAGAAGATGAAAGATTTGCTGAAGGATGAACGGTGAGGTGCCAACCTATGCAGAAGCAAGAGAATCAACAATGGATACTCAAGATGACAACGAGAGAGGTTTTAGGAAATCTATTACAGTAAACTGTATACTGTGAACTTTTGACGGTGAACTGTCTATCGCAAACCGTTAACTGTATATCATTGACCATTTATAATCTCTGGAAAATGTAAATTGTCGGTTTTTACTATGAATAAAAAAATCAATAAATACCCGCTCAACGACTCCAAACAAGAGATTGACGAGTTGAATTTCTGGAGAAGTCAAACGATTGACTATAAGCTCATGGTTCTTGAGACGCTTCGCCAACAATGGTCAAAAATGAATCAGTTTGAAAATGAATATGATGGTGCCGAAGGATTTCGAAGAGTTCTTCGAATTATTAAACAATCATAAAGCGAAATATTTAATCGTTGGTGGGTATGCATTTGCTATCCACGCTCGGCCGCGCTTCACGCGCGATATTGATATTCTTCTCTGTACGGAAAGAGAAAATGCTGAGCGTATCATCCTTGTCTTGAAGGATTTTGGATTTGGTAGTCTCGATATCACGCTTGATGATCTTATGAATCCCAATACTGTGATTCAGTTGGGATATCCACCTCTTCGCATTGACTTGATTATTGGAATATCCGGGATTGATTTTCATGAAACGTGGGATCGAAAAGTAACAGGGAAATTTGGAAACCAAGAGGTCTTTTATATTTCTAAACAAGACCTTATTACGAGCAAAAAAATCGCAGGTCGAAAACAAGACCTCCTCGACATCGAGGAATTAGAGAGGCTTTAATATCACGATAGGCAATACTCGGCTCGTGCTTCATGATACAGGATTTATGATGAACGGTTCACTATAAACTGTCTACTGTACACTGTATACAGTAAACCGTTTACTAACACTATTTACGATTTACCAAACTGTCATTCTATGTCAAAATATACAGTGGGGGAAATACAATGGAGTATCAAAACATTAAACTCGGTTGATTGGCTATGGGAAGTGGGGTATTAACCATGTCAAAACCGCATCTAGTCTTTTAGGACCGGAAAACATTATTGCCTGTGATCCTGATCCCAAATCACGAGATCTCGTCAAAGCCGTTAATCCTGCTATACAGTTCACCACCCGGTATGAGGATATTTTAGAGAATCCCAGTTTCAATGCGGTTGTTATCGCTACACCGGCAGAAACTCACTTTTGGATTGCAGAGAAATGCCTTGAGCATCGTAAGCATGTCCTGATTGAGAAGCCGATCACACTCTATTCATCGGAAGCCCGCCACCTTGTAGATCTGGCGGCGAAGTATAAATTAAAATTGATGGTCGGCCATGTTCTTCTCCATCATCCTGCAATCCTGAAGATAAAGAGCATGATGGAAGTGGGTATGATCGGCAAGCTTCAATACATTTATAGTAATCGTTTGAATTTAGGGACAATTCGAAGTGAGGAGAATATTCTCTGGAGTTTTGCGCCTCACGATATTTCCATTATTCAATTTCTCACGGGCAATTCTCCTTTAACGACAGATGCTCACGGTGGTGATTTCATTCAGGATGATATCGAAGACACCACCATTACCTACCTGACCTATCCAAACAATGTTCATGCCCATATTTTTGTTAGCTGGCTCCATCCTTTTAAAGAGCACCGGCTGGTTGTTATCGGTGAAGAGGGTATGGTTGTCTTTGAGGATAGTGTGAAGGCAGATAAGTTGAAGTTCTATAAAAAAGGATTCAAAAAAATAAATGGTTTTCTCGAGAAATTCGATGAGGATTTTCAAGTCATTTCATTTGGAGATACACCTGCTCTCACAGCAGAGCATCGGCATTTTTATGAGTCAGTACTTAATAATACGCAACCACGAACAGACGGCGAGCATGCCTTTGAAGTATTACAAATACTGGAGTGTGCTCAGGAAGGATTAAAAAAACATGTCACAGAATGAGGCAGAAAAAAAGAATTTCTATGTCGATAAGCATGCAGTTGTTGATGATGGCGTTGAACTCGGAGAGGGAACAAAGATCTGGCATTTCAGCCACGTGCAATCTGGAACCAAAATCGGTAAGTAATGTGTCCTCGGGCAAAATGTAAACGTGGGCAATAATGTCACCATCGGTAATTTTGTAAAGATACAGAATAACGTTTCAGTCTACGAGGGTGTTACGCTGGAAGATTATGTCTTCTGCGGTCCCTCCATGGTTTTTACCAATATCCGTGATACGCTCTCGAAATATCCACAGGTTGGTGCAGCATTCTATATTAAGACTCTCGTTAAGGAGGCTGCTTCACTCGGAGCAAATAGTACAATCGTCTGTGGTACCACAATCGGCCGCTTTGCCTTTGTGGGAGCCGGAGCAGTAGTCACAAAAGATATCCCCGACTTTGCCCTCGTGGTAGGAAATGCTGCCCGCATCGTTGGTTCGATGAGCGAAGCCGGCGTGAGATTAAAATTCGATGCCAACGGCATCGCAAATTGCCCCAAGTCTGGCAAAACCTATAAACTCGAAAACAATTTAGTCAAAGAGGTTTAATAAAGATAAACCATAGAGTCACAGAGAGCACTGAGGAGAAAATAAATTATTAAAATACTCTGTGCTCCCAGTGTCTCTGTGGTGAATAATTTATAGCTGGGAGGGAGCTCCGCCAATCCACCCCAAAAATGGCGGACGCAAAAAACGCGAAAGACGGCGGACAAGTCTGCTTCCGGCCTGAGTACCGGCAAAAGCAACAAATAATCAGGTACCCCTGACCAATATGCTGAAATCCATTTTCTCTTCATCTTTTTTACTGTCTACTGTGCGCGGTACACTGTTTACCCGCCTCCACACTTCGTATTACAGCGGGCAAGCTATCTACCGCTCACTGCTATCTGTTTTGTGCTATCTTTTTACTTACTACTTTATACTTACTACCCATTACTCTTCACTCTTCACTATTTTTTATTTACTATTCACCATTCACTAATCACAACTAACATTTCGAGCTTCCTATGAACGTACCCTTATTAGACCTTAAAGCACAATATGCTACGCTAAAAACAGAACTAGATGCTGCCCTCATCCGCGTCGCCGAATCCCAATACTTTATCCTTGGCCCTGAAGTAGAAAAACTGGAGAAGAGCCTGTGCGAGTACCTTGGCTGTAAATATGCAATCGGAGTCTCATCTGGAACGGATGCCCTCTTGGTTGCCTTAATGGCGCTCAAGGTTAAAGCCGGGGATGAAGTGATCGTACCTGATTACTCATTCTTTGCTACGGCCGGTGTTGTCTTCCGCCTCGGTGCAACACCTGTCCTTTGCGATATCGACCCCGTCACCTTTAATATCGATCCGGCAGAGATTGAAAAGAAAATCACTCCATGCACAAAAGCGATTTTGCCTGTCCATCTCTTTGGCCAGAGCGCTGCAATGGAAGAGATCATGCAGATCAGTGCAAAGTATAACATTCCTGTGGTAGAAGACGCCGCTCAGGCAATTGGCGTTCAGTACAAAGACGGAAAAATGGTTGGCACGATTGGTACAATCGGATGTTATTCATTCTTCCCGAGTAAAAATCTTGGCTGTTTTGGCGATGGCGGATTAGTCGTGACGAATGATCCAGCCCTCGGTGAATCTCTCAAGATTCTCAGAGTCCATGGTGGTAAGCCAAAGTATTATCATAAGGTTATCGGTGGAAATTTCCGGATCGATGCAATCCAATCCGCAGTATTAAATGTGAAACTTCCGCATCTTGATTCCTGGTCGGAAGGAAGAAGAAAGAACGCCGCTCTTTATACGAAGTTGTTTATTGACAAGGGTGTTGCGACAGAGACCGGGAAACTGGAATACGATGCAAAGAACAAAGTGCTGCTGCCGAAGGCAGTCTATGAATCAAGCGGCCATAAGAACCATCATATTTATAACCAGTACGTCATCCGAATTGAGAAGAGGGATGAGTTAAGGAAGTTTCTTCAGGAGAAACAGATTGGAGTAGAAATTTATTATCCCGTCCCGTTCCATAAGCAGGAATGCTTTACCGATTTGAAACCGGATCAAAACGCCTATCCGAAATCTGCCCGTGCAGCGAATACTTCTTTAGCGCTGCCTATTTACCCCGAGCTTTCACCGGAGCAGATTCATTACGTGGTAGATTCTATCTGCGAGTTCCTTTCAAAATAAAAATTCTTCAGGGGTCGGTCCATGACCGACCCTGACTATTTGCTGGGAGGGAGCTCCGCCAAAAAGACGGCGGACAAGTCTGCTCCCGACCTGAACGGATGAGAGGTAAGAAGGGAGAGAAACCTCCCACATTCTCATATTTCCATATTTCTTCAATTCCGCATTTAACCAACCCTCACCCTATCGATGGTAAATCAAAGGTCTCTCTCCCGCCCGCCGTAGCGGGCAAGTTGACGGGAGAGGGGAATCCTTAGCTGAAGAAAGGTACCGATCTTCAACTCGCCTTTCCTCACCTCCTAAAGCGAAGGCGTCCCCGACTTCACACTGCGTGTTTCCGCCTGCACTTCGTTTCGACGCCTGCCTGCCAAAGTGCTTGGCACGCAGGCAGGGACATGCCGGTAGGCAGGCCATTCCCAATTCCGCATTTGACTGTCCCTCACCCCCGCCCGACCGCAAGCGCTCAGGCGGGCGGGCTCGATCCCTCTCCCGTAAACGGAAGAGGGTAGGGCAAAGAAAACCAGACGAAAGAATTTCTTCCCCTTCCACTGCAATCAGCGTAATCAATGTAATCAGTGATCAGGGATCAGTGGTCAAGAGGGAGTGTCCTTCAGGGTGAGGGGGTCAGTCTAAGGCTGGGAGGTCGATGGACTCGCCTCCCCGCTAGAACGCATGGCGGGCTGGTGGCGAGGAGATCTCCTCCCGACCCTAAATGCAGGAGAGAAGTAAAATGAGAGACGTGAGACGGGAATCTTCACTCTTCCAGATATTGCATATCAGATACCTGATTACGATATTACTAATAATCAAAAGGAACATAATATGCCAACAACAGCGGTTCGAGAAACTAAGCTCAAAGTCTTGCTGAAAGACGCAGTGAGCGAAGTGTTTGAAGAAAATAAGGATTTCATCCGCGAAACGGTATTGGATGTGTTTGAAGATATCGCTCTCACGCGGGCTATTCAGGAGGGAGAAAAGACAAAGACGATCTCCAAAGCAAAAGTATTGAATATTCTAAAGATCCGGAAATGAATCTTCTCTTCAAAGAAAGTTTTGAAAAAGATATCCGTATTATTTCCGGGAAGAATATTCTACGGGAAATTGAACGAGTTATTATCAACGTTGAACAAGCCTCTACTCCGCAGCAAATCCAGAATCTCAAAAAGCTCTCAACAAAGGGGAAGTATTACCGAATTCGTATTGGTCAATACCGTATCGGTATCACAATAGAACATAATACGGTGACATTTGTCCGGTGCTTACAGAGAAAAGAAGTGTATAGATATTTTCCCTAGTCGGTTCCCCAGTTCTCACGCGATAAAAATCATTTCGGCGTCCTCCGGTGGACAGTGGATCTACTACGCGGAAAAAATCAATCTTTCCTCACCTCCTAAAGCGAAGGCGTCCCCGACTTCACACTGCGTGTTTCGTCGGGCAGGTCGCCGAGTGTGAAAAGGAACGAAATTTAAATCTGTTTTCTGCTCTCTGCTCTCTCTTTCTACTTCCTACTCAATACTTTTTACTCTTCACCGTTTCCTGTCCCCTAATTCACCATTTATTATTCCCAATTCAATATTTAAAGGTCACTCCTTGCACCAATCGCTCATTATGTCGTATATTTAAACAAGCGGAAATACTGAGAAACAATCCGCAGTCTTCACCATTAATAATTCATAAGCAATATGAAAGCACCAATGATTCTGGATGAGGTAGAGCAGCAGTTGTGTAGTTTCGCGGAATCACACCAGGAAATCGCTGCTCTGTTTCTCTTTGGTTCAATACTGACCAGGGACACCCCTGAGGATATCGATATTGCACTCCTCGTTTATGAGGAGAAGGTCGAAAAAGCCGATTACCCGCTGTACTATCGCGCTAGAGCAACAATTAAAGTAGCGAATCTTCTCCGCCATGATTCGATCGATCTGATGCTTATGAATATCTCTTCACCCATTATTTGTATGCAGGTGCTGCGGAAAGGTAAAAAGATTTTTGTGCGGGACGAACGGAAAGTCAACCAATTCATTGTGAGCACGTTCAACAACTATCATGACCTAAAAATTGTGAGAAGGCCGATTGAACACCGTATCCTGGAGGGGCTAATCTATGGTTGATCGTGATGTTGTCTTCGCGAAAATCGGGATTATTAAAAGGTGTCTCAAGCGTATCAGCCTCGTCACAGCTCTTGATCCAAACCGCCTCGATGATATCGATCGGCAAGATATTTTCGTACTCAATCTCCAGCGTGCCGTTCAAGCAGCAATCGATCTTGCAGCCCACATCGTTGCTTCGGAAGGATTTGGTGTGCCGCAGGATATGAAAGAACATTTCCGCTTTCTTCGCGATAACACCATCATCGACCACGATCTCTGTGAAAAGATGGAACGAATGATTGGATTTCGAAATATTGCAGTTCATGAGTATCAAGAAATCAATCTCGATATCCTAAGGAAAATTTTAGTATCGAATCTTAAAGACCTCGAAGTTTTTTATACCGCAATAGTGAAGCATTTCCATCTTTCCGATTGAGCATTCCAACGGTTCTCCTGCTTCCTATCTACCTGTTCGCATTTAACCAACCCTCACCCTGTCGCTCATAGAACGCAGGTCCCTCTCCCGTGAGCGGAAGAGGGTAGGGTGATGGAAAAGCCTTGCCTAAAATCTCACCAGTGTTCCCCGAGTGCATTTGTCGGGGATCTACTATGCATTGTAGTACATTACCATATAGTAGATCCCAAACAGAGTCATTTTGGGAACTCTGATTTTTGCTTGTTATTTTCTGACCACTGGTAGTGTTCCCCGAGTGCATTTGTCGGGGATCCACCATGCGTATAACAATCTCCCTTTTCCACTAGGCTCAAATGCGGCATAGGGGGAGTGTCCCGCTTACAATTCCCCATTCACACTTCCTCATTCCGCATTTAACTAACCCTCACCCTGTCGATGATAAATCGAATGTCCCTCTCCCGTACCGCGTAACGCACAGGACGCAAAAAACGCGTTCACGGGAGAGGGATGTTTCAAAGAAGAAAAAAAGTTCGGGACCTAAATCTTCTTACCTAATCTCCTAAAGCGAAGGCGTCCCGCCGAGCAAGTCAAGCGATAGCTTGGGATTCGTTTTCGCCCTCGGTAAGACACATTCGGGCTAGATGGAACAATCAGAGAGAACGTGCCAACTACTTCACACTGGGTGTTCTTTCGGGCTGGCCCGCAGAGCATGAAAAGGAAAACTCAATAGAGCACGTTATAGAGGTCTGTCGTACAAAATCTTTCTTTGTCTGCAATCTGCCTTCTACTGTCTGCTCACTCTTTCTGCTTCTTACTTAATACTCCCTACTCTTTACTGATACTCAATCACACTCCCTTAAACAACCTCTCAGCCAAATATCTCGGCAGCCCATTTCTCACAATTGCTTCAGCTGCTGAGCTAATATCATAATCAGATCTAATATTCCTATATGTCCATTCACTAGTGTCCAGGATTCCGAAGCTCAATTGTGGATTATGATCGCGTGGTTGACCCACACTCCCAACGTTGATCAATGCTCGCGTACCTTTCTTTAAAGTGAGAGTCCTTAAATCTTCACCACATATAAAGGGGATATGCGAGTGCCCTATGAAGCACACCGGTGAGTTGAAATTCTCAAATTGCGGCTCCGCATCCTCGAGGGATACTACATAACTCCAACCTTCAGGTTCAGAGGGATTTGCATGAGACAAAGTGGCGAACTTTGTTTCTTGTTTATAGGGGAGTGATTTTAAAAACTCGAAATTCTCCTCTGTCAGGACTTCATACGTCCAATCCGCTGCAATCTTGCCAGGCCGTGTAAAATATTCAGATTGAGAAAGATCGATAGCCCCAAGATCGTGATTACCCAGCACACAATGTGTAGCATGTTTGCCTATAAGATTGACACATTCGTTCGGATTCCCTCCGTAGCCCACAATATCTCCTAGACAATAAATTTCATCGATGCGCTGCTCATCGATAATGGAGAAGGCTTGAAGCAACGCGGGTAAGTTAGAATGGATATCTGATAGGATCGCAATTCGCATACGTAGGAAAAATAGGGAAAAAGGACGTACAAGGAAAGAGATATTATCGTGAGGAGAATTCTGAACGAGTAGAAAAAAAGGACCGAAGGCGTCCCCGCCTGCATTTACCCCTCACCCTGTCGATTGTAATTCATAGGTCCCTCTCCCGTCCCGCATAAAGCACGGGACGCAAATAACGCGTTCACGGGAGAGGGGTGGTTTCAAAGAAGAAAAAAGTTCGGAACCTATCTCTTCTTTCCTAAGATCCTAGAGCGAAGGCGTCTCGCCGAGCATGCTGCTGGTAGATATCATGCATTTCATCCTCACCCTCAACTGCTGGGAGGTCGATAGACACGCTTCTGGCAAGGCGCTCCGCTCCCAACCATCATCAGAAAAGCCTCTCTTGCTTCCAGCCCTCACCCTATCGTTCTCATTACATAGTTCCCTTCCTCTTTACGTAAGATATCTCAAATTTTATCTTCGCCCTCGGCAACCAGCCCCTGCCTGCGTGCCAAGCACTTCCGCCTACACTTCCACCTACGCCATGCTCCGGCGGATAAATCGTTTCGGCGGACAGGTCGGCAGACAGGCGCCATGCGTCCCGCCTGAACGGCGTAGTCGGGCAGGTCTGGTGGGGATGCCTTCGGGCTAGCAAGGAAAAAACTAGTAATTTTTTCTTAGAAGATACCAAGTCTTAACTTTGATACTGGAAGGGAGTTCTACTCCTGACTTATACGCGTAACTCATTCTGTTTTTTCGCTTCAACGTGATGCCTATCATCGTCATGCACCACACACCCAATGTCAGAAACCTTTCTCTTTTTACGGGTGTTGAAATATTGATGCGTATCACTGCTGTCCAAGCATCGTACCACTACTTTATACGTTGTCCTTGCTCTGGATGCATCTCCTGAGTGAAGTAGTGTATTTACACTCTTATTCTTTTCATAAATTCTATCCTTGGCGTCGTTGGCGATTTGCCTGCCTGCGCTGCCGCTCCGGCAGTCAGGCTGAAGGCACTTCCGCCTACGCTACGCTTCGGCGCCTGCCTGACGAAGTGTTCGTCACGCAGTCAGGGACAGGTCGGCAGACAGGGCGGTTCAATCTTTCGAATATTATTTATTCTTAATCGTTCAATCTTTTAATCAAAAAATCTTGGCGGCTAATATTCTACTATAAAATTTCATTGCCGATGGCATCACTTTTTTGTACATTTAATCGCTAGAATTGAAGTTCTAACAAGGGGAAAGTTATTTCATGAATAATGGTAAAGAAGGCTATAGTCTCAACTCAAATGGTGTTAATCAAGAACCTCGATTCGAGGATTACCTCCAGATTATCCTCAGAGGGAAATGGTGGATCCTCTCCATCTTCTTCCTCACTATGGTAACAACTGTTCTTTATACCTACACCAGGCAACCGATCTATGAAGCAACCACGAGCGTCCTTGTCGATACAAAAGGGCAGAGGTCCAGCGGGGGTTTTCTTTTTGATATTAGCGGTTTTGGCGACCAGAAGAACATCAAAAATGAACTCGAGATTCTCAAATCTCGTTCTATAGCTGAAGTCGTCGCAAAAGCTCTCCTCGAAAAGAAATTCACAGACTCTACCAAACTGCAAAAACTCCCTATTATTGCACCACCTGAAAATGCAGCATTCGAGAGAGAATTTGCCACGGTCACAGAAGTTATTTCTCGACTCGAAACTACCATCACGTTCGAACCTGTACGGGATTCCGATGTAATTAAAATTACTGCTAAGGGTGCTTCAGCAGAATGTGCTGCGATCATCGCAAATACATACGCCGCCGCTTATTATGATCGTAACATGTTTCAAAGCCGGGCAAGATCGCGTACGGTTCGTGTTTTTCTTCAGGAACAACTAAAATCCAGGCAGGGGAATCTCGACAACGCCGAGCAAAATCTCCAAAAATACATGGAAACGGAAGGAATTGTCTCACTCGACGATGAGGCAAAAAAGGTGATCGATCAGCTCGCTCAACTCGAAGCAAACCGCGATGCAATCGATATTGAAGTTCAGGCCACCGAAAATACTCTCTCTTCGTACCAGGAAGAACTGAAAAAGGTCGAACCGAATGTCGCACGCGCGATGGGTGAGGCAAACGATCCCTACATCCGCCAAATGCAGAATGAGCTTGCTAAAGTCGAAGTAGAGCGCGACGTTTTTATCGCAAAAAATCCGAGTCTCACCGGCCAGCAAATTTATACTCAAACTCTTAATGAGTTAAATGAAAAAATCAATGGCATTCGGGAAAAACTTACCAAGCGAACGAATGAGTATCTCAAATCTCTCATTCCGGGACAGACAGTCACCGGTGCGAACGATCCTGCAGCGTACCTGAGCCTGCTCAAAGCGAAGATTACAGAAATCAATATTGACCGGCAATCGAAGCTCGCAAAAAAACGAGCTCTCATAGAGGTGATCAAACAATACGAGTCTCAATTCGAACGCATCCCGCAAAGGAGTATCGAATATGCCAGACTTCAACGGTCACGCTTAAGTAATGAAAAGTTATATTTATTGGTGGAAGAAAAGTATAACGAAGCGACCATCAATGAGCAGTCGGAATTCGGCTACATCGATATCATCGACCCTGCCGTTGTGCCGGGTGGACCGGTTTCTCCAAGGAAGCAAATCAATCTGATGGTAGGGGCATTGCTTGGGCTCGTTCTTGGTGTCGGTTTTGTTTACATAAAGGAATTCATGGATGTCCGTGTTCGCACTCCGGAGGATCTGAAGAAACGGGGAATCTCTCCACTCAGCGCCATTGCACTTATGGATGAGGAACTGAAAAGATTGGGGGGCAAGACTAAGATTAATTATGAAGACCAGGAACTTGATGCTCATCTGTTGACATTCTCGAATCCCCTGTCGTCAATTGCAGAGTCCTTCCGCCGATTAAGGACGAACATTCAATACGCTCGATTGGATGAGCCGGTGAGGGTAATCCTTGTCACCAGTGCCAATCCTTCAGAAGGAAAATCGACGACGATTTCCAACCTTGCTATTGCATTTGCTCAAACCGGGAAAAAAGTCCTTCTTCTCGATACAGACCTGCGCAAACCGAATCTGCATAACGAGTTTGGCTTAAAGCGAGAGCCCGGTATTTCAGACCATCTCTTTGGATCTGCAAAAGAACAGGATGTCATTCAACCTTCCATCGTTGAAAATCTGGATCTTATCTGTTGCGGCAGCATTCCTCCGAATCCTGCGGAAGTTTTGGGTTCCCAGAAATTCCGTGATTTTATTGAACAGATGAAGAAGAAATATGATTTCATTTTCTTCGATTCACCGCCGGTTCTCGCTGTATCAGATCCTTCTATTCTTGCAACCATCGCCGATGGAGTTATTCCTGTGGTCTCCGCCGGTATCACCCGCATGGATGCCGTCGACAGGATGATGGAGCTTCTTCTTGGAGTTGGAGGAAAAGTACTTGGAGTAGTCCTGAACAACTTCGACCTCCGTACAGCTTACGGCGGCTATTACGGTTATTATCGCTATCGCTATTATTCGTATGGTTATGGCTCAAAATATGGAGTTTATGGCGACAATGGTGAGGGAGAGAAGGAAATAAAGAGGAGGAAGAGGGAGACGGGTTGAAAAGGGGGAGAGATGAGAGTGTAAGAGGTACGAGTGTGTGGCAAGGAGAGTGGCAGAAGTGGAGAATGGGAGAGTGGGTGATGAGGAGATGAGAGTGTAAGAGGGTAAGACGAGAAGAGTGGGTTAGAAGGAGAGATTGACGATTTCCGATTGACGAATGAAGATCGAAGGACTTTGAAGATTGACGATTTCCGATTGACGATTGGAGATTGGGGGGAAGGAATTCAGAATTCTGAATGTTGAATTTGGAATACAGATTTTTTTTCCTTTTTCCTTTTTATTTTTACTTCTTACTCTTTTTAATTTTGTATTTTCCCTTTTCATTTTTACTTGATACCTATTATGTACTGTCCCAAATGTTCCAGCGATCAAATCTACAAATCTCATCATCATAATATTTTCGAGGGATTCATTAGATCCATTTTCCTTTCACACTACTATCGCTGCCACGACTGCCGCTGGCGCGGATTAAAATTCCATGGCAGCGGGACAAAAATCATCGAGTTTACCTTCTCCAGTATATTTGTTCTCCTCAAGCATCCTTTTTGGCTTTTCCTCTTCATTGGCGTCGTTGTTTTCTTCTTCTTCTGGTTCCGCTAGTGTTCTTCACGCTTGGAGGTTTTACTCTGGGAGGTCGCTAGACTCGCTTGCCCGACGACCTGTCCGCCATCTTTTTGGCGGAAGTTCGCCCCGTGAGACGGGGCAGGCCGAAGGCGAACGCAGTTGGGCCCGTGGCGAGGAGCTCCAGCTCCCGACCTATAACAATATGTGAGATGAAAGATGAGAAAAGAGAGAAGATGAGCGGCGGCGACTGAAAGCTGACAAAAACACAAATCTCAAATAACAATTCCCACATTTTCCTATTCCCTTATTCTCATATTTCCATACTTCCGCATTTCCTTGCCTCTCACCCTGTCGCATAGAGAGCGCACTTCCCTCTCTCGCGGACGAGAGAGGGAAGTGAGAGAGAAGCCTCGCTGAAAACTCCTCAGTGTTCCCAGTACGTTTAGCCCCCATGTATTTTATCGAGTGTTTCTGTTGGCTTGCCCCGACTTGTCCCGACTTGTCCCGATGCTTTATATCGGGATGCTTTATATCGGGATGTTTTTTTTCGGGGGGGATCCACAAGGTGAAATCATATTTTCCATTCCGAATTTCCTTGCCGCTCACTCTGCGGGAGAATGTGGGAATGAAAGAATGTTGGAACGAGAGAATGGTAGAATATTGGAATTTGGGAACGTGAGAATATTGGATTGAGCGAATGGACTATAATAATTCTAAACTAATCCCAATCGATTGCGGTTTTTATCATTATTTGCCTTAATGGTACGCCGTCATCAGCTGCTAGCGAATCATCAATTCATTGTGAGAAACCTATTGAATTGCCTGAATGATCTCTTTGTTGCTTCGCAAGAGCTTGTTGACCATAGTCTGGGGATCAATTTTTTTTCGTTTTGCGAAATCTTTAATAAAATGAGCAACATCATCATCAAGGTATATCGGCAGGTTCAATCGGACATGAGGTCGAAAAAACTTTCCACGAATTCCCTTTGAGAAATTATATTCTTTTTTCATGAGACTCACCTTGCAGAATATTGCTTAATTTCATTTTTTGTCGCTCGACGGGCTGAGATGATTCTAATTGTTGAATGAGCAGCATCGATCTCTCTGAACGTGTGAACAACAACCAACGCAATGTTGTCATGATCCTTTCCGATAGAAATCCATCGTTCTTCGAACTGGCTGTGCTTACGATCGAAAAGAGAAAGCATAAATGGATCAAGAAAAATCTCTGTCGCCCGTTCGAAACTTACTTTATGCTTTTTTAAGTTAGATTTTGTCTTTTGAGTGTCCCATTCAAAATCGTATTGCACATCAACTCCCATCGATTCTATGGAAGAATACGACTCAATTTGAATGAAAGCAATAACAATGTGTTCTGATTGAATTTAAACCCTTCTATTGAGTTGCAGCCCATTAATAGTAACATTTGATAGCACGGTCACGTTTTACTAACACTCACCCTGTCGCATAGAGAGCGCAGGTCCCTCTCCGTGAACGGAAGAGGGGATTGTGAGAAAGCCTTGTTTAAAACTCCTCATTATTCCCCAATCTGTTTTCTTGTTACTTCATACTTGCTACTTTTTACTTCCTCATTTCCTTGCCTCTCACCCTGTCGCAGGTAATGGAAAAAAACATCTCCCCCTTCCATCAGCGTAATCCGCGTAATCAGTGGTCAGTAATCAGTGGTCAGTAATCAGTGGTCCAAGGGGGAGTGCCCTTTAGGGCGCCCGCCCGCCGATCTGTTTGGCGGGAGGGGGTTCGATTAAAAGCAAGAGAGTCGAGATAACCGAGAAGAGGAAAGGTTGCAGAGATCGGAATGCAGAAGGCATATTGCAGCTAAACGCCCAAATCACAATTTCAACAATTACCTTGAACTGAATTATGCAGCAATATATTGCCTTACATCAACCTCAACTCCTGATCGAATCGCGTTATCTGCGGTTGCAGCCAAGGTGGAACTTACCGTTTCGTCAATATATTCTTCGCCGCAATTTTCACATACCTCGGCTGGTACATCTTTATAAACGAGTGTTGTGGAATTTCTGACAAGAGTCACAACAATCATTCCTGGTTTCGTCTCCCCATGTTTGCAAATAACACACTTCATTGCACTTTCCTCCTCTCAAATCAAACAATCTTTGCAGGGCATGGACACGAAATATTATCCTCGATGTTGACACTCTGTAATGATGGAATACTTTTGGGATATTCGTTTGTTACCATGCAAATATACCTTAATTAAAATCAACCTTCAATTACTAAGATTAAGCTATTTCCCCATCCCTCGACTTCGCTCATCCCGACAAAAAGCATCGGGACAAGTCGGGATAAGTCGGGGCAGGCGGGATGAATTCCTCTTTTCAATTCCCTCATTCCCATATTTCCATACTTCCTTCTTTACCTGCCCCTCACCCTGCCGCAGGTAATGGAAAAAAACATCTCCCCCTTCCATCAGCGGTATCAGCATAATCCGCGTAATCAGTGGTCAGTAATCAGTGGTCCAAGGGGGAGTGCCCTTTAGGGCGAAGGGGTCAAGTATGGATTTTAGACATCTTCTGAGTTTTCGTGCTGAAAATGCATACTCAAATCTGGGAGGGAGCTCCAGCTCCCGACCCTAATTCAACATCCCTCGACTACGCTCCTCCCGACAAAAGGTGTCGGGACAAGCCGATATACAGCATCCCGATACAATACATCGGGATAAGTCGGGGCAGGCGGGATGAATTCCTCTTTTCAATTCCCTCATTCCCATATTTCCATACTTCCTTCTTTACCTGCCTCTCACCCTTTCACCATTACATTCCGCGTAATCCGCGTAATCAGTGATCAGCAGGTTCCTCTCCCGCCCGCCACTCCACCCAAAAGATGGCGGACGCAAAAAGCGCGAAAAATGGCGGGCAGGTGAACGGAAGAGGGGGAATGCTTCATAACGCGAAATAATATCTCCCCCTTCCATCAACGTAATCAGTGTAATCAGCGTAATCAGTGGTCACAAATGAAAGCAGGTTGCAGATAAAAAGCACGAATCTCAAATAACAATTCCCACATTTTCCTATTCCCTTATTCTCATATTTCCATACTTCCGCATTTCCCTGCCTTGTTTCAAATTTCTTCTACAAACATTCCGAATCCACAATTCCTCATTCCACATTTCTCGTGGTGCCGCGTGTGATAGGCCGTCGACACTAATTGACATTGTATACTAATGGTAGTAACTTGTTTTATGAACATCATCTGGGACGATGAGAAAAACAAGAAGCTCAAGAAACAACGAGGAATTTCATTTGAAGAAATCACCTTATTGATCTTGGAAAGAAAATATATTGACATAGTGGAACACCCAAAACGCTGTGGCCAAAGAATTTTTGTCTTACCGATCAATGGATATATCCACGCTGTGCCCTTCGTCTTAGATAACGAAAACAACGTTGTATTAAAAACTGCGTTTCCAAGTCGAAAATTTCATAAAAAGTACGGACAAAAGAACAATGAAAACAAAGCTTGATAAATACGAACAGGAAATCGAGAAATCTGCCGACTCTTACCGGCCAGTCTCGAACAAGGAGCGAGCGAAGATCGAAGGCCTTTTAGAACGGATACGTAAGACACGAAATGTGAATATTCGGCTTTCGGAGTCAGTTCTTGAACAACTAAAGAAACGATCTCTCGAGGAAGGTATCCCATATCAAACGCTGATCTCCAGTATTTTGCATAAATTCGTTACTAATCGTCTTGTCGATGAAGCTGTGATACGTAAAACTATGCAACTACTCCATTCACCTCGCTAGTGTCGAGTCTCAAAGATACCTTGAAAAACTAATTCGTTTCCATATCTCTACATGGATGTCATGGAGCGTTTTAGGCTCGCGGACTTATTCAAGATGATAGTGAATCGAGACACTAGATATTTCCAACTTTTTTCTTCGTTACTCCATTCTTTTAATGCTGGGAGGTCGCTAGACTCGCCTCCCCGCCAGACCTGCCCGACTACGCCGTTCAGGCGGGACGCATAGCGCCTGTCTGCCGACCTGTCCGCCGAAACGAAGTGTAGGCGGAAGTGCTTGGCAGCGCAGGCAGGGGCTGGTGGCGAGGAGCTCCCGCCAATCCGCCAAAAAACCGGCGGACGTATAAAACACGAAAACCGGCGGACGCAAAAAGCGCGAAAAATGGCGGGCAGGTGAACGGAAGAGGGGGGCTCCCAGGCGAATAGGAATAGTCCCTCATAGTAGATCACAAACTACAACACTTTGGGAACACTATTCTTTTCTTTATTTTCTCCCAAGACCCAAAGGTGTTCCCCGAATGTGGTAGTCGGGGATCTACTAAGCGGAAAAGAATAGCTCCTCATAGTAGATCCTAAACCCCTATGCTGGGAGGGAGCTCCAGCTCCCGACCAATGAGCGTGACCAAAGGAGAAAGGTAGACGAGAGACGGTAAACGGCTTGCCTGCCGAAGTTCGCCGAAGGTTAACGCAGGTGGGAGACGGTTATTTCCGATATACGAACTACAAACCCCAATAGTGATCCCCGAATGCGTTTGTCGGGGATCCAATAAACGGACCCCAAAATCCTCATAGTAGATTCCAAACAAAGTCACTTTGGAATCACTGAGTTTTCTTTTTTAAATTCCAAAGAACCTCTTAGTGAACACATTTAATTATTCCATCCTCCCAGCACATTCCTATAAAAAAAAATCCTATTTGGGAAAAATTTGTTATATTTAGCACAGAAAGTGTTCAAAGAAACATAAAATAAAAGTTAACCATAGACCGTTTACCGCAGACAGTCTTTTATTCTTCATATTTTCACAATTTAATGTAAATTGTTAACGTTAACTGTTTACCGTTTGATCTTTTCTGTATAGATTTTTTTATCTGTATTCTGTCGTCTGTTTTCTGAATATTATCTTCTAGATTCTGTTGTCTGTTATCTGTAATCTGTCGTCTGTTTTCTATACATCAAATATCCAATTCATCACAATTGTACACCGGTATGGATAGTACTATCGACGCTGAGTATGGGCTTCGCAAAGAAATTCTTAAGGAAATTATACGGATTCTTGTATTACGGAAGCAACCCAAACGTATCTATCTTTTTGGTTCTAGAGCTCGCGGAAATTTTGCAAGAACATCGGATATCGATCTGGCATTGGAAGGTGCAAGGAAAAACGATCCTTTCAGAAACGAAATGGATGAAAGCATACGGACTCTTCTGAGCATCGATGTCGTCGAGACTCATAAAATTCATAAAAAGTTCCGGAAGGAAATTCTTAAGGAAGGCAAGCTTATTTATGAAGCGCGTTGACCTTGCAAGGACTCAATTCGTTAAAGCGTTGCGATCACTTGAGGAAGCTGTAAAAGTGGCAAAAACCGATCTTGAGATTGATGGTGTGCTTCAACGATTCGAATTTACATTTGAATTAAGCTGGAAATTTCTTAAATATTATTTCGAGGAGCAAGGTATTCTAGTAAAAACCCCCAGGGAATGCTTCAAAGAAGCATTTAGATCTGGATTGGTTACTCTCGAGGACACGATCCTCCATCTTATTGACGATAGAAATCTCACAGTCCATCTGTATGATAAAAAGATCTCGCGTGAAGTATTTAAACGAGTCAAGAGGAAATATTGTTCGCTCTTTCGCTTGCTTCTAAACCAGACAATTCCGAATGCTAAACTGACATCATGATGGAGAATCTTTATCTTTATAACTTTCAAAGAACTTTTGTGAACTTTAATTAAGCTATGCCCGATCTATCTACTGAAAAACAGTCTCTAATCGTTCCTTTGATCGAATTTCTGAACAACGAAAGCGATATCATCTTCTGTTATCTTTTCGGATCGTTCATCGAGCAGGAACGGTATCACGATATCGACCTGGCAATCTTTGCAAAGCAATCGGTGCTGGAAGAGAATCCACTTTATCAATTCTCTTTGGCTCAACGCTGCGAAAAAGTATTGAATTTCTCCGTTGATATATCAGTATTGAATTATGCTCCGGACCATTTCGTGCATCATGCTTCACGTGGTATCCTGATTCTCAATCGTGATCCGGAATGGCATGAAGAATTCATCACCGCTGCCTGGTCGCGATACTTCGATTTTGCACCAAAACGAAAAGCATTTATTGAAGAGCTTGCAGCGCGCCAATGAGTATCAACCGAGAGAGAATTCAGACGCTGCTGGGAGAAGCCAATAAAGCATTGGGAGTCCTGGAATCGTACGCTAAGCTGGATGACGAAACGATGTTACAGAGTATTGAAAAGATGAGTACGATAAAATATCAGTTTGTTGTATTGATAGAGGCATGTATCGATATTTGTAATCATCTTGCAGTTCATACACTAAAAACAACTCCCGAAAGCTATAGCCATTGTTTTGAAGTCATGCAGGAAGGCGGAGTGCTTGAAAATCCATTTGCTAAGAAACTGGGTGAACTCGCCCGCTTCCGAAATGTCTTAGTCCATCGCTACTGGGGAGTTGATGACCACAGGGTTCTCCAGATTTTACAAACAGAGCTGCATATTTTTCATGAATATATAAGAATCATTGCCCAATGGTTGGTGAAGAAAGAGAACGCTAAATAGTGGAATAGTAAGCTCTATTCCATATAATATATTCTTGACTGTGCTCTGTTGCGGTTAAATGGTTACTGGATAGATTCTGTTATCTGCCATCTGTAGTCTATTATCTGTAATCTGTAGTCTGTCATCTGCATTCTGTCATCTGTAAACTGTATATGTCCATAAACCTGAAACTTTTAACCTTAAACCTTAAACCTTGAACTTTCTACTTAATCCTTTTTACTTTTTTTAAACCCATGTCTTCCACCTACGCTGAAATCGAGCTCGCAATAAAAGAAGTTGCGGCTCTTATTGGAGCACAGAAAGCCATCCTTTTTGGCTCACTTGCTCGCGGTACAGATACAAAGAGGAGTGACGTGGATGTTGCATTCGTACAGAACACCTCGCTGCGATTTCTTGATCGGCTGGATCAGCCCTTATTGTTATTAACGGATCGTATCCGGGGAAGGGCGCTCGATGTACTTGTCTATACTCCGACTGAGCTGGAGCGGATGTGCTCGGAAGAAAATCATTTTATCCTCCGACTCTTAAAAGAGGGGAGAGTACTATATGAGTCTTGAGAAGGCAGGTAGAATTGCACAACGCTGGGTGCTTCAGGCGAAGGATGACTTAGCCGCTGCTACCGTGTTGGCAGCTCACAAGAAATACGCTCAGGCCTGTTTTCATTGCCAGCAGTCTGGAGAGAAGATGATGAAGGCTGTGTGGTTTTCGCTCGGAGAAGATCCCTGGGGACATTCAATATTTAATCTCATTATTGATCTGAAAAATGACAATATCCGTGAATCATTAGAAGCGGTTCGATTGCAAGCTCTCTTGCTTGATAAATTATATATACCGACTCGTTACCCTAACGGACTTCCAGACCTTGTGCCCATGGATGCCTATGGACAAAACGACTTTGATACAGCATTAAAGGCTCTTGAGGATATCATTAGACTCTGTGAAAGCATTATTCCTCAATCCAATGAAAATCCGAAATAATATTTTGACGTATTTCGTATGTTAGATTTTGTTTTCTATATTCGGTCATCTGTAGTCTGCTGTCTGTAGTCTGTTATCTGTAATCTGTCAGCTGTAAACTGTATATATCCATAAACCTTAAACCTTAAACCTGTAACCTTAAACCTGTAACCTTAAACCTGTAACCTTAAACCTGTAACCTTAAACTTTCTACTTTATACTTAATACTTAATGCCCTGTCAACCTCCAATACTACTTCTCCATCAACATGAACTACTTGAGTTCCTCATCAAAAAGGAAGAAATCTTGTTCGCTTACCTCTTTGGTTCTTATGCAAGTGGTCTTCAAGGGGAAATGAGTGATGTTGACATTGCGATATACTTCACTGCAAGTCCGGGGCTCATGGAGCTTGGAATGCTGACATCACAACTGGAGAAAATTCTTGCATGCGATGTCGATATCATTGTACTCAATGGTCTTGAGAAGAGGGATCCGGGTCTTGCATATACGATAGTCATTGGTGGAATATCACTCTTTACCCGCGATACGAAAATTTTGTATGAATATCGTCATACGACACTCTTGAGGTATCTTGACGCGGCACCGCTATTTTCCCTATTGGATCGTACTCTTTCTGAGAGGTTAGCGCAGGGTACCTATGGGACATTCCATAATGCGTGAGAGAATAAAGCATCTGGAAGAATTTCTCAATGAACTCGATGATCTTCGCCTTTTTGTTAATGCCGTAAGAATTTTCCTGGACTAATGTCAAATTGCAGAATGCAAATTATATATAACTCCTCAAGCTGGGAGGTCGCTAGACTCGCCCTGTACTGGGAGGGAGCTCCCGCTCCCGACCAAAAAAGCGAGAAGTTCTACACGTAAGAATTCAATTCTCTTCCGATATACTTTTACGAACATTCAGCATTCAACATTCCCAATTCCGCATTTTCCTGCCTCTCACCCTGTCGCAGATAAATCGTAGGTCCCTCTCTCGCCCGCCACTCCACCCAAAAGATGGCGGACGCAAAAAACGCGAAAAATGGTGGGCAGGTGAACGGAAGAGGGGTACCTCGAATGCAACTCTCAGTGTTCCCCGAATGTTTCAGTCGGGGATCTACTATGCGGAAATAAGATTTTTCAACTCCGCATTTTCCTGCCTCTCACCCTGTCGCATAGAGAGCGCATGTCCCTCTCCCGTGAACCTGCCCGACACTATTTTTGGCGGGCGGAAGAGGGGATTGTGAAAAAGCCTTGTTTAAAACTCCTCATTATTCCCCAATCTGTTTTCTTGTTACTTCATACTAAAATCTGGGAGGGAGCTCCAGCTCCCGACCCTAACTCAACATCCCTCGACTTCGCTCCCCGATAAACAACATCGGGGCAAGCGGGATGAATTCCAAATTCTGCATTTCCCTGCTTCTCACCCTGTCGCAGGTAATGGAAAAAAACATCTCCCCCTTCCATCAGCGGTATCAGCATAATCCGCGTAATCAGTGGTCAGTAATCAGTGGTCCAAGGGGGAGTGTCCCGCTTGCGGGACGAGGGGGTTCGGGAAGGCAACAAAGTACTTCATAGAATCCTAACAACATCCCGCCTTCGCCATGCTGCTTGCATAACGGGATCACTGGCATTAGTCCACATCATCCTTCATCAGAGAAATCAATGTAATCCGTGTTATCTGTGGTCCGCATTTTCCTGCCTCTCACCCTGTCGCAGATAAATCGTAGGTCCCTCTGCCGCCCGCCACTCCACCCAAAAGACGCCTGCCTGCCAACCTGTCCGCCGAAACGATTTATCCGCCGGAGCATGGCGTTGGTGGAAGTGTAGGCGGAAGTGCTTGGCACGCAGGCAGGGCAGACGCAAAAAACGCGACGACTGCGGACAAGTCCTGCTCCTGACCCTAAAACAATACGTGAGATGTAATAGGAGAGAAGTGAGATGATGATCGGCGGCAACTGAACGCTGACAAAAACACAATTCTCAAATCACAATTTCAATATTTCCATATTCTTATTTTCCTACACTCTCATATTCCCACATTCTCCATTTTCCATCCAACTCCCTTGTTTCTGAATTCAACGTTATGTAAATTTAAACCGCAAGATTAATATTACATAAGGTGTATTATGAAATATATTCCGCGTGTAGCGGAATCAACGATAAAGAAATACCTTACGATATTTCCAGTCGTAGGTATCACTGGGCCACGGCAATCCGGCAAGTCTACAATGCTGCAAAAGCTTTTTGGCGGCACCTACCGGTATGTGTCCTTTGATGATTTGAACAACGTCGCTCTCTTCCATGATGACCCGAAAAGATTCATGCGTACCTATTCTGAGAAGGTCATTTTTGATGAGGTCCAAAGAGTCCCTGAGATATTCAATGCAATAAAACAACTTGTCGATGAACATCGGGATGTCTATGGAAGATTCATCGTGACCGGTTCAAGCCAATTTGCATTCATGAAGAATGTCTCGGAAAGCCTGGCCGGCAGAATTGGCCTTCTTTCTCTTCTCCCATTTCAATACTCTGAAATACCAAACGCACTGCACAATGATTCCATATTTAAAGGCGCATATCCTGAACTTGTGACGAGAAAATATGAGGCATCGATTGATTGGTATGCTTCGTATCTGGATACCTATTTGACGCGCGATGTCCGCAGCTTGCGGGAGATCGGGAGTATGCGGGATTTCCGCCGATGCCTTCAGTTGCTCGCATCTCGAACATCGCAGATACTCAATATGTCCGATATTGGAAGGGATATTGGTGTTTCCACTCCAACGATTCGAAAATGGATCTCTGTTCTCGAAGCATCTTATATCCTCTTCCTTCTGCCGCCGCATTATAAAAATTACGGGAAGAGAGTAATAAAAAGTCCGAAAGTGTATTTCTTCGATACAGGGCTGGTATCGTTCCTCACAGGTATTCGAAACACTGAATTGTTTGAAAAAGGCCCAATGTATGGGGCGCTGTTTGAAAATTATATCGTTTCAGAGATAGTAAAAAAAGAGCTTCATACCAAATCAGATTCAGAGTTCTTCTATTGTCGAACCAGCAATGGAGTTGAAGTTGACCTTATTATCGACAGAAAATCTCAACAAGAGTATATCGAAATAAAATCATCGGAAACTTTTCGCCCCGAGATGACGAAGGCAATTTCACAGATTAAGAAGAAGAATCAAAAGGGATATCTCCTTTATAGAGGGAGAGGAGTTGATTTTACGAAGGATCTTGAGGTTCTTAACTATAAAAAATATTTGACAGGGTAAGGCTTCTACCCCCATTCCACATTCCCAATTCCGCATTTTCCTGCCTCTCACCCTGTCGCATAGAGAACGAAGGTCCCTCTCTCGTGAGCGAGAGAGGGGAATGAGAGCAAAGCCTTGTCTAAAACTCCTCATTATTCCCCAATCTGTTTTCTTGGTACTTCATACTTGCTACTTTTTACTTCCTTATTTCCCTGCCTCTCACCCTGTCGCAGATAAATCGTAGGTCCCTCTCTCGCCCGCCACTCCACCCAAAAGACGACTGCCTGCCAAAGTGCTTGGCACGCAGGCAGGGCGGACGCAAAAAACGCGAAAAATGGCGCGCAGGTGAACGGGAGAGGGGTACCTCGAATGCAACTCTCAGTGTTCCCCGAATGTTTCAGTCGGGGATCTACTATGCGGAAAAGAATAGCTCCTCATAGTAGATCCTAAACCCCTATGCTGGGAGGGAACTCCCGCCAAATAGCGTCGGGACA
>JAZDJN010000100.1:0-22098 GCA_043803945.1 bacterium | reverse complement strand
ATCTGGTCGAAAAGTGACTTTGCCACTGAGTCACAGAGAGCACAGAGATAGTCTTTTTGAAATATTGAGGATATAGCAAACATTTATTGATCTCAGTGAACTCTGTGTCTCCGTGGCGGACTTTTCGACCGGCTCTCTAGTATGAAAAAAAATGACCACGAGGGTCAAGAATACGCTTACCATCTAAATCTATGGTCATAAGATAATCTAATATGGATTGAAAATCAAGAAGCAGCTCTTCTTGAAACATCCCTGGGTCAGAAAGTCGATTGAGGGTGAGAAGGGCTTATCTTGATTTTACACGTGCCTATAGATATATTGATCCACGATTGAAGCTTGTAAAATATCTCGATGAACTCCAAAGGTTTTGCTCCCATTGCAACAGAGTGAGAATGACTGCAGACGGAAAATTAAGAACGTGCCTCTTTTTTCAGGAGGAGATTGATTTGCGAGAACTTCTCAAAGGCCAGACTTCAGAGATTGAAATACAGGAAACAATTGTGAAGGCAGTTTGGAAAAAAGAACGCGATCATCTTATCAATAGCCCGGACTATGTCCGACCAACTCGAACCATGTCTCAAATAGGAGGATAGTATGAAAACCTTAGTTCTCCTCTGTTGTGTTTTCATCATTGGATGCACAGCGAAAAAAACGGAACCCCCTATTCGTTCCACTGCGCAGGAAGAATCTGCCATAACGGATTTGGTGAACTTCTTCTACGACGGAATGAAAAAAGCATACACCGGCCAATCCGTGAATACCGACAGTTTGCTGGAGTACTACTTCGAACCCGATATTTATTATATCACGCCGTGGGGATGGTCCGAGCCCCTTGATTCCACAAAAGCCAGGCTCAGAAACGCACGCTCGCATATTACAGATTACGACATTCGCATTGAGAACCTGACAGTTCGCTCGTTTGGAGATGGAGGGTATGCTTTCTTTATCCTGCAGCAGAACTCCACGATTGATGGTGTGCTCCTTGAAGAGTACCTTCCTACGACATTTGTCGTGCAGCGGAAGGGTGATCGATGGAAGATAATTCACTGCCACCGATCAACCGACTATGAGACCTTCCAGCAATACATCCAATTGCAGAAGCATCCCGAAGCAAAGAAACCTTCAAAATAACTCAACAACTGAAACCGCCTATATCTACTCACATCAATTTTTCCCTGCACACCCTATGAAATTATTATTCTTTATTGCAGCGATTGGAGCGTTTCTCTGTTTTTCTGGATGCGCATCCACATCAACCACGGTTCAACAGGAACGCTATACGCTCACTCTTGAGGAACAAACTAAACTCGATCCATTCCTGGCGAAACTCCTCACGACAGGGCTTGCCAATGAATCTGAATATGATGTTTCAACCCGGTCTGATGGAAGGGTCGAAGTGGGAGTCATTATCAGGACGAATAATGTAGAAGAATTAAAGAAGCTTGGAATTCAACCTGGGAGTGTCTTCGGAGAGATTATAACAGCCCGACTCTCATTAGCGGAGTTGAAAAAGGTTGCCGGTTCTATCGTTGTGCGCTCGATTCAGAATAGTTCAAAAAATATTATTCATTAGCATATCTCATCCCTTAAGGATTCTCTCATGCTGACTCGCATTCGATATAGTCTCTTCCTTATTCTCGCGGCTGCTTCAATTCTATCTTCACAGCAATTGAAAGAGGTTGAACGATTGAAGCTCCACCCATCTTTTCAAATGCTTCTGGAAGAAAATGGAATCGAATCGATGCATCTTGATAAGATGGTAATCCAAACTGGTACCACCCAAACCGGAATCCCGCTCTATGAGGCAATCATTCACACAACGCAACCAGATGCCCTGAGAATACTCGGAGTGCAGATCGGTTCTGTATGGAATACATTCGTTACTGCCAGGCTGACTGCAGATCAGATGCGTGGCGCGGTGAAGCAGCAGAATGTCTCCTCAATCGATCCCGGTTCGATCAATTATCCTCAACTGGACCTTAGTGTTCCGGAAATCGGGGTCGCCTTATTGCACTCCGGATTTGTAAACAAGACACCCTACAAGGGTAAGGGTGTCATTGTTGTAATCTATGACAGCGGAATTGACTGGAGGCATCTCGATTTTCGTAATCCCCTTGACACTACTAAATCAAGAATTCTGTTCATCTGGGATCAGACGATCTCTCCCACGGGAAATGAAAACAGCCCATCCCCATTTTCCTATGGTGTTGAATATACACAGCAGCAGATAGAAAATGAATTGGACGGAACTCCGACAGGATTCGTTCGGGAAAAAGACACGAACGGTCACGGTACCCATGTTGCGGGGATTGCGGTTAGTAATGGTTTGGCTGCAAAAGGAAATTTTACAGGTGTCGCACCCGAAGCGGATATTATTGCTGTCAAAGGCGGAGATGGTTCATTTAGCGAATCGAGAATGATCGACGGCCTGGATTATGCACGCCAGAAGTCTCAACAGTTGGGGAAACCGGTTGTGTTGAATTGGAGCATCGGCGGTCACTCAGGCCCTCACGATGGTACAAGAGACTATGAGCAAGCTGTCAATACATTTGTCCAGACTCCCGGAAGAGTCGTGGCTATTTCCGCCGGTAATGATGGCGATAACCCTATTCACATTGGAGGTACGATTCCTGCAGCAGGATCCACAACATTCGATGTAAATGTTCCCTCCTATACACCGACCTCTGGATTGGACAATGATTCCTTCTGGTTGGAGGTTTGTTTCGATAATAACATTAATGTCTCTGTGAGCTTGACTTCACCTTCCGGAATTAGCTATACGCGACTCGCAGACCAATCGGGTACTGCACCTTCCACTACTGATGGGACTATGACCCTTAACAATCGGATCTATTCTTTTAGTGGCAGACGTTACTTACAGGTTATCGTGAGTGAGAATAATTCAAATGTTCCCAAGAGCGGCACATGGAAAATTACTGTCACAAACAACTCGAGCTCATTACAGAAGTACGATGGCTGGCTTGTGAAGGATGTGGTGGGAACCCAAAGCGTATCGGTTGCCGGAGGTAATACCAATCTTACGATCGGCATGCCGGGAACATCTGAGGGTGCAATTACAGTCGCGAATTATGTCACAAAATGGTCGTGGCCTACGTTCGCGTGGGGCGGCCGAACATATTCCACAACTACAAATCGAACTTCAAATATTGCGTCGAGCAGTTCCATCGGGCCCACACGCGATGGGAGGCAGAAACCCGACATTGCTGCTCCTGGTCAGGGCATTGCATCGGCACTATCATCATCAGTTGATACATCCGGCATTCCAACGACACTGTATCCAGATCAAAAACACTACCTTTCTCAGGGTACGAGTATGGCTTCGCCTCATGTCGCAGGTGCGGCAGCTTTATTGTTGGGGGCAAAACCTGCACTGACGGCAGCCCAGATTAAATCTCTCTTAATCTCGACAGTTAATACCGACAACTTCACTGGAGCAACACCAAATCCGATTTGGGGTTATGGGAAGATGGATGTCTTTAAAGCTATGGTCAGGGCGATTAATGCGAATGCAGTTGCCGGCCGCACAATTCTGGCTTATGAAGTCGATGGAACGAACAGCACTACCACTCTCGATAACAGCAAGAAATTCGCTGTTCGTTTCACACCAGCAACATCAGGATCCCTTGTTGGGTTGTATCTCAACATTACTACTCAAAACATTACTCCGATCTTAGGAACAGGACCTTTGGCATGTGAAGTGTACTCGAATAAACCCGGCAGTGTTGCCGGAATACCAAACAGCAAACTTGGTTCCACAGTTAATCATCCCTTTGCCAAACTGAGTGCCGGTGTAAACAATTATATTGATCTGACAGGAACAAATGTTAACGTTGTCGCAAATACGGACTATCACATTGTTGTATCAACTCCTACTTCGGGCGACAGGCTCATCCTTCGTACTGACGCTGGGCTTGCTGTCACAAATCGCTCGTCGATTTTTACATCCAACAATTGGATAAACTTCAGTGACCCCGCCTCCAGTTTAGCTTTGCCAGCGAATATGGCCAATCTCCGTCTGCGTCCCGTGATTGCCGCCGTTACCGGGCTTGTCGCTGTTGAACAGGTGGAAGGAATTCCACTGGTGTATGAACTCTCACAAAACTATCCCAATCCGTTTAATCCTTCCACAAAAATTATCTATAGCATACCGACCTCAGGCATGGTAAATATACGAGTTTTCGATATGCTGGGGCGGGAAGTGGCCACCCTGATTAATGAGCTGCAGGAAGCCGGCAGGTATTCTGTGAGTTGGAACGGTAAGGCGAACAATGGCATCAGTGCTGCCTCAGGAGTCTATTTCTATCGATTTGAAGCGAATGGTTATCACTCCACACAGAAAATGATCCTCATGAGATGATCTCTTGGACAGAAAAGAATTACGACTATAGTGAAGAATACTCTATCAAGAAACTTCAATTCTGTTGCCTCGTCTTATACAGCAATCGAGCTTCGAGAGGCTTTGGCTCGGATCTCCAGTACCTTAACAATATTGGATTCTGACATTGATACGGATGGTTTGATAATCAGCAGCAACAAATCTGCATGGACATGATATCCTATAAATTATTTCACATCTCATGAACAAGAAATGGAGGATCCAGTGGGAACACTGAACCGGCTATCACTGGTGGGATTAATGGTTTTATTGTTGAGTGGGTTGATGCTTGCGCAGGACCTCAAGCTCCTCGTTGAACATGACAAGGATATGCTTGCAGGATCAGTCTATCGGGAGCGGCGCGAGAATATTATGAAACAAATTGGTGACGGTGCAATCGCCTTTTTCCAAAGTGCGCGTCCCCAAGGAGAAGGACTTTATAAGCAAGATTTGAATTTGCTCTATCTCTCCGGATTCCCTGAACCGAACGCTCTGCTCGTGCTGGTGCCGAAAGGAATTAAGGTGAAGAGTGTAACAAATCCGAATGAGGAGATCACAGTGCGAGAGATACTCTTTGTTCAGCCAAGAAATCCGCGAAGTGAGCAATGGACAGGAAAGTATTATGGGCCTGAAGGCGCTGTAGCACTCCGGGGGCTGGCCTATGCTTTGCCGAACAGCGACTTTGCGAAAATGCTCCCTGCTCTTCTCGCTGCAGCGAATCCCAAAAAGATTTATGGACGCCTGGCCTCAGAGGAGGTACCGCAAAGGATGGGGATGCGGATGGGGCTCGATACCCGGACCTTGACCGAACTGCTGCAGAAAAAAGATTCTACCTACACGGTGAGCGACCCCACATCGATTATCCAGAAGATGCGAGGAATTAAATCGCCTGAGGAAATTAGTCTGATCGAAAAATCGACACATATCAGCGCGCTTGCCCATAATCAGGCCATGATGTCGTGTGAACCGGGGATGCATGAGTTCGATCTCCAGGCAGTGTATGAATATGTTTTTCGCAAATTAGGAAGTCGTCAGGCTGCGTATTCCTCCATTGTTGGTGCGGGTGAAAATTCTCTGGTTCTGCACTATGACGCTTGCCGCCGGCCGATCAACGATGGCGATATCATTGTTGCTGACTGCGGTGCAGAGTATATGGACTATGCTTCCGATATCACACGCACGTTTCCAGCGAATGGAAAATTCAGTCCGGCGCAGCGCCAGATTTATGAGATAGTCCTTCAGGCGAATAAGGCGGCCATCGAAACTATGAAATCCGGAAATCCTGTTTCGAAAGTTAGCGCGATCGTCGATAGTATTCAAATGGAAGGCTTGGTGAAGATCGGCATTTTGAAAACCAAAGACCGTACTGAGTACAGAAAGTTTGCACCGCACGGCTACAGTCATGGCGTTGGATTACAGGTTCATGATATGGGTGGGATGATGTATCAACCAGGGATGGTTTATACCATGGAGCCGGGGCTCTATGTTCCCGCGGGATCTGCGGGTGTTGATCCGAAATACTATAATATCGGCGTAAGGATTGAAGATACTGTTCTTATCACGGAGACTGGAAACAAAATCCTCTCATGGGAATCTCCAAAGGAGATTGATGCCATCGAGGCTCTGATGAAAAAGAAAGGAATTGGCAACCAACCGATTCAATAAGGGAGAAGTGTCGTAAAACAAAAAAAGCCCCTTGAAAGTACCTCAAGGGGCTTTGTTGTTAAGCGCTGAAAATCAACATGGTGATTTACATGGCTTCTTCGAGCATGGCTCGTTGTGCGCGGCGAATAGCTTTTACCTTTTTCATCCGTTTTTTCACAGATGGCTTTGTGAAGAATGCACGCTTCTTGAATTCTTTTAAAATTCCCGACCGTTCATATTTCTTCTTGAATCGCCGTATCGCTCTATCAATCGGTTCGTTGTCACCGATAATAATGCCGACCAAAAAATCACCTCCTAACGTATCTCGCTTTATGCTGAGGGTTCTTGTACAATATGATGTTCACTTACTTGGGGAATTGATTCTCCGGGTTCCTCCGGCTCCACATTGGGAGCATTTTCGAGGAGGCGCCGCTCACCTATTTTCTCAAAAGAGACTGTAATGGAATGAGTTCCATCGGAGGTCTTCTGCTTGTTCAACACAGTTCCCATATCATCCCAATCTGTGTGGTAGATCGATTGGCCGATATTGAATACTTGTTCTTTTGTATAGGTTGTGCATTGCTCGCGGCTGATTTTTTCCAGCGAACCGCCTTTCGCTTTCTGAATCACCTGTTTGTCAATCAAAGCGCTATGCTTGCACCGGGTGCAACGGTACCATACTTTTAATGCTTCTCCTCCGTTTTCCGCCTGCATATCGCCCACAAGCTCCATCTTCGTTGCCTTATGACAATACGGGCAGTCGATGGTCATGAATTTATTCTTCGCCATAAACGTTCCTTCGCGCTGAAACAATAGGAGGAGGGATTACACCTCACACTTCCATTGCATACTGTAGTGACAATACCTTTACAACCACGTTAAAAATACGCAAAAAGGAGAAGCCAGTCAAGATGCTGAAGGCTGCAAAGAAAAATACCTTGCATGAAACATTCAGATGGTCTAAATTTAACATCAATAAAGAAGTCGCATTCCAATACTTCAGCGTGAAGCTTAACGACGCGGTTAATGATAAATATTCGAAAAATTGAACCAATTCCAGCCATAATTGTGCTGATATTCCTTTCGTTTAGTCTCTTTGGATTGAACGATATGATGCTCTATCGCCCTGACAGCGCTCGGTATCTGATCTGGGCTGAGTCTCTCTCATCGGGACAAGGATTTGTAGATTCAACATTGCCATATCCAGTGAGTTATGTGATCCATGCACCGTTGTACAGCATGCTCCTGAGCCCAGTTGCTTTCTTTTTCCCCTTGAATATCGAAGCTGCAAAATTCCTGAACATTCTGCTGACGGCAGTTCTTATGATTGCATTCTGGAGATTAGTTGAAGAGAAAAGCACAAAGACTGTTGCGAATGCTGCAATGGCAGTTCTAGTGCTGAATCCACTCACCATTCTTTATGCCTCGCAGCCACTTTCTGATATTTCCTTTGCTCTGGTTTGTGTTCTGCTTTTTCTGACGGTCGAACGCATCACTGCCTGGAAAGAATATCAACGGTTATTAGCGGTGGCGATGATATTGCTCCTTGCCTCTGCAGTACTCCTGCGAGAGATCGGCATAACGCTCTTCGCCGCGGTAATTCTTTTCTATTTGCTGCGTAAAGAATACAAACGAGCCATGCTGATAGCGATTGTTCCACTGATCCTGTACGGCTTGTGGTATGTACGAAATGAGATGATAATAGCCCAACTGGAAAATCCGCCTCTGAGAAATTCTGTGCTCTTCCTGAGCCATTTTTTTTCATCAAATCAGGACTCGATAGTTTCGGAATTTATTGCACGGATTGAGAATAATGGCTGGGTCTACCTGAGCAGCATCGCACGATTAGTGTTCAGTCCGGAGTATGGTGAAACAAGCAGATCGGTGGTGAGGATGAGTGAATCACCCCTTTCTCTTGCAGCCGCTATAGTACGGTATGTCAATCCGCTTCTCATAGTGATATCTTTTGGCTTGGCGGGATATGGGATTGTCAAGACGTATACTCGTTTCATTCTGCACAATCTTTTGGTACTCTTTCTTCTTTTTTACACAACAATCATTTTACTCTATCCCATCATTGATACAAGATTTCTCTACCCGTTCCTCATTCTCCTTATCTATTTTGGGGCATTAGGTGCTCACGAAGCGATCGATGGTTGGAGGAAGAATCAACAAAAATCACCGACAGGATTCGTTCTAGCAATGACTCTCCTCATCGTGCTGCTGCTACCGAATATGGTTTGGAGTTATGCCTTCATTCGTAATCAGATTGGCTACACTCGATCTCCATTGGAATTCTATGAGGAGAATCGTGATAAGAAGGACTCGCCTGTGTGCTTTGCGAAACCGGTTTCGCTTGCAGGTCGTTGGCTGTCTGAGAATACACCTGAAGATGTTACCCTCTGTTCGATTTATAAAGAAGTGGCTCTATTTTCAAAAGGGAGAAAGGTGATTGATCTTTCACCAATGCTGCCGACAGAAGAACTTGAAAGGTCTATTCGCGATTTTGAGATAGAGTACTTCGTGGTCGCCGTGAACCGAAACGGCTTACGCGAGTTTGAAACGCAAATGGCACAATCGCATCGGTATCGCTTCACTTCGCTCCATCGTATGGCAGATCTGGAAATCATCCGGGTTTCGATGCTGGAGAAGAGAGCGGATACTGTGTTGGATACTACCTTTGACCTTTTAAATAAAATTCCTTCCGGTACACAAACTCTCGAATCAGAAATTCATTCAAGGCGACTCTTTTGGGAAAGTCTCCGCTGGTTGGAGAAGAATCAATCTTATCTCGCCGGGAAGATTCTTGAGGAAATAGAGGGAGGAAATGGGAAATCTGCTCTTATTGCATTCCAAAAAGGTGTTGCCTTGGAATTTGCAGGAGAGTATGATAACGCAGTAATACTTTTTGAAGAAATCAAATTGATTCCCCAGGCAGGACCTTACCTGGAAATGGCCGCTCGTCATTTGCAAACTATACAGTGGTTAAGAGAAGCAGAGGAGCCCGGAATACCTCTCGAGAAAAAAAATGCTCTTAGTGCCAATATCGGGATTCAATACTGGCGAATGGGATACCTGACTCAGGCGGATTCTTTTCTGACTAAAGCCATCAGTGCGAATCAGGCACAAACACTGCTTTACACTTTCAAGGTACTGTTGTCTCTCCAGTTGGGAGATACTCTTGCTGCAAAGCGATATGCTGATTTGCTCAAGAAGACTGATCCGGGGTCAACGGTCAACCAGACGTTGGATACTCTCTTTCATTCGTTCAGTGTTCTTCAAACTGAAAACAGCACCGAAAGTTCTCAGCGACATTATCAGACTCTTGCCGATCAATATCAGAAACTGGGTATGTTGGATATGGCCATTGATGAGTTGAAGAGATCGCAGTTTCACTTGCAAGCTGCGCTGGAACCCTTACGCTCACTTGCGGGGTTATACGAAGTACGGAAACAATACGCTCCACTGCTCAACGTCTTACACCGGATGAGAACGCTGAATCCAGACGACCATGCAGTTGAAATGCGTATTAAAGAATTGGAATTAGGAAAGTACTAGTGTGCTGAAAAAAAAATCTTTGCCTATCATTCTCTTTCTCGCTTTGAGCCTGGGCTTTGCCGCCTGTGATGGAGGATTGGAGCCGCCCACAGAGGACTCGATCACCCAGGAACCGGGAATCAGCGGCCTGATCACATTTGAAAAAAATACCTGGCCACCCGCAGACAGCCTGATTGGAATGTGGATCTTTGCATCGCAACTCTATCCTTTGGACTCTGTGCTCATCTTAACCGGACTGTTTTCCGATCCCCCCAAGATACTATTGTATCCTGACCTTAGTACGAGCTTACCACTCTATGTCGATTCGATATCGTACCGATTCAAGCTGCCCCCGGGCCTCTATCGATATATCGGCATTATTCAGCAAATGAAACCCGAACTTGCAGTTCGTAGTTTACGCGTCGTTGGAGTATATGCCTCAACGGCGGATCCATCACAACCGGTCTCAGTGTCCATAGGGAATTCCCAACTAGTGAGAAATATTAATTTCCATATCAACTTCTACAAGATTCCTCCACAACCATTTTGAAACTCCTCAAAACCATCATACTATTGTTTGTTCTCACTTGTCCGGCGATGAGTCAGGCCAGGTACGGATCCATTGGAGGGACTATCAACGATAGCCAAACGGCTGAACCACTCACCGGTGCAACGATTATGCTGCAGGGAACCTTCCTCGGTGCCGTAAGCGATGGAAAGGGAGAGTATCGAATTGATAATATCCCTCCTGGTTCCTATACGGTGGTTGCTTCAATGGTCGGGTATGAGAAGAAGTCGTCGCTGCGTATTCTTGTCCGCAGCGGTGAAAAGACACAGCTTGATGTCTCGCTTCTTCAGGCAGAAATTCTGGCAAACATGATGGTCATCACCGGGAGCCGCCGTGAACAAAGTTACCAGGATGTACCGGTGAGTATCTCGACCGTCTCTGCCCGAGAGATTGCACAACGTACCAGCGTTACTTTTGATGAGGTGTTGCGCTATATCCCCGGTGTGAATATGACGCTGGATCAGGTCAATATCCGCGGTTCATCAGGATATAGCAGGGGGGTTGGGAGCAGAGTATTACTTCTTCTTGATGGCCTCCCGTATCTCACCGGCGATACCGGTGAGATTAATTGGGAGACGATACCAACCCACATGATCGATCGGGTAGAAGTGGTCAAGGGAGCCGGCTCAGCTCTCTATGGTTCGAGTGCTCTTGGCGGTGTGATCAATGTTATTACCAGAGAGCTTCAATCCGGGCACGAAACCAGATTTCGATTCTACTCAGGGATGTATGATAAGACACGATATCCAGAGTGGGAGTGGACATCGAAACGGAGGTTCAATTCTGGCGGTATCGTAAGCTATGCAAATAAATCAGGAGCACTCAGCTACCTTCTGAGTATCTCGCGCAGTGTCGATGAAAGTTATCGGCAGAATGATACCTATCATCGATGGGGTCTGTTCGCCAAGGCACGATATGATTTTACCCCGACACAAAGTATTTCATTGCTCTGTAATTTTCTCGACCGTCAGCATGGGAATTACTTCTGGTGGAAGAGCCTGAGTGAACCGTTACGTCCGGATGATGGACAACTCAACGGCCTGGTCACTACAAAGCGGGGAAGTGTGGGAATTGCCTACAAGGAAATCTTCTCTGAGAAACTGATCTATTCGGTGAAGGGTATGTACTTTGGAAATTTCTGGAGGGATGATAGTCTCGGCAGATTGAACAATGTCTCTACAGCGCATCTCTTTCATGGAGAGGCACAGGCAACATACGAATTTTCTCCCAGCAATATTTTTACCTTTGGAATTTCCTGTCAGTATGATTGGGTCGATGCAAATCTCTTTGGCAGGCAGCCCGGTGCAGGAGCAGCAGTCTATGCTCAGGATGAATTTAGCATTATCGATCAGCTAAAGGTCACGCTTGGCGGGAGATTGGATTGGCAGCGCGTCTCAATTCTTCCCGCTACGCTGCAATTGAATCCGAAGATAGGTGTTGTCTACTCTCCCGATGATGAGACCAGTATCCGTGCATCGGTGGGTTCTGGCTTCCGATATCCGGGTATTGGAGAGATATTCATCGAGAGTTCGACGAATGTTTCCCAGGTCGTCGTGCTTCCCAATACCGAACTCAAAGTAGAAAAAAGTATCTCGTTCGAAGTAGGAATAAAGAGAGCCTTTGGCCAGTATCTCTCGTTCGACTTCTCTCTCTTTAATAACGAATTTCAGAACCTGATTGAACCAAGTGTGATAATCAAGAGTTACAAGCGCACACCGGCCAGTATTACTGAAGATGCAGGTCCAGGTCCGGTGATTCAATTCGAGAATGTCACAAAAGCCCGAATCAGTGGTGCCGAAATATCGTTCAGGATCGATTGGTTGAAGAAGTATATCTCAACAGAATTTGGCTATACATATATCTCGCCTCTTGATGTGAATCAGGATACAGTATTGAAGTTCAGGCCGCGCCATCTTCTCAACTGTACTCTTTCCATCACTCTGGATCATTGGAATGCAGGTGTGGATGCCCGATACATCTCTCGTGTGGAACGGATTGATGAGAAACTTGTATACTTTGCGCAAATCACGGATGGAGAAAAACGTGTTCCTATTAAGGTTGTCGATGCACGACTATCCTATGATCTTGTAAGACTTGGTCTTCCTCTGAGATTGGGATTGAATGTTACCAATCTGCTGAACTACCACTATGTAGAATTTCTTGGTAACCTTTCACCGGTAAGAACATACTACCTCATTCTCGAAGGAATGTTCTAAGGAGTTGCATGAAAAGCATGAGTACACTATTTTACACTCGAACACCGATGAGCCAGAGACTTTATTCACTGGTGAAGCACCGAATCCACGATTCTCCAACAAACTGATGTTTATCGATTCACACGCTCATATTGTTCGCGAAGAATATGGCACAGAACTGGAACAGGTTTTTGTTCGGTCGCGCGAAGCCGGAGTTGAAGCCATTATTATTCCAGGCACCAATCTTCAATCGAGCAGGGAAGCTGTGCAACTTTCAACGGTCTATGATGATGTCTATGCTTGTGTGGGTGTTCACCCCCACGAAGCTTCCAAGTCCGATGAAATGGTTCTGAAGGAAATTGAGGCACTGAGCCATGAAAAGAAGGTCGTTGCGATTGGAGAGATCGGCCTCGATTACCACTATGATTTTTCGCCCCGCGATATTCAACGCAGCGTCTTTAGAAAGCAGTTGGAGATTGGAGCAGTCAGAAATCTACCGGTAGTGATTCATACACGTGAGTCAGTTCAGGAAACCATCGACCTGGTTAGCGAAGTTGCGCACTTACACCCGGGGTGGGGAACTTCTTCCCTGCAAGAATCGTCCAATCGAAAAAAACGAGGTGTGTTTCATTGTTTTCCAGGAACTGTGGAAGAATGCAGGAGAGTTTTTGACCTGGGATTCTACGTTTCCTACCCCGGCATCGTGACATTTAAAAATGCAAAGGTGGTCGAGACCATCAGGGCAATAGGCATTGAACAACTCTTGCTCGAAACTGACTCGCCGTATATGACTCCGGTTCCGCATCGCGGCAAAAAGAATGAACCAGGATATATTCGATTTATCGCCCAAAAACTTGCTGATGTACTTCATCTCCCGATCGAAAAAATCGCGGAGATTACAACAACCAATACCAAAACACTGTTTGGCATTCACTAAGTTGACAATGCAAGGTGCCCCATGTTGAAAAGATTTATTCCCATAGCAATCATCGTCATATTTCCAATTCTTCTCATCAGTCAGACAATGGACGATGCTATAAAGAATATCCTGAAGCTTCAGGACGAACGCTCACCGGGAAACGGCAAGCTCGTTGCTTATCTCCAACACACACAACCGGTCATCCGTTTTCATGCTGCAATTGCGCTTGGAAATATTCAGGATGAGACAACAGTCAAAACACTCATACCGCTTCTGAGAGATCCCGACTCAACCGTGAGGGCTGCAGCAGCGTTTGCTCTTGGCCAGATTGCATCACCGCTCGCACAGGATTCACTTCTCACCCAGCTCTCGATAGAGCGGGTTGCGCCGGTCGTCACAAAATTGACAGAGGCACTTGGTAAATTGGGGGATGAACAAGCACTCTATGCGATAGCTGAAATGGAGACGAAATCGAAACCGGCATCCTACCGATATGATGCAGCGCTTTCACTTTCACGATTTGCACGGCGTGACATCAAGAATGAACGCGCAGTGTGGTGTTGTCTCGATCTTTTAATAGATGCTGATCCAGCAGTCCGATGGGCTGCGTTGTTCAGCCTGACGCAGATGAATCCCTACAGGATGCTCGATATTGAACTCTCTAAAAGAGTAGACGATTTAAAGACATTGTGCAACGACCCAGCGGCTGAGGTGAGGACTCAACTTGCCGCCATGCTGGGCGCCACAAAGGCTGAAGAATCAGCCTCGATATTGTCTTTGCTGCGAAGTGCAGAACAGAAAAAAAATGACTGGAAGGTCCAGGTTCAGCTTGCTCAGGCGTATGGCAACAAAGCAGTAAGTGATGGATCTGTGCTTCCATCACTGTCACTTTTTCTTAATTCAACCAACAGCCATGTCTTGATCGCAGCTTTGCAATCCTGGTCACGAGTACCGGTCGCTCAGTTGAAGACGTGGAAAGATACGACGGCATTCAAAAGAACTTTACTCGCACTTGCTTCAACTCCTAACAAGGACGCTGTGATGATCAGGGGCGAGGCTATTGCCACACTGGCAAAACTGTTTCCTTCAGAATTCTTGAAAGCAAATTTTTCTGCCAACCGGCAGCTAACAGTGCTTGAGCGAACGAAGGTCATCGAAGGGTATAGCTATATCTCTTCGGGGAAGAGTTTTCTCATCTTGCTGGATGCCACAGATGATTCTGTGCGAGTTGCCATGACTGCCTGGGATAACTTAAGGCTTTTCCTGGCTCAATCGGCCCGATCACGCATTCAAAAAGAACTACCAAATTGGGACGAGGTCCGCGGACAATTATACGAGAAGGCATTGCGCTCATTACAGCGCGGCGATATTGCAATTATGGGCCTCGTGGCAAATGCCATTGGCGATTCAACGGTCTTTACTCTCTTCAATAAACCCGGTGAATCGGAGAATTTGATTCAGGCTCTTTCGCAGGGGTATAGCCGCCTGCACGTCCCGGATGATGTTGAGCCGATGCGTTTTATGATCATGGCAATGGGCAGGCTAAAGGATAAGCGATTTCTCCCCTTGCTGGAAAAAGCAATGCAAACACCAAATCGGACAATCTCCACTATTGCCAGTGTAGCGATAAAGGCGGTAACGGGAGCCGAGCTAAGCAGCAAAATACTCGAAACTGCATTCGTAGCACGCCAGGAAGAAGAGTTTAAAGAATTGTCAGCCATAAAGGCTGACCAGCGTATTGTCATCACGACGAATAAAGGGATTATTAAAATTCAACTTTTAAAAGAGGATGCTCCATTTACCGTGTTGAGCTTTATTCGATTGGTCGAAAAGAAGTTTTATGATGGATTACTCTTTCATCGGGTTGTACCGGGTTTTGTTATCCAGGGTGGTGATCCGCGTCGGGATGGGTGGGGTGGCCCGGGATACAGTATCCGAACTGAAATTTCTCTCCAGAATTATCAGCGCGGTATGGTGGGGATGGCAAGTTCTGGCAAGGATACCGAAGGATGTCAATTCTTTATCACCCATACTGCAGCGCCGCGACTCGATGGCCGCTACACAATTTTTGGTAAGGTTATAGAAGGAATGGACGTTGTTGATAAAATTCAGATTGGTGATCTGATCACAAGCATTACGCGTGAGTAGTACTTAGGGAGCTACAGGCAGAGGTTTGTTGTGTGCACTGGAAAGGGAGGTCTCTCCGGTTCATGGATTTCCGCATACCCATTCAGGGAATATTCTCTACTGACACCATACAGTGATAGAAGAATCCGGGCACGTTATCGCCGTCTTGCCTGGTATTCCTCGTATGTACTCTGGTGAGAAGGATCCGCAGCAATAAGCCGCTGAAAGGAATCGAGCTCTGTCGATGCTTGAAATGCATCGGCGATCTCACGGTACTTCGCATCGAAGAAATAGCGAATGAGGATGCTCCTGGGATTTTGTTTTCTCATTTCAGCTATTGATTCGATGGCCTTCAGCATTGCTTTCAATCCCTGGGCTTTGTCGGTAGCAAGGAGGTCCAATCCGTCAAAATGGTACGAAGTGAATCCACGGCGGAATTGCTGGTAACGAAGATTCAGAAGTTCTTCCATGAATCCGTAGCGGCTGTAGCTTCCTGCCTGACTCTGCCAATCTTTCGCATAGGACGTCCCTGCTGCCTGATTACAGATGTTTTGTGCTTTCTGAAAAGCGTTGGCGCCGGAAGATTCTACATATGTCTCCAGATCAAGGCCAATGATCACGTACGCATAGTAATTAAGGAAACTAGCTAAAGGCTCGAAACGGTAATCGTCTTTGGTAATCGATTGATTGAGCGTATAGGTGAACTCCCACTTGTCATCAACGAAATTAAACACCTGCGTGGTGCGTGTCGATTTATCGTTTTCAATAAAGACAGGGCGAAGGCTGGAAATGATAACACGGGCGGAGTATTGGTTTTCACCAGGGGGAGGAAGAAAAAAGATCTGGATGTTACAATCAATTTTCTCACCACTGAGATCTTCGTCGGTCCAACGTGTCCCGTTCAAGTAGCGCTCAACGTCCTCAGCAAAGGTACGTAGGTAGTCGCGGCGTGCTGAGGGGATATTATCGACATTGACTGTGACTTTACAATTCAGTTCCTGCTGTCCCTGGGCGAACTGAAAAACCGTGACGATGACAAGCACTGTGAGAAGAATTTTTGTTTTCATAAGCAACCCGGTTGTTATGTATTCAATTCAAATATATCCAATTTCCCTTCAACCTTCAAGGAAAACTCCCATGACAACACGAACGCTCTTGCTTCTTGTTGGGATACCTCTGCTCCTCCTTAGAGCCGGAGAACAATATCCCTCCGGTACACGCTCTCACGCCATGGGCCGATCGTTCATGGCAGCCGGCGGGGCGTGGGCTGTCGCTGCGAATACCGCACGACTGGCCTATTACTCTCAACAGAGTTTTTCAATCCTCTATTCTCCAGGGCTTTTCCAGCTTCACGAATTGCGATCGGCTGCTCTCGCCGGCACGATACCGATTTCAACCGGAGTTGCAGGAGCCAGTATCGAGCATTTTGGTTTTGATCTCTACAACGAAACCTCGATTCATACCGGTATAGGGTTTCCACTCTCAGAAAACTTTGCCGTTGGTGTAAGTGCCGCTGTCTATTCGCTCACGATTGCAGGTTATGGATCAACGCAGCAAGGGACGATGAATATTGGAATTATCGGTAAACCTTTCCAGCAATTAGAATTGGGATGCTGCTGGAAAAATGTTGCGTGTTCCCGCATCGGAAGAACCAATGAGCGATTACCTCAAATACTCAACCTTGGACTTGAGTATGGGCCCGCCGAAGATTTTCGGTTTGTGATGAGCCTTGAAAAAGATGTCCGCTATCCACTCAGTCTGCGGGCGGGATTGGAAAAGTCCTTCATGGATGTGTTTCTTCTCCGATGCGGCACGGGCGATAATCCTTCAACATTCACTGCAGGATTTAGCATTCGCATTTCGTCATGTGAGATTGGGTATGGTGCCTCCAGCCATAGTGAATTGGGTTGGACTCACCAATTCGAAATTCACTACAATCTTGGAAAGTGATTACGATGAAACGATGGATACTGTCTCTCTTGCTTATTCTGTTGATTGAAGATGATCTCTCTTCACAATCTCAGCAGAAAAAAGATTCGCTGTCAATGCAATCCTGGGATTTGCTTGAATCCTGGCTGGGGGAGTTGAATCCCGAAGGTGAAGAATCGCAGCTCCTCGATTACTTTTATCAGTTAAAAGAGCATCCCATCAATCTCCGGAGTGCGACAGTTGGAGATTTACTTCAGATACCCGGTGTCACTCCGATCATCGCATTAAACATACTTGAGAAGAGAACTGAGGGCCGGGTTCTTCATGTCGAAGATTTACTTTCTGTCGACGGCATATCGCCTGAATTGTTTTCGATCATCAACCAGTGTCTAACACTCGATAACGAGGGGATGGAGGTACGGTACAACGGCTCCTACCGAGTACGATGGATAAGAGACATGCAGGAGCGAAGGGGCTTTACGGAGCACAAGTATCTCGGTTCACCCGATAAGCTCTACCAGCGTTTGAATCTTCAGTACAACATCTGGAATTCCGGAAGTGAATACTCTTCACAAGGTCCTCTGGCAGCTATAAGCATGGGTCTTCTCACAGAGAAAGATGCCGGTGAACTGCAGCTTGCCGATCACTATTCTGGTTATATCCAGGTTCACCTGCCGCAGTACTTAACCCGGTTGATACTCGGTGATTTTGTCCTCTTCACGGGCCAGGGATTGGTATTCTCAGGTTCTTCGATAAGAGGAAAGTCTGGAGATGTGATGATGACATCCAGGACATTGGAGAGCGGGATGCATTCTTCTCTCTCCAGTAATGAGAACGCTCTCTTTCGTGGTGTTGGTACAGAGTTGCAGGGCGATGGATGGAGTCTGCTCGGTTTTTACTCGAAGAGAGATATTAATGCTTCACTCAATGAAAACGATCAAATCACCAGCCTTAACACAACAGGTCTATTCAGAACAGAAAGTGAACTGAGGGATAAACGGTCAGCCGAGGCAAGGACCTTTGGGATTCGCTCAGTCCTCATTCCAGTTGAGGAATTGCGAATTGGCATTGCGGCGCAACGACACTCGTTTAGTAAGGTCGTACAGCAGCGAAGCTTGTTTGCCTTCAATGGGAACGAAACTTCCAATATGAGTCTGGATCTTCTCTATACACTGCACTCATTCTCAATTGCTGCTGAAGTCGCGAGAGATCAGTCCGCTTCAACAGCTCTGACACTAGGGTTGCAGAGCATGCCGAGAAAAGGAGTCGAATTTTTATTTCATGTGCGTTCCTATCCCAAGGAATTCCAGAGCCTCCTTGGTGGTGCAATGGGAGAGCATGGTGATGATGTGCGGAATGAATTTGGGCTTTATCTTGGCGGTAAACTATCAACCGTCGATTGGTTTTCGTTGTCAGGATATTTTGACCATTATTCATTTCGATGGAAGACAACTTCCAGCGTGATGCCGTCGCAAGGGAAAGAATATCGCTTCGTGCTGGAATTGAAGCCTATCACCAATCTTAGAATTCAGTTGAATTATCGGAATAAGAGGTCGGAAGACTTTTCAGTCGCGTCACAGAGTGAGTCCGGTCTGGGAAATTCCTGGATGGAAACTATAAAACAAAATCTTCGAGTCAATCTTCAATGGATGGTTACTCCAGCAATTCGGTGGGGCAGCAGGTTGGAGATACTCAGGATTGGCAGCTCTGCTTCTCTCGAAAAGGGATACCTGTTGTACCAGGATATTCATAGTATAATTTTGCGATGGCTGCACATGGAAAACAGGGTAATCTTTTTTCATACTGATTCATATAACAGCAGGGTCTACGAGTATGAGCATGATCTTGTTGGGGTGTTCGCCAACCCGGCTCTTTATGGGAGAGGAATGCGATGGTATTGTACAATTGATGCAGAAGTTACCTCCTCGATCGGATTCTCAGTGAAATATTCCGAATTATTAAAGGATGGAGCGAGATCGATTGGATCAGGATTGGGTGAGATTCAGGGTGATCGCGACAATCGATTCAGCATGCAGCTCGATATAAGATTCTGATCATGGGTTGCTTTTCCTCTCGTTGATTTATAGATTGAACCAATTCCTCTCACCTATCAAAAAGGAGTTGAGCTATGCGTCGAATGATTATCATCCTGTTCGCACTAACTGTCTCACTTTCCCTCAATGCCCAAATACGATATAAAGTCCCTCCAAAAGAAGTTCTCGATATCGTCGATGCTCCTCCAACACCTTCGGTGAGTATGAGTCCTCGTGGCGATGCTATGATGCTCATCGAGTCTAATGCGATGCCGCCGCTCTCTCTGGTTGTGCAGCCAATCCATCGAATTGCCGGCATGAGGATCTCTCCACAGCTCCACGCTCGGCAGCGTCTCAATTATACCAAAGGAATACTCGTTCAACAATTACCACAAGGCAAACCGGTTCGCATCGACATTCCTGCAAATGCAAAAATTGGTATGCCGCTATGGTCGCACGATGGTACAAAAATCGCTTTTTCAAGAGATGTTGAAAATGGTGTAGAACTTTGGGTTGCAGAAGTAAAGAGTGCAAAATGCCATCGGGTTGGATCATTCCACCTCAATGATATCCTCGGTCAACCCGTGAGCTGGATGGGGGATAATGTGCATCTTCTTGTGAAAATGGTACCTTCGACTAACTCCAAATCTCCGAAGCCGCAATCGGTGCCGATTGGACCTAATGTGGAAGAGACTTCAGGCCGCATTTCGCGAACGCCCACATTTCAGGACCTTCTCAAGACCCCCTATGATGAAGAACTCTTTGCATACTTTTCAATGTCACAGTTGGGTCTCGTCAGCAGCACGAATGGTGCGCTGCAATTACTTGGGAAACCAGATATGTACACGAGTATCGATTTTTCTCCCTCGGAACAATATCTGCTCGTCAGCAGGATAAAGCAGCCATTTTCATATCGTGTTCCATCTTCGTCCTTTGCACGAAGCATCGAGATCTGGGATGCAAAGGGAAAGCATGTTAAGGTACTGGCAGACCTTCCGATTGCAGATGATGTTCCTACACAGGGTGTACAAAAAGGGCCGCGCAGCATCGACTGGCAATCCCTGCATCCGGCAACGTTGGTTTGGGCTGAAGCTCTGGATGGAGGCGATCCTATGCAGAAGGTACCGAATCGTGATCGGGTGTTAACACTCTCTGCACCCTTCACGGCAGAACCTTCTGAAATTATGAAAGTCCAGCATCGATTCAGCGGCCTTGCCTGGACAGCACAAAAGGATGCAGCGATTCTGACTGAGACAAATCGCGATCGTCGGTGGAGAACAACCTGGTTTGTAAATCTGCAAAAACCTGAGACAAAGAAAACTCTGTTTGACCTCAGCACACAGGATGCTTACAATGATCCAGGCCGCCCTCTGGCGGACCGGAAACCGAATGGTGAGACGACATTACTGCAAGACGGCGATTGGATCTACCTCACCGGTGATGGAGCCTCAGAACAGGGCGAGAGGCCTTTCATCGATAAATTCAATCTTGTCACACTTCAAAAAGAACGACTCTTCCAATCCGATGAGAAAAAGTTGGAACGATTCATGGGATTTGTGAAAGGATCGCGTTCGAATTTTGTGATTCGCTCTGAATCGAAAACCGAGGTCCCAAATTATTTCCTTCTGGAAGCTCAGAGCAAATCTAGCACTCCTCTGACACAGTTTAAGGATCCCGCACCTCAACTGACCGGGATTCGGAAAGAGTTGATCAAGTATACGCGTGCTGATGGTGTGCCACTTTCCGGAACCTTGTATTTGCCTCCCGGATACAAAGAGGGGACGCGGTTGCCATGTATAATCTGGGCTTATCCGCTTGAATACTCAGATGCCGGAACAGCCGGACAGGTTCGCGTCTCACCGAATGCCTTCACCTTCTTCAGGGGGGCCTCGCAACTCCTGTTCCTCACTCAGGGTTACGCTGTACTAAATGATGCGACAATGCCTGTTGTCGGCGATCCTGAAACCATGAATAATACCTTCATCGAACAGATTGTGAGTTCCGCTAAAGCTGCCATCGATAAGCTGGATCAGATGGGTGTCATTGATCCAAAGCGTGTCGCCGTTGCGGGCCATAGTTATGGAGCATTTATGACGGCGAATCTCCTTGCTCATTCCGATTTATTTGCTGCCGGTATAGCACGAAGCGGTGCTTATAATCGTACGTTGACTCCGTTTGGATTCCAAAGCGAAAGAAGGTCCTTCTGGGATGCACAAGATGTGTATATGAAAGTCTCCCCGTTCATGTATGCCAATAAAATTAATGAACCGATTCTTCTGATACATGGTGAAGCGGACAATAATCAGGGTACGTTCCCAATCCAGTCCGACCGGCTCTTTCAGGCAATTCGCGGCAATGGAGGGACAGCACGGCTGGTGCTGCTGCCATTCGAAAGCCATGGATACTCTGCGCGTGAATCCAATCTCCATACACTTGCAGAGATGTTTGAATGGGCCGATAAATATGTCAAGAACAAAAAATAACGACACTTGGATTAGAATTGCCCACGAATCACAATCGTCAACGCAGTGAGCATCCTTTTTTAGTAAGGCATAGAAATCACCGTCTCTGACGGTGGTTATGTACATATGGCTATGCCTCTCTTGCGTTTAAGAGAGAACGCATTGATACCGGACAGCAGATCAGAAATCAAATGATTTCTTTGATCTGGATTCCCCGCCTGCCTGCCATACCTACCGGCAGGCAAGTAACAGGCCCACCTTGGCGTGCAGGCAAGTCGGGCAGGCGTG
>JAZDJN010000099.1:0-31560 GCA_043803945.1 bacterium | reverse complement strand
CGGCGACCTAACTGTGAAAGCATTAGATGAAGGTTACAGGGAAAGCCGTATGCGGGAAAACTGCACGTACGGTTTGACGAGGGGGAGAGCGGGTTTGTATGAACGCTCTCTCTACTCTACTGGTTGGACTTTTCGTCCAAGTTTCTAGGCACAGTTATTGGATTCATAGATAAGGTTTTTCATGAGTGATATGCGAGTCGCACGCCGCTATGCGCTGGCGTTAATGGGAATGGCAGAAGAACAGAGAACGCTAGATCGTCTGGCGGGTGATCTCCAGGTTCTCGATCAGACCATTCGGTCGTCGAGGGAGTTCTCCATGATCCTGAAGAGCCCTGTCATCTCCAAAGAAAAAAAACGAATTGTCTTTGCTGAGCTCTTTAAGAAACACCTGGATGCCGTATCGATGGACTTTCTCAACCTGCTTGCAGAGAAGGGAAGGGAAGATGTGCTTCCCCGCATTATCCAGGAATTCTTCAGACTCAATGATGAGCGATTGGGCATCGTTACTCTCGAACTCAAGGCAGCGACGGAATTGTCGGCCGACCAGCAGCGATCTGTCCAACAACGCTTTGAGCAGATGACGAAGAAGAAGATTCGGATTTCGTTCACGCTCGATAAGGCACTGAAAGGCGGGTTCATCGCCCGCGTCGGCGATACGGTATACAATGGCAGCGTCCAGCGCCAGTTGGAACTGATGCACAAACGATTCACTTCAGGTGGTGCTAAAAATTAATGGTTTCGTACGGCAGAACTCAAGCAACTCAGGACGCTGCTGTATTGTGATTCAAACGAAGGAATGATCTATGGCAGAAGTCAGACCAGATGAAGTTTCGACGATATTGCGTAAACAACTCTCCGGCTTCGAAAAGGAAGTCGATATCTACGACGTGGGTACCGTACTCCAGGTAGGCGATGGTATTGCTCGGGTGTACGGCCTTTCGAAAGTAATGTCAAGCGAACTAGTGGAATTTCCCCACAACGTCTTCGGCATGGTATTGAATATTGAAGAAGATAACGTTGGCTGCGTGCTCTTTGGCGAATGCTCCCATATTAAAGAGGGTGACACGGTCAAGCGTACCAAGCGCGTAGCATCCATGCCGGTCGGCGAACAAATGCTCGGCCGTGTGATCACGCCTCTTGGCGATCCGCTTGATGGAAAGGGACCGATCAAGATTGAAAAATATTTTCCGCTGGAACGGAAGGCGCTCGGTGTTATCCAGCGTCAGCCCGTGAAGGAACCGCTCCAGACCGGCATTAAGGCGGTCGATGGAATGATCCCGATCGGCCGCGGTCAGCGTGAATTGATTATCGGTGACCGGCAAACCGGCAAGACAGCCATTGCGCTCGATACGATCATCAACCAGAAGCACACCCACACGGAAAAAGCAAAAAAGGAAGGGATCAAGCCGGTCTATTGTATCTATGTGGCGATCGGTCAGAAGGGTTCAACAATTGCCCAGGTTGTGGCAAAGCTGGAGGAATCGGGTGCGATGGAATATACAACCGTCATCCTGGCGACGGCAAGCGATTCCGCCCCTCTTCAATTCATTGCTCCCTATGCCGGGGCAACGCTGGGAGAATATTTCCGCGATAACGGCCGTCACGCCCTTGTTGTTTATGATGACTTGTCGAAGCATGCGCAATCCTATCGCCAGATGTCGCTGCTCCTGCGGCGCCCCCCCGGTCGTGAAGCCTATCCGGGCGACGTTTTTTATCTGCACTCACGTCTTCTTGAACGCGCCTCAAAATTGAGCGATGAGCTGGGCGGCGGAAGCCTCACAGCGTTGCCGGTAATCGAAACACAGGCGGGCGATGTCTCGGCCTACATCCCGACAAATGTCATTTCCATTACCGACGGGCAGATTTATCTGGAATCGAATTTGTTTAACGCCGGTATCCGGCCTGCCATTAATGTCGGTATCTCGGTTTCCCGCGTTGGCGGCAATGCGCAGATCAAGGCGATGAAAAAGGTCGCCGGCCGGTTGAGAATCGATCTTGCACAATACCGCGATCTCGAAGCATTTGCAAAATTCGGTTCCGATCTCGATAAGGCCACTCAGCAACAGTTACGACGCGGTTCGCGGCTGGTTGAACTTTTGAAGCAGGGTCAGTATGCACCGATGCCGGTGGAAAGACAGGTGGTGAGTATCTTTCTCGGCACGAACGGTTCGCTGGATGAAATTCCCCTGGGTGATGTTGAGCGATTCGAACGGGAATTCCATGAGATGATTGAAATGAAATACCCCGAGGTGTTTACAGCAATCTCAGAACAAAAAGTGATTTCAGATGAACTCACCAACAAGCTGCAAACCATTGCCAGGGAGTTTGTGAGTAAATTCAAAGTATCCGGCAAGAGTGCGTAACGTGCAGCACATAACAAGATGAATTGAGAACTCTTTTTCATCTTGAGGTTCCGCAAAGGACACACCTGCCCGCCAATAAGAATCCCTTTAGGCAGGCGGGAAGGACGCGAAGGATGGTAGAGAAAATTTTTTCTCTGATCTTTTTCTCCAATTCTATTTATAGCTTGGCGTTTTGCCTGCCTGCGTGTCCGCCGTGGCGGACAGGTAGGGCGGTTTGATTTGCATCAAGGATTCTAATTTTTTACATCGAACTAACGTATGGCAACATTAAGAGAAATTCGCAGCCGCATCAGCGGCGTAAAAAACACCCAGAAGATCACGAAAGCGATGAAAATGGTCGCTGCGGCAAAACTTCGCCGTGCACAGGAGGCCATTATTTCAACACGGCCGTACGCTCGCAAGCTGGGCAGACTCTTGCGCCATCTCGTGACGAAGGTTGATCCTTTGCTGAATCCCTTGTTGGCAAGCCGTGAAGTGAAGAAGTCGATTCTGATCATTGTCACCGCCGACCGTGGATTGTGCGGTGCCTTCAACAGCAACATCATCCGCGCTGCCGTTCAGCATATCCAGGCTCACTACAAAGAAGAGGTTGCGCGGGAAGATCTTCGCCTGATCACTGTCGGCAAGAGAGGATTCGAATTCTTTTCGAAGCGGAATTATCCGCTCTATGCAAAGCATGTCGGCATCTTTAACTCTCTCGATTTTGGCGATGCGCGTGAGCTCGTTACCGAAATCACCGAAGGATACCTGAAAGGCGAGTTTGATAAAGTTGAAGTGATCTACAACGAATTCAAGTCGGTGATTCAGCAGAAGATTGTTGTCGAACAATTGCTCCCCATTCCCCCCGAAGAGACGCAGCACAAACCTGGTGATCTCCATGCACTTGCGCAGGTGGAATATATTTATGAACCTTCAAGCGTCGAGCTCGTCAATGCACTGATACCGCGGCATCTCAACTATCAGGCCTGGCGCATTCTGCTTGAATCGAATGCTGCTGAACAGGGTGCACGAATGACCGCAATGGATAATGCGACGGAAAATGCAAAAGATCTCATCCGGGCGCTGACATTGAAATTCAATAATGCCCGACAGGCAGCAATTACAAAAGAACTTCTCGAGATCGTAAGCGGTGCCGAGGCTTTGAAAAAAGCCGGATAGGGAAGGACTCTTATTCTTCAGGGCCGTTTTCAACACAGTTGGAGACGGCTTTTTTATTGGAGCGGCTGTCAGATCGCTAAAAGAGTGAAATGTTCTGCGTCATATTGAGCATTGCATCCTGATCGAAAAGTTCTTAGATCTATTCGAAAGAAATTGGGCAAACATTCAATTTCTTTTATTTTCTCGAATATTCGGGCGTAACGCAATTCCGAGGTTGTCCAAAAACTACACCATTGTCTCACTCGAGTGCTTTTATCGGGTGGTCTTGTGCCCAGAGTTCTCCAAATTCGAGATTCCCGATAGAAGCATTCGGAAATGACAGTGCGTTTTGTTACGTATATGATATCTCTATGATATCTATACCATCCATCTGGTCCGCAGTACTACCCAGATAGAAAGTTGGTTCTAAACTCAAACTCAAAGAATTTTTGCTTTTTAAGAGTTTGTCCCTGACCGAATCAATATGCTGTTCCAGCTTATCTAGTACCATTGTTTGTCAGGTACGTCCATAGTCTAGGCTGTTGTTCGATTACCAGCCTGGATGTTGGTGATTCTGCGCTTGACTAAAGTGAAAAACAAACTTACCATTGGCACATCACTAGGGGGTAGATCGTATTATAAATCCCTATGTTCTACTAACAAGCACTATTATCCTTTGAAAGGCTTATTGCATGTCAATCAAAACCGATTCCAAAAGAGTCATTCCTAAAATCTCTATTAGTCCATCGCATATTAAATTCAGATTGCCAAAAAAAACGAGCTATAATGAAGAATATAAGAAAGTTGCAGCGAAAGTAGAGCAAGCCCGCAAAGAAGGAAAAGAAATTGTTGTGGTAGTGGGACTTGGTTTTGTGGGTGCTGTCATGGCAGCAATCATTGCAGACTCTGTAGATGATAAAAAGAGGCCAAGCAAATTTGTTATCGGGTATCAAAGACCAAGTACACGAAGTTACTGGAAAATTAAGTACTTTAACCGTGGTATTTCTCCTGTCAAAGCAGAAGATCCAGAAGTCGATCAAATCATTGAGAGGTGTGTAAAAAAGAAGAAGACACTGATAGCTTCCTTCAATAGCGAATGCCTCAAACTTGCTGATTGTGTCGTGGTCGATGTACAATGCGATTTTCTGAAAAAAGAGCTCGGCAATATGCGCACTGGTGAAGCAGATATGTCAGCGCTCGAAGCGACAATGAGGACTATCGGTGATAATATTTCACCAGAGTGTCTCGTCCTGATCGAAACAACCGTTGCACCTGGAACTACCGAATATATCGCATGGCCAATTCTCAAGAAAGCATTTGCTATCCGTGGTATCAACTCTGAGCCTTTACTTGCGCATAGCTTTGAGCGTGTGATGCCCGGTCGAGAGTACGTTGCCAGCATCCGCGACTTCTGGCGTGTCTGCTCTGGGTGTAATGAAAAAGCACGAAACCGAGTTGAAAAATTTTTACACGAAGTACTAAACACAAAGCAATTTCCATTAACCGTGATGGATCGCCCCATTGAATCGGAAACAACAAAGATAGTTGAGAATTCATATCGAGCTACAATTTTAGCTTTCCTAAACGAATGGAGCCTTTTCGCCGAACGAAACGGCATCGATCTGATCAAGATCATCAAAGCGATAAAAATGCGCCCAACACACAATAACATTATTTTTCCAGGACCCGGAATTGGCGGATACTGTCTTCCGAAGGATGGAGGACTTGGTTACTGGGCGTATCAGCACATACTCGGATTTGAAGATGGAGATTCAATTTTCAAAATTACACCGAATGCTATCGATATAAATGATATGCGTGCATTACACGTTGCTGAACTAACACGTGATGCACTACGGAATATGGGGCGTCATATCGCATCAGCAAATGTCCTCCTTTGCGGGGCAAGCTATCGACAGGATGTAGGTGATACACGCTACAGTGGCAGCGAACTTGTCGTTCGGAAATTGGCTGAAATGGGAGCTGATCTGCATGTACACGATCCGTACGTAGATCACTGGCCTGAATTGGAGGATCAAGATACATATCCAGCAGTCGGGTATTCCTGGAAGCGATTTTTCAGAAATCAGGAAGGACTGACGTCTATTCATGTTCAGAAGGATCTGGCCAAGGCATTGAAAGGAGTCGAGGCGCTCATACTTGCAGTTCCGCACGAACCGTATGTTAGACTTAATCCTCGAGAAATTATTAAATGGGTTGGTCAACCATTCGCATTAATTGATTGCTATGGAATTCTGACTGATGATAAAATCAAGCAGTATCTGGAATATGGTTGTGAAGTAAAAGGATTAGGCCGTGGCCACATCAAGCGATTGAAGGAAGAAATAAAGAAGAAGTAAACTGGTTTAGTAAATCTTTGTGATCGTAGACCTTCTCTGTTTCTTGCTCAGGGTAAATTGCAGCTCTCCAAGCTTGGAAAAACATTCCTCTGTGCAACGCCTGTTGCTGTTGCCGTATTTCTTGGTGGAGGTGGTTTCGTGAGTTTTGATCGAGAAGCACAAAAGATGATAATCAGGACAGGTGGCGCAGGTGGAATATATTTATGAACCTTCAAGCGTCGAGTTCGTCAGTGCACTGATCCCGCGGCACCTTAACTATCAGGCGTGGCGCATTCTGCTTGAATCGAATGCTGCTGAACAGGGTGCACGAATGACCGCAATGGATAATGCGACGGAAAATGCAAAAGATCTCATCCGGGTGCTGACATTGAAATTTAATAACGCCCGCCAGGCAGCCATTACCAAAGAACTTCTTGAGATCGTCAGCGGTGCCGAGGCCTTGAAAAAAGCCAGATAGGAAGGGACTTCAGTTCTTCAAAGCCGTCATCAACACTGTTGGTGACGGCTTTTTTTATTGGAGGGTTAATGGATTTTATCTTGTTGCACAGTATCGGATATCGCAAAGAGTGAAAGTACCTCCACTAAATTGAGTTATTGACTATCCTGGCAAACATTTCTACATTCTTCCAGAATCATACCTTAAGTACACTGCTGGAGCATTCCGTGGGGAAGGATTAAACGTGCTTCCGAAGGAGTAAACCGAGCAACTTCTGAAAAGAATAATTCCATTGAACGATAGACCTCTGGATTTGTGACACACTTTGATATTTACAAATGTGTTGAATCGTAGATACCATGGTGTTAAGCACTTGATGGATGATTTATGAAGAAGTGAGAACGCCATCTTGTCTGGAAGCCACCTAAACTCATTGGTGATTTTTTTCTAAATGTTTTGTGAAGGAGGTAAGTGAATGAGTATCCCTGGTCTTACTATCATCGGTGAATCCATTAATGACTCGGTCCCATCCACTCACACATTATTTGAAGAAAATAACATTGATGGCATTGTTGATTTGGCTAAAGTGCAGGCAGAAAATGGTGCGGCGTATATTGATGTAAATGTTGGACCCCGCTCTCCGGGCTTTATGGCAGAAGTTATTAAAAAAATTCAAGAGCATATTTCGCTCCCGCTTTCAATAGATACCCCTGATCCGGGAATTGCGGCTGCAGGGTTGGAAGCTTACAATGCTAAACGTGCTGGAAATCGAAAGCCGATTCTGAATTCAATTTCTGAAGCACGCCTGGAAATGTTTGACATGTATGCAAATCAACCGTTCATTCCTATTTTACTTGTCACGGAAGGAATGGATGATTCCGGTGAAATGATCATGAATAAATCAGCCGAACAAATCTATGCTACGGCGAAATTCATGGTGAGCATCGCACGAAAACGGATACACCATCTGGTGAACGAGCAACTCGTTCTTGATCCCGGCATCATGCCGATCGGGAGTGATTCTAAAGGAGATTTTAAGCGGCTCATGGATGCGATGGCGCTGATTCATCAGGATAAAGATCTTAGCGGTGTCAACATGTCGGTTGGATTGAGTAATTTTACAGCAATGCTGCCTTCCAAGAAGGCAGACGGTTCGCCGGTGAAAGGCCCGCTGGAAAATGCATTTCTGACTATGGCAATGCCACTGGGATTGAACACCATCATCGGTTCTGTCAAACGAAAATACTCACTGTTGACAGATGATGCTCCAGCGATGCAATGTTTACACGATGTGTTGAAACTGGAAGGCATTGACGCTATCATGAGAGTGATGATGTATTATTCTTAAACCGCCAGCGAATTTAATGGATGTGAATTGTGTGAAATGAAATTGCATGATTGATGAATGCTTTTCGCTGAAAGACAAAAAAGCACTTCTCAGGCATAATTGAACTACAAGGAAATACCTTTGTCAAAAGACTTAGCCGCTTTAAACAAACCCCCCATTACAGCAAACGAACGAAAATTCTCACGTCTTATCCTTTTTTTTGAAGACCTTATCAAAGTGCCGTTATTTCGGTGTCAACATTGCGGCGAGTGCATCTTATCCTCGACCGCATTTATCTGTTCCCAGAATTGTCCAAAACGGCTGCGCAATGGTCCATGCGGGGGAACCGGCGAGGATGGATCGTGTGAAGTGTATCCTGATCGAAAGTGCGTATGGTACAAAATATATTATCGGTCAATACTGTTGAATCGCATCAGCTTGTTATATACGATAAATAAAATCCACAACTGGAATCTGGAAGGTACATCGTCGTGGCTGAATGTATTCAAAAAGCGAATTAAAGCACCGATCTGGTTCGTTCGCAATGATAAACAAAAAGTGAAGGACATGATTTCTAATGACGCTGAAACAGAAAATTGAATCGAATCAGTTTATTCTTTGCGGAGAAATCGGCCCGCCGCAAAGCTGTGATGCCGATGTTCTCCGGGAGAAATTAAAATATTTCAAGGGCTATGTTGATGCGGTGAATATCACCGACAACCAGAAAGCGATTGTTCGGTTGTCGAGTATGGCCTCAGCGAAGATCTTATTAGACGAAGGCGTTGAGCCGATCATGCAGGTAACTTGCCGGGACCGCAACAGACTGGCGATTCAAAGTGATCTGTTAGGAGCCGCAGCGTTAGGGATCCGGAATGTGCTCTGCCTGACCGGCGACTATCAAACATTTGGCGACCAACCCGAAGCTAAAGGAGTCTTTGACCTTGATTCCATTCAGCTCATTGCTGCCGTTGCTAAGATGAACGACGGTTTTTTGCTTTCCGGTTGTGAAATGAAAAAAGCACCTGACTTTCTCATCGGTGCAGCGGCGAATCCATTTGCTCAACCGTTTGAAATGCGATTAATTCGTCTGTATAAAAAAATCAAGGCCGGTGTGCATTTCATTCAAACACAGCCTGTCTTTGACCTGGAGATTTTCACCCGGTGGATGGAAAAAGTGGTCGAAATGGGCCTGCATGAAAAAACGGCGATCCTCGCTGGCGTTATGCCTGTACGATCGGTAAAAACGCTGCTCTGGATGAGAGAAGAAGTTCCTGGCATTAAGATCAAGGACGAATATATTGACAGAATGAACCATGCGCGCGATCCTAAAGAAGAGGGCGTTAAAATGGCCGTTGAAATTATTCGTACGCTTAAAAATATACATGGAGTTCGAGGCATCCACTTAATGCCTGTGATGTGGGAAAGTATCACTCCGACTATTATAAAAGAAGCAGGATTAACTATAACAAACTAGAGAGAGGGATTATGCAAGAGTATGTTGAAAAAATTGCGATGTGCATCGCTCGAGGTAAAGTTTCCAAATCAGCACCCTTTCCACCGGATATGAAAGATCAAGACGGCGCTGATGAGGTTGCTGCCGATGCGTTAAAGAAAGGCATTCACCCGAATATTCTCTTAGAGGGTTGCATGCTGGGGATGGAAAAGATCGGGAAAGAATTTAGTGAGAATAGAGCGTTCGTGACCAATCTGGTCGTTTCTGCCGGAGCAATGAATGCTGTGTTGAAACATATAAAGCCATTCCTGGAATCCGGTGAGGTGAAACGCAAAGGCAAATTTGTGATTGGAACCGTTTCCGGCGATTTGCATGACATCGGTAAAAATCTTGTCTCCATGATTATCACAGGCGGCGGATTTGAAGTGATCGATCTTGGCGTGGATGTACCGACCAATAAATTTTTGGATGCACTTGCCAAGCACCCAGGTTGTTTTATAGGGCTTTCTGCTTTACTGACAACAACAATGCGCAATATGGAAAATAGCGTCATAGCCATTAAGAAAACTTATCCCGACACAAAAATATTGATTGGCGGCGCTCCAATCACGCAAAAATTTTGCACTAAAATTGGCGCTGATTTCTTTTCACCACATGCCCATGAGGCAGTGGAATATTTAAATAACGTTGTGTTATAACTCAGCATGTTCGCCAAAAGTATAATTTGGTTTCCTTTTTGTTTCTCTTGGGATAAGATAATGAACGGATGTTAAGTCTTGTAGGTCGAGCAGCCTGCTCGACCAACTTTTTAGTCAGCCTCAAAAAGATAAGCGAAAACTGTAGGAGCACTAAACGAACTGAGTAGATACCATTCATTTACACTTACGTATTTAAATATCTATCAATTCTCTTTTCTCTTGGTGCTCCCCGGCTGCCACTGAAGTATCTGCACAGGCGGGCCGTTGTTTGGAATCTATCACGAGGTGTTTTGTTGCTCCGTATAGCAGATCCTCGACAGAGTCATTCGAGGATCACTAAGGGATTTCTGTATTTCTTAAAAGAAAATAATAGTGATTCCAAAATGTCGTTGTTTGGAATCTATCACGAGGTGTACTTGCGCTCCGATTGGAGATCATCGATTGACTCAGCACGATTGATATTTCAGGATCCGGCCGCAGTTTGGCGGGACACCCCTACAAAAGAAAAGCTCAAGAGATTACTCCTGAGCTTAAAAAAAGGTCCTATATATGGTTAGATCCCGACCAACAGCATGTCGAGATTCTCAACTTGACAGCGAACTTAGCTTCGCTCACTAAGTCCGGTCAAGTTGGAAGTCGGGACGGCGGGATTTGAACCCGCGACCCCTTGCACCCCAAGCAAGTGCGCTATCCGGGCTGCGCTACGTCCCGATGAATAAGTTCTTCAATAAACTTTCTTTTCTTCTTTGCCTTTATTGCTCGTTCTCTTCTTACAGCTTCACCGCGAGTTTGGTATTCTTCGCAATGAACTAATTCCCAAGGACGAAATGGTTTTGTTGATTGCACTTCACCCTTGTTATGTTTCTCTACACGGGATAGGAGATTATCTGTCTGTCCCACATAATACTGACCCGATACTTTACTCCGCAAGATATAGACATAATATGACATCTTTTGCGCTTCCGGGTCCCGTCCCGAATTTCATTCGGGACGTGGATTCTCGTCCCGCTCTGAGAGCGGAACGGAACTGCGCTACGTCCCGATGAAACTTAAGGTTCTTGATGATCCGACACTTTCTAAAAACCTTTTGAAATGATCTATTAGTAACCACTTGTCTAATGGCTTCACTTCCTTCAAAAACAATATAATAATATGATTCCGGTTAATCAACGACGACTTTTTTTACGTACAGAGTAGGTATTTATAAACCGCCTCCTATAGTAAGTTCTATTCACGCCATTTAGTGTTCAGGTGTTTACCTGAGAAAAAGCACATGCTTCTCGGCTATTGACCTGTTTGCGTTATTGACTCTCCTGCCAAACATTTCTACATTTCTTCAGACACATTCCTTATGTACCATGCTGGGGCATTCCGTGGGGAAGGATTAAGCGTACTTCCGAAGGAGTAAACCGTGCAGCTCCTGAGAACGAATTGTGGTTATCGACGTCGATAAACGGCATAAATATTTCTATTAGAGGTATATATGAATTTCAATCGTCGTCATTTTCTTAGAACATCTCTTTCAACGTCTCTCTTCATTCCATTTTCAACTGTATCAACCGTTGGTTCTTCCAGAGATTCTTCTCTTCAAGAACATGATGCACTGATGGCAGCGGCAAATAAACCGGTTCTTCATCTGGAGTCTCTCACAAGCCCGGTCATCATCGAATCGATCAACCTATTGAAAAGCGGCAGGTTCTTTTTGGTTCGCACCCGATCCAGGGATGGAGCGGTCGGGCTTTTCATGACAAATGAAAAAATCAGTTTCCTGTATCCCATGCTCCTCCAACAAGTAATTCCATTCTTCATCGGGAAGGATGCACGCGACCTCGAAACGTTATTAGATGGCGTCTATGTCTATGACAGCAACTATAAAATGCAGGGATTGCCGTTTTGGTGCTGTGTCGCATGGGTGGAAGCAAGCATTCTTGATATGCTGGGAAAAACAGCTCACCAACATATCAGCGTCTTATTCGGCGGAAAGGTCCGCGATAAAGTCCCTATTTATGTTGCAAGCGGGAACCGCGAAACCACGCCGGTAGAAGAGGTCAAGATTCTTCAACAACGAATCACCGAGACCGGTGCGAAGGCAGTGAAGTTCAAAGTAGGCGGAAGAATGAGCCGTAACAGAGATTCCATGCCGAATCGTTCGGAGGATCTCATTGAACTCTCTAGAAAAGTGTTGGGAGATTCAATCACTATCCAGGCCGATGCCAACGGTTCGTTCGATGTCTCCAAAGCTATCGAGGTCGGTAAACGACTGGAAGCTATTAACGCCTATCTTTTTGAAGAACCATGCCCATTCGATGATCTTGATTCCACCAAGCAGGTTGCCGACGCCCTCACCATTCCGGTATCCGGAGGCGAACAGGAGTCGAGCGAATATCGGTTTGCCTGGATGATCAGGAACAAAGCCTTAAGAATCGTTCAACCGGATTTACATTATTATGGCGGATATATTCGCACGACAAGGATTGCGCGAATGGCTGCCGCGGCACAAATACCCATCACGACACATATTTCCAGTGGCAATACAGGATTTGCGGACATGGTGAATTTTTTTAGTTTCACGCCGAATATGGGTAAGTTCCAAGAATTAAAAAGCGGAATTGAACAAACCGGTCCACTCTTTGACCCGCCTATAATGGTGAAGGACGGCCTTCTTAATGTACCTACAGCTCCCGGATTTGGCATGGTGCATACTGATAAACTCTTGAAAGAAGCAAAAGTGGTCAAGGAAAAAGTTTGAGACACTCGACCCGGAGATATATAGAGTCGGAAGTTTTCTCGCTCCGTCCATAGTGCGTTTTATTACAGAATAGTTTATGTTTGATTCGGTAATCCGTTAACGAACACTCAGAGTTGTGAAGTTGGTAGCGGAGAAGAAGACCTCTGAATTCGCTTTGGCGATGAAGGAGGTTTTTATCAATAAGTCTATTTGTTGTTGGTAGATTTGTGTTGTTGACTATACTGCTAAACATATCTACCTTTTCACCAACAGTTATCCCTTAAGTACCGTGCTGGGGCATTCCAGGGGGAAGGATTAAGTGTACTTCCGAAGGAGTAAACCGTGCAACTCTTGAAAATATTTCCAGTGAAAGAAAGACCTCTGGATTCGCGATGCGTGATTAAGGAGGTTTTGTGTCTTTAAGCGAAATATGCGCATTGCATATTTCATCACGATTTAGATGGAATAAACGCAATGCGTTGTTACATGAATGTTAGGCGGCATGCCCCGCCGTACGGTGGCGCACTAGTTCTTCAGCCAACGGGCTCTCTACAACAAATCATGGTTATTTGAAAGGAGGTCTTTTCATGCAACTCAAGAAAGTCGCCATAGACGGGACAATTGCAGGACTCGCTATGGGTTGCTTCCTGTTTTTCGGAGGCGCGGTGCTGTCACGGATTATCTATGGACCGCAATTCGCACCTCCAGGCAAGTTCACTCCCGAACAATTGAATGCATTCTACTTTATCTGGACGAAATTATTAATCGGTTGGCTTTTCGGTATTCTGTTTGCCGTAGCATACGAGGTTCTACCGTTATCGAGGAGGTTGAGCGGAGCAATCCACGGAATGAAATACGCACTCTCATTCTGGTTGCTCATCACGCTCTGGGATCTGTCTCACCCTCTGGTCTACGGCTCAGTCAATGTCCCTGATCAGATATTCTGGATACTCTATCAGTTGGTTGGCTTCCTAGGTTTTGGTGCTGTGCTGGGTTATCTGTACAAGAGAAGGGCTCAAAAGGTCCTCCCAACGACAGAAGGTTTACACTAATGCATACGCAACCAACTCTTACACATTACTTTTTTCTCTGCGGCGGGGCACGACCGCCTAACAATCGGCAAACCGACGCTCGCACATTTGATAGGCAATGTCGAAGCTCAGATTGGCTCAATGTAAAGAGCTCGCTCCATTGCTCGCCGCCACGAAATTGGATCAGTCATAGTGGCGGCTCGCAACGGCGGTTTGCCTAAACGTTAGGCGGCATGCCCCGCCGCATGGTAGCAGACTAGTTCTTTCGGCATCAGACACACTGCCACAAATCATTTTTATTTGAAAGGAGATCCTTTCATGCAACTCAAGAAGGTCGCTATTGACGGAACAATTTCAGGACTTGCTTTTGGAATCTTCCTGTTCGTTGGAGGGGCGATACTCTCAAGGATTGTCTACGGCCCACAGTTCGCTCCACCTGGCAAGTTTAGTGCTGAACAGTTAAACGCATTCTACTTCATCTGGACGAAATTACTTATCGGCTGGCTCTTCGGCATTCTGTTCGTCTTTGCCTACGAAATACTACCGCTTTCGAGGAGGTTGACCGGAGTCATCGATGGTATGAAATATGCATTCTCGTTCTGGTTGCTCACAACGCTGTGGAATTTGTCGCATCCTCTTGTCTACGGTTCAGTCAATGTTCCCGATCAGGTATTCTGGATACTCTATCAGTTGGTTGGATTCCTAGGTTTCGGTGCCGTGTTCGGTTATCTCAACAAGAGAAGAACTAATAAGTCTCTCTCAGCGATCGGAGGTCCACACTAGTGCGCTTGGCAACCAACTCTTGCAGAACATATTTGCTTCCTACGGCGGGGCACGACCACCTAACAATCGTGCTTGCGACGCCCACCTGCACTCTGTTTCGGTGGGCAGGCTCGCTCGTTTGGTTATGTCGAATAAGAACCTAAATAATGGTTTGTCAATTGCGCTTCCACCAAAAGGTGAGTCATGGCGGACAAGCGCTCCATTTCATACCGCCATAGTAATGGATCGTTGCAGTGGCGGCACTGAACGGCCCCGATAAATAACATCCCGATACAATGCATCGGGACAAGTTCGGGGCAAGCGCAAACACTCAAACGTTATGTGGCATGTCCGCCAGCAGGCACGTAGTAGTGCAAGTCTACAAAAGATTTGTTAGGTACTGAAGTTACGCAAGTTGATCTGAGCAATGGATTCTACGGATGCGATCCACTGCCAGGAGTATGAGCGAATCACTTTTAACAGATTGCATTCACATAAGTGAATAAAACCGGTTGAAACATTAGTCGTTTCGTGGCAGACTAATATGCCACCGTATTTCACTTATGGTTATATCATCTGCGTAACTTCATTGATTAAATATTACTGGAGTGTCACAAAAGGAGATGACAATATGATAGATCATCGCCGAAAATTGGTCAGCAATCAGGACCTACTTAAATTTGCCAGCATAATATTGGCTATTCTTTCATTGATAATGCCTATCGCCTGTCGTGTTGAGAATCCAAGTTCGGAGCCACCTGGAGATGCTACGCCACCCAGGGCGACGCCTCCACACACACCGAATAAGATTAAAGTTCATGTGCCGGCAGACCCCATGAGAATCGCCTTCGGCATAATCACCGATACGCATATCGGTCGGTCAGCAAATGCCAATGATGAAACAGTTCGACACGTAAATGATCGTGGACAGGATTTTAACATTCTCGGTGTACTCCATATGGGTGATATGCTGCAAGGTGGTGATTCTGTCCATTATCACATAAATGATTTCCGCGATTATTATGAAGACGACCTGTCAACCACTCCTGTTTCGCATCGTATCAAATTTCCTTTGTTTCCAAATATAGGCAATCATGATGTATCAAATTCTACAAACAATTCTTTTCCAAGTAATGGCGATGCGCCTCAATATCTGCAAAAACGGATCATCGGTGCGCCGAATATCACATCGTATGACACAACCACTTACGCCTGGCGCTGGGGGAATTATTACTTCCTATCGCTTGGCTTGTGGGCTGGCGGCCGTAACGCGGTAAGCAAGACAGACATAGATTGGGATAGAATCAATTGGGTGGATGCGTTTCTGAGAGACAGTATAGGTGACTCCGGAAACGGTGTGTTCATTTTGCAGCACTATGGATGGGACTGGTTCAGTACGGAACTCGATGACGACGGTAGTGCCAGGTGGTGGAACGACACCATGAGGCAGCTGCTGCTTGATATCCTCTGCCGGCGTTATCATCATCGTGTACTGAGCTCGAGCGCAGTAGCAAATCCATATAATGTTCTCGGTATTTTCACCGGGCATTTACATCTCATAGATAATAATAAGGTTGCTGCTGGAAAAGATAAAAATAGCCGGGAGGTATATTTTGATAACTATGTGTTACCGGAAGCTGGCACGGATCAGCCGGCGCATGGGTTTGGAGTGGTAGTACTGGATGGTACGACTATGCAAATGGACGTCTATCACAGCCTTACCAACTCGAAGCTCTGGAGCTTCACAAAGCTTATAAAGATAGGTCCAAACTGGAGGGACTGAGGTTCGCTGGTATAGCTCTTCCTAGAAAATTGATAGCGTGTGTGCTATAGATGATTGTATACTTTGATTTCATTCTCGTTTCTCACTTTTATGCAGGTTATCAATCAATATCCAGTGAGCTTCTTACTTTGATGACTAACAAACACTTAGTATGCGAAAAAAACTAGTGTTGCGCTATGGCAGGGAGTTGGAGCTCCTCGCCGGTCCGAAGGACCCCTTCGGGGAGTCGAGTCTGGGAATGCCATCACTTCGTGACTTCGGACCTCCCAGCGGGTGAAGAAGTCTGCCATCTGTATTTGGTAATCTAATCAACAATTAAACGTTATCGGGCTGTGTATATCCAGCGATGTGCTCGTCCAACGAAATAGAAATTATCTACAACGAGTATTACACCTGCTGGCGTCCACAGCCACATAACAAACGGCTAATCGACGGGCGCTTTACTTTACGATCTACTATAGTGCACCCTCAAGTGCTTCGTGCAAGGGAAAGACAAGATAAGATAGTTTCGCGTTACTCAGCACTTGCGTTTAGCCTGACACGTAAGTTGCAATTGCTCTTCACTATTTCATGAAAGGAGACACAGATGAAAAATCAGATTCTTTTATTCTGCACCTTTATAGTTTTCTCTTCAAGTCTTTTTTCTCAAAGCGGTTGGTTCTGGCAAAATCCATTACCGCAGAATAGCAACCTAAAGGCAGTTAAATATATAACTTCGACATTTGTCTTAGCTGTTGGAGATAACGGTACAGTTCTGAAATCCACAAATGGTGGTTCCACATGGGCCAAATTGCCATCTCCCAAGAATCCTGGCGTAGTAGGAGAGACAACTAATCCACTAAGTTCAATTTCATTTATTAATGAAAATTCCGGCTGGATTGTTGGTGATTACTCTATTTTCAAAACAGTTGACGGGGGCAATACATGGCAGTTGCAGAGTCTCGGTATAAACAGGGATATGAATGCTATTTTCTTTGTTGATGCAAATATCGGTTATGTTGGAGGGAATAATGGTGAGCTCTATAAAACAACAAATGGTGGAGCAAATTGGACAAAACAAAGTTTGGGAACCGGAATAGGTACTATCTCTTCGATTTATTTCATTAATGCCACCACAGGATGGATTGCAGGTGACTTCCTTATTGCGAGAACAACAGATGGCAGCACGTGGATTTCTTCCGGTACATTTACAGGGAAGCATTACAATATTCACTTCATAGATGCTAATAATGGTTTTTCTGTCGGACAATATGGTACATTCTTCAAATCGAATAACGGAGGAGTATCGTGGACAAAAATTACGTTCCCATCCACTTCTGTTAGTTTATATGGTGCCTTTTTCAAAGATGGTAATACCGGAATTGTTGTAGGTGGAGAATGGGGATCCTCACGTACTACAGGACATGTTTACCGAACGACAAATGGCGGGACTTCATGGACTGAGATTTCTGCTGGATTATTTTATCAGTTGAACGCAGTTACTTTTATGGATGCAAACACCGGGATTGCCGTTGGCGAAGTTGGTGGAATAATGAAAACAACAAATGGGGGGCTTAATTGGTCATCGATAAGTAGTGGTTTCACATCTCATATAAATTCTTCTCATTTTATTGATTCAAATACGGGATATATCGTCGGCGGAGTGGGTAATTATGATGGAGTTGTATATAAAACCACAGATGGAGGTACAACCTGGCTGAAGAAACAAAGTGGTGAATATCCGTCGATGAAGTCAGTGTATTTTATCGATGCAAGCACAGGTTGGATCGGAGGGGAAGGGGTAATTAATAAAACCACAAACGGTGGAGATACCTGGACCCAGCAATCAAATTCTTATACGTCAAGAGCGCTTACTTTCTTAAGCTCGAATGTTGGAATATCGGCTAATTATATGAGCATCAGTAGAACCACAAATGGAGGAACCACCTGGTCAAAGGTTGCAGATTATGATTGTAATTCTGTCTTCTTTGTCAGTTCAACGGTAGGTTATTGTACCGGTTTTAATTCTGCCACGTACAAAACGACTGATGCTGGGGTAACGTGGACTTTATTAACTGGTTCACCGAAGGGCAATTGTGTTTATTTTGTAAATAGTGATGTTGGCTTTGTCGGAGGTTCGGGTATTTGGAAAACAACTAACGGCGGCACGTCATGGGTCAAACAAATTTCTGATTTTGCTTATTCGGTATTTTTCTTTGATACGAACAAAGGAATCGCCGTTGGATTAGGAGGCCAAATTATGAACACGACAAATGGAGGTTCCAACTGGGTCGGAACTTGGTCTACAGCTATGTTTGATCTTAATAAAGTGCATTTCGTTTCACCAACCACCGGGTGGATAGTTGGACAATATGGAACAATTCTCAAATCAACTTCGGATGGTGCAACTTGGATTAGACAAAAAGAATCCATACCGGAGCAATATGTACTATTTCAAAACTATCCCAATCCGTTTAATCCCGCCTCCATTATCCGATATGCGATACCAAAGGGGGTGAGGGTGCAGCTACAGGTTTTTGATATGTTGGGACGAAAGCTAATGTCACTTGTCGATACCGAACAGAAGGCTGGATACTATGAGGTGAGCTTCAACGGTAATAACCTACCGAGCGGGGTCTATCTTTATACGCTTATAGCAGGAGAGTATCGAGCCGCGCGGAAAATGTTGTTGACGAAGTGAGTAGTGCTATTTATTCTGCAGGAGTTTAATTTACAAAGGTATCCGCGAGTGAACACACAGGCAGGTGAAGTTGGTAGCGGAGAAGAGAAACCTCTGGATTCGTGCGAGCGATGAAGGAGGTTTTTGTGTTTATGTGTAAAATATACGCATTGCGTCTATGCGAACATTGATATAGTAATATGCGAAATGCGTTTTTACAAAAAAGTTAGCTGGCATTAGCACTCGGTAATCGAAATCGTCTATGTATTGAGGGAAGCAAATTTATGGACAAACCAAAATACTCTCGAGAAGTTATGCTACTTGAGATCCTGAAAGATGGCGAAGAAATCGTTACAGACGATGGTTCCCGATGATGGGTCTCGCCATTTTATATTCCTGACGTTTGCATTTGGATACCTACCGCTACAATAGTTGTATCTGAGAATAGCGATGATCCGATGTTCCCTTACGTCTTGCATAACAAAGAAGAGAATGAGTTTGTCAATGCTGCACTAATTTCATAACCAATACTAAAGGAGTTTCTATGAAGTACGTTGGACTAACAGATGACTCAGTAAGCCGTAAGCAAGCACACGGAAATCCTTCTGACTGGTGGCAAAGAGCGTTCTCAACAGAGAAAGAAGCGCGTGATTGGGAAAAGGATATGCTCTCAAAACCTGGTTACAAAGGTGGAACTGGAGGCGAGGGTTGGAAATACGGATACACGTACACAATAACGAGTAGCACGAAAGAATAATAATATTTCCCGTGTCAACGCCAGCTAACAATCGCAACCACGGAGTTCGCTCTTTTAGAATGATTATAGTGCTCACTCAATGCCGCCACTTCGCAGGAGAAATTTGTCTTTCATGGCTCGTGGCGGCACTACGTTCTTGCTTGAACGTTAACTGCCATTGCCCTTGAAAGGAATTCCAATGACTTTAGTCGTTAGCGATATATCTCGACACGGTGTTATAATGGTCGGTGATTCTGCTGTAACACGAAAGCGTGGGGTTGATCCACCCGAGGTCATTTCGGGCGCTGTTAAGGTACAATATTTTGCCAAGGTAAATGTTGGGATTGGTATGTGGGGCCAGGCCCGTGTCGGCGATCAGAGACTTGACAATTGGATTGCGACATTTGCCGACCAGTCAATTAACACTGGAGATTCCGTTGAAACAATCGGCAATCGACTTGCTAAAGAACTAAACCCATTTCTCGAGAGATCAGGTAAACCTTGGAAGGATCTTGTCTGTGGATTTCACCTCGGAGGTTTTCGGGACGACCTTCCAGTTTTATTTCATGTCCATTGCGGCCACAACAACGAGCCTGCTCACGAACTTCGGTTATACAAAGACTATCCCGATGATCAGAAGTGGAGTGAATACTCATATAATTATTTTCTAAACTTTGAATTCCTCCACCTCAGGAATGGTTATCATCCATTGTTCGGGCCATTGTTCGACAACATTCTTGACTACTCGAAGACACTCCGAGCAGGTTTCAATATCTCTTTTCCCCAGAACTCCCTGAACGGACGTTTCGAGTTCTACAAACTTCTGGTAAAATTTGTTGCAGGCGTGTTACCCGTTGCCGGTATTCATCCCGGAGTCAACCAGACTCTTTCGTCAATCGCGTTTACCAAAGACGGTTTGAAAATAAATGAACAGCTTAACTTTGACATACCTCACGATGACACCGACCCTAATCTTTCATTCTATTTCTGATTATGGTCAGGCAACTGCAGCTAATCATGCTTGTACGTGAGCTCATTCGGTTATGTCGGTAGGAAATCTAAAGAAGGTAGTCAATTGTGCTTCCACCAAAAGGTGAATCATGGCGGACAATCGCTCCATTTCGTGCCGCCACAATAATTGATTTTTCGTGGTGGCGGCACTCAACGACGCAAGCACTCAAACTGCTTAGCCGTCAGCACACCTCAGCTCATAAATAGAAGGGATTCCAATGAACTTCTGGCTTGTCGTCACATCCCCTGAGAACTTTAAATACGACCGTGAGCATATTGGTTTCAAGATTCAAGGTCTTCCTTATCGCTATAGAAACTCTGTCCAGAAAATGCAGATCAGCGATAGGGTTGTATACTACATCATGACCTTGCAGAAGTTTGGAGCTACGGCGATCATAACTGGAGACTATATAGAAGATCACACAAAAATATGGATAGAGGACGATGAAATGTGGCCGGCTCGTCGTTCTTCTGATCCAGAAATTGTCCTTCAAGATGACGAGCTTATCGATGCTAAGAAACTTGTCCCGAACCTATCCTTTATCGAAAAGAAGGAATATTGGGGATCATACTTCCAGGGTAGTATTCGACAAATACCAGAGGAAGATTTCAAGCTTATAGAATCTGAGATGCGAAAAGTCGTTGCAGAAAGAAAACAACGTATTGAACCTGCACTGCGCGAATCAGAGCCGCAAAAGAAGTCTGAGGCTGATTACGAAAAACTAATATTAGCTTTATCGCTGGAATCCAAAACGTTGCACGACCGTTTGGGTGAGATGCTCGAATCAATTGGATCGTGGATGGATTTTAACACTCAGACGAGACACAAAATTATACTGGAGCATGCATATGAACTCGATGTAGCATGGTTGTCTGGTAAGAATCCGGAGGTCGCCATCGAAATTCAAATCTCAGGTAATCTCACAGAAGCTAAAGATCGATTAGCACAGGCGAGAAAATTTAACTATCGGAAAGTAATTATCGTTATCCGCGAAGCTGAGATGCCACGTCTTAATTCCTTGATGAAACACGAACCTGAACTCCGTAGCTGGATGGAGGCTTGGTCAATTGGTGCGATTTACGACATGTACATGGCTGGTGAGACTTTCTTTCACTATTACCGACACCTGAATGAAGCTGTTTACAAGGATAAGAAAGAGCTTGATCTGATCAAGTGACAACGTACCGGCTTATTATAGATCGGCACTCAACGACGCAAGCACTCAGATATTTGGTGCAATGCAGTTCTACACACTGTCCGAATGCATACGAGCTCACTTAAGGAGAACACGAATGGCCAGATTTGACTTCATTAGAATCCCAGAGTTTCGCGACTCTCTCGAGCACGACTACACTGAGTTAACAACATGCCGGGATTCCCAAGCCTGTAAATCTACTCTCGTTCTTGCAGGGAGTATAGTCGAGGCGCTTCTTATCGACTATTTGACTGATAGCCCATCGGATATCTTGCGCGGCAAGGATCCGCTCCGCCTCGACCTAGTCGAGTCCATTACATTATGTAGGAACAATAACATTATTTCACAGAGAACCGCGGATTTGTGCAGCGTGATTAGATCCTATCGAAATCTGATACACCCCGCAAGACAGCTTCGCTTGAATGAACAAGCCCCTACCAAACAATCAGCTGATATCGCTGTCGCATTGGTCGATCTCATAGTAGATGAGATTGCTCTTGTTCGAAAAGGAGCATTTGGGTTGACTGCTGAACAGGTGTCTTCGAAACTAGTAAACGACCGAAACTCAATCCCATTGCTTCCCCACCTCATTCACGAGGTTCACGAAGCTGAATTAGAAAGACTATTACTTGATATACTTCCTACAACTTATTCTAATCTAGTGGGTGTGGAGTCGGAGGATTTCATTGATGAACTAATCAGGCTCGAAAAGGCATTCCGCATAATTTTTAATGTTGTTTCGAAGCTTGTCAGGGTAAAAGTAGCTAATCGCTTTGTCCACATTCTAAAGAACAGTGCGGGATCTGAGGTCGACAGCTATGCTGATGCATTTTTCATTCCCTCAGATCTAGCCTTCTTACAGGACAAGGATATTCCAATAGTGAAGGAATACTATCATTCACGTCGGCCTTCGATTCACAATCCTGAGACTGCTAAGTCCTATTCACTATTGACACCCTTTTTAGGAAAAAACGACATTACAGATTGGCTGGATCCTTTCCTTCGTGCCATTACATCAACGAAGAGTAGCGAGTCTGATCGATCAGCGGTAAAAAATGAGCTGACAGTTGCTCAATTCAATCTGTCAGAGGAAGCAGTGGTAAGAGTCGACAAACGCCTTGAAGAATGGATCTCATTCTATCGTGAGAAGAATGACACTGAACGAACCGATGTGATGACGACATTATTAAACGAACTCCAATCAGTTCGTGATCTACCATTCTGAGGATGGAATTTTTACTCATTGAAAGTTCTATGCAAGACCGCTACGCAGGTGACATAGGAGACTTTGGAAAGTTCGTGTTGGTCAGGTATGAGACTATTTATTTCTGTATAGGAAAATGCATTCCACTATTGTCGATAAGCTGTTTACGGGACTTGTCGCATCTCCACTAGATTTCCTTTTCGAGGAATTACCTTTTGCGTAATGATGGACAAGATTGCTCAGGAAACTCTTGTAAAGCACATTCAGCAATTTATTCTCTATTGGGTCTAATACCCCGACGCTTGCGTCGTCATTCCGGCGAAAGCCGGAATCCAGAAACTGGATGCCAGCGTACGCTGCCATGACAAATACCTCGCTGCTTGCGGCGAGGATGTTTATTGCAGCAACGAGAGAGTTCATTTCTCGGATTAACCTTAGAGTCTATGCAACCTGCCGATATTCTCCACCGGAAACAGAAGGACTTCTAAAGCAAATCATTGAAGAATAGCATATGTGACAGGATGTCCCATATGCCTTGAGATATGTTACAATTTTCGTATATTTGTCACATATCAATATCAGGAATAATAAGGATGCTCTATGGCGTTTGACCCAAAGAAACCTTTCGATTTACAATCGCTGCCTCCATCACTCAATTTCAAACACGAGCGGTTTATCGATGAAGTGGTTTGCTTCTACGGGAACAATTTCCCCCTTTCGTAAAGGGGGGAAGGGGGATTTGGTTTTACCCATGTTGGAGATTATGCTAAAAATCCCCCTCCAGCCTCGCTCACGCTTCGGCGGAGCGGGCCGGCCCCCTTTTGGAAAGGGGGAGAAAGAGAAAGAAATAGTAATTGGATCATCGAGCATGCTGAATAATAACAAAGTACTTTTCTTAATTCGATGCATTCTATGGCGCTCCTGGCGTCTTGGCGGCATAGAATGCATAACAGGATAGTTAATGCCATTTGACTCAAAGAAACCTTTCGATTTGCATTCGCTTCCTCCATCGCTCAATTTCAGACACGAACGGTTTGTCGACCTGCTCCTTAAAGCAAGGACAGAATTTGGAGAGTTGAATGGATATTCCTACTCTTTGCCGAATCCAATGCTGCTGCTTTCACCTGCGATCTTGAAAGAATCGGTCGCAAGCTCCAATATCGAGAATATCAATACAACGGTAGAGCAGGTGTTGCAGATGCAGCTATTCCCTGAGAATGAGCAATTGGGAAAACTTCATTAACGCAGAAGATGAGATCGACCCGCTCATCAAATGTGCACTTGCTCACTATCAATTTGAAGCGATACACCCATTCAACGATGGTAACGGCAGAGTGGGCAGGATATTGATGGTGCTCTTTCTCATTGAACAAAAACTGCTCTCACTCCCAATTTTGTATATCAGCGGGTACATCAATACGAACCGATCTGATTATTACCGGCTCTTGCGGGCTGTCAGTACCGATGAGAAATGGAACGAGTTCATTCTCTTTATGCTGAAAGGATTTCATACACAGGCAAAAGAGACCAAGGAGAGCCTCTTAAAGCTTATTCACCTGCTCAAGAAGACGAAAGAGCGGGTAAAGGAGAAGCATAAGAAAATTTATACCTCCGACCTGGTGGAAGCATTGTTTGCGTATCCGATTATCACACCGGTGAATTTAGGAAAATGTTTGGGTATCCATTATAGAACAGCCAGCCGCTATTTAGCGGAGCTGGTAAAAGGCAAAGTGCTCCAGGAAGATTATGTCGGCAAATATCATCTCTTCATCAATAAACCTTTGATGGAACTGCTGAAAGGATGATCAATGTCGGTCGGGCAGACTGCCACGAACGTTTTTCTACATCGCTGGCCGCAATGCTCACGCTGGGAGGTCGATAGACTCGCCTGTGGCGAGGAGCTCCCGCCAATCCACTATAAAACTGGTGGACGCAAAAAGCGCGACAGACGGCGGGTAAGCCTGCTCCCTACCGATAAGGCAGGTGAGACGTTAGACGAGAGATAAGAATGGAAACAGCAGCAGAGTTACTGGAGAGGATAAAAGCAGAGAAAGAAAGTAAAGAAGGGGGGGAGAGACCGAAAAAGAGTGTGAGAGCGTAAGAGGGTGAGAATGGAAGAGTGGGAGAACGGGTGAGTGGGAGACGGACGAAAAAGCTTGATTAAAACAAGGATTTTCTTATTTTAAGTTAACGCTTCAAATTAAAATAACGAGATCTCTTATTTTAAGTTGGAAGAGAAGATCAGTTCCTCATTTTATTCTGAGATCGACTCGTTCATGGTTTTTGCTAATAAGAACGTGAAACCGTAAATTGAATCGTTGCTTCAAATATCTAATCAAGTAATCTTCAGGGTTGCAAACAGTGAAAAAAATCAAATATATCGTCTCCATAAAAGGCTTGGATACGCCTCAAGGCTCTATTACATTCAGCGCTTTAAAACATATTATCAATGCACTATCCGTTGGATCTGAACGTGCATTAAGACTTGTATTAGAAGGTGAAAGTGTTAAGAAGGGACCTATTCCTGAATGGCTTGCAAGGTCTTCAGATTTTGTTTTGACAGGTGTTCGAAAGGGATCGACGAGTTTAGTTATTCAGGCTCCACAGCTTGGAGATATCGCTCCTGAGCAGATAAAACAGCAAGATCTTTGGAATGAAGTTCCATCACCAGAAGATACAGCCTTATCGATTCTTTCCAAGTCTGTTAGAGATGCTAACCGTGAAAACTACGATAGCGATAGATATGATCCTGGTGTTCTTGATGCATTATTAGAATGTAAAAGACTTCTCAACGGGGATGATATTCAGATTAAGATATCATCAAAGGAACGCGCTACTGAAGGATTCACTCTTAAGAGAAGCGCCTTTGATAAAATCGAAGCCTTAAAGCTTGCAACACCTGAACCACAAGCTGTGTTGATCTCTGGTTTCTTTGATATGATACAACATAGTAGACGTCGTTTTACTTTGCGTATGGAAAACAACGAAGTGGTACGTGGAAAGATTGACGAAGGTTCTTTTTCGGTTGAATCGATGCGTGATTTATGGGGTAAAAAAGTTACGATAAAAGGAACGATGTATTATGCTGCTTCGAAGAAACCACGACTCATTGAGGCGCAGGTGATAGTAGCGCAGCGAGCAGGCGATGAAATCCTTAGAGATCTCAAGCTCCCATTACAGGTTAGCGAAGTCATTACTCACCTACATAAGGAATCTCACCAAGGAATCGTTTCGGAAATCTGGGGGAAATGGCCTGGCGATGAATCCACCGAACAGATACTTGAAGCTCTAAAAGAACGGAAAACTGTTAATTGATGACTCGCTATATACTCGATACAGGTATCGTGGTTGGCTACTTACGTCAATCTGGATATGCAGCTTTTATCGAGAAGGAATACAATCCATTTAATGCTCCAAACATTGCGGCAATTTCTATCGTTACGGTTGGTGAGCTTCTCTCACTAGCGATCCAATTTCATTGGGGAGAATTAAAAATAACTAGGCTTAGAGAATTGCTCTCTCACATTCCTCAAATAGATATTAAGAGTGATGCTATTCTTGAAATGTATGCTCAAATCGACGCCTTCAGCCAAGGTAAGAATCTTGCAAAACCTTTAAGTCAGTCAGCGCGAAATATGGGAGAGAACGATGTATGGATTGCTTCAACAGCATCCGTACTAAATGCAACTCTTATTACAACCGATAAGGATTTCAATCACCTTGATGTGGTATTCCTTCCTGTTATATATATTGATCAATCTTTAAAATCTTAGAGCAAAATGGCAAATGAATCATCTGCGATAGTTCAACGCCTCTGGAACTACTGCAACGTCCTCCGTGATGATGGTGTGAGTTACGGGGACTATGTTGAGCAGCTCACATTCCTCCTTTTCCTCAAGATGGCAGATGAGCAGGAAGAGCTGCTGAACAAAACCTCGCCCGTACCCAAAGCCTTGAACTGGCAGACTCTCATATCAAGGGATGGTGATGAACTCGAAGTTCACTACCGCCATATCCTCACAACTCTCGGTAAGGAAAAAGGGATGATGGGAGTTGTATTCCGTAAGGCACAGAACAAGATACAAGACCCAGCGAAACTCAAACGCCTGGTTGAGCTGATCAATGGTGAGGTCTGGGTAGGCATGGACATCGATGTGAAGGGTGAGATTTATGAAGGCCTGCTTGAAAAGAATGCTGAGGATACAAAGAGCGGAGCTGGTCAGTACTTTACTCCACGAGCCTTGATTAAAGCGATGGTCGCTGTGATGAAACCAGAACCGAAGCAAACAATTTGTGATCCCGCCTGTGGTACAGGTGGATTCTTCCTGGCATCTCACGATTACATCTCGCATAGCTACAAGCTCGATAAATCTGAGAAAGAATTTCTGAAGTTTAAGACATTCAGCGGTTGGGAGATCGTCGATAGTACTGCCCGACTCTGTGCAATGAATTTACTCCTGCACGGCATCGGCGGCGAAGATTGCCCTATTTCAGTATCCGACAGCCTTGCAACTGATCCTGGCATTAGGTATGACATCGTTATGACCAATCCTCCATTTGGCAAGAAGAGCAGCGTTACGATTGTCAATGAAGAGGGCAAAGCAGAGAAGGAAACTCTTGTGTATGAGCGTCAGGATTTCGCAGCAACAACATCCAACAAGCAGCTCAATTTTATTCAACATATCAAAACACTCCTCAAGATTAATGGTCGGGCTGCCGTTGTTGTTCCAGACAATGTGCTCTTCGAAGGAGGTGCCGGAGAAACCGTAAGACGAAAGTTACTAGCGGAATGCGATGTGCATACGCTATTGAGACTTCCTACAGGTATCTTCTATGCACAAGGTGTTAAGGCGAATGTAATCTTCTTTGATCGAAAGCCCGCGAGTGAGAAGTAGTGGACTGAAAAGTTATGGATATATGACCTGCGCACAAACCAGCACTTCACTCTCAAGACGAACACATTGAAGCTTGACGCACTTCAGGACTTTATCAAGTGCTATAATCCAGAGAATCGCCATCAGCGGAAAGAGAGTGACTGCTTCAAATGCTTCACCTACGACGAGCTTATGCAACGTGACAAAGCCAGCCTGGACATCTTCTGGCTCAAGGACGATAGCCTGGAAGACTCAGCCAACCTGCCAACCCCAGATGTAATTGCGGATGAGATCGCGGAAAACTTAGAGGCTGCATTAGAACAATTCAATGCGATACGCGATACCCTCAAGTCGTAAGCCAAAGCCTGACTAACAATATTAACCCCTTCGCTCTCGCGCTGGGAGGTCGATAGATTCGCCCGTGGCTCACGCTGGGAGGGAGCTCCTGCTCCCGACCTATCCTTCGAATCCGATTTGTGAACCTCTGATAATATTTTAGATGAGCAGGGTCGGGAGTACAACTCCCTCCCAGATTAGACGATAGATGTGAGATGATTTTTAGGCAAGCAGGGTCGGGAGTATATAACTCCCTCCCAGATTTTTTCCTTATTGAAAATCAATCAAAAGAGTATGGGAATGTGGGAATATGAAAATATGGGAGTATGGGAAGGTGGGAATGAGGAAATATAGAAATGAGGGAATGATGGAATTTGGGAGTTATGCAGTATCCTTGCCTTCGCCTCGTTTGTTTTGTATCTTTTTGTAACAGAATTACCACCGATGATACACCCGCCTGCGTGCCTTCGGCGGGCAGGCTGAGAATCACTGAAAAAAGTAAAAAGTTTGGCTGCGTGTATGGATCTTAAAACAAAGAAAAAAATCATTCTCGTCGGCGACAAGGTGCTCATCGCTGCGGATGCAGGAACAGAACGCACAGAACATGGCCTCTATCTTCCACCCGGAGTGAAGGAGAAAGAAAAAGTCCAGGCTGGAATGGTTGTGCAGGCTGGCCCAGGGTATGCCGTTCCCAATCCGCATTTTATCGATCAGGAACAATGGTCCACAACTCCGAAAGACCCCGTAAAGTACATCCCTCTGCAGGCAGAGGCTGGCGACTATGCACTCTTCCTGAGAGACCAGGCGATTGAAATTGAGTACGATGACACGAAATATCTCATCGTTAATCATTCTTCTATCCTCATGCTCATCCGCCGCAGCGAGTTCGGTGGAATCGCAACGCAATGATCGGTAGTGAATCCGATCGCCGTCTCTTTACTCATGAGAATCTGCTCGCTCAACTTACCGATGCCCCCTATCGGAATGGCTACTATATCCTTGAATTCTACGCAACCCCGCAAAACAAACCATCAACGCATCCAGCCCCTCACATTGCAAAATTTTATCTCTATCCCTCAGGAGGGACATTGAGAGACTCCGATTTTCAACTGGTTCTCTACGATTCACGCTACGATACCTACCGGGGATTTAAACCTCCTCAACGGACCACTGATACCACTGATACCACTGATACCACTGATTACACTGATTCAACTGATGCTCACTGATTTGTAATGATCTGTGAATTTTCAGTGTGTTCAGTGTTCTATTATATACTGAGTGACAACCTGGGAACATTTTTGCCCCACATTTGTTCTATGGGGTAGCAGCAAATCAAAACCTATTGAACAAGGATCCACTATGAATGACCCGATTATTCAACGGATGAGAGATGAAGTTGTAAGACTTGGCGCCGAAGAACTGCGCACACCCGAAGAGGTCGATGCAGCTTTACCGAATTCAAAAGGCACTCTGCTTGTCGTAATCAATTCCACTTGTGGTTGTGCTGCCGGTGCAGCCCGACCAGCATTGGCAAAGGCTCTTTCCGATTCGACTAAACCCGATAGAATTGTCACGGTGTTCGCCGGTCAGGATAGGGAAGCAACTGCCCGGGCACGGTCATACTTCAATAATCAACCACCTTCATCCCCTTCATTTGCACTTCTGCGCGATGGTCAATTGATGGAAATGGTACATCGTCGTCAGATCCAGGGATACAGCGCAGATCAGGTGGCTGAGACTCTGAAGCAGGCTTTTGAGAGAAGCTTTTCGCAAGTGAGTTAGTACTGTTTTCAAAAATTGTTATTGTGTTTTGCGTGAAGCATTTGTGTTCGCGTTTGTGATCCCACCCTGAGGTTGTCCTAATAATCTTCTTTTGACTCTCTGAGTGCGGTATAATGTTTGATTTCCGTAAGTCTTGTTGGTCGAGCAGCCTGCTCGACCAACATTTTGGACAACCTCTTTAATAAATTTGAAATCTAAACTCCAAGATGTCCCTCTCTTAGAGGGACGACAGAGGGTCAGACGCTATCTTTATTTTTTTTCTCAACCCGGACTGCTTGAAGCAGACACATTCAACTTGTGTACAATGAGTGTTGATAGTACATTCAAGTAATCTGTTGCATGGAAATTGAGCAAAGGAACTTATGCGAACTGCCCAACGAACAAATCTTAGTCTCATACGCGCAGCCGCTCTTCTACTGCTGCTCATTCAGGGCTGCTCCGGCTTTGGCAGCGATCCGATGCTAGTCGTAACAACTCCATCACCATCAACGAAAACTGTTTCCTTATCTCAAGTTATTATCGGCTCCGCCATTTGGATCCCGCATGCCACAGGGCGGCCCGTTCTTGCCCGATAGTACACGCTTGTTGATTCGCGATTGGATCAACCAGGGCACAAAAAATAATTAGCTCGGATGTAATTTCTCAGCACAATTCGCCCCCAGGATAATTTGTTTTCCATTCGTATATTTCGGAGTAAGTTAATGAGCGGATGTGTTGATGAATTGGTGTTCTTCTTGTAAGAATTCTTTGGAAGTCAATGACAGCGAAACCTACTTCTCTCGTTCATAAAGTTCTTCCGCTGAGCAGCAGCATGCCTGAGCCGCATCCTGTGCTCATTCTTCTCCATGGCCGTGGAGCGAATGAGGATGACCTTCTTGGGCTGGCAGAATATTTCGATCCGCGGTTCTTCACCATCAGCGTACGGGCACCGTATGAGTTCGACTTCAGCGGCTATACCTGGTATGATCTCATTCAAGTCGGCTCCCCTGATAAAAAACAATTTCAAGAAAGTTATCGCCGCCTTCTTCAATTGATCGATGATATAAAATTGAACTATCCGGTGGATCCGAAGAACATCTTTCTTTTTGGATTCAGTATGGGAGCAATAATGTCACTCGCAGTGGCATTGACCAAGCCCCGACTGGTTCAAGGTGTCATTGCACACAGCGGCTATGTGCCGGAAGATGCGGGGCTTGAATTTAAGCAGCACGATGCTCTCTCCGCTTCGATCTTGATGATTCACGGAACTTTTGATCCTGTCATCCCTGTCGATCTTGCACGCAGGGCTGAGATCGTACTGCCGCCTCTCAAAGCGAATTACTCCTATCGGGAATATCCGATTGCTCATCACATCAGTGAAGAGAGCCTGTCGGATTGTGCAGCATGGCTTGCAGCACATCTTGTCAGCATGGTGTGATTTTTCATATTCATCTCATTGCCAGTTGCAGAACATTACTCCCTTCAGATTTTTTTTAGTAAGGCATAGAAACCCACCGTCTCTGACGGTGGTTATGTACATATGGCTATGCCTCTCTTGCGCTTAAGAGAGAACGCATTGATACCGGACAGCAGATCAGAAATCAAATGATTTCTTTGATCTGGATTCCCCGCCTGCCTGCCATACCTACCGGCAGGCAAGTAACAGGCCCACCTTGGCGTGCAGGCAAGTCGGGCAGGCGTG
>JAZDJN010000098.1:0-90946 GCA_043803945.1 bacterium | reverse complement strand
CCCATAGGCACCAATATTCACTCTGCTGCCATTAGGCGATGGCTCATTAGCGTATGAGAATCCAGGATCACCAGCATCAATAGCTGGAGAGCCGAGTTGTTCATGATAATCTTCATTTGTTTTATCTGTGAAGAGAGGATCGCCCTCAATATTATACTTGCATTCTGAAACAGAGGCGTGCAACGTGTTCACCGTGTAGTAATCCGTTGCTCCCTCATCGCGATACACTCCGGAGTTGTTCGCATAAAAGAGATTGTACCAAACTTTCCCCGGATCACTCGTCGTCCACCCCTCGTAGATCCCGTAGCCTGTATTCAACGAGAGGATGTTGTTCATGATCGTGTCAGGCATTGCCGATGATATCATGATGCCGTGACCTGCGTTCTCACAGATCGTATTGTTGATGATACGCGGCTTACAAGAATTTTCACAAATAATTCCGCCCTCGGGATTCTTCACAATCAGATTGTTCATTATCCTTGGTGCACTTGTCGAGCCGGTAATGTATACTCCACCGCCATAGCTATAATTGCCGGAAGTATTGTTTACAATTCTATTCCCTTCTATCACCGGTGATCCATTCGTAATATAGATCCCAGCTCCATCGCCAGATGATCCAGCGCTATTGCCGCTAATTGTATTGTTAAAAATCCATGGTGATGAGTTTTCTAGATAGAGCCCCCCTCCCTTTCCTACGCTACCATTGATGTTACCGATGATTTTATTATTTGAAATCTTCAATGTGGAACCTGCCGATATAAACATGCCGGCGCCTGCGGAAGACGACGCCGTTACCTTTCCGCCTTTTATTGTAAATCCTTCTACTCGTGTTGCTGGATCCACAATACTGACACACCTTAAAACAATGTTACTTGAAGCGGCATCAATAATGCTGATATCCATGCCTGCCCCTACGAGTGAAACGCCATTCTTCATCAGTATCGGGAATGTCTCACCGAGTGCTGAATTGTATGTTCCTGCAGCTACAGTTATAGTATGTCCTGAACCAGAAATATTGCTTAGAGCAAATGTGATTGTCTTCCAGGGGCTAGACTGACTCCCATTGCCCGACGAATTGCTTCCGGTAGATGCATTGACGTAGTAGTTATTGGCCAATCCGACATTGAAGTGTAGTGCTACGATGGGAATAATTAGTAAAACCTTCGTGACGAACCACAAGTTTATTCTTTGCCGGAGAAATGTGAAACTTCTGTTGAGAGAAATAAGAAGGGTGTATAAGATGCTACTCATCTCCAAGTTCCTTCACAGTTAGTCGATCATCCGAAGAGACCGACGGTGAACCACAAAGAAACCAGATTGATTCTACGATTCTCGTTTCATTGTGATGGAATAATACATCTCCTCCACTTGAGGATCGAGAGTTCTGGTGCACGGGGAAAAGCTTGCTGCTATAGTACTCTTTTCTATTGTAATCTTCAATCTGTTAAAATCGTCTAAAGAAGCGATTGAAAAGTCCGCCACAGAGACACACCTGCCCGCCTGTTTAGATACCATGGTGGCAGGCGGGGAGTTCACTGAGATCGATAAATATTTGTTATATCCTCAATATTTCAAAAAGATTATCTCTGTGTTCTTTGTGGTTGGACTTTTTGTCCAGGCTTCCAGAGCGATGTGTGATACTGAGAATAATCAATTTGGTTTTAGTTCAGACAATCACAACAGGATCTACTTTGATATCGCTAGCGGGAAATCCTGCCCTCGTGCATAACTGTTGGGGTATTGAGCAGTACCGCGGTATTTTTTTGTAAGTTCAGGTACTTGGTCATTCAAATATGCTTCCAGTTCTTTAACCGTTACCTTGCCATCAAGCGGACTTCCATCAGCATCACCATTCAATCCCTGCAACAATGCATATGTAAAGACACCATGTCCCAGCGCTTTAAATTCAGTTGCATATTGTTCTGTACCGGTAGCGGCAAGAACAACAGTCCCGGCACTTCGGGCAAGCTGCAGGATGGCTTTTTCCTCTGCCGCGCCGCGCATGGCAAATGTCTCTACAGCCCCTCCGGATTGGCACGCATCCAGGACAACCAATTGTTTCTGTGCTTTAATTGTCGTGCAAAACGTCTTCAATCGTGCTGCAGAAATGGCTTTGGATGCGAGCATCTCATCATCGCCATATAGTTTTGTCACATCGGTCGGTATCAAATAGAATTCGGTCGCTATCGTTGGACTTCCTTCACTCATCACTCCATGACCGGCATAGTAGAAGATGAACGCATCTTGAGGCTTTGCGTCAGATGCTAGTGTCTTGAAGATCGCTTCGATGGCCGGACGAGTAGCTTGAGCGTCATATAGTTCATACTTCACTATCCGTTTAAAAATTGATTTGGCTCTTTTCTCCGCTGCTTGTACGAACGCCATCGCGTCAGGTCTGCCATAGTTTAAATTGTATTTAGCATTCTTATATTCATTGATTCCAATTGCTACTATGTAGAGATTCGATCCGGCATCTGCCGCTTGTAATGTAATGGCGATTTCGTACGGCATTGCTTCCGTTCTCTCTTGATTAAACGCCGTAGCGCGAAACATATTGACTCCAGGCAGTAACGTTACATGGTATGATCTTGATACTTTTTCGCTTCTTGAAACAACTTTCTTCATTCCTCGCTGTTCTTCGGAGATAAGCTTTCCATTCTGGAATAAACGAATCTCATCAATTCCGCCTCCTTGATCGGTTGCTTCCAGAGTGATTTGAATCTCATCGGAGAAGAATGATGTGCCGGTTTTCGGAGATATGATCTTTACCGCAGGGGGCAATTTGATCGCTTTAGAAAAATCTGTGCTGAGTTGCTTTTCGGTGACATACTCACCGGAAATGACCTGTGCCAGCAGCTTTGGTGTATAGAACTGATCGAAGAAGGATTCAAGGGGGAGAACCTCCAAACCCTGCACATAATACATATGCTGCATCCCGCCTTGCGATGCATCGAACCGTCCATCGGGAGTGACAACAGCCCAATCTGACTGATCCATCGAGATGAGTGTTGCGAGGAGTTGCCCCGTAGAGAGACTCCATATTTTTGTCGTACCACCTTGAGTCCCTGTCAGTACATATTTGCCATCGGGACTGAATGCGGCACATTCGACACCATGGTACGAAGTACTACCGGTCAATGTGCGCACCTCTTTTCCCGAGGAAACCTCCCACAGCTTTGCTATATCATCTCCGCTTCTGGTCAGCATATATTTTCCATCCGGACTAAATGAGACGGAAAGAACGTAGCTTGCATGTCCGGCAAGGGTCCGAACCTCTTCGCCTGACTTAGCTTTCCACAACTTTGCTGTCGAATCTCCACTGCCGGTGAGGACGTACTTTCCGTCCGGACTGTATGAGATTGATGAAACGCCGTGTCTATGTCCTTTAAATGTTAGTACTTCTTTTCCTGTGGAAACCTCCCAGAGTTTTGCCGTACTATCGGTACTGCCTGTAACTATATACTTTCCATCCGGACTAAAGGAGAGGGAAGTAACCCATCCGGTATGTCCAATAAAGGTATGCACCTTCAGACCGCTGGTAACTTCCCAGAGCATTGCCGTCGTATTCGCGCTTCCGATCAATACATACTTACCATCCGGACTGTAGAGGGCTGAAGTAACAGGCCTTTCGAACGTTCGAAGTTCTTTGCCAGTGGAAACTTCCCAGAGTGCTGCCGGACCTTGTGAACTCCACGCTATTACATCTTTTACATCAGGACTGAACGAAACTCTATTATTAGAGAAATAGATGGACTTTCGTTGCGGCATCCGAACTTTCTTGTCTGTGGATAGATCCCAGAAATCCGTTTCCCCCTCCCAACTCACTGTCATTAAATATTTTCCATCGTTACTGCAAGAGATTGATTCAATCCAATCTGTATTTCCTCCGAGGGTACGAACTTCGTTCCCGGTCGATACTTCCCACAATTTCACTGTCTGATCCAGGCTTCCTGTTAGAACATATTTTCCGTTCGGGCTAAATGAGACGGAACTCACAATGAATGTATGCTTTTTGAAAGTGTGAATTACTTTTCCTGTCGAGACATCCCACAGCTTAGCAGTCCTATCTCCACTACCTGTCATCACATATTTCCCGTCCGGACTGAAAGCAACGGAAAGTAGAAAATTCGTGTGTCCGGTAAATGTACGGACTTCTTTCCCTGTCGAAACACCCCAGAGTTTTGCAGTCGAATCGCCACCGCCGGTAAGGATATAATTCCCATCCGGACTATATGCAACGGAGCGAACATTTGCGGTGTGCCCGCTAAAGGTTCGTAGCCCACGACCTGTAGCTACTTCCCAGAGTTTGGCTGTTTGATCCCAACTCCCTGTGAGCACGTACTTCCCGTCCGGACTGAAGGCGATGGAGGTAATATTATCTTTATGTCCGGTAAATGTGTGCACTTCTGTTCCAGTAGAAATCTCCAACAACTTCATAGTAGTCTCATGTCGATATCCAATTGCGACGTACTTTCCGTCAGGGCTGCACGCGACTGAAGAAACCATATCTCGATGTCCTTTAAAATTTCGGAATACTTTGCCCGTCGAAACCTCCCACAATTTTGCCGTACTATCCTTGCCTCCCGTTAATGCATATTTTCCATCCGGGCTGAACGAAGCGCTATAGATAGAATTTGTATGTTCGGTAAATGTGCGAATCTCTCTGCCTGTCGATACCTCCCAAAGTATTGCTGTATTATCCTCGCTTGTTGTGAGTACATAGTTTCCGTCCGGGCTGAATGAAACGGCATAAATGACGCTTGTATGTCCTCGCTGAATCACCAGCTCAGGTTTTTGTGCGAACAGAATGTTCCCCAGGGATTCTATACAAAACAGGCAAACCGATATGGCAATCGCGTGAAGATATTTTGGATATCCTCTTCGCAGATAGTTAATTTTCATATTCCTAAAAAAACGTTTTTATCCTTGTGAAGCGGAACATCACTCATGAGAGATTTCACAGACGTTTTAGTTATGGCCAATAATCGGCGCCACATGTCGGCATGCACGCACAACAAGAACGAGAAATCCTGAAGTTACCAGCCATGCCACAACACTCAGGACCAAACCATTTTTCAGCAATCTCGGTAGCGGAGCTTTCATACGCCACTTGACGATTCCGAGAATAATAAGAATTCCTACTATCCAGGGAAGCGCTGTTATGATGAAGTAATTTCCATCACTCAGAGTCCGCAAGGAGAGAGGCATCATCTGCCCTGAGGCAGCATAGCGCTCAGCAACTTGCGGGACGGCAATCATCATAAGCCACCCATTCGCTAGAATTGTTGTGAGGAGCAGGAATGCTGCATATGCATTATACCAAAACCACGCAGAGTATTTATGGCACTTTTCGCATCGCATGCCTTGCGATACATTTTCCGAACCGCAGGATGAACAATACATGGTAAGCCTCCTATTTATGATATTTACTGGTATTAAAATTGAACCGCCCTGCCCGACATAAATGAACTAAGTGGGCAGGCGGGCAAAACGCCAAGATCGCCAAAAGGTGAATTTCTCAGAATGAGAACTCCATCGATATTGGCAGATACCTCAGCTGATGGAATACACATTACTCTAATTTTCTGTCAGAGAACTCTTGCCATGGAGCGCTCGTATTCTTTCGATAAATTGGTTGAACTCTAAGTCGCGAAACGCATCGTTTGTAATTCTCAATCGGGGTCCGGCGAATATTGTCACACCGGGTAACACCTTTTCTGCCTCCCCGCCTAAGAGAATGTTGACCACCTTCCGATGCAACTTCTTGAACTCATCGATGCCGGTGATTTGTGTCGCTTCAATTCTCACTTTACGCTTCCGTATGCCGCGATAGAATGTTACACCTTCCTCATCAATCTCGACGAGCTTGATTCCCCGAATTTCCCAGAGAATATAATCGATGAGCATGTAGAAAAAGAGGATAGTACACGCCAGGATGATAAAACCACTCCATGCAAATTGGCGTGCGATCGATAACAGAATGATCAACACAATGCCAATCATCAATCCGGAGGCATTCACAATGAGGAGTGATTTGCGCGATCCTTCCATGCGAAAGTTCACCTTTGCCCGCTGGGGATTGAGTTCGGGATGAGCAGCAAGGACATGATCGAGGTTGGGTCCGGTATAGGAGACCACCTCGTACTGCGGACTGGGATATTTCCTTTCTATTTGTTTCCGTGCAATTTCGGTGATGAAAGATAGTTCATCATCGAGTCGATTACCCGAAGTCGTTTCTTCGATTTCATTCTTGTCAATGATTGCGCCTGTCGATTTCTCAATCACGAAAATGAAGTGCATATGAAATCTCCTTTATAGTTGCTCTGAGTATGTAGATACTATTTGCTTTCGTTTGTATCGATTTCATTATAATAAAAGATCAAATTTACTCAACCTGTTTATTACTCTTACTACTTTCACTTATCTTTCTGAGGTTGTCCAAAATGAAATAATATCACTAGCCCGATGGCGTCTCGCCGAGGGGCATAGCCAAATTATTATGCTCGGCGAGGACGCCTTCGCGTTAGAAAATACTTTTTGGATAACCACAAAATATTTCCGCAGCGACCATTACTACATCAACAAATCCACTTATTATCTTACCTGTAGATAAACAAATGGAAAACAAATTATCCTTTGGGTGCACTATCCTGAGCAATTATAAAAGATCAATACTAGATCTTCGCTATTGTGTAATCACCAAATCAGTCGACTAGAGATCTGACCGAAAAGTTAAGAACATGATCAAACCACAAAGTTCACCAAGGGCTCAAAGGAAAAACTGTTGAATTAATTATTTTTTCAAGAGCTCTTTTCTCTTTTTAATCTTCGCGTTCTTAGTGTCCTTCTCAGCCAGAGGCTGATGCGCCGCTGGCGCAGTGGTTGGACTTTTCGTCCAGGTTTCTAGAACGTGAACTTCGTCCATTTCGATCCATCGAACCTGGCAAGGCCATCCTCTGTTCCAACCCAGATGTTACCACTCTCATCAATGAGAAGAGCGGTTACGACATTTTGAGGGATGTTCGAATTCTCGGTATTGTAGGCTGTCCACTTTTGCCGGTCGAATTTCCCCAATCCGCCCCCATCCATGCCGATCCACACGTTCCGCTTTCCGTCTACAACTATGGTATTGATTTCGGCAGCATATTGGGAAGTTGGCAGATAAGCAATCCATTTCTTATCATCGTAGCGAACCAATCCACCGCCGTCGGTGACGATCCACTTATGCCCTTCTCCGTCAATTGCAATGGCCTTAACATCATTCCCTGGCATGCCATACTGTTTAGTCATATAGGTTACCGAATTTTTACCGTCATATTTTACCAAGCCATCGCTATAGGTTCCAATCCAGAAAGTACCGTTCTTATCGATAACCAGATTTTTAAAGAGAACGAATGGAAGTTTTGAATTTTTTTTATTGTAAATGCTCCACTGCATTCCATCATAACGAATCAATCCATCGCTCGTGCAGATCCAAATGTATCCTTTCTGGTCTATGGTAAGAGTGGAGATGTAATCGTTAGGAATATCGCTGTCTGACATCGTAAAAACATGCCAGGACGTTCCGTCGAACCGTGCGAGCCCTTCTGAAGTTCCAATCCATTTAATCCTGGCACTATCAATTGCGATGCAGGTAATTTCATTGTTCGGCAGCTTGGAGTTTGAGTTGGTATAACGGAGTGTCTCGCCTGTAGTTTTCTCGAGGCGCACGAGACCGTTGCCGGTGCCAATCCAAATATAGTTTCCCTCTTCAGCAAGACAGGAGATAACATTCACTTTCTCCTGTTGCACATTCAAGGATGGCTGTAGAATACAAAACAGTATAAAACAGAAAAATGGTGAGGTGATAAGCTTTATCATGGCGAACCTCTCAAATTTCATTTAACAACCAGCGGGAAATCCTGTCCTTTGGAATAGCTAGTTGGATATTGTGTCGATCCCCGATACTGCGCCGTCAACTCAGGCACCATCTCGTTCAAATACGCCTCAATCTCTTTCACCGTAATCTTTCCATCCAGTGGTGATCCATCTGCGGCTCCATCGATTCCCTTCAACAGTGCATAGGTGAAAACTCCATGGCCCAACTGTTTGAATTCCGATGCAAACTGCTCTGTTCCTGTTGACGACAAGACTACCACTCCTGCACTCCTCCCCAACTGCATCATTGCCTTCTCCTCCGCCGCTCCCCGCATCGCAAACGTCTCAACTGCTCCTCCTGACTGACATGCATCGATCACCACCAACTGTTTCTGTGCTTTAATTCCTGCACAATACTCCCGCAGCATCTTTGCTGATATCCCCTTCGTCTTCAACATTTCATCATTCCCATACAACTGCGTCACATCGCTCGGCACCAGGTAGAACTCAGGTGGTGTCCCTGCATCCCCTTCGCTCATTACACCATGTCCTGCATAGAAGAATACAAAGACGTCCTGCGGCCTTGCCTCTGACATCATGCTTTTCAATGTCCCTTCAATTGAACCGCGTATCGCATCTGTATCGTAGATCTCCTTCTGCTTGATCGCTCCAAATATTCCACCGGCTTTTTGGACAATCCGTTGCAGAAACGCCTGCGCATCCGGTTTTCCATAGTTCAATCGATACTTCGCATTCTTATACTCATTGATCCCAATAGTTATGATGTATAGATTAGCACCCGAACTCATTGCTCTCTGCATGATTTTCAGCACCGCCGGAGTTGATTCCGTCCTATCAGTATTGAAGGCTGTCGTAGAAAACTCATTTATCCCCGGCAGCAAGGTAACCGTGAATTCTTTTGTCCTCTTGGCACCAACAGTAGAGACCACCTTCATGCCGCGTTGATCTTCCGAGACAAGCTTGCCGTTCTGATATAAACGGATCTCATCGATCCCTCCACCCTGGTCGGTTGCCTCAACACTTATCGTTATCGATTCCGTAGAGAGTGATTCTCCTTCCTTGGGTGAAACGATCCGGATGAGCGGCGGCAGCTTCATCCCTTTCGACAAATCTATCACTGGCGGCTTCAGCGAGGTCACCTGGCCTGACAGCACTTGAGCCAGGAGTTTCGGTGTATAGAACTGCTCGAACAGAGCATCGAGAGGAATAATCTGATTTTTTTGAACGTAGTGAATCAGCTTCATTCCCTCTTTGGAGCCGTCAAACCGTCCATCGGGTGTAATCACAACCCAATCTTTTTTGCCAAAGGCAACCAATGTTGCAAGCTCCTTACCTGTCGCCACATCCCAGATCTTTGTTTTCGCATCCATACTACCCGAGATGAGAAATTTCCCATCCGGGCTGAAAGCTACAGAGGAGACTCCGTTGGAATGACCTGAAAAAGTTTTCAATTCCCGCCCCGTTCGAAGCTCCCAGAGTTTGATATTGAAGTCAGCATTGGTTCCATAACCACCACCGCTCGACGAAGCGAGCAGTTTACCATCCGGGCTGAAAGCAACCGAGAGGACAAAATTTGAATGTGCTTCGATGCTTATAAGGAATTGCCCGGAAGCGATATCCCAAATTTTTATTGTCCCATCGATGCATCCGGCTACAAGTAATTTCCCATCCGGGCTGAAAGAAAGTGAATATATATCAGGCGGACAATCGAGTGGTCTTTCGCCACGACCCGGTTCTTTAAGAGAACGGATTCCCTCCCCCGTCTTCGCATCCCAAAGCTGTATATCTCTCTTTTTAGAAAAACTTGGCAATCCTATGCTGGAACCAATGCCTGTCGCGAGGATTTTTCCGTTGGGACTGTATGCGATTGCAAGCACCGCGTCTTCGTGCTGGGCGCTCTTAGTCTCCTGCCATGATTCCGTATCCCAGAGTCTCAAATATTTATCGCTACCTCCAGTAGCAAGGGTCTTACCATCGAGACTAAATGCGACTGAGAATACCGTGCTCTTCGAATCGAGAGTTTTAAGCTCCTTCCCAATCGAGATATCCCATATCTTGACGCGGTTATCCATACTGCCGGAAGCGAGAAGCTTTCCATTCAGACTAACAGCAACACAGGTAACAGTGCTTAAATGTCCTGAGAACGATTTAATTCCCTGACCTGTAGCAAGGTCCCATAATCGCACAGACTCATTTCTACTTCCTAGTATTCCCTCGCTTCCATGTGCGGTTGCGAGGAGCTTCCCATCAACGCTAAGAGAAATTTTTTGGATAGGGCTCGTGTATCCTATGAGGATCATACTTGGCATTATCGCGTCGAGTTCCCATAGCCGGATCGATTTATCTGCGCTTCCCGAAGCTATCACTGTTCCATCAGGGCTGAGAGAAAGTGAGTTCACAGTAGATGAATGGCCTTTGAGAGTTTTTATCACTTTCGCCTGCTCGATATCCCAAAAGCGGATTACCGCTCCGCTGGCGACGAGGAGGACTTTTCCATCACGGCTGAACTCTAGCGAATTAATCTTTACTCCTGTCGAGAGGGTCTTTTGCTCTTTCCCCGATGCAACATCAAAGAACACAATTGTTCCATCGTTCGATTCAATTGCTCCAGCAAGAAGCTCATTGTCAGGGCTGAACGTCAACGAGTAAACATTGCTTTTATGCCGATCAACAGTCCAAAGGAGTTTGCCGGATTTGAGGTCCCACATGTGCAGAGTGTCACCTCCTATTTTTGCCACTGCAAGCATTTTCAAGTTCGGGCTGACCTTGATATCCCGCGGTGATCCCTCAAGAAATTGCACGATCTTTTTTGTATTTCCATCCAGGCGTGATTTTTCTTTCACCTCCCTCCCTGTTTCCAAATCCCACAATTTGACCTCTGCCGCAGATGATGAGGCAACATGTTTATTATTAGGGAGGAACAAGACTCTGCCAATATCATTGGCATGCCCTGCCAATGTTCGCATCTGTTTACCGGTCTTCACGTCCCAGAGAATCACTGCTTTGTCCTTACCACCAGACGCCAATATCTTGCCGTCCAAGCTGAATGCAATAGTAGTGATCTCTTCTGCGTGTCCGGTTTGAACAACAACTTCCGGTTTCTGCGCAAAACCATCCGAAGCCATCGCAGCTAAGAGTACGACACTCCAGGAGACAATTATCAATCGTGTCTTCATTGCCATCCCCATGATCAGCCATCACACCAATGTATTTTTCAAGATATCACAATTCTTAATAGAGAATGCGAGTCAATAACTTCGGAGTATGGAATTTCTCAAACAGATTATTGAGAGGAATGATCTGATTATTTTGCACATAGTGAATCAGCTTCATTCCTTCTGCTGAGCCATCGAAATGCCCATCGGGCGTAACCGCGATCCAATCTTCCTTTCCAAGAGCGATCAATGTGATGAGCTCCTTCCCCGTCAATACATCCCAGATTTTTGTTCTCCCATCCATACTCCCCGAGATGAGGAATTTCCCATCCGGACTGAAGACTACTGAGGAAACTTCGTTGGAGTGACCTGAAAAGGTTTTCAATTCCTTGCCAGTTCGAAGCTCCCAAAGTTTAACATTGAAGTCAATGCCACCTTCTTCGTGTCTGCCGCTTGATGAAGCAATCATTTTGCCATCCGGGCTGAAAGCAATTGAGCGCACTTCGTCTGCATGCCCTTCGAAGCTGGTAAGGAATTCTCCGGTAGCAACATCCCATAGTTTTATCGTCTTATCACTACATCCGGCAGCAAGTATTTTTCCATCCGGACTGAAAGCAAGTGAATGTGCATCAGGTTTATAGTCGAGCAGTCTTTCACCGCGACCTGGTTCTTTAAGAGAACGGATTTCTTCCCCCGTCATGGCATCCCAAAGTTGTATATCTCTATTTTTAGCAAATGGTACCACCCCAATGTTTGTACCGACACCAGTTGCGAAAATATTTCCATCAGGGCTGTATGCGATTGCGACCACTGCGTCTTCATGTTGAATACTCTTACTCTCCTGCCATGTATCGGTATCCCAAAGCTTCAAATATTTATTGCCATCCCCTGAAGCAAGTCTCTTTCCATCGAGACTAAATGCCACTGAATAGACCGTTCTTTCTGCGTTGAGTGTTTGAAGTTGCTCTCCGGTCAAAATATCCCAGATCTTGATGACGCGATCCATGCTGGCTGAAGCAAGGAGCATTCCATTTGGACTAAACGCTACACATAACACGGTTGAAGAATGGCCGGAGAATGTTTTCATTGCTTGACCCGCAGCAAGATCCCACAGTCGCACAGATTCTTTCTCGCTTCCCAGCATTCCTCCTCTTCCATGTGCCGTTGCGAGGAGTTTTCCATCAGCACTAAGGGCAATTTGCTGGATAGGATTTGTATACCCTTCAAGGATTGTATTAGGCTTAGGTAAGAATGTTGTGCGTGCCCTAATGACATCGAACTCCCATAGCCGAATCGCTTTATCTGAGTTTGCCGAAGCCAGTACTGTTCCATCCGGGCTTAGAGAAATTGCATTCACATCAACAAAATTAAGTGTGGTACGGTTACGATCCCTGAGAGATTTTGTCTCTCTCGCATTCTCGACATCCCACAAACGGATTACCGCCCTACCAGCCAGGAGAAGAACCTTGCCATCTCGACTGAACTCTATCGATTTGATCGGCGATGTACCACCCGTTGTGAAGGTCTTCAACTCATTTCCTGTCGCAGCATCCAGGAACATGATTGTTCCATCTTTTGATTCGACCCCTCCAGCAAGAAATGTATTATCAGGATTAAATGCTATTGAAGTAATCTTATCTTTGAGTCGATCACTCGTCCATAGCGGTTTGCCGGATTTGAGGTCCCACACTTGTACTGAATCGCCTCCTGTCGTAACTAATGCAAGCATTTTCAAGTCTGGGCTGAACTTGACATCCCGTGGTAATCCCTCAAGTACTTGGATCACCTTTTTTGTCTTTGCATCCAAGCGAGATAATCCTTTCACCTCCTCCATCGTTGCCATATCCCACAACTTTGTTTCTCTCCTTGATGAACAGACAAAGAACTTACTCTCCGGAATGAATAAGAGAGTTTTAATTTCATCAGAAAAACCTGTCAATGTTCGTATCCGTTTACCGCTCTTCACGTCCCAGAGAATAACTGCTCTGTCTTTCCCCCCGGACGCTAATAGTTTGCCGTCCGGGCTGAAAGCAACTGTGTTGACATTATCTGTGTGTCCGGTTTGAACGACAAGCTCAGGCTGTTGGGCAATCGCCGGTGAAAAAATCGTAGTAATGAAGACCACCAATACTGCCAAGCAGATATTTGTTTTCATGTTCAATCCAAAAAAAATGAATTACTCACCTTGCGCAAATAAGAAATGTCATCAATCAATATAGGTTCTCATTTGCAAATCCGAACCACCCCATATCCCCTCCCTGCCTGCGGCAGGCAGGGTGTCCTTCTCAGCCAGAGGCTGATCCGCCAAACAGACGCCTGCCTGCCGCAGGCAGGGTGGACAGGTGCGCCGCTGGCGCAGTGGTGGACTTTTCAACCGGATTTCCAGGGATTACTTAACAACCAGCGGGAAATCCTGGCCTTTCGAATAGCTGTTGGGATATTGCGCCGCCCCACGATACCTCGTCGTCAACTCCGGCACCTTCTCATTCAGATACGCCTCAAGTTCCTTCACCGTAATTTTCCCATCCTTCGGAGATCCATCTGCCTCTCCTGCTATTCCCTCCAGTAATGCATACGTAAAAACGCCATGACCCAACTGCTTGAACTCCGATGCAAACTGCTCCGATCCCGTCGATGCCAGCACCACCACACCAGCACTCCGCGCCAATTGCAAGATCGCTTTCTCCTCGGACGCTCCACGCATCGCAAACGTTTCTACTGCTCCTCCCGACTGACACGCATCGATCACCACCAACTGCTTCTGCGCCTTAATCCCTGAACAGTACTCCCGCAACATCTTCGCTGAAATCCCCTTCGCCTTGAGCATCTCGTCCCTGCCATACAACTGGGTGATATCGCTCGGTATGAGATAAAACTCTGCCGGACTCGCCGCATCTCCCTCGCTCATCACTCCGTGCCCCGCATAGAAAAACACAAAGACATCCTGTGGCCTCGCCTCCGACATTACCTTCTTGAATGCTCCTTCGATCGTGCTGCGAACTGCCTCACGATCATAGACTTTCTCTTGCTTGACCTCCTTGAAAATCCCTACCGCCCGCTGTACAACGCTCTCTAAAAACGCCTGTGCATCAGGTCTCCCATAGTTTAACGTATACTTCGAATTCGTATACTCATTGATGCCGATTGCAAGTACGTAGAGGTTTGCACCCGAACTCACTGCTCTCAGTTCTATCTTTAGTGATGCTGGTGTCGATTCCGTTCTATCCGTATTGAATGCCGTCGCTGAAAACTCATTCATCCCCGGCAGCAAGGTAACTTTAAATTCTTTCGTTCTCTTACTACCGACGGTTGAGACTACCTTCATCCCGCGTTGGTCTTCCGAGACAAGCTTGCCATTCTGATATAACCGGATCTCGTCAATTCCTCCTCCTTGATCTGTTGCTTCAACACTCACCGTTATCGATTCCTTCGAGAATGATTCTCCCTCCTTCGGTGACACGATACGAACGAGCGGCGGCAGCTTCATCCCTTTCGATAAATCCACCGCCGGTGGTTTCAGCGTTGCCAACTGACCCGACATCACCTGAGCCAGAAGTTTCGGTGTATAGAACTGCTCGAATAGAGCATCGAGAGGAATGACCTGGTCCTCCTGGACGTAATGAATGAGTTTCATTCCTTCGGTTGGGCCGTCAAACCGTCCATCGGGAGTAACGACAACCCAATCTTTCTCACCCAGGCCGATGAGTGTTGCCAGTTCCTTGCCTGTCGCCACATCCCAGATTTTTGTTCTTGCATCGGAGCTTCCAGAAAAGAGAAATTTTCCATCGCGACTGAAGGCCACAGAGACCACTCCATTGGAGTGACCTGAAAGTGTGTTCAATTGCCGCCCCGCTTTAGTGTCCCAGAGTTTGATATCGAAGTCATCACCTGCTCCATAGAGACTGGCACTTGATGAAGCGAGTAGTCCGCCATCCGGGCTGTAAGCAATTGAACGTACATCATCTGTATGTGCTTCCCCGCTGCCAATGAACCGTCCGGAGGCGACTTCCCACATTTTTATTGTCTTATCGCTGCATCCGGCTGCAAGTATTTTCCCGTTTGGGCTGAAGGCAACTGATTTCACATCAGGTACAAAATCGAGCGGCTTTTCACCACGACCCGGTTCCGAAAGAGAACGTATATTTTCGCCAGTCTTCGCATTCCACAATTGTATATCGTTCTTCTTGGAAAGTCTCCCTATCCCAAAAGCGGAACCGATACATGTCGCGACGATTTTTCCATCAGAGCTATATGCGATTCCAACGACACCGTCTTCATGCTGAGCACTCTTGATCTCCTGCCATGACTCTGTATCCCAGAGTCTTAAGTATTTATCGCTGCCTCCGGTAGCAAGTGTTTTTCCATCAGGACTAAATGCCACAGCACATATCTCATTCTTATTATGAGCATTGAATGATCTGATCTCTTTTCCCGTCGAGATATCCCAAATCTTCACGAGGTAATCCTTGCTGCCAGAAGCAAGGAGTTTCCCATTCGGATTGAAGGCAACACAAGTCACGGTTCTTAAATGTCCTGAGAGTGTTTTGACTCCCTGACCCGTTGCCAGGTCCCACAATCGCACAGATTCATTTTTACTTCCAAGTATTCCTCCCTCCCCATGTGCTGTTGCGAGGAGCTTTCCATCCGGGCTCAACGCAACCTGTTGAACAGGACTTGAGTATCCTGCCAAAATCGAGCTTGGCATGATTGCATCAATCTCCCATAACCGAATCGATTTATCAGCGCTCCCTGATGCTAACATCATTCCATCAGGGCTAAGCGAGATTGAGTATACAGAGGAGGCGTGACCCTTGAGGGTCTTTATAACGACACCTTTCTCGATATCCCAAAACCGGATCACGGGATCAAGGGCATCGCGAATAGCTGAGATGAGAACCTTCCCATCGCGGCTGAACTCAAGCGAGCCATTCGCCCACGGCGTACCCATCGAGAAGGTCTTCAGCTCCTTCCCGGTGGCAACATCAAAAAGTTCAATTGTTCCATCTCCCAATTCATCACCGGATGCAAGAAGCTTACTATCAGGACTAAATGCTATCGAGATAACAGTCCCTTTATGTCCTCCCATCACGCGGAGGGATTTGCCGGAGTTGAGATCCCACAATTGTACTGATTTCCCATTTGACGTCGCTGAAGCGAGCATCGTACCGTCTGGGCTGAACTTGAGTGCACTTGCTGATCCCTTAAATGTTTGTACTGCCCTCCCTGCCTTCACGTCAAAAAGCTGGACACCATCTCCACCTCCAGTAGCAATCGTTTTCCCGTCAGTGCTGACGGCGACTGTCCCTCCGCTTGAAAATCTTCTCAGCTCATTCCACGTTTCCATATTCCACAGCTTTGTCTCTCCTATGGATGAAGAGATAAAGTATTTACCCCCTGGTAAGAACGCGACTGTTTTAATTTTATCCGAATGACCAGTCAATGTTCGCATCTGTTTACCGGTCTTCACATCCCAGAGAATTACTGCTTTGTCTCTGCCGCCGGATGCCAAGAGCTTGCCGTCCAAGCTAAATGCCACCGTGCTCACATCTTCTGCGTGTCCGGTTTGAACAACGAGCTCCGGTTGTTGTGCAAAAACATTTACGCTCATAACAACAAACCGTACGACGAACCAAGAGACGATTTTGTGTTGTGTTTCCATTGTAGACCTCACAATAAACTGAACACATCAATCTAATAGGTGTTTGCTCAGCGTTTTCGCCACAAAGGCTCGAAGACACCAAGAAATATCTGATTTCAATAAATTTGTTATGTAAGAAACTTCGTGCCATAGTGTCTTCGTGACTACATAGCTGGGCAGCTACTCTAATAGTTAATATTGTAATATTTCTTTAGCGTCTCTCTTGCATCAGTATCCCCTAAGTCTGCTGCTTTCTTGAAATCCCGTATAGCCGGATCTCTCTGCCCCAATCCGTAATAGGCAATTCCACGATTGTAGTAATACGTTGCCTCTGATGGATCCAAGCTTATCGCTTTCGTATAATCCGCTACCGCTTCATTATATTTACTCTGATTCTGGTAATATGAACCGCGGTATGAATAGGCATAGGCATATTTAGTGCCAAGCTGAATCGCCTTTGAAAAATCCTCGAGAGTCAACTGTTCTTTCTGCAGCTTACGATAACAATTCGCACGCCAGTAGTACGGCTCAGAGGAGTTGGGATTCACCTCGATTGCCTCTGAATAATTACTGATTGCATCATCGAATGTCTTCTTCTTATAATAGATATGACCACGCATAAGAAATGCATCGGCCTGCTTTGGATCAAGTTGAATAGTCTTGGTGAAATTCGCTATCGCCTCATCACTTGAGCCTTTTACATAGTAGCTGGTGCCGAGCCAATAGAATCCCTTAGCATTCTTTGGATCCAATTCAACAATCTTCTTGTAGTCCTCAATCGCCCTGTCATATGCTTGCGTTGCATAGAAAGCATTTCCTCGATATAAATAGTAGTCTGTCTTCTTCGGGTCCATCTTAATTGCTATTGTGTACTCTTTGATAGCTTCATCGTACGAGCCCTTTTGATAATACATATTGCCCCGCTCGTAGTAGGCATCGGCATAATCCGGGAATAGCTCAATGAGCTTGGTGTACTCTTGTATTGCTTCATTATACATTTCCTTGCCACCGTAAGCGGCAGCCCGCCAGAAGTACGCATCCCTATATTTCGGATCGAGTTCAATCGCACTGGTCTGATCCTTAATTGCATCATTAAAAGAATCTTTTGCATAATAGCATTTTCCCCGTTGATAGTAAGCATCTGCATGCTTTGGATTCAACTCAATGGCTTTGCTGTAATCTTTTACTGCCTCATTCATCGAATTCTTCATATGATATGACATCCCACGCCAATAGTAGGCGTCGACATACTTTGGGTCCAATTCGATAGCCGCAGTATAATCCTTGATCGCATCATCGTATCCTTTTTTCGAAAAGCAAGACGATGCCCGAATGTAATGGGCTTCTGCATATTCTGGATTGTACTCAATAGCTTTCGTACAACTTTGAATCGCCTCATCATACTTACCCGCTCCGTAATAATAATGAGCAAGGCTGTAATGGCTTTTTGCACCATAGGGATCTACCTCAACGGTTTTCTTGAAATCCGCCAACGCCTTCTCAGGATTGTTCATCGCATTGTATGCACTCCCTCTATAGATATAGAAGTCTCCTTGTGTGGGTTGAAGCTCGATTGCTTTCGTATAATCTCGAATTGCTTCTGCATACATTTTCTTACGGAAGTAAGTGTCAGCGCGATCAGAATAGCACTTGACCTGTTTGGGACTTAACTCGATTGCTTTTGTCAGATCCTTAATGGCCTCGTCATAAGAATCTTTGTAGCGAAGACATGCTCCTCGATAGTAGTAAGCATTAGCATCTTTGGGATCAAATTCAATCGCTTTGCTGAAATCCTGGATCGCCTCATCGTACATTTTCTTCCCAAGATATGCCCCAGCCCGCCAGTGGTAGGCATAACTTTTCTTTGGATCAAGCTTGAGCGCTTTCGTGTATTTCTCAATCGCATCATCGTACTTGTCTTCTCGTAAGCATTCATCCGCTCCAAAGATTAATCCATCCAATTCCGAACTCATCCAGACAATCTTCCCGCTCTTATCACAATATCCCCATTTATCACTCTGCGACACTTGCGCCAATCCTATTCCCATAAACTTATTAGCAACGTTGAATTGCGCTTCGATTACAAGTTTCCCCGACTTATCGATATACCCCCACTTCTCACCAATTTTGACAGCCGCTAATCCCTGAGAAAATTTTTCAACGTCGTTATATTGAAGCTCGATCACACTCCGTCCATTCAAATCGATAAATCCAAATTTTCCCTTTGCTCCCACCGACGCGAAACCATCATTGAAGTCAAGGACAGCATCAAATTTGGGCTCAACAATGTACGCCCCCGTCTTATCAATGACTCCCCACTTCTTTCCCAGTTCTACCCGGGCACGTCCTTGATAGTAACTTCCAACATTATCATATAGAAGCTCAATTATATATTTGCCTGACTTATCGATGAAACCGGCTCTTTTCCCGGCTTTTACTGCTGCAACACCTTCAGAAAAATCCAGGATTCCATCAAACGTTGGATCAATAGCTACTTCACCTTTTGAATCTATAAATCCAACTTTACCCCCTTTTGATATTCCAGCCATCCCCTCTGCATAATCGAGGATGGCAGTATATCCCATTATGATATGCATTTTACCAGTTTTATCGAGATATCCTGACATTCCACCTAATTTGACGAGAGCGAATCCTTCCGAAAATTTCTCAGCCTTATCATATATAGCTTTGATAACTATCTTTCCATTCTTATCGATGTATCCCCATTTGCCATTCACATTAACCGCGGCCAAACCTTCAAAGAAATTTTTAGCGCTCTCAAATTGTGGATCAATTACCAGCTTCCCTGCCTTGTCAACAAAGCCAATTCTATCTTTTACAGTAATTCGTGCCATGCCATCAGAGAAGAAATCTGTTAGGTCGTACTTCGCGGGTACAACGATTTTACCGGTTCCATCGATATACCCCCACTTACCATTTTCGCTAAAGGGTACAAGTGGATCGGATTCTGAAACCTTAGCAGTCTGGCTCAATAACAAAGAGCTAACGATTGCACATAAGATTAGAATATGAAATACTCGGATCATGATATCCTCCTGCCTATGAGGCGTAAATGTTATGATATGATGGGTCTGACTTGTTTTTCATCGACATATCTTTAAAACTGGAGCATCAGGATTCGCTTCTGATGTTCCTTCGTGAGAATTTCTTTCCTCATCCACTCGGAATGATCGAAGCGATGTCACCAAATTAATCCCTGTTTGAATGCTTCGATAATCGCTTCCGATTTGTAATAGATATGAGTTACTCATAAACAAGATGCATGTGATTGCGGACAGTAACGAGAGAGAAGTTCACTACTGCCCTTTACTCATTCAATGACATATCTATGTCATTCTTCACCTGAAGCGAATTCCTGTTCCGAATCTTATCTTCCCGTTACCGCTCTCAATCTTTCCGCATTCGTCATACCACTCGTGGGTAACTGTGATTCCTTGATGAAGGAAGTCAATTTCTTATATCGCTTCTGAAAATCATATTTGAGGAATGGATTGTCCTTATCCAGATCTTCCGCCGGTTTGATGGAATCGCGAATTCTCAAAATCATTCGTGCGACCGCAGAGGGATCGTATCCTGTCCGAGCGAGGATGAGCGCCGCATAGCGATCCGCTTCCTCCTCGTACGATTGCAGACGGGGCTTTACGACAGTTTCATAGGCGGCAATTGCAAAATCTTCCAATTCCTGAACTGCTTCATTGTTCTTCACCCCCACCTCCCGATCCAATTCATCCATCGCCTCGTCCATTCGAATATTCGGCATTCTCTTCTGGACCTCCTGCAACCCATGCCGGAAGAGGACATGCACAATCTCATGTGCGATCACGGCAGCAAACTCAGCTTCATCTTCACAGGCATTGACCAGTCCTTTACTGATAAAGATGTACCCGCCGGGAAGTGCAAACGCATCGAGATTTTCACTTGTCCTGACGTACACTCTCATTGGCATATCGTAGGCACCCGTCGATTCGATCAGGAGCGCAGCAAGGAGATTTGCATATTTGATCAGTTTCGGTTCGTTTATCAATCCATCTGCAGCAATGCGGGCTGCAATGCCCAAACCGATTCCTTCCTCCTGAAGAGTGATCCCTTCTTCTTCAACGACTCCTTTCACCTCCGCAGGAGTTATTGCCGATCTCGATTTCGGTGATTCAGCAGATGTTTTGAAATTCTCAAATTCCTCAGGAGCGAATATGTCGCTTGAATAGCTGAGCAATGAGTCTATGGTCGGCGGATTCGTCCGGCCGTAACGAAGTGCAAATCCTCGCACAGCAGCCGCCACCGCAGCCTGGGATACTTGCATAGCACCTGCCCCGCCTTTGAAGTTTTGAATATCTTTTCCCAATTGTTTTTCCGACAGGCAATTCTTCGACAGCCAGCCCGCATTGAATTTTGCGAGATCTTTCATCTGTTTGGTCGAAAAATTTATCCACCCGCCCTCTTTTTTTAAAACAGGTATTGCTGTCCCCTTCAAAATCAATCCCATCAATCGATAATAGCTTCCGGGTCCTTCACGAACCTCATTCTTCTCTCTTTTTGTGTACTCGATTGATTGCGCGTGCAGGGTCATCGTGATGAAAAGAACTACTGAGGACATGATTATTTTATTCATTGTACCCATCCTATTTTGAAGTCATCGTGTAAGTCCCGTCCCAGGTTTTTGCCGGTGGCGTTTTAATATAGGCTTCGCATCGCATACGGAAAATTTCCGATGGACCATCTTCCTTATGGTTTTTAAGAATCTCCTCGAATACACGTTTCGCTTTTCTGAAATTTCTTTCAAAATAGAAATTCAATCCCGAGCGAAATTGATTCACCGCCTCAAGTCTCTCATCCGATACTTCCCCCGGTTTTCCTACCAACTCGTAAATGGAGACCGGCTTGGTTTTTCCCATCACGGTAATCTTATCGAGCGGACGCACGACAAAGAGATCGGCAACCTCTTTCAGTGTATACTCACTGATAAGAATATTTGTATGGTATGTTTTATTTGCTGTCTCCAGGCGCGATGCGAGGTTGACAGAGTCACCCAGAGCGGTGTAATTCATTCGTTTGAGAGAGCCAATATTTCCTACAATCATCTTGCCGGTATTAATTCCAAAGCGTGTGAATAATTCAGGATATGCGCTCAACAACGTGTGCCTCTGCTCCTCCAGCAACTTCTGAATTTCCAATGCCGTGTTACACGCGAGCCAGCCATGATTTTGTAGAGGGACAGGCGCACCGAAAATTGCCATGATCGAATCGCCAATATATTTATCGAGAAGACCTTTGTTCCGGAATATGCACTCCGTCGCGCTTCCAAAGTAGATATTCATCATCTCGACTAATTTATGTGGATCACCGATGTCTTCACTGATGTTTGTAAAATTTTTTATATCGGTGAACAGTATTGTGCCTTGCACATCCTTGCCGCCAAGATCGATCGTCTCTGATTTTTCGACGATCTCGCTAATGACCTCCTGGCCGACGTAGTGGGAAAAGATAGACCGAAGACGATTCCGCTCCCGCCATTCCGTACTGTAGCTCACCACTGCCATAGCAGCAAATGAGAGAATCATTGCGGTGTTCGGCGCCACAACATCGATCCAGCTATTGGCGTAGGCAAATCCGAGCAATGCAATCCCCGACCAGAGAGCCATACATGCGAGCATGAGCACCACCACTTCCCGTACTTTTCTGAGCAGCACAAACGACAAGGAGATGATGAGCGAGAACAGGACAATTGCCGTTAATGGAACTATGGTGTGATTGCGTGTAAGATAATCCGATTTGAGAAGGTTGCTCAAGATCGTTGCTGATATTTCCAATCCAGGATATGGCTCGTACCCGGTAAAGGGAGTGTTTTTAAAATCGAGCAATCCTGCTGCAGTCGATCCAATGAAAACATATTTATCTTTGAAACGTACCGGATCGATTCTTGGTTTTTCACCAACAAGGATATCCCTTTGCGACAGAATGACGGAAGCAATGGGATAATAGTTGAAGCACCCGTTTGTTCCCCCTTTGCCGTACCACTTGATCAGAAAATTGCCGTCTTGATCAACCGGGATATCTCTATTCCTGATTCTCAATAATTTTTTCTCAATCGTGACTGTATCAGCTTTGATGGTTTTGAGATATGCTGAAAATCCTAATTGTGGATAGTAACTTCCGTTGTATGGAAACATGACAGGAGTTCGACGGCACGTACCATCCTCCGGGTCGGCATAATAATTTGCCATTCCAATGCCGGCCAAAGCATCCTGATACATCGGTATGGGGAAGAGATGACTGGAATACTCTTCATTCTTTAGTGAACCTGGATGACCAACGATCGAAAGGTTCTGCCGATAGTTGATTGGATTGTCATTATGATAGGTATTGTTCCCTTTTAATAGTTGTCCGGGAAGTATGACATTGCCCGCTTGTTTCATTGCCTCAGCAAATTTTCGATCATTCTCGATACCATCAGAGGAAAGGCGGTCGATGTCAGGATCGGTGAAAAGAATGTCGAAAATGACCATCTTAGCTCCTGCATGATGTAAATAATCGACGAGTGCCGCATAGAGGTCACGCGGCCATGGCCAGACGACGTTATTCTCTTTTTTAATTCCATACAGGCTGCTCTCATCGATGGCAATGATCACGATATTGGTATCTGCGTCTTTCTTCTCTGCGAAGAGCCGCGAGCGGACATCGAGTGTATTCAATTCCACAGGTTCAAAGATCTCATATTCAAAGAGAACAATGACGATTGCCGAACATAAGAGGGCAAGAGCGATTGCAAGGTTTCTTTTCTGTTGTAATCTCGTCTTTATCGGATTGGGCTGTTCTTCCATGATGATCCTTTTGCAAAATGTTTGATTTTGGCATACACTGGTAGAAGTCCGTCTTCTTACCGAGAGTCACCATAGAGAGAAGACGGACTTCTTTCTATTGATTCATCCCCCCCGCCTTTCTAGTTGAATATCGATGAATGGCGGGGCAGGCTCACCCCTTCTCTTTGTCAAGAGAAGGGGTGTATGGTCTTTGATTATTACCGTTAGAACATATCGCCAATGCCGTCTGCATTCTGCCTTCTTCAATCTTTATCCTTGATACTTCTTAGTTGGTGCTTTCTACTTGATACTTCATACTTAATACTATGTACTTTTTACTCCAATTCACCAATTCCCATACTCCCTCACTTCGATTTCTGCACAATCCACGAGACAATCGTACTCACCGCCGTTACAGCCGCTGCTCCCAATGAAATCTTGACATACAGGTCATTCTGCTTTGTCAGATCTCGGTATTTTACTGCATCATCGCTTATGGTCGCTTTTAAGTAATTATTATGATTTGTGGTAGAAGTAGAATTGAAGTAAACCGCTGCCGCACCGGCAAGCACAGTCGCTGCTGCGCTGATCCACTTCGCCTGACCCCAGCGATCACGGTTCGCCTGGATCGAGCCTTCGTAGGTCATCAGTCTGAAGTCCAAACGCTTCTGCTCACCCTCGCTTAATGATACATCCTGACTGGCATCAAGAAAGTTATTCTTTTTTGTGGTGATCGTATATTTCCCGATCAGGAGATCCAACATTTTCGGTGCATTCCCTTTTAATTCATCTCCAATATATATACGAGCATCATCCCCTTCCTTTGGTTCGACGAATACTGTGACATACCCCAATCGTGGTTTTGGGTCAAGCGTAATTTCTAGCTTCTCTCCAATCCTCACAAACACATCTTGCTCTGCCGGTGTATATAACGCTCCTCGATCTGCTTTCACTGTATATTTCCCCGGAGCCAATCGTTCCGTATAGGTACCATTGCCGACCTGCTTTCCATTGACAAAGATGGTTGACTGGGGGGCACCGATCTGAAGCTCGCCAAAATATTTGTTGAGGATAATTGTTCTCTTCAATGGCTGGCCATCGGCGATGACAATCTGTTCCTCAGCATCGGAGAATAATTGCTTCTGAACTTTCAGCAGATATTTCCCCGATGCTATTTGCAATGTGTCGTAAGGTGTAACTCCTACCCTCTTGCCATCGATAAATACTTCCGCACCCGATTCTGGTGTGGATAGAACTTCAAGAGAGCCAAATGCAGGCTTCAGGTTCTCCGTTATGTGCACTTCCTCTCCATCCTTAATTTCAATCTCCTGGTTTAGATAATGATACAACTGCGATTCGATGCGGAGCGTATGACGTGCACTTTCCAGTTCCTTTCGCTGTAACGGTGTGCTGCCTATAGGTTTTCCATCGATATATACAGAAGAATTCGCGGGTGAGCTTGTAACAGTAATATAGCCAAAACGCGGTTTCAATCGGCGGGGAATCTGAACGGTTTTCCCTTCATCGAGTGTGAAACTGGAGATATCCGGGTGATAGAGCGCTTTACGTAATTCGAGTTGATGATTGCCTGCTACAAGATCGTTGTCGTACGGTGTGGTCCCAACCTTCTGGCCATTGATAAGTACCTCTGCACCGCTCGGTTCCGATGTAATCCTAATAATGCCCAGCAGTTTGATCCGATTAGCTGTTGACATCATGCCGGTTTTCAGAGTGATGGTAATTTCCTTAAGTCCAGTTAAATTGACTGACTGAACTTCGTCTGCAAAGCCCTGCTTCTGAAATCGAAACGTGTAATTTCCTTTGGGGAGTTTGTAGGAGATGGTTTTCTCTTTGGATAGGATGGGAGCATATTCACCATAGGATGAATACACATCCCCTTCACTACAATGAAATACCATGTCGAACAGGTCTTTATCTGCCTCTTCTCTTTTTATGGTGCCCGTCACCTGGATCTGCCAGGTCTTCCCAGACTCAAGCTTAATGCCATACTCATTCAGAATAATCTTTAACGGCTTGAAACCTGTTTTCAAGACAGTGACCATCCGCTCATCTGGCGAGAGAAAGAGAAAATCTTTTCCCGGTGCTGTATTCCGCTTTACGATTCCATTGTTGGATTCGTAGTTCAAACCCTCCAGGTCCGAGAGGATAATCAAGCCGGCACAGACGGTGCCATTGACATCTCGTATGGTCTTAGCAATTTGCTCCGATTGAAGGTATTCTCCCTTTCCGACAATATGCAGCTCTGAGATCTCCTGTGCCATGAGACTTAGATCAAATAAAAAGAAAAGGAAGATAAGTATTGACCCCTTTTTCATTTGTTTAGCCCTTGTAGATTTCATGTCCGTTCATTTAGGCCCGTCTCTTTTTTTGACCAATGTTTCACTAGAATGCATTCAAGTCTTCAAGATTCGAGTAGTTGAATTGCCCAAGCACGAAAACGTTCGACAAGCTTCCACAAATTATCGACATCCTTCTGACTGTAAAGATGACCAGCATACGAGACTGCGTTTTTATGATCAATAATGCGCCGCAAATGGATACGGACGCTATGTCGCGTCATAACAATGCCTCCTGAGAGATTTTCCTTTTATGACCACCCCTTCCTCGAGGATTTCCTGAACAGGGGGTTTCTTCTGACGAGCTTTCGACGAAAATTCAGCAAGGGTAAAGATAAGGGGAGAGACACGAGCCCCATATCGCCTTAAGAGTATCTCTGCACTATCGTGAATGATCGATTGAATCTTCTCCTTCTCGTTGACTCTCCGTACAATGATGCAGAGATCAACATCACTGGCAAGGGTCTCCTGCTTTCGGGCGACACTGCCAAAGAGGATAATGCTTTCTGCACGTTTGCCGATTCGGCTGGAGAGAAAGTCAGTAAAATCCTGAATGAATCTTCGTTCGAGAGCGAGCAAAGGGATAATGCCCTGTGATACCAGAATATGCTCGCGATTGAATGTGAAGAGATGGTCCCGACCGCCGCGCTGACGGGTGACAAGAGAAAGTTCCTCCAGGGTTGTCAGTGCTCTGAGGCAGGAACGATGATTCATCCCTGATTGGCGGGCGATCTCTCTGCCTGTAAGGCCATGAACCGAATCCTGTAGTGTGCGTAATACAGCGATGTGCGACCATGTTGCGAGAAGAGTATCAAGCGTTTTGTGGAAAATCATATTATCTCACTCATCTATATTGGATACTTTATGCTCCATATGGAGCTTTTTGTATCCATAGTACTATTCTGCCCTATAAAAGGCAAGCAGGAATAACGGCAATGCAATCTACATAACAGCTCACCTCAAATGCGATTCCTTAGTAACCTTCGGAAGGTCTGAATGAAAGCTGCGTTACCTTCCGAAGGATCTTCTGACCGAACCGTTCCCTCCCTCTCGATGCCTATAGCGTAGGGAACGGTTCGATGCGCGATGGCTTTGGTATTGTCTGACTCATCACCATACCGGGGTTGTCCAAAAAAGTAAAAAAGAACGCTGTCATTCCCGCCCGCCTGCGTCGGGCAGGCATGCTTCTAGCGGGAATCCAGAAATTTGAAAGATTAAGGCACTGGACACCCGACCTGCCTGCCGGCAGGCAGGTAAAATCATTCGGGTGTGACAGTTTCTTTTCTTTTTGGACAACCCCGGAGTATAGAGTAATCTTTCTGTACAATTCGAAAAAGTTATCTTAATGATGTTCACCATTCCAGATACCCCCTTCTCTATCTTTTAGAGAAGGGGGCCAGGGGTGAGTCAAAATAGTTCTTTAATCCCCATTTCACTTCTTCCATCGCGTTCCTTACAGATCCATTTCTCGTCTCTCTTCTTCATCTGTCTTATTTCGGGCAAGCTCTTCGCTCGCCTTTGCAGGCCTCACTTCGTCCGCCTGCCTGCCGCAGGCAGGGATCAACTTTGCCTGTAGGAACGTTCTTTCTGCACCAATCTGTATACCTCTTCCTGCAGTTCATAGGTAGAAGTCCGTCTTTTAACGGAGAATAACCATCGGAAAAAGACGGACTTCTTTCTTATTTTCATTAGTTCATCAACAATCGATAATGTTTTCACGTGATGGACTATAACCAACCTCCAGTCATTTTACCGATCTGCAACAAGAAACTTCTGTTCCCTCGGCAGTTTCGATAAAAGCGGTATCATGTATACCAAAAAATGATATGTCTTTACTATGATTGCTTCGGTAGCTGCCATATCCTCCTCTGTAATTGTTTTTTAAAATATTGTACACGCGTTTTAAAGTGTAAAAGCGTAAAAGTGTTAAAGTATAAATTTAATCCTGGACACATCGGAAACCGTAAAAGAAGTTGCAGCCGGAAGGGAGGTTGTAGCTGCGGATGACTACCCGACAGACGTACTCGCTGCCGTCGAAAGAACCGCCACGCAGCAAACGGTACGATTGGGTTGTCGAGGGTCCTTTCGGATCCATAGTCCCACCTGAGGGATATGTAGACCCATGCCAGTCCCAGCACCACTCCCATACATTCCCGCTCATATCATAAATACAAAGCTCGTTTGTACTCTTTTGTCCAACGGGATGGGTGTTGTTTGGAGAGTTTGAATTATACCATGCCACGTCCTCTATCGTGTTGCTGCCACTGTAGGTGTATCCATGCGTTTGGATTCCTCCACGGGCTGCATACTCCCACTCTGCTTCCGTCGGTAGACGATAGCCATTTGCCGTCCATTTCACCGCATCATTATTAATATCTGTTTGACCTGTGCGATAGACTGTGTTCTGTGAGCTGTTTGTATAATATACAGGTGTCAAGCCATCTTTTTCCGAACGGGCATTGCACCATTTAACGATGTCATACCAGTTTACCTCTGTGACGGGATTGTTTGTTCCAATTGGATTGTAGCCATTTCGTCCCGAAGGCAAATCGGTATAGCCATGTGTCAATCCCCAATTTCTTACATCGGTCCAAAGCTCGTACGTCACTTCATATTGGTCTATATTGAAACTGCTGATAGTAATCGGAGTAGAGTTTGCAGTGAATGTACTGCCTTTAATAAAAACCATACCTGTGGGAACAAGGGGAGCAATCTCAGCAGATGAGAAAGCTGAAATGTTATATAAAGACTTTGCACGGACACGGAAATAGTAGACTTTCTTAATATCAAACGCACTATTAATCACTGATGCAGTTGAATTTGCTAGCTCAGTTTTTATGAGAGATAGATTTGTACTGTCGATTCCAGAGTTGATTTCAAATCCTGTCTCAAACGAGCTATTATCCTTCCACTGTAAAGAAGCAGATGTAGCTGAAAATGAAGTTACCAGAAGATTGGAAGGGGCTGGGAACAGAAGTTTCTGTAAAACCGCGGGTGTGTAACTACTTTGATTGATGGATGACTTTGTCTTAAGACGGAAATAATATGTCGAGTCCGTACAATAAATACCAACTATCCCTTTTGTCGTTAGGCTCGCTGAGACACTATCAACGGCTCTATAGCCGGAAGAAGCAGCAGTGCTCCGCTCGATCATCACGATCGTTGCAAGTGGATTGTTAAGTGCCCAACTTAATGTTGCCTGTGTCTCTGTCAATGAGGATATTGTAAGGTTTGTTGGTGCCGAAAATACATATTGGTTTGAAGCTACTGCCGAGTAGACACTCTTATTGATATTGGATTTCGCCTGTATCCTGAAATAATAAGTACTATCAGCACTATATCTTCCTGTTACTAACTTTGAATTGTTTGAAGCGGTCGCACTATCAACGAGTACAAATCCTATCATTGCATTAGCGCTTCGCTCAATCATCACCATCGTGGCAATTGGATTGTTCAACGCCCAAGTTACTGTAGCTCGTGTCTCTGTTATCGCTGTCACCTGAACATTCGTTGGGGCTGAAAAGGTAATACTTCCACTCACAGCATCTGCATACCCGGAAGCATTAATACCCGCAACAGCTTTTATCCTGAAGTAATAAGAATTCGTTGAAAGGAATGTACCTCTTATAATAACAGATGTCGTATCCCCTTGTACAGATTTTACTGGCGTGTAAGTATTCTGGTCTGTGCTCTGTTGTATCTCATATCGAATACTCTTCTGCTGTTCAAGAGAAAAGTTATTTGGGTCGCTCCAGCTTATTGTCGCAGATGTATCGGTCGTAAGGGAAAGCAGGAGGTTTGTAGGAGGCAGAATCTTTACATTCGGATCAACAGGATTGTTAAACTCTTTTTCCGTACAGCTTTGGAAAAGAGAGAGGATAATAAATGAAAAGGAAACAATGCCGATTAGTTTGATAGAATATTTCAAACCTCTTCGCTCCTTCCTATTCTGGTAGAAGTCCGTCTTTTACCAGAGAGTAACCAACGGAAAAAGACGGACTTCTATCATTTTCTTTTACACCGTGACACTTTCCGAAGAATCTTGTAACCGAACCGTTCCCTCTCTCTTGAGGCCTATAGCGCAGGGAACGGTTCGATGCTCAATGGCTTTGGTATTGTCTGACTCATCCCCTCAGGGGTTGACCAAAAAGACCGTTTTGTCATTTCGAAGGCGCGCAGCAACTGAGAAATCTAAACAAAAAGCAAGATTTCTCTCCCGATAAATCGGGATCGAAATGACAAAGGCTCTTTTTAGACAGCCCCAGTTTATAGCTCAAATCTTTCTCCTACTCTCAGCAAAATGCAATTAGTCACCAGTGAGAAATGAGTCATAGGTTTCCGGAGTTACCAGTGAAGTCGCCGAACCAGGGTAGCTTGATGTAAATGTTTTCGGAACCTTTGGTTTTGCCTTTCGGTTCCATTTGAATTCGAACGCTCTCAACCGGCCCTCCTCCTCTTCTACATAATCAATCTCCTGCTGTTGTGCCGTACGCCAGAAAAAGGAGCGTGCATCGCTCCCCCGGTAAGCAAGAGTTTTCATCCGCTCTACTATCAGATAATTCTCCCAGAGCGCTCCGGTATCGCTGCGCGAATGCAGCATGGAATAATGACCGAGAATTGCATTTCGTACACCTGTGTCGAAAAAGTATATTTTTTTACCTTTCTTAATTTCGTTCCGAACATTACGGCTGTAGGAAGGAAGACGGAAAAGCACGTAGCACTTTTCGAGCATGTCGATATATCTCTCCACTGTCTCGTTATCGATACCAATGAGTTGGCCAAGTTCACGATATGATACCTCGCTGCCTACCTGCAAAGCCAGTGCACGGACAAGCTTTTCAAGAACTGCCGGCTTTGATAAACGCTCGTACGAGAGAACATCCTTATACAAATAACTCTGAACTAAAAGCTTAAGAAGCTCCCTCTCTTCACCGGGATGTGTCGCAATCTCCGGATATGATCCGAAGATCAGCCGATGGTCAAGCACCCGTTTCTCTTCCAGGATGCTTTGAGCACCGGCAAGCTCTCCAAAGGAAAGTGGGTAAAGGACAAACTCATATTTTCTCCCTGTAAGTGCCTCGCTCGACTGTGATGCAAGTTGAAATGCAGACGACCCAGAAGCTATTAGTTGTACATCAGAGAGCTTATCTGTAAACAGCTTCATGGTGAGCCCTATCCCTGGAATTCGCTGAGCTTCATCGATGAAGACAATTCTATTTTTTCCCACCAGCGATTTTAATTTGGTCGATGTCGTGTTAGTAAGCACTTCCCGTATATCGGCTTCATCACCATCAAATACAATCGAGCTTAATTTCAGATCACTGAGCAGGTTTTTTACCAGAGTCGTTTTACCAGCTTGTCGAGGGCCGTAGAGGATAATTGCTTTTCCTTTAAAGAGTCTTTGTTTGATTTTCGATTGTAAGATTCGAGGTATCATAATGTTTGTCGGTTCTATACGCAATATATTATAATTAATTGCGTATCATTCCGCAAGGGAATTGACAATTCATTAGAACGAGGGACTTCTTTTCAAGCCTGCATAACCTTCCGAAGGTTTCTCGTTGTACTCTATAGACCTTCGGAAGGTTTCTGCGTCCATCTGTTCATTTTATCATTCGAGAGCTTGAGAGTCGGGGAAGTATGGTGTTGGTATTGCCTGACTCATCCCCTCAGGGATTGACCAAAAAGACCGTTTTGTCATTTCGAAGGCGCGCAGCAACTGAGAAATCTAAACAAAAAGCAAGATTTCTCTCCCGATAAATCGGGATCGAAATGACAAAGGCTCTTTTTGGATAGCCTCGCCGGGGGCCTGCCTGCCGCCTGCAGGCCCTAGCGGGCAGGCAGGGATGAGTCCATCCTAACCAACTCGTCACCTCCAATCAACAACCCACCCTCAACGATTTAACTTGAAATTCGACAATTTGTAAAGCGCCTCATCGTTCCATTCATGCGGCTGCCAGGTTCGTACATAAATCTGCGGCAGATCTTCATTGAAATCTACCAGCAAAAACAGGTACCCCTCATCCGCATAGGTTGTGGAATTATAATGCTGCCTCATGCTCAGTCCATAAGTCCCCGCCGAATCGTTTTTTCTATTGATTTTAAATGTCGAGAATCCGACATAAAGATCTTTCTGCCTCTTGAAGACTTCGTTCTGGTTCTTCAGATATTGCTTCTTCGTGTACTGCGTATAGGAATAATCGGGCTGTGCAGTGCTTGAAGGAGTAAAGCCATAGATATCCTTCACTTTTGTTTTCTTTAACTCCCGGCCTATAATTATCACTGCCTCATCGGCAAAGAGCGAATCGAGCATGTTGATGTCCCTGCTGAGAAACGCTGTCCGGTATCTCTCAGCAAATTTGATTATCACCTGTCGGTTCCCCCAATCCTGGCCGTACGAAGCCTGCTCGACAAACAAGCGATACAGAGTATCCGTAATGCCAAAATTTAGATCGTATAATTTGCCTTCCGTATCAAAATCTAAGATCAAATACTCTAAGGACTGCTTCCGTAATGTAGGGTAGTAAGCAAGCGTACGGATGCGGCGGAGTTCCCAGCCCATAGCTGTTTTATTGATATTGGCATCAATCAGTGTGTCGAGTATTGTGAGATTATTGTATTGCAGTATATCGAGGACTTTACGTTGGAGGAACTGATCTTTCGTAAAGAACTTCTTTATTGCATCCACCTGTCGCTCAGCGAGAAGATCGAGAACCCCGCCTGCCTCTTTCCGTATCGTTTCAACAACAGGCGCCTGTTCCTTCGAAAATAATCTCATACTGAAATGACCTGTCTTCTCAATAACCATCGGCTTACTTTTAACCGGCTCGGATTTCTTCACTGCCGGTTTCGATACCAAATCAATCTGCTGCGTATTTTTATAGGATGGTTTTTTAACCACATTCCAGAGGTCACCCACTTCTTTAATCTCATCCCGGCAATCATCGTAGCTGTATTTGATCTGGAGATCGAGCTTTGTCATTCCAATGGCTGAACCATAAAGTTGTATACTCGCTTCCCCATCGGCAGCCTGCATCTTGCCATACCCCGAACCATCCCAAAACAATAACTCAATGGATTGCGCCGGCAGATCGTTTGATCTCACCGAAAATACAAGCACCCTCTCCTTCTCAGAAACATGGCGATCTTCAATTAACGACAAACGCACGCTCTGGAGGATTTTCGTGATGCGGGAGGGTATTTCCGTAATAAGTACTTTCCCCTCCTGCTCGATGAACTGCGCCGGCACCGAGTTCAGAAGTATGGAAGCGAAGTAGTACCATTTCAACGCATTGCCAAGATTGAGCTCGGCTTCAAATTCCTTCGCCCGCTCAATGATATTTCGCACAAGCTGTATGCGCCCGTGGAATATTTTTTCTACCTCTTTCTTCTCGATGTAATGAAAAATTTCAATCTTGCTACCTTGCTGGTTTCGGAGGGTATGAAAATTACTCAGCGATGCCACTGAATAGGTTTCGACCACCTGCCGGACAGTCTGTTGATAATTGTTTTTATCCTCAAATTGATCGCTCTGAAACGTGGAAGAGACTGTCACGGCGATATGCTGGGTCAGGCGAGCGAGTGCAGAATTGGAAGCTTCAGTTTCATTCTCGGCAATTCCCTCGCCATAATAGTAGCGGTTAGATTGTTTAATGGTATCCTTTAATACAGTCTGAGAGAAAAGGAGTTGTGAACCGACAGTAAAAAGGAATAAAATGATTGAGCACTTTTTCATAGCTCCTCATTAGAATGTGAATGTAATTCCAGCACGCAAATTTATAAAGTGATGTCCAGTCTCTAGGACAAGACCGAATTTATTGAATACCCAATAACGAGCCCCAATAAATCCGCCTCCAAATAATCTATCAACATCACTATTCATATAAGAGTCATAATATCTCGTTGAACTGTTATTGAGTGGCAAAGAAGTGAATGTTCTGTCGTTTAACACAAAGGTGATGCATGCTCCTACATACGTTTCCAAAGATCCTGTCTGATAAATATTGATACGTCCCCTTAAGCTCACAATGGTATATTTGTTCGACAGATACCCAAATGTGAAGTTGTCATACTTGATGGAGTCTCCTGCATCAACGCTACCACCTGCTAACTCGATAGTAAACATATTCGAGAGCCTGTATTGAAAAGAGAGAATTGGCGGTGGACTTTTAGGCTTTCCCTCAAGCGCTATGAATCCAATTCCCGAGCTTACCTCAAAGCTGTAAGTACGAATTTTGTTTAGTGAGTAAGAAAATGATGTTTGCTTCGACATCACTTCGATCTCTTTCGAGAGAGATTCGTATCCGCTATTTTCAACCCGGAGCACATGGTAACCCCATTCTGCTACAGTGGTGTTTCCCTGTACTCTGATTGAGTCGACACTCATTATTGCATCGGATGGATCTCCAATAATACTTATTGTGTACTTTTTCTTCCTGAGTTGATAGGAAAACGAATTATTTATTTTCGATACCTCTATATCGTGCATCTCAGGTTCATATCCATCTCTCTCTATTCTGAGCTTATGAAGACCAATTTCTGTCGGGAATCCTCTTCCTGAAATGAGTGAAATACTATCGACTGCTACCGATGCATCAGCAGGATAAACGAGTACATTCAGGCTGACTTTATCTTTCTTCAATGTGAAAGGGAATTCTCTCTCTTTTGGTGAGACAGTGATTTGTTCGGTTACAGATCTATATCCATCTCTGAGAATCTTTACGGTATGCTTTCCTTCTTGAACGGTAATTGGTCTACCACTCGTAACCGAAACGCTATCAAGTATGATAACTGCGTCTGATGGATCAACTCGAACAACAATCGGGACCTGTTCAACTTTTTTACTCCCTGTTACCTCAAGCTTCCACACTGTGCCGCTTGCGAACTTGATGCCAAACTCATTAATGATCACCTTCAACGGCTTATAGCCCGTTTTCAACACTGTCACCATACGCTCATCCGGCGAGAGAAAGAGCAGATCTTTTCCAGGGCTCCGATTAATTTTCACTACGCCATTATTAGATTCATAACTTAATCCATCGAGATCGGAGAGGATCATCAACCCGGCACAGACAATACCATTGGCATCTCTTACGGCTTTATTAATAAGCTCCGATTTGAGGTATTCTCCTTTCCCTGCAATTCGTAACTCTGAGAGATCCTGTGGCCAAAGCTTTACTGCTATAAACATCAGAATTATCAAGAGCGATATATATCTTTTCATTCGATATCCTTTTTACCCTGCATTCTGCTTAATTCCTTACAACTTACACTTTGCACCGAAGGTTTATTCCAAACCCTTCTCTTTGCCATGAGAAGGGGAGTACAGAGCTTTCTTTGTACACTTGGCAGAAGTTGTCTTCAATGATGCTCATCATTCCAGGTACCGAGGCTGTTCAAAATGTTGGTCGAGCAGGCTGCTCGACCTACGAGACTTACGAAAATCAAACGTTTTACCGCACCCAGAGAGTCAAAAGAAGACTTTTGGGACAGCCTCAGGATTCGGGGTTGAGTCAAAAAATTTTCTTTTATCCCTATTTCACCGCCTTCGCACATCGAAACCCGAAATCACCGCTCCGATCTTCGGGCGTTGCACCGTTGCGGTAGGTAGGCCGAACAGCGTCCAAGTCGATGACCCACGAACCACCCCGTAGAACACGAAATTGGCCGGAGAGTGGTCCATGAGGATTTTGTTTTGGACTCGTGCTATAGTACTTCCCATCATACCAATCGCTGCACCACTCAAATACATTTCCGGACATATCATAAATGCCAAGCTCATCTGGTTGTTTCTGTCCTGGTGGATGTATTTTCCAACCGCTATTTATATCAAGCCACCCGACTGCATCAGGATTATCTCCACCGCTATATTTATACCGTTTACTTTGCCTGCCACCTTTTGCTGCAAACTCCCACTCAGCTTCCGTCGGCAAACGCTTTCCGGCCCATGCAGCAAACGCCGCTGCATCGTTCCAACTGACATGGATCACTGGATAGTTGTACTGACTTACCGGCCTTCTTTTCCCTCGCTCGTCACACCGCCAGTTGACGCCCGCCTTCTTCTCCCAAGTCGACCCTGTCCATATGTTACTTCCATCGCTTTTTTCAGCATCGGTGTTATATCCCGTGACATCTACAAATTGTTTAAACTGTGCTACCGTTACTTCATACTTATCGATATAAAAACTGCTCACTGTAACTTGATGAGCCGGTTTCTCATCGGAGTTTCCTTCGTTGCTTCCCATCGTGAATGTCCCACCTTCAACAAGAACCATCTCGCTGCCAGCATTGATTCGGTTGGATTCAGCAGCGTTCTTGCCGCTATGAACATCTTGAGAAAATACTGGTTTGCAGATCACAAGCATGAGAATGTATTGAAATACTGTTCTCAATATTCTGTGCTTCCTCACAATTGCACCCTATTTATTATTGGACTTCATGATTCACTATTCAAGTGAGCACAATACATTGAATATTCGCATGCTCACTGTGGACGAGTTGGCAACTCGTCCTACATTTTGGACTGCCTTTATTTCAGACTTTTTCCTGCCTCTTCAAGATATTTATCAAACTCATTCTCAAGTTCCTTGTTTACTCCCCGACAGCCTTTTACCACCTGTTCTGTAAACTCAAGGTATTTCTTCTTTTCCCTCCTGCTCCAGAACCTCGGCGGTGTATAAATAATGTCGTGCACATTGCTAATCTTGTCGGCGATCTTAATCGACTTTGCCTTTGCAGATATCAATGGTGCGTGTTCAATCTGCCGCTGCTTTCGCTTTTCTTTCGGCAACTGTTTATCATCCGTGAGCTCCTGGACAATCGCTGTTACGTCTTTTCCAAACCGCCCTTCTAGTTCTGGAGGAGTGGTTTTCGTATCCTCAATCGTATCATGAAGAATTGCTGCCTGCAGCGTGACAAGATCGGAGACACCGCACCGGGCTAGACTCGCCGCGACGGCAATAGGATGGTTGATATACGGAGAGGCATCGGCATCTTTTCTTCGCTGACGGCTGTGCTTCTCAGCCGCGAATTGCAGGGCATCCAAGAGCCCGAGAATTGAAGTTGTATTCGACATAGAATTTTCCAATCTGCATTCTTTGCTTACGCTCATACACTCTTGCATTCCAATCGAAACTCGGAAATTGGAAATCGGTAATATCTCATCTCCTCGCCCCATCTCATATTCTCCCCCTCCCCTTCGACTCGCCCAACGACTGGCTCGCTCAGGGGATTTTATTCTCATACACTCTCACCCTCCCCTTCGACTCGCCCAACGACTAGCTCGCTCAGGGGATCTTACTCTCATCTTCCAGCGCTTACAGGAAAATCATTTCCTCTTGAATATGCGACTGGATATTGCGCCTGCCCTCTATACTTCTTCGTCAGCTCAGGTATTTGATCGTCAAGATACGCTCTCAGCTCTGCCACCGTAACCTTTCCATCCTTTGGACTTCCATCGGCTTCTCCTTCGAGTCCTTGCAGTAACGCATAGGTAAACACTCCGTGACCCAATTGCTTGAACTCTGTCGCAAACTGCTCTGTGCCCGTCGCTGCCAGTATGACAACTCCTGTCGCTCTTGCCAACTGCGCCATCGCTTTCTGCTCCGCAGCTCCCCGCATCGCAAACGTCTCCACTGCACCTCCAGCCTGACAGGCATCGATGACTACCAGTTGCTTCTGTGCTCGCATGTTCGTGCAATGCTCTTTCAGCAACGATGCAGAGATTCCCTTAGCGACTAACTGTCGATCGTTCCCATAGAGCTGAGTGATATCGCTCGGAATAAGATAGAAATCCGGTTTCAACGCGGCATCGCCTTCGCTCATCACTCCATGACCGGCATAGAAAAACAGAAATACATCCTGCGGCTTTGAAAGCTGAATGATCTGTGTCAAGATGCCTTCGATGTTTACCTTTGTTGCTTGTTGATCGTAGACTTCATATTTCTTGATCGCTCTGAATATTCCCCGTGCTTTCCTTTCAGCAACCTGCAAGAATGCTTCTGCATCCGGCCTTCCATAGTTGAGGTTGAGCACTGAGTTCTTGTACTGATTGATGCCAATCGCAAGTATGTAGAGTTCTGCTGAAGCTTCCGTTGCCGTAAGCTCGATTGAAAGAGACACCGGGACTGATTCGGTTCTCTCCATATTGAAGGCTGTGATTTTAAACTCGTTGATGCCCGGTAGGAGCGTGACATCAAACGTCTTTGTGATCTTCGTTGTCTTCGATTCAATGACCTTCATCCCCCGCTGATCTTCTGAGATAAGTTTTCCATTGTGATAGAGACGGATTTCATCGATCCCCCCACCCTGATCGGTGACTTCAACACTAATTTGAGCTCGATCTGAAGTGAAAGTCTCTCCTGTCTTCGGTGAAACGATCCTTACGAGTGGAGGAAGTTTGATGGCTTTGGAGAAATCGACCGTGGGTGTGGTTTCGATCTTCTCTCCTGAGAGAACTCGCGCAAACAGATTAGGTGTATAGAATTGTTCGAAGAAGGATTCGAGAGGGAGGACTTCCATTCCTTGAACGTAGTGGAGCAACTTCATCCCATTTGCCGATGCATCGAAGCGGCCATCCGGAGTGACGACAACCCAATCCTTTTCATCGAGTGCAATTCTTGAGGCAAGCTTTATACCTGTCTGCAAATCCCAAATGATGCACTCGCCAGTTTTACATCCACCAACGATATATTTCCCATTCAGACTGAAGGCCACAGAATTGATGCCACCTGAACTCCCAATGAATGTCCTCACCTCTTTTCCTGTTGAGACCTCCCACAGTTTCGCAGTCTTATCCCAACTCCCCGTCACCAGATATCGCCCATCAGAACTGAATACAACGGAATTTACCCAATCTGAATGGCCGGTCAAAGTCTTTACTTCTGCTCCTGTTGAGATATCCCAGAGCTTCGCTGTTTTGTCTGCGCTTCCAGTCACTACATCCTTCCCATCGGGGCTGAATGCAACTGAGCGAATGAGGCTACTGTGACCTTTCAAAGTTTTCACTTCTATTCCTGTCGATGCATCCCAAAGCTTGACATCACGAGTGCTCCCCGCCAAAATCATCTGCCCATCAGGACTGAACGCTACTGCAGCGACATCGCCAGAATGACCTATGAATGTTCGCTCCTCTTTTCCTGTAGAGACATCCCAGAGTTTTACTCTCCCATTCATACTCCCTGTTACTACATATTGATCATCGGGGCTGAAGGCTACGGAATATATGCTGCCCCATTTCCCCGTTAATGTTCTAACCTCTCTTCCCGTCGAAACATCGAAGATTCTCGCTATTCCACTAACAACACTCCCGGTCACCGCATACCGCCCATTTTGACTAAATGCCGCGGAATAGATACCAGAATGATTAGATAGTCCCCGCAAACCTCTTCCGGTCATGGCTTCCCAAATCTTCGCTACACTATCACTCCCCATTACCACATTTCTTCCATCTGAACTGAATGCGACTGTACGAATCTCCGAAGAATGTCCTGCAATTTTCATCACTTCTCTGCCTGTTGATGCCTTCCAAAGTTTTGCTTTACTATCCCAACTCCCCGACAGAATGTACTTCCCATTATTACTGAAAGTAACAGAGGTAACCGAAAGGGGATGTCCGGCAAATGAACTTACCTCTTGATCAGTAGAGATATCATACAGTTTTATTGTTCCATTATAACTCCCTATCACCACATACATCCCATCAGGACTAAGTGCGACAGAATTAATCCACGATGAGATCCTTGCCAATGTCTTCACTTCTCTCCCCGTGGATACATCCCATAGTCTTGCAGTGCTATCCCGGCTTCCTGTTACCACATATCGTCCACTAGGACTGAATGCGACAGAATTGATCGAGGATGAATGTCCAGTGAATGTCTTCATTTCCTTTCCTGTTGATACCTCCCAGAGTTTTGCGGTCTTGTCAAAACTTCCCGTCACCATATACTGTCCATTTGGACTAAAAGCCAAGCAATAAATGTCTTCAGAATGTCCAGTAAAAGACTTTACTTCTCTTCCCGTTGAGGTTTCCCATAGCTTCGCTGTCTTGTCACAACTGCCCGTTGCTAAATACTGACCGTCGGGACTGAAAGAAACGGAGTGAACTTCATCCTTATGACCAGTCAATACCCTCAGTTCTTTTCCCGTTGAAGTCTCCCAGATTTTTGCCGTCTTGTCATAACTTCCTGTCGCTACATATCGTCCATCTGGACTGATAGCGACAGACCAAATGCGTTCTGAGTGCCCGGCAAATGTTCTTATTTCTCTTCCTGTTGAGGCATCCCAGAGTTTCGCTGTGTTGTCCCAACTCCCCGTCAGTACATACTTTTCATCACGACTGAATACTGCCGAAGTGAGCCCGTTGGTGTGTCCGGTTTGAATTACCAGCTCCGGTTTTTGTGCTTGAGCAAATGGAGAGAGAACTATGAATAGCGCGATTAGGTGTGTAAGGAATTTCATATGGGGCCTCTAAATGTATTCTCTTAACTTCTCATTCCATAACCTGTCTTTCTTCAGCGAGGTAAGAAGGTCCGGGCATGTTCATCCAGATAAATACACCTCAGCCTTCTGAAAGATCTTTTGACCGAACCGTTCCCTCTCTCTTGAGGACTATAGCGTAAGGAACGGTTCGACGCTTAATGGCATTGGTTTTATCTGACTCATCCCCCCCGGGGGCTGTCTAAAAAGAAAACTAGTGCACTGTCATTCCGGTAATCTTCTAACCGGAATCAAGAAAAATGCTTAAATAAGGCACTGGACACCGGATTGAAGTCCCGCAGTACGAGATGCCGTAAAGCGGCACATTCCGGTGTGACAGTTCTTTTCTTTTTGGACGGCCCCGGCCAGGGGGGTTGAGTCAACTATTCCCATCTACCATCCCCAAAAAAATTTCCCCGCACAATCCCCCCCAAGTGTAAAAGGCTAAAAGGAAAAAGCGCTATCTAAAGTCCAGGGAACAGCGAAAACCCGTAACTGCCGTCCCGGTACCCGGGTGTGATCCTGCCGCGATTCGAGGTCCGGAGGTAGCCCGCTTAGGAGCCCCACGAACCGCCCCGCAACACACGGAGAGTACCACTTGTTGGGCCAGTTGGATTCATCTCAGGGCTGTTGCTATAATAAGTTGCATCGTACCAATCAGCACACCACTCCCATACATTACCGCTCATATCATAGATACCAAGTTCATTTGGATACTTGTCGCCAACAGGATGTACTTTGCCACCAGAATTACTTGTATTCCAAGCAACACTATTCTCATCATCACTTCCGGCATATTTAAATCCACGACTCTTGGTGCCTCCTCTTGCCGCAAATTCCCACTCTGCTTCTGTTGGCAATCTTTTCCCCGCCCACCTTGCATAAGCATTGGCATCGTTCCAACTCACATGAATGACCGGATGGTTATACTGACTTTCGGATCTTCTATTGCCTTGCTCATCACAGCGCCAATCAACACCCGCTTTCTTCTCATAGGTTGACCCTGTCCATTTATAACTGCCATCTCCATTTTCTGCGTCGGTCTTATAGCCTGTTGCATCCACAAATTGCTTAAACTTCGCAACAGTCACTTCATATTTATCAATGTAAAAGTTTCGCACAGTTACCTGATGCGGTGGTTTTTCATCATCATAATCGTTACTCCCCATTGTAAACGTACCACCATCAACATACACCATATCTGCTCCAAAGTCGGGAGAAGATATTTCTTTTTTAGCAGCTTTCTTTTCGGCTGGCTTATTTGCATCTCTATTCCAGAAGGATACTTTCTCTCCCGCCTTGGTTCGAAGCTCATCATCACGTGTGCTATATGGATTATTATCTGCATACGCCTGCTGGAACCTCTTCCACACCTCTGCTTTACGCTGCGCGGAGATATCGGTCTTTTCTAATTCGATGACTTCATTATATTTTCCCTCCATCTCTTTCAGATTCTTTGCCCATGCATCGCGTGCCGTGCGCTCAGTTTCTGCCTCTCGTTTCTCTTTCTCAATGGAAAAATCTGTTTTGTCTGGAAGCTTTGTCGGAGAGGGTGATGCCTCAGATGTACTTCCCAGTGTAAAAACAAAATCTCCTTTGTCCAAATTAGGATTGCGGATTTTTCCATATCGCGGATGCTGACTGCTGCGGGAATAATTGATGACTGTTTTTTGGAGAAACTCCCCTAGTTCCGTTCCCGTTACGTAACCGTCCTTATCCGTATCTGCCTCACCTTTCAATGCACGCTCAAACTGCGATCGGAAAATACTCACATCGGGCACCGTTTCTTCAGCAGTGCCTGAAGTGATAAACTGCCGAACCGGCTGTGATGTCTTATAGGAAATGACCTCGGGAACAGCGCGAGAAATATCAAAAAGCGACCCCGAGAAGCAAGCATCGAACATAAAGAAAGCATGCTTCGACTGAATACGCTTTGCATAGATCTCTACTTGTGCCATCTCCATCGCTTTGCTCTGAAAGGCCCCAACATCTTTCCGTGGGAGGGGTGCATCGACAGGTACAAAATATCCGAGTTCATCACCGTAGCTGGATTTCACAGTATATCCGTGACCGGCAAAATAGAAGAGTAAGCGATGATCCGGCTCGCCTCCATACCGGGCGATAAAATCAGAAATTACTTTATCGAGAGATGCTTTATCCAGATCCATTTTCACCTCTACACGGAACCCCTGAGTTTCGAGAGTTGAGCGGACTGCCTGAGCATCCCGCTGAACCCCGGGTAGACTTGGCCACCCCTGGCTGTAATTACTCATGCCAATAATAAGGGCAAAACTGCCGGAGTAGATTGCTACTTCTTTACCGGTAGCATCTTGTATGGAGATCGGTTTCATACCCCTGCCGGTTTGAGCGTGGAGATTACCGAAGAGAAGAATGCTCGCCAGAATACTATAGCAAAGTGATTTCATTATCATTCCAATCCTATGATTATCCTGTTAGTGTCCACATTCCGGCACGGTCTTCGCCGAAGCTACCAACCGCGCCGGAATTGGTCTTTGTGTTCGGTTGGCTGACTGCACCAACACGGGAACAGATCCTGGACTTTCCGCTGCACTCCCTTCTTGTCGATCGACAGGAAGGCTCTGGCAACAGCTTGATGAAAGACCTGGGAACATCGAAAACCGTTATTGTTGTTTCGGTTTTCGGGTGTGTTCCTGTTGCGATTCGTTGTCCGGAGGTTGTTCGTTTTGTTGTTCCACGAACCGCCCCGCAACACACGGTTCTGATTCGGATCCATCCCTAAAAATCTTTTTTCGAAGACGATAGGTATTTGAAAACTTTGCATGCCCCTCCCAGCTAGCAATCGAAGATCGATGATGCTCCATGGTAACATTTCCTGAAACAAGCCCAGCGCTCATCTTCTTCAATCGCCTCTTAAACCGGAGCACATTATCCTTGTTGAGCAAAAGAAATTCCGGGAAAACTCGATGCCCAAGGAATGAAAGTCCAACATTCACAGGCAACACTCTCGTCTTCTTTGGATGAAGCGTTAGCCGCAGTGATTCCAACCATGACTCTATCTCTTCTTTCCACCGCTGAAGCTGCTGTTTCTCTTCACTGAAGAGTACAAAATCATCGACATACCGAATATAATGCTTGCACTGCAGTACTTCCTTAATAAAATGATCCAGTGGATTCAGATAGACATTGGCAAAGAATTGACTTGTCAGGTTCCCAATTGGCAAACCTTTCCGACGCTCGAATGGCGTAAACAGCGAGTCACCAGAATAATAATTCAAGACAGCTTCTTGCCTGTTGCTGTGATCGATAACAGTATCAATAAGCCAGATTGTTTTCTTGCAAGCTACTTTCTTTCGAATGTTCTGCTTTAATAGTTGATGGTCGATGCTTGGGAAGAACTTCTGTATATCGCATTTCAGGGCATACGTGTTGTGTTGGGCGAATTGCAAGTACCGCAGAATTGCCTTGTGTGTCCCTTTACCTTTACGGTTAGCATAACTATCTGAGATAAATGTGCGCTCAAAGATTGGCTCAATGACATTGCATAGGGCATGATGAAGCACTCGATCTCGATAAGGCGCGGCACTGATCATGCGCTTCTTTGGCTCAGAGATGATAAACTCACGGTATTCTCCAGGTCGATATGATTGATCCTGGAGATCCTTTGCAAGATTCACAAGCTCATGTTCGAGGTTGATCTCGAATCGAGCGACATCGGTATTCATTCGCTTACCGAGTCTCGCTTTCCTTGAGGCAAGAAGTAAATTCTCAAACGAACAAAGTTTCATATACAAGTTCTTATGAGTTTTCATTTGAGCGACTTGATCCAACCTCCAACCATTCTTCCGACTTCGTTAATCTTTTCGCTGAGGATACCATATTTTTGATGACTCAAGAAACCCAGGTCATGACTCAACCTAACAAGGTAGCGAAATTGCTCAATCTCGATATTTGCTTTCTTTAATGGTACCATCTTAGCATCTGGAGGGGAATAGTATGCCTCAAGTAACCGTTCTAAAATATCGAGGACTTTCAACTCGATTCGATCAGCAAGTAGAAATTTCTGGGCTCTTGGAAACTTCTCAAGCTGAGGGATAAGGTATAAAAGCAGATCGTACGTCTTGGTAAGTACATCCTCTTTTTCAGCCATTTTTATTCGACCCAAGTGTAAAAGGCTAACAGCAAAAAGTGTTACTTAATGTCCAGGGAACATCGAAAACCGTTATAGTAGAGTCCGGTATCAGGGTGTGCTCCCGACGCGATTCGCCGCCCGGAGGACGCTCGAATCGCCGTTCCACGAACCGCCCCGCAACACACGGTTCTGGCCACTAATGGAACCTGTTGGATTCGTTTGTGAACCAGAAGGATATGATACATACCAATCACTGCACCACTCCCATACATTACCGCTAAGATCATAGATGCCGAGTTCATTTGGATACTTGCCGCCAACAGGATGTACTTTGCTACCAGAATTATTCGTATTCCAAGCAACAGTATTCTCATCATCACTTCCGGCATATTTAAATCCACGGCTCTTGTTGCCTCCTCTTGCCGCATATTCCCACTCCGCTTCAGTTGGCAATCTTTTCCCCGCCCACTTTGCGTAGGCATTTGCATCTTCCCAACTTACATTCACAACAGGATCATTATCGTTCCAACCCCACGATGGAGCTGCGGGCATTGATCGGTTAGTCGCTTGACAATACTGCTTAAACTTCGCAACGGTCACTTCATATTTATCAATGGAAAAGTTTCGCACAGTAACTTGATGAGGTGGTTTTTCATCATCATAATCGTTACTCCCCATTGTAAATGTACCACCATCTACATACACCATATCGACACCAAAATCGGGAGTCGCAGTTATCTTCTCAGGTTCTGAGACAATTTCTTGCTGTTTTTTCGGAGCCTCACCGGTACCGGCAACAAAATAAAAATCTCCCGTGAGCGATGATTGTTCCCACGGTGTTTGAGCTTCGTTTGTCCGTCTCTGCACGTCGCGCCGAACATTTTTAAAGACCTCCTCAATTGCCAATCCGGGTTGCTTGATATAATAAAGCAGCCGCTCCGTATAGAGTCCATTGCCTCTATCACCGTCGCTCGCTACTTTGCCGGGTGCAGTTGCGTACGAAATGATTGTCCCCTTTGGCGCATCAACGCTTACCAAACCACGCGTGGAAGACCTCCAGCTTCTGGAGAAAGGATTATCTCTGCAGGCATCGAGAATAACAATGTTTAGCCTGTTCCTTGCATCCTCCATCTGCGCAAGCACAAGTCCCGCATCAACCGCCTTATACTTCACCTCGGTCTCTTTGTTTATTGCAGCGCCAATCGGGATGAGAAAGTTTTGGCCGTTAACCTGCACGCCGTGACCCGCGTAGTAAAACAACCCGACACCACCCCTTCTAAGCCGGTTACCAAAATCACCAATGGCGGTTTCCATCTGCTCCTGATTTACATTGAGCTTTTCGATCACGGTGAATCCAAGCGTACGAAGAGTACTGCTTATCGCACGAGCATCATTGGGGGGATTTACAAGCGGCGCCTCGCGGTAACTACCGTTGCCAATAACAAGAGCAATGCGCTGCTCAGAATTATTCTCCTGAAAGGATTTCATCCCTCTCTGTTGAGCAAAGCAATGAGCATAAATGATTATAAGAATCAAAAATGCCAGAGCAGTAATTTTCATATTACTTTCTCCTTTTATAGTCGAAAGCCTATCATAGTTGTATGCTAAATTCCCGCAGCTTGAGAGTTGGGGATGGGTGGCTTTCTTTTTTTCTGACTCATCCCCCCGCCTTTCTATTTTAAGATCGATAAATGGCGGGGCAGGCTCACCCCTTCTCTTTGTCAAGAGAAGGGGAGTATAGTCTTTGATTTATTACAGTGGGATGAGACTATCATACCGACCATTCCAATATATGGGGGTAACTAAAAAGTACGCCAAGGGTGTCACGGTCCCCCGCAAAAAACACGGGGCAGGCACACCGTGACACATGAAATCTGAATGTAATCCGCATTTTGCGTCACGAAGTGGTTCGTGACGCCCTATGTTTTTTCTTTTGAGACAACCCCGATTGGGGGATTGAGTCAGAGCTTTTCTTTTTTCCCCATTTCACTTTTTCCGTTGCGTTCCTTAGAGATCCACTTCTTCTCTCCCCCTTTTCAATCTGAATCCGTGGAAAGGGGGAGATAGTTGATAGCTTGAACAAAATCTGTTTTATATAACAGGTCGATGTCTCATCTCGATTCTGTGAATAGAGATGGACGTTTCGGGAATATTCAAATTCCCTGGTTACTTCCAATCGTCAATCTTCCGCCTGCTATCTGCATTCTCCCACCTGCAATCTAGATACTTCCTACTTTCTACTCTAATACTTCTTACTTCCACTCACCCCGTCTCCCATTCTCCCCCTCCCCTTCGACTCGCCCAATGACTGGCTCGCTCAGGGGATCTTACTCTCATACACTCTTACACTCTCACACTCTTACAATCCTACCTCTCCATTGTTGTCACCGCCAAACGAGCCTCCGTATTCATCACTCCCTTCTTCACTTTCTTCATCCCGCGTTGCTTCAGAAGAAAATCACCAAGGTCTTCTTTGAGATAGTAATAACCGTTTATGTACTCTGTCTCGATCGGAGAGAACTCCTCAGTGCTGGCAAAAACCTGCAGACGCTCGACTCCATAGGGCTCATCGCACTCGAATTCCCACTGAGGCGAATGATACTCTTTGTTCACTTTCGATTCGTCGATATAGTGATTTCTTTCGAGAACCGTACGCTTTCCATCAGCGAGATGATAGATGAAGCGGATGTAGCAGGGAAGATTTACACGCACAAACACACGCATCCTATCGCCCTTTGTGAAGACGAGATCCTCTGCTCCCCTGTTCGTCCAAACATCGATAGTTAAGCCCGCACCAGCCTCTTCACCCTGAGCGAGCTTCTTCTCATCGGCAAGAGCTTGTTCAAGATTTGGCGGCATTAGGCTCTGCCCGGTATTTTTAAGCGTAGAATCACTAACGACTTTCTCAACACTGCCTACAATTTTTCCATCCTGGATACGCAGGAGCGAGACGATTAATTTTATGCCGCGTTCCTGAATCCAGTACGATCCTTTCACAATATATTCAGCATCGGAGGCTTTGGCGCTCTCCAGCGTGATATTCCGCGTCCTCGGCTTGTCTACCTCGAGCTGTTGCACGGGTGTCCATTTTGCCACCTCCACTAACTTGCTTTCCAGAACGTTTTTGAAGTACCGGGAAAAAGGGCTTCCAATCTTTGTGTCTTGATAGACAAATGGGTACACCAGTACCGATGCTGATCTCAGATCGCTTTGCTCATGTAATCCATCGGCAAGGTACCAAGCAAGATCCTCGGGTGAATTGATCGGTTTTGCTTTTAAACGATCGATCGCTTCCTGGACTGTCGATTTATTTACCTCATCCTTCTCGACTTGACCTTCGAGCTCATTCATCCCTTTGTCAATTGCAGTGCTTGCCACCATGATAATAGCCTGTGCCTCCTGGAGCTGTAAGAAAAACGGAAAGCATGCCTGGTACTCATTGAGCGCTTTCGTCCTCTCACCCTGCTCCTCAAACCGTTTTCCAGCATCGAGATGCTGCCGGATTTCTTTCTGGATCGACTTTTCTTTCTCACGATAAATAGAAGTAGTCTTGCTTCGCGAGATAAAGGCAAGCGCAAGGGACACCTCGTCGTCATCATCGTAGTAGGTTTCCGACTCCAGTCCTTGAAGTTCCATTGTCGATGAAGATTGTGTCGCGTTACTGAAGTAGGAAGAGATTTTTGATTCCCGTTCAATCACCGTCGATCCAACGGTGCTTTGAATGTTTACTCTGATGCTTTGTATGAGGTTTCCTTGTGCATCGCTCAACGCACGCTGCATACTCTTTGTCTGATCGAACTCCTTATTAACTTTGCAGAGTCCAAACCCTGTCAGGTAGAGTTGATTTGGATACCGTATGCTTTTGCCTGTTGAACCTACCCAGTCTGGCCTTTGACTAAACAGAAGCATGGGAATGAGGAGTAAAAAAGGGAGTGTTTTCATAGCATCACCTTATGGATTCATGGTGCATTGGGCATTCGAATGAGTACGTAGAATATCTTTTTGCCAAGATCTCTCCATCGTGCTACCACTTGAATATCCTTCAGGGTAACAGAGATCTCCTCATGGCGAATGTCCTGACCTTCATATGCGGTTAATTTCTGCAGAGCTCGAATCTTAATATGAACATTTCCAGCTAAATTCCTTCGAGCAATTCGTTCCGCTTCCCTCCATGAGCTTATCTCATAATAGTACTCCGGTGCAATGCCAACAGCATAAAGATAATTTGTATCGCGGGGAATAGTTTCCGTCCACGATGGGGCACGTGCATTGATTCGTCCATGAGAACGTAGCGCAACGTCAAGTTCGCAGGGTGCATTAGCAAAGAGAACAAGAACGAGGGAGGAGGAAATAAATGTATCGATTGGAGTAAACGAGGTGAGAGCGGTCTGGGCAGCAGAACTGTCAAACTGCTCGCGGAAATCAGCTCCCATCCAGAATGTGCCGCCTTCAGTAGACCAATATATCTGCCCACCTTGGATCTTGGTTTTTGCCATGCGTCCAGCATCTTCGGCACCGTTCCGAAGCGCAAATGCGATTGCCGAGTCTTTATAAAACGCAGTATTAGCAAAACCAACAACAGTCCTGCCACACCTGAGTACCCCCTGGTTAAGAAACCAGGCGGGATACTCCTGTGCGGATGCGGTCTGAATAGCACATTGGATAACGGCAGCAATGGCTATACGACACCATTTCATTACGGTATGTTATTGCTGTTTCTGATTCTTCTTGAACTCGTCGAACTTTTTGACTTCTTCATCGAGTTCTTTGAAGGTTTGTGTCTGTCTGAAGCGGGTGTACAATTGCTCGTTGTTCTTTATTTGCTGCATCATTGCTTCCCTTGCAGCACCAACAGCGTATTCAACGAGTGCATAGCCGCGCCAGCCGTTTCCTTCTTTCATGATCTTTTGCTTTGCAATACGACTACCAGAAAGTGAAGTGTTCACCACAGTTTTGCTGGCCTGGGTAAACATATCGAGCAATTGTGAATTACCCACGGTTCCAGTCTCTTCTGTAAACCTCTTCTGTAATCCCTGGATAAGCACTTCGGCCTTCCTGCCTATTTCAGTTCGACCGCCCTGGACGGCTTTATCAAGAGCAAGCTGCATATCCGCGGACACCTGGGAATTTGGTGCATACCAGAAATTCGGATCATCAGGGGGAGTTAAAAACCAATCTGGTACATCTCCTCCACCACCAGTAGAACTGGCGCAACCAATCATTGTTATGCCAATAAAGAGAACAGAGAGAAGATAATTGAGCGTTCGCATGGTACCTCCAATATGTGATGATGAGACACGAGAATTAGTGAATTTAGGAATCAGCGAATTATTGAATGATAATAATTTCTGGTTTCACTCCTTTAAATTGGGGCATACATCTTCCCACATCTGCATTGATGTACGTCGGATCGCAGATCGTAAAGCGCTTTTCTTGAAATATAATCGAATCCCCTTCCACCGGTGTGCTAAAGAGCACAGCGGTTGCAATGTGCCCGGGATAATCGAGGCCGACAACTGTTAATCCTAACAGCGTTCGCACCAAATACGCAAAAAGAATACCCCGATCTTCACAATCTGAGAAGGGATAGTATACTGTTTCATCGGGAAAGAGCGGCTTTTCCCTGCCAAACTGATCGGGATCTGTTTTATACTCGAAGGCCGTTTGAACAAAACGGAGAATCATATTCACGGCATCCCACTCTGTCTTCCCTTCGACTAACGGTGTGAGCTGGTTGAGAAGAGATTGCATGAATTCCTTGGAGGGAGTGGCAGAAAAATAAATCTCAAAATTCGTTTGTGGGTACTCCCAAAAGAAATCAACCGCATCTCGGCTCACCTTTGTCTGCAGGGTGTATTCCTTACTACCATAGGTAAACTTGAGAGTTCGCTCCTTGATCTGATTCTTTAAGTACGGTGCACTCTTGACGCAAAAATCGGCAGATTTTTCCGCACCGGGATATTTCTTACCGTAGGTATAGATCGCTCCCTTGAATGGTTGATCTGATGGATCAAGCTGCACAGCGTAGTAGCGATTCGTACCGCCAAGCTCAAAGTAACTTACCTGATAGAGCATATTAGGTGTAGGAAGGAGCAGATGAACAAAATCGCCCTGGTAGCCCAGTCGAGTGTCGAAACCCGATTTTGATAACATGAACCAGACGAAGAGCACCGCTTCGTTCCGGGCATTGTTGAACAGGCTTCGCCCGATGCGATTGAGAAGCAGGATATAACCCCAATCGTTTAATTTGCGATTGACTCTTTCATTCTGCGCTTGTGCAAGAAGGCTTTCATAGCTCATACGGCTCAGTGCCGCCCAAAAATCGCTTATCGATTTCTCATTAATGGGGGTTGCCAGTGTTGGCCTGGTGGCAATGTCGTGCGGTAGAGTAATGGGAACGCCGAAAAAAGTCAGATCAATGGTGAATTGAGATTTCTTCTCTTCCGGTTGTGGCTGTGGTTGCGGAGCGGGTTGTTTGGTGGCTTCCTCCTGATCTCTCTGCTGAGGAATTTCCTTTATCTCGACCTTCTTCGTTGAGCTGTCCCTCACCTCAGGCTTTGTGCGCTTGAAGATCGGCATCTTGGTTGGTTTGGGAATGTCATCAGGGACGATTCCCTTAAAGGATTGAAATTCTTTCCACTGCTGTTTTAGAAAATCAGTGAATTCCTTATCCCGTGCATCCTTGAATTGCTGGAGTTGTTCCTGCTCCTTCTTGAGCCACTTCTTATATTCATCCTCTTGTGCGAAGGCGCCGGATGTAAGCAAGAGAGCTGCCAACATCATGAATGCTAACCTGTAAGTCTTAATTATATCCATAAAGAACCTCACTTCTTTATAGGTTACTTGAATTCCCAGTACAGTAGAATTCTGAGGTTATTTAGTTTACAAGAAAAATGTTGAACCACCCCAGAAGGGATCGAATTTGAATAAAACACATGCATGTATTCCCCGATCGGAAAAAAAGATAGGCCTTCGATAGTATTACTCGTGGAGGTCATCCAAGTCGGACAGTCCACTCTCTTTAAGGATATATCATAGGATATTGGAACATGTGTGGAATAATGTCCCATACAAACCGCTGCGGTTGTGGTTGTGCTATTGAGATCAGAATCTTCAGATGAGACCTGATTGATAAAGAGAATTAACCGAGAAAATACGTCTGATGCAAGGACGTAATTTCAAAAGTGGCGTTTTTCGTGCCGAGGGCGGAACTCTCAGCCAGAGGCGGATCAGCCTACGGCTGAGAACCCGCACGCTATCTCGTCTGATAAATCTGTGAGTATTGCTTTGTGAGAACGTGCCGAGGGCGGGACTTGAACCCGCACGCCCCTTGCAGGACACAGGATTTTAAGTCCTGTGCGTCTACCAGTTCCGCCACCCCGGCAGGGAAATATGGGAAGGTGGGAATATAGGAATATGGAAACGTGGGATTGTGGAAGTGTGGAAGTGTTGGGGTGAATGAGATGATCGTTAAGGCCTGAAGAAATTTCTAGTTCTTCTCTTCCTCACTCCCCGACTTCCTTTAGATTGTAATTATCTAATTCCTCAATTTTCCCATTCCCTCATTTACATATTTCTTTGAGGCGCCGGGCGGATTCGAACCGCCGCATAAAGGTTTTGCAGACCTCTCCCTTACCACTTGGGTACGGCGCCAAAAAAAATTGGAATGATAAATGTTGATTGCGGAATTCTTTAAACCGATTTCCGCATACCAAATTCCACATTCCGCATTGTGGAAATTCGGAATTGCGAATGGTGAATGGGGAATTGTTAGGAATAAACAGATCAACGATAACTAATTCAATGATTTAATGGTTCAATGGATCAATGGTCCAAAATATATAATCCCGCATTCCCTATTCCGCACTTGGCATTCACACCATGCTTCCTCTGAATAAAAACCCCGTTGCCTGGTGGGAGAAATTGGCAACGGGGCAAGTTCATAGAGGAAGTACTTCCGCCAATCTTATTGCTTTGAAGATTGTCGGATGTCCCTCAACTCTTGCGAGTATCAGGACAGAGCGGGAAACGGGATTCGAACCCGCGACATCAACCTTGGCAAGGTTGCGCTCTACCAACTGAGCTATTCCCGCATAGGCAGTGAAAATATAATAAAATACTCTTCTCATGGCAAGTAATAATTTTTTTACTGAAAAGAATCCTTTCTCTCGAAAATCCCAATGAATGCTAGCCTTTCTTTGCAAGCAGGAGATCGCTATACGAACTACAGATAATATCTTTTTCGCTGATCCCAAATTGTGTTCTGAGGAATTTCATAAGTTGTTCGGTTTGTTTTTCCCCTCGTTGGTTCATGACTTCAAACTCAATAAAATTCCCTAAATCTTGCACCTTATCAAGATGAATACGTGCATTCTCGAAGAGGTACAGTTCCCGCTTCTTTAATACCACAATCTTGACACCAAATGCCCCTATTAGCATTCTCTTCAATTTGACAACTTGAGCTACTGGTTCCACATCATAATTGGAATAACGATTTCCACAGAGGTCAGGACGCCGATAGTAGATCAATTCTCCCACTGAGTTACCGAACTCCCGTATTTTGATTCTTCCTGATGCTCCATTGAGATAGGTATCACGCTGTTGGAGAATCCCACCAAAAGTTGCACCGAGGTTTTTTGCAATAAGGCGTGCTGTTGATATCGAAGGACAGATTGCTTTAAGTTCTAAATTCGATGGCATTTCTGTTACGGTATGAGAATATGAAGAGAATTACAACGTGCGAATAATCCTTACTATTTATTTACTGATTTCCAGAATCTCATACTCTAAAAAACCCGCTGGCACTTTTATCTTCACGATCTCCCCTGCTGTTTTCCCCATCAATCCCTTGCCAATCGGTGAAGTCACGGAGATTTTATTTCTATCAAAATCGGCTTCTTCGGGAGCGACGAGTCGATACTCAATGATCTCCTTCGTTACCACATCTTTCAACTTGACAAGGGAAAGAATATAAATTTTGTCATTCTTCAATTCCGAGGTATTGACGATCCGTGCTCGAGAAAGAGTCTCTCCCAGTTTAGCGATACGCAATTCCAAATGCTGTTGCGCTTCCTTCGCAGCATCGTATTCGGCATTTTCGCTGAGATCGCCGTAGCTGCGTGCCTCTGCAATTTTTTGCGCCATCTCCGCTCTTCCCTGAACTTTCAACTCCCGAAGTTCGATTTCAATCTCTACCAGGCGCTCGCGCGATAGATAGACTATCCCGTTACTCTTTTCTCCCATTCTACCTCCAAATTCACTAAAAAAACTATGATGATAAGGCAAAAAGAAAAGCCATCATCACAATATCCCGGATGGTGGCTATTCTTGTTTCAAAAGCAAAGTAGAATAAATTAATTATAGACGCAAGATAAAAACAGCAACAAGCCTGATTGAAAAGTCTGCCTCAAAGACACTCCTGCCCGCCAGTATAAATACTCTAGCGGCAGCTCAGACTTCTAGGGTCGATGGTTACTTCTGTGCCGATTGCTCAATGAGGATCAAGTGTCCCAATTTATCTCTCTTCGACTTCAAATATTTTTCATTATAATTATTGGGATGCACTTCAAGCGGTACACGTTCAACCACCAGCAATCCATAACCATCGAGGCCAACAATCTTCTTCGGATTATTTGTCATCAGGCGCATCTTCCCTACTCCCAGATCACGAAGGATCTGAGCGCCGATACCATAGTCGCGAAGATCCGCCCGAAAGCCGAGCTTCTCGTTAGCCTCAACCGTATCCATCCCCTCGTCCTGCAGACGGTAGGCTTTCAATTTATTCGATAAGCCAATACCTCGACCTTCCTGCCTCATATAGAGTACCACGCCACATCCGTCCCTCTCTACCATATCCATGGCCGCAACCAGTTGCTGATTGCAATCACATCGCAATGATCCAAAAACATCACCGGTCAGACATTCGGAGTGAACACGGACCAGCGTCGGTACATCCTTTGAAATTGTACCTTTGACCAGTGCCATATGCTCCTTGTGATCGGTGTCGCTCCGATAGAGATAAAGCTGAAAATCGCCGTACTTCGAGGGAAGATGCGTTTGAACAGTCTGATGAACAAGCTTTTCACGCTGCATCCTGAATTCAATCAGGCTTCGGACAGAAATCATCTTCAGATCGAACTTTCTCGCAATCTGATGAAGTTGCGGTACTCTGGCCATCGTGCCATCATCATTCAGTATTTCGCAGAGAATCCCAACAGGATTCAATCCTGCCAACCGACAAAGATCGATGACCGCTTCAGTATGGCCTGTCCTGCGTAAGACGCCTCCTTCCGCTGCGCGGAGAGGAAAGATATGTCCGGGGCGAGCAAAATCACTCGGTTGTGTCTTTGATTCTGTGAGGGCTTTCACTGTTGCAGCTCTGTCTGCTGCTGAGACCCCAGTCGTAGTGCCATGAATGTAATCGATGGAGATGGTGAAGGATGTCTCATGGAGAGAAGTATTCGTTTCTACCATGGAATCCAAATCCAGTTCTTCAGCACGCGCGGCCGTGATGGGCGTACAGACAATACCGCGCCCTTCACGAGTGAAGAAGTTGATAATTTCCGGTGTCACCTTCTCCGCTGCGGCAACAAAGTCACCTTCATTCTCACGGTCTTCATCATCAACCACAATAACGACATTCCCCTGCTGAAGAGACTCAATAGCCTCTTCGATCGAATTCAAAACTGCCCGATGATTCTCTTTCATTGACCGACTCTCTCCACATCGGTGTGGTTATGCAGCAGGCTTCTCTGTTGAGTCTGTGAGTAATGTTGAGATGCCCGACCGATCCAACTTCACTTTAACATTATCAGCAATTTGAACCAGAACGGTTTTCTCTTCAACACCAATGACAGTAGCATAAATACCGCCCGCTGTTACAATTTTGTCCCCCTTCTTCACGGCATCCAGCATCTTCTGACGATCTTTTTGCCGCTTGCTCTGAGGGCGAATGATCATAAAATAGAATATTGCAAAGAGCATGACAAGAAATCCCACGCTCACTAACGGATTACCACCTTCTCCCATTATTTTCTCCTCATTGAGTTGTAGTGTTGCCCCATGGTTCAGCGGTCGCAGCAGTTTGCTGCATTATCGCCAATGTCTTTGGTTTCCATGAGTGAAATTGATGTTCAATAATTGCATGTCGCGCTTCTCTCATTAGATTCAGATAAAATGAGAGATTATGAATTGTTGCCAGTTGTAATCCTAAAATTTCCTTGGATAAAAATAGATGCCTGAGATATGCTCTTGAGAAATTCCGGCAGGCATAACATGAACACGAAGCGTCAACCGGCTCAAGACTATTTTTATGCACTGCGTTTCTGATATTCAACACGCCAAATCTTGTAAATAGATTGGCATTACGGCCATTTCGTGTCGGCATGACACAGTCGAACATATCCACACCGCGTTCGATGCTTTCGAGCAAGTTCGCCGGTGTTCCAACACCCATCAGATAGCGCGGCTGCTGCGCCGGCAGCAATGTTGTACAACGTTCGGTCATCCCGTACATCAGATCGGCCGATTCTCCAACTGCCAGTCCGCCGATGGCATATCCATCGAATCCGATGCCAAGAAGCTGCCGTACACTCTGCTCACGAATATCCTCAAAAACGCTTCCCTGCACAATACCAAATAATGACTGCCGAAATCCATAGGGCGAAGAGGTTTTTTCAAATGCTTCCTTACTCATCGACGCCCACCGGATTGTTAGGGCATTTGATTTTTTTGCATACTCAAAATCACAGGGATATGGAGCGCATTCATCGAGCACCATCATAATATCCGAGCCAATATCCCGCTGAATTTGTACAACAGACGCCGGTGTAAACATGTGGTACGATCCATCGAGATGTGATTGAAACCTGACACCCTCCTCCTGAATCTTCCGAAGATCTGAGAGGCTAAATACTTGATAGCCCCCACTATCGGTCAGAATGGGTTTCTCCCATCCAATGAAACGATGTAATCCGCCAGCCTCTCGGAGTAATGATGTGCCAGGCCGTAGATACAGATGATAGGTGTTTCCCAAAATAATCTGGGCACCGATCTCTGTCAACTCACGCTGTTCTATCGCCTTGACGGTCCCTTGAGTACCGACCGGCATGAACATCGGCGTCTCCACACAACCATGGTGCGTCTCAAAAACTCCAGCACGCGCATTTCCATCTACTGCCTGCAATTCGAACTTCAAAGAACTATCGTATCGAGTATTGACATCCATGAATAAAAATCCGCCGTACCAAACCAGTCGGCGGAGATTGTTTTAACAATGAAAATATAGCGAGATTTTCCAGTTATGTCAAACTGTTCTCTTGTTTGTGCTCTAGTAACATCTTCAATCGTATCCATCCATACCAGAGGAGAGAGAAGAGAAGTCCCCCACCGATACTCGCAACGTGATTTCTCATTCGAAGCAATGGTTGCAGCGATTCTTTTAGATACAACATAGACGCGGCACTGATCAGAATCGTCATCAGAAATGAAAATACTATGGAATGCCTGCTTAAGAATTTGGAGACACTCTGATGGTAGAACGCGCGTTGCAGTAAATATGCCAAGAAAAAATAGAGGACAATATCGATTGCCTTTTGTATGCTGAATGGCATGTTCCATTCCACAATCTTGATATGCAACGCAGGCGTTGCCAGAATACACGCTATACCAAGGACCGGCGATACCTGATACTTCAGCACGCGGCTGAACCGTTCGAACTTTTTCAACCAACACCAGATGATGATGAAGAAAGAGAACAAAAAGGCTCCAATGGTATCGGCAATCGCATCGAAGACATCCGCTGTTCGCCAGGGAATATAGAGCTGATACAACTCATCCAGAATGCCATACACAACTGTAAAAAGGAATGCAGCCAGAATAGCATGCCTCTTCAGAAACTTAAACCGTTCCTGATGAAAAAAGGATCGATAGATGAGAAGACTGAGTACAAAGAACATGCCGGCGTGGGCAAGCTTGTCAGGAGCGATCGGTGTTTGAATTCTCGGAGTTATCCGTATTGTGGAAAGAACTACGATACAAAGAAGCCAGAGAACAGGGGGAAATTGATACAGTAATAGTCGTTTCAAACCGTTTCCCCGAATTCTACTGATGTCACAGCTTCCGGGAGAAAGTCGATGAGATCCTGAGCTACGATGCTGCGTTCACCAAATCTTACTTTCGCACAGTCCCCGGCCAGGCCATGGAGGAAAACTCCGGCGTAAGCTGCTTGATTTCTTTCCATCCCCTGCGCCCATAAGGAACCGATAATCCCCGCAAGCACATCACCTGATCCAACGGTTGCCATCCCGGGATTGCCGGTTGAATTCATGTAGATCATCCCATCCGGAGTTCCGGTTACAGTGGGTGCTCCTTTTAAGACAAGGGTGGTTTTGGTGCTCTGAGCAAATTCACGACAGGTTTCAATCCTGTCAATTTCAATTTCCTTCGATGACCGGTCGATGAATTTGCTAAATTCTCCGCTGTGCGGAGTAAGGATAAGCTCACCTTTGAGTTCTTTTAATTTCTTCTTTCCCAGTGTCGCCAGGGCAAATAATGCGTCCGCATCAACCACCATCCTCCCATTCCAGGAAGAGATGATCCGATGGACAAGCTGCTGAGTTGCTTCGTGCCGGGAGAGTCCGGGGCCAATGACGAGCACATCCGCCCAGGACAACTTTTCAGAAACTAGATCCCATGCTTCTAAAGCGAGAGATCCATCGGACGTTGACGGCAAAGGAAGAGTAATCGTCTCAGTGAGCTTGCGCGCAAGAATGGGATAGATCGGTTCAGGGGTCCCGAGTATTACAGCACCAGCGCCAGAGCGAAGAGCTGCATTAGCGCAGAGCGCCGGAGCACCTGTATAACCCTTTGCTCCTGCCAGTACCAAGACTTTCCCAACGCTGTACTTATGCGCTGTGGATGGACGCACCGGAAGAACTGAATGAATGTCGTTTCCACGAACGAACTCGGTTCGTAATTTCGGGGAGCCCGTAACCGTTTTTGGAATTCCAATATCAATCACCTGAATTGCTCCAGTATGATCGCGGCCCTGGTTGCTGAGTAAACCAGTTTTCATCAATCCCATGGTGACCGTCATCGTTGCACGAACCGCGATGTTTTCCACTATCCCTGAGGTTCCATGAACCCCCGAAGGAATATCGACCGAGACCACCGGGCAGGATTGAGCGTTCATCCATCGGATCATTGCATCGGTCGGTGCCTTGACCGATCCGCTGAAACCAGTTCCGAATATTGCATCGACAAAGATATCGGGAGACCTCAGAGTCCGGAGTATGGTGTGATGGTACCGCTGAATTACCAGTTCCTGAGGATTTGCTTTTTGCACTTTTCGGAGAATTTGATAATTGAGGAGCGTATCGCCCGTGAGATGAGCCGGTGACACCATCATCACTACTGAAATATACGGGCACTTGTTCAGGAGGTGTCTGGCGATCACAAATCCATCACCGCCATTATTTCCCTTTCCGCATACAACGAGTATGTGAGATTTGGTGAGTTGGGGGAACCGCTGCACCATGCATTCGACAACTCCCTTCCCTGCATTCTCCATAAGGATCATGCCGGGAATTCCAAAACGATTGATGGCGGTCGTGTCGCACCATCTCATTTCCTCTGCCGATACAACTTTTTCCATGACATCGCTGATTAGAAGTTGGGAAATCCTTTAAACAGATTCACAACCAGGGAGGGAAAGAGACCGAACAGAAAGAGCAGCACGGCCAGAAATGTCACCACACCAACGCTGGTCACTGATAATTTACTATCGATATCGGCGCTGCCTTCGCGGAAGTACATCAAGACCACGATTCTAAGATAGTAGTAAACCGACACCAGGCTTGCCAGTACACCGACAATCGCTAGCCAAACCATATCCGCTTTGACGGCAGCGAGGAACACATAGTATTTGCCAAAGAACCCAGCAAAGGGCGGAATGCCGGCGAGAGAAAAGAGAAATATTGCCATAAGGGCAGCAACAAGCGGTTGACGCGTACTCAATCCTGCATAATCGTCGACTGTCAATTTCTGATCGTTAATTCCCTCAAGCCAGGATACGACTGCAAACGCCCCGACATTCATGAGTGTGTAGGCAGCGACATAAAAGAGTACACCGATTTCGCCTTCAATGCTTCCTGCCGCTATACCACTGAGCATATAACCGGCATGCGCAATGCTCGAATAGGCCAGCATCCGCTTGATGTTAGTCTGGGCAATCGCGATAATATTTCCAACAACCATGGAAGCTGCAGCAATGAATGCGATGACTTCATTAAGCTTGGTATGTTCAATCGCGAATGTGTGAATAAACACTGTCACAAAAATCGAAAACGCTGCCGCCTTAGCTCCTGTCGCCATAAACGCGGTAATCGGCGTTGGTGCACCCTCATACACATCCGGTGCCCACATGTGGAACGGTACTGCCGACACTTTAAATGCAAACGCGATAACCAGCATCCCCGCACCGATAACGAACATGGTATTTGAGAGTAATTGCTGCTTCAATGCAGCGATTCCATCAAAATTTGTAGTCCCTGCCGTACCATAGACAAGGGCGATGCCGTAGAGTAGAAAGCCCGTCGCAAATGCTCCGAGAAGAAAATATTTTAGAGCCGCTTCATTTCCCCGGTCTTTCTTTCTCAGAAATCCGGCAAGTATGTATAAGCAAACCGACATTAATTCGATTCCTAAGAATACAATCATCAGGTCATTGGCTGCAGCCATCAGCATCATGCCGATAATAGCAAACTGGAGAAGAACATAAAGTTCTCCATGCCTGTATTGAGCTTTTTCAAAATAGGTTCGTGAGAATATCAGCGTAACAATGCCTGACGAGAGAAAGACCAGATTGAAGTAGTTCGCATACCCACCGGCAAGGATCATCCCGCCAAAGACTATGTGCCGAACATCGAGATTGAATGTTGAAAGGATAAACGCAGTGCCCAGAGAAAGGAGAGAAAGCCAGAATGTCCCGGCGGAATCCCCACGTTTTCCAGATTCGTACAGAAGGGTAACAAGACTCAACGCTGTAAGGGCGATGAGTGGTGCACTATACCAAAGGTCGTGTGTCGTTACATTCATGCTCTTCGTTCATCCTTAAAAGAATAATAGCCAGACTATAAAAAATATCGGTAACAAAATCGGAATACTGTATTGGATCATATAGCCGAAGAAACTCGGTACTTTCACTCCAGAGTGCTCTGCAATCGACTTTACCATAAAGTTCGGGCCGTTCCCAATATAGGTGTTTGCTCCGAAGAAGACTGCTCCAAGTGAAATCGCTTGAATATATTTCCAGGTCTCTGCTGTGACCTCAAATGCTCCCGGATGCAATGGATTTTGAAGGCCAAGTGCTTGCGGCGTTGCATACCCGAGTATCACCTGCATATGCTGGACATTATCGACATTGGCACCATGCAATCCGAACGCTGCGCTTAAGAAGTTTAGATACGTCGGAGCATTGTCTAAAAAACTCGAAAGAATTCCTGAACCCCAATAGTATTGGCCGGGAGTAATGATGCCAAGTGTTTGTGAATTCAGTTCAAGCCAATCGAGCGCTGGAATCATTGTCGCAAAAATTCCAATGAACAGAATTGCAACCTCTTTTATTGGAATGAAATTGAATTCGTTCTTCTCGTGAATCTCCTTCTTTGTCGTGTAATAGGAGGCGAATGCCGCACTCCACATGAGAATTTCCCGGAGCATAATCGGCCTCTGAATAAACACTGAACCGAGAATGATGGCCAGGAATAATAAATTATTGAGTCCCGATGCCTCCGGTTCATCCGGTACCATCGCCTGATGCTGAATTGATTTTCGCTGTTTATGAAAAGCCCTCCAATCAATCAGGAAGAAGACCAGGAGAACAAGCCCTGTCGTTATCAACCAGATATGCCAGACCCGAGTAATCACCCAAAAGAACGGTATCCCCTTGAGATATCCGAGAAAAAGCGGTGGATCTCCAATTGGTGTTAACGCCCCTCCGATATTGCTTACCACAAAAATAAAGAAGACGACATGGTAAGGTTTGACTCTATACCTATTCACCCTGAGATACGGGCGAATGAGGATCATCGATGCGCCTGTTGTCCCCAGAAGATTGGACAGCACCGCACCCACGGCAAGAAGCGCAACATTATCCCAGGGAGAGGCTTTGCCCCTAATCCTGAGATGGATGCCCCCGGAAACCACAAAGAGCGATCCGATGAGTGAAATAAAACTGACATACTCATAGAATGTCAGCAGCACTCTTGGTCCATTCCCCAACCCGAAGAGATAATAGAGCACCACCGCTCCTCCCAGGGCATAAGAGATGTACTGATAGTTATGCTCCCACCAATGCCGGTTGATAAAAGGCACAAGGGCAATCGCAGCAAGTAAAAGAACGAATGGCGTGACAAGCCAACTGCTTACCGGAAGAATCTCTGCAGCTTCAAAAACATGTTCTGTAACATTGAAAAAGATGAATACGATAATTCCGACAACAATAAAAACCAGTAGATGTTGATTCCGTTTTTTTCTCAATGTGTGATCAGGATTCTATTGTTTATGTTGAGTACTTCCTGCAGATTGCGACTTAAATTGTTCTCCCTCGACCAATCGTATCTGCTTCCCTTGACGGGCTCCCTCCATCACCTGGACAGTTTTCTTTACAAGTGGTGCTGATGTTCTAAGAAATGTCGAAGGGTAAACTCCGATCCATACAATGAAGAGAGCAATCGGCACAAGTGCTGCAATCTCACGAGAGGAAATATCTTGAAGTGTATGACCTCCGTACTGTCCACCCTCCCGGATTGGCCCAAACATCACCCGTTGATACATCCAGAACAGATAGACCGCTGCAATAATCACTCCGAGTCCGGCGAAAACAGTATAGACATACGTATTCAGGATAGCAGATTGAAAACTGCCGATGAGGACAAGAAATTCTCCGACAAATCCATTCAATCCGGGTAAGCCGACTGAAGAGAGTGTAACAATCATAAAGAATGTTGCATAGACAGGCATCAGCTTAGCCACGCCTCCAAAATCGGAAATGGTTCTGGTGTGGGCACGATCGTAAATCATTCCTACCAAAAGAAAGAGTGCTCCGGTTGAGAGTCCATGGTTAATCATCTGGATAATGGCTCCCTGAAGGCCTTCCTCAGTCATCGCAAAGATGCCGAGGACAACAAATCCCAGATGGGAAACTGATGAGTAGGCCACAAGCTTTTTAATATCGGTCTGAACCATTGCCACCAATCCGCCATAGATGATGCCAATCACCGCGAGTGTTGCCATAAGTGGAGTGAAGCGAAGCGCCGCATCTGGGAACAACGGAAGGCAAAACCTGATTAGTCCATACGTACCCATCTTCAGCAGGACGCCGGCCAGGATAACACTGCCAGCGGTTGGTGCCTGCACGTGCGCATCAGGCAGCCATGTATGCAGCGGAAAGAGCGGGACTTTAATAGCAAAGCTGAGTGCAAACGCCAGGAACATCCAGGACTGAAGGGCAAGCGTCGCCTGGGGCGCAATGCTGTAGAGCTCGAGAAGGTTTGTCGTAAATTGACCGCCCGGAAGCGTCGAAGCGAAATATCCGAGAGAGAGGATTGCAACAAGCATCAACAAACTGCCAAAGAGAGTGAAGAGAAAGAACTTTACCGCAGCATACACTCTTTCCGGGCCTCCCCAGATGCCGATGATGAAATACATCGGAATCAACATCGCTTCCCAAAACATGTAGAAGAGAAAGAGATCGAGCGCCGCGAAGACCCCGGTCATACCCACTTCGAGCAACAGGATCATCATCGTGTATTCACGAAGGCGATGCGTGATTGAGTTCCATGTTCCCAGCAGTGCTAGTGGAGTTAGGAACGTGGTGAGAAGGATGAGAAGCAGCGACATGCCATCGATACCCACAAAGTAACTGATATTCAATGACGGTATCCAGAGGATCCGTTGTTGAAATTGGAATCCCTCGGCAAGCATGTCAAATCGGAAGAACAGGGCAAGAGATACCAGAAACGTCAACACCGTCGCACCAAATCCGACGCTCTTGATAAGCTCGATATTCTCTTTCTTCACGGCAAAGAGAGCGGCCACACCCGCTGCCGGGAGAAAGATTGTCAGGGAAAGAATGGAGTCAGTCAGCATTCCGCACACTTCAATTTGTTACTTGATGAGCAACCAGACCAAAATCACGACAATTCCTCCTACAAAGACTGTCGCGTACATCTGCACAACTCCCGTTTGAATTTTTCTCAACCACGATGCAATCCAGTCAACGACTTTAGCAGAACCGTTTACGATGCCATCGATGACAGCGACATCGACACCTTTCCAAAGCAGCACCTCGGAGATTTTCACTGTTGGACGAACCACAGTGGCGTCGTACACTTCATCGACATAGTATTTATTCCAGAGCACTTTATGGAAAAATGAAAAACGCGACTTGAGGGCATTTGCCAGGTCAGTGCGGCGTTGATAGACGATATAGGCGAAGTAGATTCCACCGGCAGCAACACCAACGGAAAGTGCCATCAACAGATACTCCCCTACTCCTCCATGGTGAGGCGTGATTGCCAAAACATTATTCGCCGGGGAAAAGACAGGTTCGAGCCAATGTTCGATGGCATTGCCTCCCAGCAGGGCCTCCGGAATACCTACAAATCCACCCACAACCGAAAGAAACGCAAGAATGACCAGCGGTATGGTCATAGTGTTTGGAGCTTCATGGGGATGAACATGATGATGGTCAAACCGTTCTTTTCCATCGAATGTGAGCAGCACAAGCCGGAACATGTAAAAGGCGGTCAATGCCGCACCAAGTACGCCCAGCACCCAGAGCAATACCGATCCCTCTTCACTGCTGAACGCCTTCCAGAGAATTTCATCCTTACTGAAGAATCCGGACAGCGGAGGAATTCCAGCTATTGCCACAGCACCAATAAAGAAAGTCTTATAGGTAATCGGCAAATATTTTTTTAGACCACCCATTTTCTGGATATCCTGTTCTTCATGCATTGCATGGATCACCGCTCCCGAGCCAAGGAAGAGCAATGCTTTGAAAAACGCATGCGTCATCACGTGAAATATTCCTGCGGAAAAAGCTGCCACACCCATCGCCAGAAACATATAGCCAAGCTGACTCACGGTTGAATAGGCAAGAACTTTCTTGATATCGTTCTGAACAAGTCCGATGGTCGCTGCGACGAGGGCTGTTACCGCACCGACGATTGCCACCACCGATAGTGCCGTTGGTGAGAGGGCAAAAAGGACCGAGCAGCGGGCAACCATGTAGACGCCGGCCGTTACCATCGTCGCCGCATGGATGAGCGCGCTGACGGGCGTTGGGCCCGCCATAGCATCGGGGAGCCAGACGAACAACGGAATCTGTGCCGATTTTCCTGTGGCTCCAAGGAATAATAAGATACCAATCCAGGTAATCGTTGCCGAACCGATATGAATGATCGGAGCACGGCTGAAGACTGTTTCAAAATTCAGGCTGCCAAAATTCACAACAATCAGAAACATCCCGAGAAGGAAACCAAAGTCGCCGATACGATTCACGATGAATGCTTTTTTTGCCGCATCGCCGGTGTAGGCAGTGCCCGGTTTATACCCGCCGGTATCAAATTTTCGATCGTACCAAAATCCAATCAACAGATAGGAGCACAGCCCTACTCCCTCCCAACCCAGGAACATCAGAAGGAAATTATCTGCCAAGACCAGGTTGAGCATGGCAAAGATAAAAAGGTTGAGATACGTAAAGAATCTCCAAAATCCTTTATCGCCATGCATGTAGCCGATCGAATACACATGAATGAGAAATCCAACACCGGTGACGATCAGCGTCATCAGGATGGAAAGCTGATCGAGTTGGAGCGAAACTGGGACATTCAACGATGCGGGAGTATCAGTAAATGTCGAAATCCATCTGAACAACTCAACGATCTGTTTTCTTTCCTCAACCGGCATCCCGAGCATCTGAATAAAAATTCCCGCTGCGACAAGGAATGAGAGTCCGACTGCACCGCTGCCGATGGTTCCAACAAGCGACTCGGACTTAATCTTCCGGCCGAAAAGTCCCAGAACAAGAAACCCGACAAGGGGAAAAACAATAATAAGAGGAGCAAAGGAGATCATGGGTTATGGTTCTTTATTGAGTTTGCAATCTGCCAGTTTGTTCGTCTGAAGTTACCACTTCAAAATGTTGATTTCGTCGATGTTCACTGTCTGTTTATTCCTGAAGAGTGCGATGATAATCGCGAGTCCAATTGCTGCCTCCGCAGCGGCGACCGTCATGACAAAAAACACGAGCATCTGCCCGGTAACGTCACCAAGTGCGGCAGAAAAGGCAACGAGCGTTAAATTCACCGAATTCAACATGATCTCAATGGACATGAACACGATGATAGCGTTGCGACGGACAAGAACGCCGGTGACACCAATGATAAACAGTACTGCACTCAGTAATAAGTATTGTTGGATTTCCATTGTCCTTAATCCAGTTTCTTCTTAGCCATGATCACCGCACCCACAATCGCGGCTAACAGGAGAATTGATGTGACCTCAAAGGGGAAGAGGAACGTCGTAAAAAGCTGTTTTCCAATGTACTCAATCGTACCGATCTCCAGTGCATTTGGAGAGAGTGAGGCCGCAGGAGTGTTCATCGAATAGCCAAAGATATAGAGGAGTTCGAGAATTAATGCTCCACTCAGAGCAATGGCGAACATGTTCACCCGTGTGAGTTTCGAACGCAAACTCGCTTCATCCCCTAGATTCAGCAGCATGATGACAAAAAGGAACAACACCATGATCGCACCGGCATACACCAATATTTGAATGATAGCGATGAATTGAGCGTGAAGCGTTAAATAGAGCCCGGCGAGCGCAAAAAAGTTCAGGATGAGATAGAGCGCAGAGAGAACCGGATTCCGGCGGGTGATCATCATCAGAGCAGAACCAATGGCTACGGCTCCAAGCAAGTAAAAGAGAATTGAATCGAGTGTCACTGTTTCAATAACCTCACATGGTTATCAGTTTCTGAATCAGCTATTTTTCCCGGAGCCATCGCACCAATTCGGGCAAGGACGGCCGCTTGCCATAGACAAGAATTGCAGTCCGGAAAATCTTTCCCGCAATCCACATCATCACCACACTCGAAACACCAAGCACGGCAATCGTACCAAAGATCTCCCACAGGGGAGGCATCTGAATCGGCAGGCGAAGCAGCATAAATGCCGGTGTCATAATGGGGATAAAACTAATAATCTTAATCCACAGAGAATCGGGATTCTGCATCGCCGGAAACGCAAGCACGATCGGAAAAACAAGTGCCAGCGAGATATACGTCGTGATCTGCTGCGCTTCCTGTTCAGTCGTTATGGGTGAACCGGCAGCAACAAAGATGGCCGAGTAAAGAATGTATCCCAACACGAAATAAATCGCCGCTAGAAAAAGTATATCAAAAGCAATTAAGGACGAGCCTGCCTTCAGGGCAAATCCAAGGCCAATAATGCCCCACAAGGAAATTTGCAGCAATCCTAATCCGCTGAGTCCAAGAATTTTTCCGATCATTAAATCCTGTGCCGAACATGACGAGAGCAATACTTCAATGACACGGTTCTGTTTCTCCTCGATCACACTTCGTATCAGGAGTTGGCCCGATGTTAAAACAAGAAACATCAACATCATGATAAAGATATAGGAGCTGTAAAACACTTCGATGAAGCCCGATTCTTTCTCCACTCCTTTTTCTGAAACTTTTATCGACTTGATGGTGACATCGGTCATTAACTTCCTGATCTCAATCGGATTCAATCCACGATTTTTCAGACGTTTTTCAACAATAATTTCTTCGATGGTTCTGGAAAATCGTTCTGTGGTCCTAAAGTTTCCTACATTCCGGGCGCGATATTCGACCTTCCCACTATCAAACACCGCCTTAGGAATATGGAAATAGCCCTCAATCGAGTCCGACGAAACAAGAGTATTCGCCGCCGTCTTTGCCCCGTTGAAATCGCTGTCTGTACGAAGATTGCGAAGTCGATAATTCGGGCTGCCATCATCAAGCTTATATTTCTCGCCGATGCGCTGAGAGAGCTCAGAGAAGAGACTATCCGACTCATCGAGAATTCCAATGGTCAGTGTTTTCTCATCACCTCGCGTGGCCAGAAGCCCAGGAAGTACACCGAAGACAATCATGATGAGCGGCATCATAACGAGGGAGATGAGGAATGCCTTTGATTTTACCTTTTCCAGAAATTCCCACTTTGCCACTTCGAGATATTTCATTGTCCACCCTCCTTTCCGGATCCCAACGATTTGAGAACATCGTTCTTCGTTTTGAAGTATCGGAATCCTGAAAAGGCGATAATGGCAATCCACAATCCGATCATCATTGGATCGACGTCACCCTTCGCCGACGTCGCAGCGATAAATACTATAGCGAAGACAATCGAGAGGCCAAAGGAGAGGAGCGCTTTCCGTACGCGTGGATCCTGAGGTGTACTGCTTTTTTTCTTCACACTTGCAGACACTTCCATAATATCTTCCAAGGGAGGCGGAGGACCCACGATATTAATAAAGATTGAGTTTAATGAAGGCTCGACAATTTCGTACTTCCGAAGATCAAGCCTGTCATCCAGACCGGCTAGAAGTTCTCTACTCTTGCTTATATCGGTCAATTCCAGCTCGGCGTAATTTTGATAAACATCCGCCCTTTTGACATTGGGAAGAGTTTTGAGGAAGGACCCATCTCCCTCAAACTCTAACCGTACCGAATTCGTCCCATACTGCTTTTTAATGTCGGCGAGGGCACCATTCAGCACCGGCTTGCCTTTATTGATCAGGCAAATATTGTCGCACATCTTTTCAACCTGCTCCATCTGATGCGTCGAGAAGATGATGGCAACATTCTGCTGGCGGAGCTCCATCAGAATATCTTTGAGGATAATTTGATTGACCGGATCGAGCCCGGTGAACGGTTCGTCGAGAATCAGCAGTTGCGGACTGTGCAACACAGATGCGATCAACTGCACTTTTTGCTGATTTCCTTTGGAGAGTTCTTCAACTTTTCTGTTGGCACCGTCTTTCAATCCAAAACGATCGAGCCATTGGTATGCGATGGGCTTCGCATCCTTCTCCGATAAACCTTTGAGAGATGCGAAATAGAGAATCGTGTTGATGATCTTACTTTTCTTGTACAATCCCCGTTCTTCTGGAAGGTAACCGATATTGTTCCACATCTCCTGCGTGAAGGGTTTCCCGTCGAATGTAATCGAGCCGCTATCAGGCAAAATAATATTGAGGACGGTTCTGATGGTCGTTGTCTTCCCTGCTCCGTTCGGACCCAACAATCCGAAGAGTTCTCCACGCTTCACATCAAATGAAACGCCGTCAACTGCGATGACACTGTCAAAAGATTTTCTGAGATTAAATATCTTAAGCATGGATTCTTTCGCTTATGGAGTTAATCGATAGATCATCCTCGGGAAGGGCACGGTCTCACGAACATGGTCGAGGCCGCAAATCCAACCAACGGTCCGTTCCAGGCCAAGGCCGAATCCGGAATGCGGCACGCTGCCGAAGCGCCGCAGATCCAGATACCACTCAAATGCCGATTCGGGCAAATTGTGTTCCTTGATACGGCCCAGCAAAAGATCGAGATCATCTTCACGCTGGCTGCCGCCGATAATCTCTCCGTAACCTTCAGGTGCGAGAACGTCAACCGCCAACGCTACTTTTGGATTTTCCGGATCACGCTTCATGTAAAACGCTTTCACTATTGCAGGGTAGCGGTGTACCATCACGGGCCGGTCGAACTGTTCGGAGATAACCGTCTCATCGGTTCCTCCGAGGTCATTGCCCCATTCGAACGCCATCCCCTTCTTGTGAAGAATCTCCACAGCCTCGTCATAGGAAATGCGGGGAAGTGGTTTTTTAACATTTTGCAGAAGCAATGTATTGCGTTCGAGTATTTTCAATTCTTGATCACAATCCTTCAACACCGATTGAACGATATATTCCAGAAAGTCTTCTGCCAATTCCATATTATCGTTCAGATCGTTGAATGCAACTTCCGGTTCAACCATCCAAAACTCTGTGAGATGCCTGCGTGTTTTCGATTTCTCCGCTCTGAACGTCGGGCCAAAACAATAGACCTTACCATGCGCCATCGCACCGGCTTCTGCATACAGTTGTCCGGACTGTGTGAGGTATGCTTTTCCAAGATCGAAGTATTCAGTTTCAAAAAGAGTGGAGGTGCCTTCGCAGGCCGCTGGTGTCAAGATGGGTGAATCGATGAGTATAAAACCCCGGCCATCATAAAAATCACGGATGGCTTTTACAATTCGATGGCGGACACGAAGAATGGCGTGCTGACGCGAGGACCGCAGCCAGAGATGTCTGCGGTCGGCTAAGAATTCAATGCCATGTTCCTTTGGGGTGATCGGATATTCCTTGGCGATCGAATAGATTTTCAGAGATGAGATTTCCATCTCGAAACCACCAGGCGCGCGCTCTTCCTTCCGTACTTTTCCGGTCATGGCAAAGGAGGATTCCTGAGTCAACGCATCGAATTGGGTGAAAATCTCTTCGGGCACGGCGTTTTTCATCATCACGCCTTGTACCAGGCCGGAACCATCTCTCATAATGAGGAAGCGGACTTTCCCGCTAGAGCGTTTGTTGTAGAGCCAGCCATGGAGCGTGACTTCTTCGCCGATATGCTTCTCTAAGTTTTCTATGTAAACACGGTTCATACGATATTCCTAACAATTTCAAAAAACTTGACGCAATATAGTGAACTTAGGGAAGATGTTCAAATTGTTTTCGCTGGAGAAATTAAGAGAGAAACCTCTCACTGCTCCTTAGGTGGTGGCTTTGGGAGATCCTTGAAGGAAGCATCCTTCATATTCTCGTAGGTTATGAAGTCCCTCGGCGGCGGGTTAGGTTGAGGCGGCGAGGATTTTTCTTCTGTAGGCTGTTCCGGTTCCGTGGAAGATCGAATCAGTCGCAATATGAGCTTAAACAGGTAATAGAATACCACACCGACGATTATAAAACGGAAAAAACGAAAAATGAACACTTGTTATCCCCTCCTCGCCGGATTATAGTATTCCACGGGTGCCCGATCCTGCCGAAGGATCTGCTCAACCAAATCTTTAAAATCGTCCTTGTTGTTTACAAAATCGATATCCGTCACCTTCACAATCAGCAGCGGTGTTGCCTTATAGCGGAAGAAAAAATAGTTGTATGCCTCATTCAGGTCTTTAATATATTCTTCCGACATATGCTCTTCCATTTTCCTTGCCCGGGCCCGGATGTTGCTCATAAGGCGTTCGACACTTGACTGGAGATAGACCACAAGGTCGGGAGCCGGGATACTTCGCTCAATTGCACCAAGGAGAGTTTCGTAAAGTTTCAGTTCTTCATCCTGGAGGGTGAGGTAGGCGAAGATCTTGTCTTTTTCAAAGATGTAGTCGGAGATGACAAAATTATGGAAAAGATCCGCCTGGAAAAGGTCTTGCTGCTGTTTATATCGGCTCAGCAGGAAGAATATCTGTGTTTGGAAGGCATAATGTTCCGGATCTTCATAGAAATTAGGGAGGAACGGATTTTCTTCAAAGCGTTCCAGGACGAGACGCGCCCTGAGCCGTTCCGATAGCATTTGTGCCAGCGTGGTCTTTCCGGCTCCGATAACTCCTTCAATGGCAATGTACCGAATTTCTGGATTTGCAGATTTCAATTAGCTCTCGATAAATATTGATTGTAGTGAACATTCAGTTTTTTGTACGCTGCTCTTGTCGCTGCATTGTGCCAGGAGATTCTGGAGTGTTTCCTGTTTGCCGGGATCGAGAAATAACGGATTCAAATCAGAGACCATGATCAGAGCAAACCTTCTGTTATACAGTTCCGGGTGCGGAATTTGTAATTCGGCATCGTGAAGAATGAGTTTGTCATAGTAGAGGATATCCAGGTCAATTTCCCGCGGGCCCCATCGCTCGGTGTGTCTCCGGCCAATCTTTATTTCGACTTCCTTTAAGAGCCGAATGAGATCGTGCGGAGGATGATCCGTCTCAATCTCGACTGCAGCGTTTAGAAAATACGGCTGATCCTGTTTCCCCACGGGTTCTGTTTTATAGATCCAGGAGTATTTCACAATTCGTGTTTTTTCAAGTCGACCGATCGTTTCCAGTGCTTTCCGGAGGTACAGCAGGCGATCGCCAAGATTGGAACCCAGTGAGAGAATGACTTGCTTCATCGTTTTTTTGCACGAGTGAGTTCAACTTCGACATAATCAATCACACCCCGAACAGGGGCACTCGGTTTCCGTACCCGCACGACAACCTGCTGAATGCTTTTAAAACCAGCTAATAATCCATCGGCAATGGTTTCCGCCAACGCTTCAATAAGAAAATATTTTTTTCCCAACACGAGCTGCTTGATACAATCATATACGAGCTCATAATTCACAGTCTGCTGAAGATCGTCTGCCTTTGCGCCCCCGCGCAAATCGCAGTAGAGATCGACATCCACTTCGAACTTTCCACCAAGATTCTGTTCATCCGAAAGTACACCGTGGTATGCATAAAAGACTGCATTGTGTAATCGGATGACATCAAGCGTATGATCTTTACTTTTTGCCACGATGGTTCGTGTACGGATCCTGTTCAAAGTGAATTGTGGAGAATATAGAGAACCAATGTCCAAAAGGCAACGGGACCAACCAAAGCCTTCACACTAGTGTCTCGACCCACAAATATCTTGAATACATCCCGGGGCGTAAAACACTTCATTGCAGTCCAATGGAGACGGATTTGTTCTTCAAGATATCTCCGAGACTCGACACTAGGAAAGCCGGGTTATAATATTCTCAAGCCGCCGGATGACTGTTTCTTTTCCAAGAATCTCCATCATCTCATACAAACCCGGTCCGATCGTTTTTCCCGAAAGTGCGAGACGCGTTGGATGAATGAGCTTTGCGGGTTTGATCTGCAACTCTATTGCGAGAGTCTTCAACGTCTCTTCAAGATTGTGATGGGTAAAGTCGGAGACTGCACGTAACTTCTCTTTAAAAAGATTCAACCGCTGCGCGGATTCAGTTTCCCAGTGTTTCTGTCTTCCCTGTTCATCGTACGTCTCAGGATCCTTGAACATGTAGTCGCTCAAAACAAAGTAATCTCTTAAAGTTACCACACGTTCTTTCATGAGGGCTGCAATTTTCAGCAAATATGCCTGGTCGACCTGCTCCAGGTTAAATTCTCTTTGAAACGGCTGCAACAGTTCGACAAGCCTTTCATTGGACATCATCTTGATGTATTGCTGATTCAACCAATTGAGTTTCTCGATGTTGAAAACCGATCCCGACTTCCCAACTCGCTCGAGGGAAAATTCCTGTATCAATTGTTCCAGCGAAAAGATTTCGCGGTTATCCCCAGGATTCCATCCAAGAAATGCCACGAAGTTGAGAATTGCTTCTTTCAGATAACCTTTCGCCTTATAATCTTCCACAGCGACATCACCCTGGCGTTTACTGAGTTTGCTCTTATCGGGATTGAGCAACAACGGAAGATGTGCAAGAATAGGTAATTGCCAATTAAAATACTGGTAAAGGAGAACATGTTTTGGAACACTGGGTAACCATTCTTCACCACGGATGATGTGTGTAATTCCCATCAGATGATCATCGACTACAACAGCAAGGTGATACGTTGGATATCCATCCGATTTGATGATCACCTGATCATCGAGAACATTGTAAGTGATGGTCACTTCGCCACGAATTGCATCTTTAAAAGAAAGTTCACCCTCGAGAGGAATCTTCATGCGAATAACATGGGTTTCGCCATTTGCAACTCGTTTCTTTGATTCTTCAAGTGAAAGGGCACGACAATGCCGGTCATAGCTGATCGCAAGTTTTTGAGCTTGCTGTTCCTGCCGCACTACATCCAGTCGCTCGGCTGTACAGAAACAGTAATAGGCATTTCCTGTGTCGATCAATTGCTCGGCATGTTGGCGATAGAGAGCCAGTCGCTGCGATTGAATGTAGGGTCCAAAGCCTCCATCACGATCGGGACCCTCATCGTACTCAATTCCCGACCAATTGAGAGTTTGGATGAGATTCTCAACTGTTCCTTCAACTTTGCGGGCTTGATCGGTATCTTCGATACGAAGGATAAATTTACCTTTTGCCCGGCGTGTGACGAGATAGTTATACAGAGCTGTTCGCAATCCTCCGACGTGGAGGTGGCCGGTGGGGCTTGGTGCGAATCGTACGCGGACTTCTTTTTCCATATTGATCAGTATTTTTGCCACTTAGAGATACAAAAAAAGCGTCTCAGGTTTTGAGACGCTTGTTCGTCTTCTGCGAACTCTGCGGAGAGGGAGACCGACTACGTCCTTTAAAACAGGACTTCGTCGGTTAAAGGATTCTCATACTTCCCTATCCATGATTCGACTGTCGAGAATTCTTTTATTGAGAATAGCTTTCCCCGATCCAGTCTTAAAATATTTTTATAGCTCTCGAGCCTTGGCTTCTGTTTTGACTGCAATAAAAGCAATAATCTCTAAAGGTCTGTATGCTTTCGTTTACTGAACGAAACCATCGTTATGTTCATTCAATCTTCGATCAAGATTGTCTGTGGAGCCGACATAAATAAAATTCCTGTAGAGACTCCGAAATATGTAAACATACCACCCTGGCACTCTGGGGTCTCAATTTGCCTGCAAAACGAAGTCACGCTGCTTTTACGCGTGGTTGAAATTGCCTGCAAAACGAAGTCACGCTGCTTTTAAGCGTGACGTAGTTTTGCGGAGAGGGAGGGATTCGAACCCTCGATAGCAGTTTCCCACTATGCAGGTTTAGCAAACCTGTGCCTTCAGCCACTCGGCCACCTCTCCAGGCTGAAGTATTTTACCACACACTCAATCCGAATGCGATGGTAATTAAGCGAAAAGTCTGTGGAAAATCAATAAATGCAGGTGATAAAAAATCAGTGTTCCCCGAGTGTTTTTATCGGGGATCTACTATGCGAAAGGATTTACTATCGCATGGCAGATCCCAACTGGAGGCATGTTGGGATCACTACTCTCCTTTTTTCACCGCCACACACAGCTCCTACAATCGCAGGCGCTTAATTATATCGAATCGTTTTAGCCTCGTGAGCTCGGCTTTCAGCTCAATCCGTTTCTCTTTCTTATAGAGGAAGAAAAAGAGCTGTTGAATTTTCTTCTCCTTCACAGAACGAGGGATATACAATTTTTTAAACGAATAAGGATCGAGTCCGGTATAATACATGACGGAAGATAAGGTCATGGGAGTCGGTGTGAAGTCCTGCACCTGTTCGAGATTCATGTGAAGCTCGCGTGCTTGTGCAGAAAGATCTGCCATATCATCAAGGTCGCTCACAGGCAGACTTGAAATAAAGTATGGTATCAACTGCTGATTCAAGCCATGCTCTTCACAAATCGAAGTGAACCTTTCCTGGAAATTGACGTACTGATCGAACGAGGACTTGCGGAGAAGTTTCAGAATTTTGGACGATGTATGTTCCGGTGCTACTTTTAATCTGCCGGAAACGTGGTGCACAATGAGGTCTCTGAGGTATTCCAGCGAGGAATGGTCGACAGGCCTGTTCTTCGGATCGAGAAGGAGGTCGTAGCGAATGCCGCTGCTGATTGTAATTTTCTTAACACCTTTAATCCGGCTCGCCTCTCTGTATAGTTCGATAAGTGGCGTGTGATCTGTCTTAAGATTCTTACACACGGAAGGATAGATACAAGAAGGACGCTTGCACTGGTTACATATTTCCAGATCAAATCCTTCCATTTGATACATATTGGCTGATGGTCCACCCAGGTCGGTGATATGCCCTTTAAAAGAAGGTGACTCAGCAACCTTTTCAACTTCCTTCAACACAGATTCTTTGGAGCGGCTCGAAATAAATTTGCCCTGATGGGCCGAGATTGTACAGAAAGAACATCCGCCAAAGCACCCTCTGTGTAAAGTTACTGAGTCTTGGATCATTTCAAATGCAGGGATAGGTTCTTTTCCATTATATCTCGGATGCGGCAGACGTGTGAAGGGAAGATCGTAAATCGCATCCATCTCCTCCTGCGTGAACGGTAGAAAAGATGGATTAACAACCACCCATGCATCTCCGCATTGTTCGGCAAGAGTCCGTTGTTTGAGACTATTCGATTCCACTTCAGCAATGACAAAATTACGTGCAAAGGCTTTCGTTTTTTTCAAACACTCCTCATACGAAGCAAGAACGATTACATTGTTTTCAGCAGGAAGTTCTGTTGTTGGATAGACAGTCTGAGGAACCTGAGTGATACTCTGAATTTTCTCACCCCACTTCATTCTCTCAGCTACCTTGAGTATGGACTTCTCCGCCATACCATAGATGAGGAGGTCGGCGCCTGAATCGATCAGAACAGATGGTTTAAGAGAGTCACTCCAATAATCATAATGTGTCAATCTCCGCAGAGATGCTTCAACGCCACCGATGATCAACGGAATGTCCGGATAGAGCGACTTCAGGATTTTTGAGTAGACTGTCACCGCATAATCCGGCCGTTGACCTGCTTTGTTGCCGGGTGTATAGGCATCGTTGGAACGGAGGCGCTTGTTTGCGGTGTAATGGTTCACCATCGAATCCATATTGCCGGCAGTGGCACCGAAAAACAACCGCGGTGTTCCGAGCTTCTTAAAATCTCTCAGGTCATCGCGCCAATTTGGCTGAGGCACAACGGCGACTTTGTAACCGTGGTGCTCCAGCACTCGCGCTATGATAGCCGTTCCGAATGAAGGATGATCGACAAATGCATCTCCAGAAAATAAGATGATGTCTGCTTGCTTCCAGCCAAGCTCACGCATTTCCTTTATCGAGGTGGAGAAAGAAGTGAGCAAGGTGTTAGTATGTCTCAAAGTGTTTTTCATTTTCTCATACAACAACATCCAACGAAATATCGTTGCATAATATACAGTTTAATGATAAAATTTCTACGGCGAGCTTGTTTTGGGAAAACAAGAAATTAATATGAATTGGAGAATCAGGGAAAACGGATCACTCCATGCGATGATTCATTTTCCCTGTTCTTGAGTCGAATAGATTTCCATTGATATAGTCCGTGGTTGGTTGAATTCAGCATACAACTCCCTTTATTCAGGAGACGCTAAACAATTCCACTGCACACAATCCAATGGCCGCTGCTGATTCCCTCGTTTACTTCATTCCACGTTTCTTCATTTCAATATGAACCTGGGAATCAACAGGTGCTGAGCAGACTGGACAAACATAGCGGTGGGTAGTTTCGTTCAGGTCCGGTTCGCGTATCTGCCTGCAATTCGGGCAGCGAACAGCGAGAGGCCTTTCATCTTTCTTTCTCTTGCTCATGCCTTTGTTCATTCCTTTATCGGGTCCAGTGTAATTTCCTTTGTCCTTTTTTTGCTTATCCATTTTCATTCTCTCTTTCCAAATTAATAAATAGTTTTTTCTGTGTGGTAGTATCTGTTCCCTGCTTATTATAAAACACCAAGGTGAAATACTTCACCTTGAATTCCTTAAAATTTGTATGTCTGGAAAAGCGCATTCAACGCCTCTGCCATCGCTTGCCTGTATCCGCTCCCCTGACGACGGTGGAAGAGTTTATAATTCGTCCGATAATCCGTCAGTTTCCAAGTCACCTCTCCCACATCATTCACTGATGGTGAGATATTCTCCATGGAAAATGGCCACTCCTCCAGGATGGAAGGATCCTCTTTTAAGACAAACCGCCAACCAGCATTCGTTCGGGCCAGAATTCTCCCGGCGGCCATCACCAAAGAAGCAGTTGACCAGAGGTGTCGTTTCGCCGGAAGCAGATGCTCCCAGACTGCTCCCTTCCCTAACTCATCCAGAGCATGAATAATATCTCCGCGTGAACTTCCACTCAATGCATAACAGAACCATGCACGAAGCCTCGGGGAAATATCGTGCAGCAACTCTTCATGTGTAGCACTCCAGTGTGTGCTGTTGGGATGATTCTCATCGAATGCTCCGTTTTCAGTGGCGCACGGATACCAGAAGATGGGCAAACCGGAACGCCAAAGTTGAATAAAGGCAAAGCGATCAAGACCGACATTCCATTCATTTTGACCGAAGGCGTTTGCACCGGCATTCAGCAATATGGCTTTCGTCTTTCGATGCATCAATTCAGGATTCCGGTTATATGCAGCAGCAACAACTCTCGCTGAGCCAACAATTGAGATCGTAACAGGCTCTTGACTGGTTTCTAAGATCTTACTCAACAACTCAACACCGGCTTGCTCCGATTTTAGTCGATCGCAGACAGTATCATCCACTCTCATCAGCGGCTGCGTGGGTCCAACAGCAAACGGAATTGACCGTGCTGTCAGGTAGTTTAATTGGGTAACGGGGACAACGCCGGGATCACGGGGAATGTCGACACCCTGCGGTGACCTTTCCAAAAATCTTTTAGTCGCATCGAGAATCACACCGTGAAGATCGAGCTCAGGAAGTGCCATAACGATCGCCAGATCGAAATGATCGTCCGGGTCCTGCGGAGGGTGATAGAGATCAGTACAATGGACGAAAGGAATGCTCAAAGATACGCCTCGTGTTCTCGCTCGTAGACATTGGTTTGTAACTCAATGTATCTTATGTTCGCCCAAGTATCAACTGTCTATTATTTTCCCCAGATCCCCTGCCCATTGAAATTGTTTCAGGATGTATACTGACCGATTGAAACCCGGCTTCAGAGAGATCTCGGAACACAAATGCGTGGGAAAAAGAAAATACCAGTGATCCCAAAATGTCTTTATTTGGGATCTGCTATACGGTGATGAGCTATAGTATATGATAGATCCCCGATAGAAGCATTCGGGGAACACTTGGGGTACCAAGGGCAAGTAGGTGAGCTTCATGCATCCGAAAACTTGTATGCAACGTCCCGCTTACAGAACACTCATATTCCAGTTATCTCTTTTGAAAATTGTGGAGCTTTTTCGTATTATGGTTCTCAACAAACCATACTGGATGATCTATGACGACCACTGAAAAAACCGACTTTATCCGTGAAATCATTGACGAAGATCTACGGACCGACAAATTTCAGGGACGCATACATACACGCTTCCCTCCCGAACCGAACGGCTATCTCCATATCGGCCACGCGAAATCGATCTGCCTGAATTACGGTATTGCAAAACAATACAACGGCAAATTCAACCTCCGTTTCGACGATACGAATCCTGAGAAGGAAGAACAGGAATATGTCGATTCAATTATCGACGATGTTCGATGGCTCGGGAGTGATTTCGAAGACCGGATTCTCTATGGCTCCGATTATTTCGAACAGATGGTTCAATGGGCCATCGAACTCATCAAAAAGAGTAAAGCCTACGTCTGCGATTTGACATCGGAGGAGGTGACTGCCAGCCGCGGAACACTCACTGTGACAGGACAAGGGAGCCCGTACCGGAATCGCACGGTCGAAGAGAATCTCGACCTCTTCAACCGAATGCGCAAAGGCGAATTTCCAAACGGCTCCAAAACGCTTCGTGCAAAGATCGATATGTCCTCCCCCAATATTAATCTTCGCGATCCGATTATGTACCGCATCGTCCATGAAGACCACCACCGTCAGGGTAGCCAATGGTGTATTTATCCTACATACGACTGGGCGCATGGACTTGAGGATTCCATCGAAGGAATTACTCACTCCATCTGCACGCTCGAATTCGAGAATCACCGCCCTTTGTATGACTGGTATCTGGATGCACTTGAGATCTACCATCCGCAGCAAATAGAGTTCGCAAGGCTGAATTTAAACTACACTGTGATGAGCAAACGGAGACTCCTCCAGCTTGTTCAGGAAAAACATGTTACCGGGTGGGATGATCCCCGCATGCCGACCATCGCCGGCCTTCGCCGGCGCGGTTACACATCGGAGTCCGTTCAGGTCTTTTGCGACCGTATTGGTGTGTCGAAAAAAGACAGCACCATCGATGTCGCAATGTTGGAGTGGAGCATCAGGGAAGATTTGAATAAACATGCCCATCGGACGCTGGCAGTGCTGAATCCGATCAAGGTGATTATCACTAACTATCCCGACGACCAATGCGAAGATTTACCGGCGGTCAATAATCCGGAAGATGAATCTGCAGGAACGAGAATTATCCCCTTTAGTCGGGAGATCTATATTGAGCAAGATGATTTCCGCGAGGTTCCTCCTCCCAAGTATTACCGCCTCTCACCCGGAACAGAAGTTCGCCTTCGATATGCCTATATCATCAAATGCGAAGCCGTCATCAAAGATGAGCAAGGGCACATCAAGGAATTACATTGCACATACGATCCCATGACAAAGAGCGGTTCAGGGACTACCACACGAAAAGTGAAATCGACAATTCACTGGGTTTCAGCACGGCATGCAGTTGATGCCGAAATCCGTCTCTATGACCGGCTCTTCCTGAAAGAGGATCCGAACGAGGTGGAAGAGGGAAAGGATTTTCTCTCGAACCTCAATCCAAATTCGCTGCAGGTCCTTTCGCATTGCAAGGTCGAACCGATACTCGCCAACGCCACCCCCGGTTCAAGATTTCAATTCGAGCGGTTGGGATACTTCTGTGCGGATGTAAAAGACACGAAGCCGGGTACGCCTGTCTTCAATCGCATAGTAACTCTAAAGGACACCTGGGCGAAGATTGAGCAAAAGGGAAAGAGTTAGATTTTTTTACGCCCTATAAAAGTCCGACTTCTTACAGAGAATTATCACGGTTAGAAGTCGGACTTTTTCTATTCGATTTCCACAACCGTTTTTCTTGCATTCTTCTTTTTCTCTTGGTAGATTCACCCCACTTACTTGTAGCAATGTGTTCAAAAACATTCCACAGTACTTTCATACCATTCATTTTTGTAAAGAGACAATCATGGCAGAAGAAAAAAAGTTCATTCCCTTCGTTCCAGCAGATTCGACTCAGCCGGAATTTACACTTCGTGCTGTCGTTCTTGGAATTTTTATGGCGATGCTGATGGGCTCGGCAAATGCCTACCTCGGATTAAAAGCCGGAATGACAATTGCCGCTACCTACACCGCAGCCGTTATCGGCATGGCAGTTCTGAAAGCACTTAAGGGATCTCTACTGGAAGAAAATGCAGCCAGAACTGTTGGATCGATCGGAGGCAATGTGGCGACCGGAGCGATTTTCACATTACCGGCATTTTTCATCGCATCAGTCTGGAATCCTTTCTTCTCCTTCGAACATTATCTCATCTCAACTTTGATATTGATTTTTGCCGGCATCCTCGGAATTATGTTTGTTACCATCCTCAGACGGGTATTGGTTGAAGATGTTGAACTGCCATTTCCGGAATCCATTGCAGCATCGGAGATCCATAAATCCGGACAGTCGGGTGTACAAAATTCGCGATTCTTATTTGCCGGTATGGGAGTCGGAGCCCTGTTTAATGCGCTCGTCGAGTTCAAATTTCTCGCTGCTGGATGGTCGAAGCTTATCACTCTCACAAAAGGATGGTTTCTCTTTAAAGCTCCGGGCATGAATCCCGCCTATTTTGGTGTCGGTTATATAATCGGACCAAAGCTGGGTGCTATCAATTTCAGCGGCGGTGTGCTTGCGTGGGGGCTATTAACCCCCCTCATCGCCTACTTTCTCCATCGCGATAATCCTGCGGCAGTCACCAACTGGACGACAGAACTCACTTACATCTGGAAAAATACTGTACGATACATCGCGATTGGGGGAATGCTGGTTGGAGCGTTCTACACACTCTACAAGATGCGGGCCAGCCTGATCAACGGGATCACACGATCATTCTCCTACATTCGGAAGTCGGCTGCGACGGAGGGCTCTATTCCACGAACGGAAAAAGATATTAATATCCGCTGGTCGCTGACAGTTATCGCGTCCATCGTGGTAGTCATGTTTTTTATCTTCTCCTACTTCACCCACAGCGCAGCTCCTGCCGGTGTAGCATCAATCGTGATGCTCTTTCTCGGATTTGTCTTTGCTGCAGTCTCCGGCTATCTCGTCGGTATCATCGGCGTCAGCAATAATCCCACGAGCGGGCTCACAGTGTCCGTACTCATTGTCGTTGCGTTCTTAATGGTGGCGATGGGAATGCAGGGTGAAGCAGCCATTGCCGCAGTTCTAGGAGTGGCAGCGTTCACATGTACCAGCGTATCGGTTGCCGGCGAGATGATGCAGGATCTTAAAGCAGGACACATCCTGGGCTGCACACCCTGGAAAATGCAGCTTGGCGATGTCTTCGGAGTCACAGCCGCTGCGCTGGTAATGTTCTTTGTCCTTTCTCTGCTTCATCTCGGAGATATAAAACGTGTTGTCAATGGTGAACTCGACCGGCTCGAACAAACCCAAACAACCGCAGTCCCGTATGCGGGGACCAATGCTGAATTCAAAGGCAAACAATTCACACTCAATGAAATCCGGCAGCTCCCTCCCGAGCAGCAGAATGACATTCTTGGGACTCAAGCAGGATTTGGCGGAGAAAAACTTCCAGCTCCGCAAGCAAGTCTAATGGCAGTTGTCGCTCGCGGAATCGTTGAAGCCAAAACGGAGTTTATCCTGATTCTTGTCGGAATGTGCATGGGCATTGCCCTCATCCTGATGCAAGTAAAGAGCCCGATGCTTATCAGTGTAGGAATGTATCTCCCGATTGATACTTCCTTTGCGATCTTTGTCGGCGGCTTGATGAAAGGATTATTTGATAAGCTCGCCGAAAAGCGGAAGATTGATGCAAAGGTAAAAGAAAAAGCCGACAACATCGGCATTCTCCTTTCATCGGGACTCATTGCAGGTGAGGCACTCATTGGCCTGCTCTTTGCCGGCCTCGCATTTGCTGAGATAGAAATCTTCAGTGTCTTCAAAGAGCCTTCATATCTACTGAGTCTTGTATGTATTGCAGTGATTGGATTGCTCGTCGTACAAGTGCCATTAAGAAATGCAAAATAACATACGGATAAAGTCCGACTTTTTAACTCGATCCTTCAATGGTATAAGTCGGACTTTTAACCGAAGCGGGAGATAAAGGTAGAATAGACTATTGCGAGCCTTGTTTCTATTGGAGTGGTTCCAAAAACATGGATGAGATCGATGCCGCACGGGTTTCGACACGAAGATCCTTCTGATACATTTGCAATGCTTCGATAAACTGTCCATTTTTTCTTATTATTCCTCTTACGAATTTTCTTGTTCATAAGTGTAAAGTCCCTTACCTTGTTCATTATTATTAACAGGAATTAATATTTCTTCACTAAGCGGAGTCTCTAATGCTACTTCATCAACAATTTGTGCGGATGGCGAAACAACATGAGAAAAAGTTGGCGATCATCGACAGAACCCTGGACCGTCGTGTGACGTACAAACGGGCTCTGATCGGCAGCCTGGTTTTAATGAAAAAATTCGGCCAGTACGATCCGGGTTTTCTTGGAATCATGCTACCAAATTCCGCTGGCTCGGTTTTATCAATTCTGGCAACGCTGATGAGCAGCCGGGTGCCGGTGATGATTAATTACTCCACCGGTGCGGCAATGAATTGTGAATACGCGCAGAAAAAATGTGCCTTTAAAACGATCATAACATCACGAGCTTTATGCCAGAAGATCAATTGCCCACACATCGAAGGGATGGTCTATCTCGAAGATGTCATGGCATCGGTCTCTTTCTTCGACAAGATCAAAGCAGCATTGAAGGCCGGATTGCCTACCGATCGTTTGCTGCAAAAGATACATCAGGGAGATGAAAACGACACCCTGTTAATTCTCTTCACGAGTGGCAGCGAGAAGGATCCTAAAGGAGTCCAACTTACACATAGGAATATCATCGCCAACTGGGAAAGTTTGACGAAGGCATATTCATTCTCCTGCAATGATATCTTTCTGGCAAACCTCCCCTACTTCCATATCTTTGGCCAAACGGCGAATTTATGGGTACCGATGTGTGAAGGGATGACCATTGTCACGTATGCAAATCCCCTCGATTTTAAAACAATTTGTGATATTGCCCGTGAAGAAAAAGTCACACTCTTAGCCGGTACACCCACATTCTTTTGGGGCTATCTGAGGAATTCGAAACCGGGTGATTTCGACACTGTCCGGATACTCCTTTCAGGCGCTGATAAATGTCCCGATGCTCTTCGCGAGGGGTATTTTAAAAAGCATAAGAAGGTGTTGCTCGAAGCCTATGGCGCCACAGAAACGAGCCCGGCAATTACTGTGAATACCTTGGAAAATAATCGACCCGGAAGTGTCGGCAGACCAATAGACGGAGTTCAAATCCGAGTAGAGAATTACGAAACCGGAGAGGCATGCAAAACAAAGGAAATCGGAAAGATTCTTGTAAAAGGTGATAATGTGATGAAAGGATACTTCGACGATTTTGAACAGACCTCTCTGAGCATCCGTCATGGTTGGTATGATACCGGCGACATGGGATATTTGGATGAGGATGGATTTTTATGGCATGTGGGCCGATTGAAACGATTTTTGAAAATCGGTGGTGAGATGGTCTCTCTTATCAGGGTGGAAGATGTGCTTGAGAAATTGCTCCCGTCTGATATCGAATGCTGTGTCGTTGAAGTGCCCGATGCATTGCGCGGGGCTAAAATCGTCGCTGCTGTCACTCAACCGGTTGATGAAAAAGCGATCCTGAAAAAGATGGCAGAGCAACTCCCTAATATTGCCGTACCAAGCAGGATTGTGGTGATGTCAGAAATGCCAAAATCAGGCAGTGGTAAAATTGATTTCAGGACAATCACAGAGCGTGTCCGCGATATCATCCAAGGTAAATCGTAATGCGGATGTACTATCGATAAGTTTAGCCTAAGATTCACCATCCGCACGGCCTTCAATGACCTAGCACATTCGGTTGCGCGGTGAATCCCCAGGTTCCATCATCGAAATGAGAATCCCGCTGCAGTGTAGCGGATCATTGCGGACGTCCGCCGAAGGCAGATGCAATAGCTGTTCTTCTGGTTTTAGCTCTTCCCTATTAATTGTTTTATCATTTCACGCCCAACTCCACTCTTGAACCACTGTTCTCTCTTTATCGCTTCACTACTCGTTGCATGTTGTTCCTGATATATCAACCGCCAAGGGAGATAGTGTTTCGTGGACTTCACAGATCCATCATTATGCCGATGAATTCTCGCTTCTAAATCTCTCGTCTGAACGACATAACTCTGATTGAATGAATCGGAATAGAGTATATTAACGGTGAAGAGAAACATCAAGCGGAGAGCGAGGGATTCGAACCCCCAAGTCCTTGCGGACGCCGGTTTTCAAGACCGGTGCAATAGCCGTTCTGCCAGCTCTCCAAATTGAGTGGTTACAATCTGGTCTGTTTATACCATCAAATGCAGAACAAAAATATTGAAATTCGGTACCAGATGCAACTCTCGCGCATCCGGTCAATTTGAATGGACTTTGAATAAGAGAATTATTGTGACGAAGGTTTTGCCACACTCTCCCCTTTTGAACCTGGCGCTAACTGCTCGGAGTGCGAGGAATTATTCTGCATCATCATCGTCACAATAATGATAGTGGTAACAATACCGACGACGAATTCCCCAACGGTCAGAAAATCCTTGCGTGTTTGGCGTTTGATATCTCTCCCACAGGAATGGCAGAGCGAAGTGGAATCTGTCGTCAGCGCAAAGCAATATGGACAGGTTCTCATTATCCCTTTACCGGTTTTTATTCTCACCACTTTATCGGCAATGAGAATAGCAACTGCTCCGGTTAATGGAGTAAGAATGAGTGAATAGAGAAACGCAAACCAGAAACCATTACCTCTGCTCCAATTCCACCACCCCAACGCCCCACAGACTGCCAGGTAGAGTACACCAAGTTCTGGATATTCCATCGTTATACCCTTCCTTTCCAGAAAACTAATTCGCACTGAGCTAGCTTTCTTCTATCATCCTGTGTTATGATAGGTAAGGAAATAGTAGCAAAATGTGACGGTCGCCTCATAAAGCTTTACTCTTGATCGTTATCACAATCCAAATGTCCGCGTACCAAGTATCGAGTGGAGTGGTTTGGAAGGAAGAAGGAAGTGAATGAACGAACCAAACTATTCTTCCTGGGGAGTGAGTTCTTTCTCTTCAACCCAGTTGGGTAATAATAACGCCTGCAATTGTTATGCAAGCCCCCAGGATGAAACTTCCTGTAATGGAGTAGTCCAAAAAGATGAGAGAGAGCAGTGTGGCGAAAATCGGCTGAGCATTGGAAAAAACTGCCACCTTCGCGGTCTCGATTCTACCAATGGCATAGTACCAAATGAGGTAACCGAGAATCGATGTCCCAACACCGAGGTAGAGGACTCCCCACCAGGCAGAATGTGACATTGCACTGAAGGGAAATTGGATCGACTCATAGACTCCGATAGGAAGAAACATCAGCGTGCCCGCGAGCATCATCGAGGTTGTAGTGCGAAGAGCCCCATATTTCAAAATCATCGTCTTCCCCATGACGGTAAAAAGCGCCCACGCGACAACTGCAACGAGAATCAATATATTCCCGAAAGTATATTCAGAAGAAATATTAATTCCTTTTTCAAATATCACAATGATGATACCGATGAAAGCAAGAAAAATACCTGCGGATTTTCGCAGCGTAATCCGCTCGTTCGCCAAGTAATGTGAGAGGAGTAGAACGAAGGAGGGTGTTGCCGCATAGAGAAGTGCTCCGTTAGCGGCTGTAGTGTATTTCATTCCGTAAAGGTATAAACCCTGATTGAGAGGGATTCCCAAAAACCCGAGAAGTACCAGCCAACGCCAATCTTTTTTCTCTATTCCCAATTCTCGATGCTTCGAAAAGAAGATCAGCAGCATCCCGGTAATCGAGATGAGTGTCCGCAGGAATAAGACGATCGTAGGCTCCACATCGACCACCACGAGCTTGGCAACGATGTGGGTCCCTCCCGCAATGAGCTGCTGAAATCCCAGAACGATATAAATGTTGACTCTCTTCATAACGATGATCGACAATATACGGATGGAGATTGGAATTTCAAAAAATATTCAATTGAAGAGCTCTTCCAGTTCCAATACACAGTATTCGCGCTCTTCATTTCCTCAAGACCATCGTAAGATGAAGTTTGTTTTACTCCATCCTTTGCTTATATTTTTGCATTCACCATGAACGTGAGAGAGATCGATACTCGTGGTACTGTTTAAGAACATTGAATCCTGGCGTAAGAACCTTTATATCATCTGGGCATCACAATTTATCGCAATGATGGGGATGAGCCTGGTCGTGCCCTTCCTTCCCTTCTTCATTCGCTCGCTGGGGGTGACTGACCCCGAAGACTTGACCCGTTGGAGCGGCATTGTTTTCTCTGGAGTTTTTCTTTCTGCCTTTTTCTTCACACCGGTCTGGGGTTATCTTGGCGACCGGTATGGACGAAAATCGATGACCGTTAGAGCCATTTTCGGACTTGCCCTCTCGCAGGTTCTTGTGGGCTTCTCACAAAGTGTTGAAATGCTTTTTTTCTTTCGAGTGGTTCAGGGGGCAATCAGCGGGTTCCTCGCTGCTGCATTGGCATTGGTCTCCGCGAACACTCCCAAGGAGAAATCGGGTTATGCTATAGGACTTCTTCAAACCGCAACGGCCGGCGGCAATGTTATCGGTCCTTTGATCGGCGGTTCTCTTGCCGATCTCGTTGGCTATCGGCCGATCTTCTTCATCGTCGGTGGATTGTGCACGATCACCGGCATTATTATTATTAAGTATGTAGAAGAGTTTAACAAAGTTGAAGTGAACAATAAACCGAAGCATAGCCTTTGGAGCAATTACCATTATGCATTTTCATCGCGACCAATTAGAATTTCACTTCTCTTGATTCTCATCTCGCAAATGGCGGTGTTTCTGGTCCAGCCAATTTTTCCATTATTTATTAATTCGCTTCTCGAATCGAGCAAGCTTGTTGCAACAACGACGGGAGCAATATTTTCCATTACGGGTGCTGCGATGGTCATTTCCTCGCCATGGTGGGGAAAAAGAAACGATCGGAAGAGTTATACATCCAATCTCACGTATGCATTTCTCGGTGCGGCCATTTCTTTCATTCTACAAGGTTTAGTGACGAATGTCTATCATCTCCTCATCCTGCGTGCGCTGTTTGGTTTCTGCCTGGGCGGCATGCTGCCTGCTCTCTACTCCTATGTCAATAAAAGCACAGTACTTGAACGCCGTGGAGGTATCATGGGTATTGCGGCGAGCATCAGTATCCTTGCGACACTAATTGCATCACCGATGGGTGGAGTAATCGGTGCCGGACTTGGAATTCGTCCAGTCTTTTTTATCGGCAGCATTCTCCTTTTTCTTTCAACATTCTTCTTACGCACACTGTTCATTGATCTTACGGCTGACGATCTTGAGACAGATATCAGAGAAACGTTAGATCAGACAACAGTAGAACAGCTCTAATCCCGTGGAGATTGCATGAGTAAACACCCGCGCTTGTTCCTTTTTGATGGCATGGCTCTGGCCTACAGGGCGTACTATGCCTTCATTCAGCGCCCCCTTATCAACTCGAAGGGACAGAATACGAGCGCTATTTATGGCTTCGTTTCCTTTTTAAACCGGATTCTCACCGATGAACAGCCTGATTATATCGCAGTTGTATTCGACACGAGCGCTCCGACATTCCGCCATAAAGCCTACAAGGAATACAAAGCTACCCGGCAAAAAATGCCTGAGGATATGATAAGCCAGCTTCCACTTCTTAAAGAAGTTATCAAAGCATATAACATCCCGGTACTTGAGCTTGATGGTTATGAAGCAGACGATATTATTGGTACTCTGGCGAAACAGGCGGAAAAGGAAAAGGCAGAATCATTCCTCGTTTCATCGGATAAGGATTTCATGCAGCTCGTATCGGACATAGTGAAGATCTATAAACCTGGACGTCAGGGAAATGAGGTCGAGGTTGTCGATACTGAAGGGGTAAAAAAGAAATTTGGTGTCACACCCGATAAGGTTATCGAAGTACTTGGACTGATTGGCGATTCTTCCGATAACGTTCCTGGTGTCCCTGGTATCGGTGAGAAAACTGCAATTCCTCTGATTCAACAGTACGGCAGCATTCAGAAACTCTACGAGAATATTGAAAAGATTGCGCAAAAGGGTGTCCGCTCAAAATTAGAGATACACAAAGAGATGGCATTCTTCTCAAGAGAATTGGTAACAATCAATACGAACGTGCCGCTAGATCTAGATTTCCATGATCTAAAGTCGGCTCCGAAAAACATTTCCAGACTCCTCGCACTATTTTCGGATTTGGAGTTCAAAGGCCTGGCTGCCGAATTGCGCAAAGCGGAACCTGTATCACTGCCACTCCAAGCGGAAGAAGACACTTTTTTCTTCTCTCCAGAGACAGAACTGACTTCGATTACGACCGATGACCATCGCTACACTCTCATTACAGAGGTGAAGGAATTTCAAACCTTTTGTCAACAGCTCCAATCCGCAAATGAGTTTGTCTTTGATACAGAAACCACATCCACCGATGCGCTTCGGGCCGAATTGGTTGGAATCTCATTCTCCCTGAAGTCTAGAAATGCATACTTCGTTTCTGTTGTGTCTCCCAAAGCAAAAACAGAAAGCGATCTCTTCACCGCCAGCGCGGTACCAGCAACGCGAGCCGGTATTCCACTGGCCATAGCGATCCAGCGGCTAAAGCCAATTTTCGAGAATCCGAACATTTTAAAAATCGGGCATAATATTAAGTACGACGCTCTTGTTCTCTCAAACTACGGTATTGCCGTCGTACCCCTTTTTTTCGATACGATGGTTGCCAGTTATCTCTTACGCTCCGATGCCAGGCATAATCTTGATACCGTCGCCCGTGAGCATTTGCATTATAAAATGGTCTCGTATGAAGAATTGACAGGGAGCGGTAAAGCACAGAAATCGATTCTCGAAGTTCCCCTGCAAGCCCTGGCGGAATACTCGTGCGAAGATGCCGATATCACACTGCGATTATTCGAACGCTTCACATTGAAATTGAAAGAACTCGAGATCGCTACACTGGCAAGCGAACTCGAATTCCCTCTGATGGAGGTTCTGACACGAATGGAGATTCATGGTGTGAAGATCGATGTCGAGTATCTTCGCGGAATGTCGAAAGAATTGGAAAAGCTGCTGGAGAATCTCACCCGGGAAATCCATCAGCTTGGCGGTGGTTCATTTAATATCAATTCCACACAACAGTTAGGTGAGGTACTCTTCAAACGACTGCAGTTGCGAACGGTGAGGAAAACCAAAACCGGATTCTCCACCGACGTCGGAGTTTTGGAAGAACTCCGGCATGATCATCCCATTGTGGAGAAGCTGCTAGAGTACCGTCAACTTTCGAAGTTAAAATCCACCTATGTTGAAGCAATTCCCACGCTTGTCAATCCAGCCACGGGAAGAGTACATACTTCCTACAATCAGACTATTGCCTCGACAGGGCGCCTCTCGAGCAGCGACCCGAACTTGCAAAACATTCCTATCAGGACAGAAATTGGCCGCTCCATCCGGAAAGCGTTTATTCCGGGAAAAAAAAGTTTCTTCATCCTCTCGGCGGATTACTCTCAGATTGAACTAAGGGTAATGGCGCACATTTCCGGCGATGCCGGAATGGCAGAGGCATTCCGGAATCATGAGGACATTCATACTACCACTGCGGCAAAAGTGTTTGGAGTAACGCTGGAGGAAGTTTCGCGCGACATGCGCCGCAAAGCAAAGGAAGTAAACTTTGGAATTATGTATGGCATCGGCCCATTCGGCCTGGCAAACAGGCTTGAAATTTCTCAGACTGAAGCCAAGGATATCATTGCCCGATATTTCGATCGATTTCCAAAAGTGAAACAGTATATCAATGACACCATCGCCTCCGTTCGAACAAAGGGATATGTCGAAACAATGCTGGGGCGTCGTCGTTACTTACCCGAAATCGTCAGCAAAAATCAGAATATCCGTCAGAACGCAGAGCGGCAGGCAATCAACATGCCGATACAAGGAACTTCAGCAGATATGATTAAACTTGCGATGATCGGCATTGATCGGGAGCTGCAAAAACAAGAATTGCAAACAACAATGATCCTCCAGGTCCACGACGAACTCGTGTTTGAGATGAAAAAGAGTGAAGAATCGGTCGTTCGTGAATTGATTATACAAAAAATGAAAAATGCGCTGACTCTGTCAGTCCCCCTGGAGGTTGAAATAGGAATCGGTTCAAACTGGCTTGAAGCACATTAACAAAGCATCGGAATCTCAAACCAATTCAGTACGTTATGGGGTACTTCCATCGCAGCCTTCCTTCCGCTCTATTTCTATAAGAGTTAGCCCAAGTTCGACAGTTGTGAAGAAAAGATGGCGATTCCGTTGAGCATAGGGCATAAATGTTAAAAAGTCGGCACTACATTTTTGAGTTTCAATTCGAGCCGTTCAGGGGGTCTCAGATCGAGTCTCTGAAGCAAGAG
>JAZDJN010000097.1:0-13956 GCA_043803945.1 bacterium | reverse complement strand
CAAGATCTGGGATGGACAGGCAGGAAAGGAATATCCAGCAACTGTAACCTACCAGAGCGGACCGGGAGTGAACTATCAGACAAACGGCATCTACGCCTTAAGCTCACTCGTTGGCATCACGAGTGTAGCGCATAGTATTGTCCTGCCGCAGGGCTGGAATATGATCTCGAGCTTCGTCACGCCGAAAGACTCGACACTCGATACACTCTATGCAAAAGTGAAATCGAAGATGGTGATTGCGAAGAATAATCTGGGACAGGTCTACTGGCCTGCATTTACAATCAACACCATCGGGAAGTGGAAGAGGTATCATGGGTATCAGGTCTATATGTCATTGAAAGATACCTTAACGGTGATTGGTGAAGAGATTAATCCGCAGCAATTCCCGATTGCAATGCCGCAGGGCTGGAATTTAGTATCGTACTTACGGAATAGTGCTATGCGTGCCGACTCTGCTCTGGTAACACTCGGCAGCAATATAGTGATTGCGAAGAACAATATGGGTCAGGTGTACTGGCCGGCGTTCACTATAAACACGATAGGCAGTATGAAACCTGGCCAGGGCTACCAGATGTATCTCTCCGGTGCGGCGACACTCACCTATCCGGCAAATGCTGCCGTGGCGCCACCCTCTCTCTTGACGAAGACAGCATTAACAGAGAACACTTCAACGATACCAGAGCCGACGAAGTATCGAGTGGAATACAACAATACTGGCTCCAGTGCAATCCTTATAATAGAGGGAAGCGGAGTAAAGGAAGGAGAAGAGATTGGTGTGTGGACGCAGGAGAAGAAGCTGGTGGGAAGCGGAGTTGTAGCAAATGGTAAAGCGTTAGTCACAATTTGGGGTGACGATGAGATGACGGAAGGGGTGAAAGAAGGAGTGGGAGAGGGGGAGAGTTTGATGATGACATCCTGGTCGGGTAAAGAACGAGTCTTGAAAATCAATACTCTGCTTAACGGATTGACAGGAGAGTATGAGAGTAAGAGCGTAAGCTATAGAACCGATGGAGTATGGATAGCGACTATTGATGAAGTTGTAGAAGCGATACCGACGGAGTTTGCGCTTGAACAGAATTATCCGAATCCATTCAACCCATCGACAACGATACGGTATGCTTTGCCGAAGGATATGAAGGTGCTTCTGGAAGTGTATGATGTTCTCGGCAGAAAAGTAGTAACCCTAGTCAACACCGAGCAGAAAGCGGGATACTATTCAGTACAATTCCAGAACAGAAATCTTGTGAGTGGTGTGTACTTCTATACGATTCTTGCAGGAGAGTTCGCATCAACAAAGAGGTGTATCCTCCTGAAATAGTGTCGATTGCCCTGCCTTTATTGGTTCATCCCCGGTTGAGACCATTCAGCCGGGGATGAACAATTGTTCCTGACGGTTGCTCGTTTCCCGCCGATATTTGTCAATATTTCCTCACGTGACTCAGATCGTTGACACTCTGAAGCGATTTCTCTACTTTGCTCAATGTAAACACACTGCGGCGTGGTCATTCCGTTTCCCATTTTTTGGGGGTGGGCGTCATGAATCAAACACAAACTTTTCAGACTCTCGAGTGCCGCACAGTGCACACTATTCACCGCCCACCATCGCCTTCTTCTGTTTCTTTCCAAACCAATATTCTGAGATTATAGCGCCACACTACTATTCAACATAGTTCTTGTTTTCGTGCAAGAGAGATCCCATTGGGATGATGTTGGAGGTGTTGGAAGTTTTTAAATCTTTGTATTAAGGAGAATTGTGTCATGGCACGATCATGCTTTCATCGCGTTGCATTCCTTGTTGCTGCTGTTACTTGTCTCTTACCCTTCTCCAATATGCTGGTTGCACAACAAAATTTAACAACGGTTGATGTCAAAACCGCCTCAAGTATTTTTGGGACCGTGGATAATCTCAATTGGACTACTGTTGATATTGAGACCGCCACAAGTTTTTTCAGGAGTGTGGATTATCTACCAGATGGGACTGTCTGGCTTGTTGGATGTCCAAGTCCGTATGCACCAACTCATTACGGATTTCGATCGACAGATCATGGAGTGACATGGACAAAATTTTCCCTCATGGACCTCTATGGGAGAACGAGCTGCGGCATCACCAACATTGCTGCCCGCGATGCTAACATCGCTCTTGTCGGGACGGCCTTTGGTGATATTTATCGAACCACCGATGGTGGAGCGCATTGGACGCTTGTCTGTACATATCCGACACCGGGAACGGGATTTATTGACGGTATTAAGTTCATGGGGAATGACACCGTCCTCGCTCTTGGAGATTCGGACGGCTCTGGCCTCTTCGTCGCCCGGAGCACGGATGCGGGACTCACCTGGCAGCGTTTGACCAATCTTCCCAACGAGGCAAAGACCCCAAATTACTGGGTCAGCTTCCTCTCGTATGGCCAGCCCCTTGATGTATATGGAAACCATGCATGGCTCACACTCTATCAAGGACCGGGAGTCAATCCTGCTATTCTCAGAACCAGTGATAAGGGAGAGACATGGCAATTCACTTCAGTCACACTGCCGACCGGTTCTGCTTTTAACTATCGCTTCCATGCAATCAGTTTCCGTGATTCCCTTTTTGGGTATGGAATCTGTGTTCGAGCCGGTTCTGCACCAAACACTGACAATTACCTCATCAAAACTACCGATGGGGGACAGACCTGGAGCGATACAATCAGTGTGCAGCCGGGTATCAATCATGCTGAAGCAAGAACGTTTGCGGTGAAACCTATTCGGGGAACAAACATCGTTTATGCTGCCGGGCGCGGTTCTACAGATGCAAAGATTTGGAAATCAACGGACAACGGTGTCACGTGGGCCTATGTGTTCTCAACCTACAGCAATGGAGATTTCCGGTATCTCTCATTCCTCTCTGAGACTCAGGGATTCGCTGTTGGTGATCGAAACGCTGCGTTCTTAACTAATAAACCAGGTGCACCGCGCAATCCTATCGCATTCGCCGGCAATAACCAGGTGACGATCACCTGGAGAAAAAGCGATGATCCTAATTTTCAGAGCTATAAAATTTATGGCGGTACCTCTCCACACCCGACAACATTGATAGAAACTGTCAGTGGCGGAATTACAGATACAACAAAGATTATTTCAAGTCTCCTCAACGCTACCAGATATTATCTGCGCGTGACAGCGGTAACCGCGTTGGGTGAGAGTCAGTACTCCTATGAAGTCTCTGCCACACCGTACAGCACTCCATTGTTAGGTGAGTATGTCCCGGATGGGAATACTGTACTCCTTCTGCATATGAATGAGACGAGCGGCTCGAACGTTGCCGATGTGAGTGGCTTTGGCAATAACGGAGTCACGGGTTCGACAATCGAAGATGGACGATGGGGTAAAGGACGTCGTTTTAGTGTATCCGGAGAGGGATTCAGCATTCCGCATTCACCCTCTCTCAATGTAGGTACAGGCGCATACACACTGGAAACCTGGTTTAATACTCTCGGCTTGCCTAATGTGGGCGGATCAATCATTCATAAAAGAGGAAGCAACGGCCGTGGATGGTTTATGACTGCACAAGCAGATGGGCGCGTTTGCGTGTCGGTTTATAATAATGGTACTCTCCTAGGCGATCAAGGAAACACCGGGCTGTTCAGCAGTCGGCTCATTAATGATGGACGCTGGCATCACCTTGCAGCCGTCCTGACGCAAACGTCGATGTTGCTCTACATCGATGGGGCATTGGATACCATTGTTCCTATTCTGACTCAAGGAAGCCCGGATAATGATGGAAGCTTGGTCTTAGGAACAGCTGCTGGCATTCTCGATGAAGTTCGCATTTCCAAAGTCGCTCGCTCGCCACAAGAGTTCAATCTCCAATTACCACCGAAGAATCTTTCTGGAACATTCACGGGGACAACAAGTAATTTGAGTTGGGAGAATGGCGGTGGTTCTGTTGGTCTCTTGCGGTATAAGATTTATCGAGGAGCGGATTCGCTCTCCATGACGTTAATTGATTCAACAACTCAATTGACTTACACGAATACAGGTCTCACTCTGCACGCTACGTATTATTATCGTGTCAGTTCTGTGGATGTCACTGCATTTGAAGGAGCCTTGAGTTACGCTACAAAGGTAACCATCAGTGACTCGGTTCTTGTTACCTTCACTGCAAACACGTCGACTGTTCCAGATACCATCAAGTTGAACTCTTTTGTGCAAATTCGCGGTACTGCCCCGTTCCTGGGACCATGGGATGTAACATCGCAGGGCATTATGACGAACATCGGCGGCGATTACTGGAGAGCGACGATAAAACTGAAACCGGGCGATTCACTGCAATATAAGTACTTTACCAATGTGAAGAGTTCTTTATCCGTGGGTGAGGAAAACAAGGGATGGGAGAACAGCATTCTGCAGACTCCTCCACTCTGGGGCCCCAACAGATTTCTCGTCGTCGGCAATTCAGATACGACTCTTCCACTCGAGTATGTTAACGGTCGCACACCTCAACCGCAGTACTGGAAACCCTATATCGATCAACCCGACTCGATTGATGTCCTCTTCCGCGTAAATATGCAAGCCCAGGGATTCACCCAATCAAATCAACTGGTGGGTATACGGGGTAGTACACTTCCTTTAGATTGGGGAAAAACAATTATTCTTACGAAGGAGTCACCTCATGGAAATGGAGCAACTCCGTACGATGGTACAAACTTCTGGTCAGGCTCAGTTCGATTTCCGGTTACGGCATTTGCATCAAATATTGAGTACAAGTTTGTCATCATCGATTCGAATGATCCTTTAGCGAATGTCTCCGCCACAGAATCAATAACTAATCGTATTCTCCCGGCGAGTGCCAGTCCAAAAGATACCACGCTCTACTGGAAATGGTGGAACGATCAACCCTGCACTCCACCCCCAACATTGCTGGGGGAATATTCAACCGATGCGAATACGGTGCTGTTACTCCATCTGAATGAATCGACAGGAACTACTGCTGTTGATGCAAGCGGTTTGAGTAACAACGGAACGGCAACCGGAACGTACATCGGCACGGGTGCTTTTGGAAAAGCAAGAATCTTTACCTCCGGTAATATGATTAACGTTCCCGCTTCAACGTCGTTAAATATTGGCAACACCAATTTCACAATCGAGATGAGGATCAAGTCCTCGACGGTTACCAATCAGCCCTTCTTATTCTATAAATGGGAAAATGAGTCTCCTGCGATTCCCGGCTTCAAACTCTTTCAGAATATGCTACAGCCCGACGGCCGGCTTGTGTTTACCTTCAGCGATGGGAGTACAGGAGTAAAGAATATTAGTTCGAACTCGAGAATCGATGAAACACGATGGCATCATGTGGCTGTCGTGAAGAATGGTTATACCTATGCATTTTATATTGATGGAATAAAAGAGGGTGAACAAACCTTTAATGGTGTGGGAAGCTGTGCAAACAGCTCTCCGCTCCGGATCGGTCAGGGATTCTCCGGCACTGTTATCGACGAAGTGCGTATTTCAAATATTGCCCGCACGCCGGCGGAGTTCAATCTTCAATATACTCCACTCAACCTGTTGGCTGTTGCGGGTGACGGGAATGTCCGTCTGAGCTGGGACCGCGCAAAGATCTCGAACTTCCTGCGCTATCGAATTTATAAAGGAATTTTACCCAACTTGATGGGTCAGGACGACTATACGAGCGCTATCGATGACACGACAAAACTCATAACGGGTTTGGAAAACGGAACTCTTAAGTTCTTCCGCGTAACGGCTGATAATGCAGCCCTTGAAGAGTTTGATTACCTGGCTATGGCAAGTGCCACACCGATGGTAATCCCGCCAGCGCCAACACTTGTTGCCCCCGAAAATGGCACTGGAGGTTTCCTGCTGCCTGGAAAAATTGCTTGGAATCCTTCGAGTGGTGCTTCGTTCTATCGATTCCAGGTTTCAGCGGCGGCAGATTTTTCTTCACTCATTTTTGATCAGAGCGGTTACACAGGGACACAGTTTGAAGTCTACGACCTTGCCGGGAACACGACTTATTATTGGAGAGTCAATGCCAGCAGTGCCGGCGGTACGAGCGCATGGTCAACAGTCTCCAGCTTTGTCACGCAGCAAATTCTTTCACCTCCGATATCATCTCAGTGGACATTCGCACGTCAATTCTTTAGCGGCATGGGAGGAATGGGTGTCCATGGTGTTGCGGTTGATCCCGATGGCAAAGTCTGGATCATTCCCTATAATCCGTCGGACAGTGTCTTTACAGGAACAATGTATCGGAAGACACGGGCAATCTATGTACTCTATCCAAATAGTACACCGGCGACATTTTCTCCAATTAAAATGATTACCGTCAACAGCGTGACCGACACTCTGTATAACTCGAGCCGCGGCCTGTCCACGGATCATCAGGGGAATATTCTCTTCTCCTCATTTGATGCGGTTTATAAGATCGATTATAAAACCGGTCAGGGAATGAACAAAGTCATTCCGCAGCCAAATGTGACAATCACTTCTTCAGCGTCAGATGCCGCCGGCAATTTGTTTGTCGGCAAAGTGCTCCCCGGGTATCCGATCCAAATATTTAATTCTGCATTCAATTCTCTGGGGAATGTCACCAGCACAACGACAGGATACTCAAGGGCAATCGAGGTCTCAATGGATGGCCGCGATGTTTACTGGCCGGAGTATTCGAACAAGAAACTCTATAAGTATCATAGCGACAATAGTATTGGCGGACCCTATTCGCTTGCCGACAGCATGCTCACCGGTTTGGCTATTGAGTCTATTACGTGGCAAAATACCACAGGATTGCTATGGGTCAGTTCGGGTTCGGCAACGAATCCTCCCGTGCCACCGTGGACAAAGCAAACGTGGTATGGATTTAATCCTAGTACAAAACAGATTGTTGACACCATCGGCTGGAATCCGGTGTTCGGAACGGAACAATCACGCCCCCGCGGCATCGCTTTTTCACCCACCGGTGACACAGCGTATGTTGCCTGTTTCTATAGCGATAATGCTTCTGTTCAGATGTTTGTTCGAAGCAGCATTCTGCCTCCTCCTCCGCCGTTATTAGCAGGTGAGTACAGATCCGATGCGAACACCACTCTCTTGTTCCATATGAATGAAACGAGCGGATCAAGTGTAGGTGATGCAAGCGGTAACGGCAACAATGGTACTGCGACGGGTACGATAATCGTGGATGGAAGATTTGGGAAAGCCAGATCTTTTAATGGCACAAGCGACGGCATCGATCTTGGAAAGTCATTGCTCTCCGCTTCGGCACCGACCTTTACATTTGAATCGTGGATTAAGATGGATTACTATCCAACTCCTGCCGGTGATATTCTCTTTAATGGGACATCAATGCAGACATTTGTCTCTATCAGTCAGCGGGGTAAGCTTCAAATGGGGGTTCGGATGTCTGACGGAACCAATCGCTACGACTCCTCTCAGGTCGTTGTCCCCTTGAATACTTGGGTCCACTGTGCTGGAATCTATGATTATGCGAACGGGAGAATTATTGGTTATCTCAACGGCTTGCAGGTCTTTAATAAAAATGTCTCGGGGCTTACACCTGCTTCAATCAGTTCTGAGAATACGAAGGTCGGCCAGGGAATGAACACATACTTCCATAATGGACTGATCGACGAAGTGCGTCTCTCGAATAGAGTGCGTTCACCTCAGGAATTTAGTCTGCATCTGCCTCCAAAAAATCTGCTTGCTTCTGCCAGTGGTACGAAGATTTACCTTAGTTGGCAGGATGATGGAGGAGGAATTGGTTTGCTGCGATATAAAATTTATCGTGGTACCGACTCAACGACGCTGCAACTCATCGATTCCACGAACACAACTTCGTATCTGAATTCAACAGGTCTAACACTGGGCACCAAGTACTTTTACCGGATCAGTTCAGTTGATACTCTTGGTTTTGAGGGAGCGATGAGTTATGCGGTTGCTGCGACAGCGCAATCGGGACTTGTGATCTCCTCTGGTCTTAAAGGGCTCTGGAGTCAGCCGACGACATGGATTGGCGGCACTGTACCGGTATCAACGGACTGTGTACTCATCATGGATAATGATACAGTTACCATTGATCAGAATTTTACGATTGGTAAGCTGACGGTAGGAGGGGGCAACTCCGGCAGCCTGTTCTTCAATGCGGCGACACTGGTCAATTGCATAGTCAATGGTGACATTACAATCAATAATGGTGCTTCTTTCAGAACGATCGGAAGTGTTGGAGCCCCAGGTGGAAATCTTGTACATACACTAATGTTGATGGGAAATTTGCAGTCTTCTGGATTCATCGACTTCCGCTCAGGCTCTTCCAATAGTACTCTGAGTGTCTGCAATATAACATTTGCCGGCAATACGACTACCACGGCCTATGTGGCAGGCTCAGGGTGGACAAGTACAAACGAATTCAGCGGGATTATCATTAACAAATCCGGCACTGCACGGTTGAAGCTTCTGAGTACTATCTACATGGGAACAGGAAACTCCGCTTCACCATTGAATGCAACATCGTTTCTTGAATTAACACATGGCATTGTGGAAACAGGCGGCAATGCGATCGTGCTACTCTTCACAGGCGGTTCGATTCTAGGCGGCTCTGATTCAAGCTATGTGCTTGGCACGATGGGGCGGGGAATGACAAATGGCGGAAGTTATATTACAAGATTATTCCCTGTGGGAGATGAATATGGCTATCGTCCAGTCCAGGTTCGCTCTACAACTCCGGGAACGGCAACCGGCCATCATGTGTTAGTAACCGCTCTCTTTGGTAATGCTAATACTGGGAGTAGTACGTTTTCAAATGGTATCGATAAAGTATCGGCAGTTCGATTTTACAAGGTTCAATACATGCAGGGTGGCGTCGGTGCAGCACAAATGTCCTTCGATCAGTTCTCTCCAAGTTATGGATTGAATGATGGTGTCGCAGCAAATAATCAAAACCTGCGTGTCGCACTCTCTGAAAATTCCAGATCGACCTGGATAGGGATTGGGCCAAGCATTGTACCATATACCACGGCCCTCGATAGTCTGCCACGGTTGATCTCATCCGATACAGTGAGGGTAACAACTATACCTAATGGCGGAACGGTATATGTTGCTCTTGCGCGAGCATTGGGGACAACGGAGAATTCACTCGCTGCGGGGGAGATCCCAACCTTGTTGGGTGAATACAAAACGGATGCCAACACGATGCTGCTCATGCATATGAACGAGACAGGCGGTTCCACGGTAACTGATGCAAGTGGGAATAGCAATCATGGCGTTGCCACCGGAACCACAATCGTCAATGGCCGGTTTGGGGCTGCCCGCTGGTACAATGGAACCGGAGATTTGGTTGAAGTACCAAACTCACCGACGCTCGACATACGAAATGCAATCACCATCGAAGCGTGGGTGTATGACGAAGGCGCCGGCGGCTGGGCTGCCCGCTATGATGGACCAATTGCCTGGGATATGCACAGAAATGCATTTTTCATCTCGCGTGATGGCAGTGAAAATAATGCATTGAGTTTTTCCATGCCGGTCAACCGGTGGGTTCATGTTGCAGCAGTGTACGATGGCGTGGATCAAAAGGTCTATATTAATGGTCTGTTGGTGGCAATGCGTTCATGGCCGGGTACGATTGCCTCAACAAACTCACGGATTACGATCGGTACACATGGTGACCAATGGTTCAAGGGAATCATCGATGAAATGCGTCTTTCGAACATTGCCCGCACACCACAGGAGTTCAATTTGCATCTGCCTCCGCAAAATCTCACTGCATCTACGAATGGTACGACAGTCAATCTTACCTGGCAGGATGCTGGCGGCAGGACTGGTCTCCTCAGGTATCGCATCTATAGAGGAATCGATTCCATCAATGTGACGCTGATCGATTCTACGACGCAAACAAGTTATGCAAACACCGGAGTAATTGCAGGGACAATCTATGTGTACCGTGTCGGAGCTGTTGACTCGACGGGCTTCGAAACGATGAGTTATGCGAAGGCATCGGGAATCCCAGCACCGCCAACACTTTCATTACCTTCAAATGGTGCAAGCGGCGTTCTTATTCCAATATCGATTATCTGGAACGCATCAACGGGTGCACAGTCGTATCGAATTCAGGTCTCCACTATTCAGGATTTTTCATCAACTGTTTATGATCAGTCGAACCTGATCGGTACTGGAATTACAGTAACTTTCGGAGGAGGTACAACATACTATTGGAGAGTGAATGCGACAAACAGTGCGGGAACAAGTGCCTGGTCGCCCGTCAATAGTTTCACGACACAAGCTATCTTGCCGCCGCCGGTCGTACTGGGATGGCAATTTGTGAAGACATTCTTCAATTCAACAATCGGTTCAGGTGGTATCCACGGTCTTGCTGTGGATCCGGAAGGGAAAGTCTGGATCACTCCGTTTAATGCCTCTGATAGTTTACTTACAGGAACAGGGTATCGCAAAACTCGGGTCCTGTATGTCTTCTACCCGAATGGCACACAAGCATCATTCTCACCTATAAAGATGATTACTGTTGGCGGAATAACTGATACTCTCTATAACACCAGCCGCGGCCTCACAACGGATCATCAGGGAAACATCCTCTATTCTGCCAACCACATTTTATATCGCATTGATTACAAAACAGGTCAGGGGCTTAACAAAGTTATTCCGCAACCTAATCAAGTCTTGACAGCAGCCGCAACAGACACGTTTGGAAATATTTTTGTAGGGAAAGTCAATCCTAATAATCCAATACAGGTATTCGATGCAGGGTTCAACACTCTGGGTAATGTCGCTGGTTTCTCCACCGGCTATTCAAGATCCATCGGAGTAACAAGAGATGGGAAAGATGTTTTCTGGCCGGAGTATCAAAACACTAAAGCGCTGATCAGATATCACAGCGACAACGGTGCCGCCGGTCCGTATTCGAACATGGAGAATCTATTCAGTGGGCTCGCAATCGAGTCGATGACACGGCATCCGGTTACTGGTTATATCTGGGTGAGTTCCGGTTCGGAATTCAATCCTCCGGTTCCGCCCTATACTAAACAGACCTGGTATGCATTCAATCCGGTGACTAAACAGATCGTCGATACCATCGGCTGGAATATGATTCCGGGAACGGAGCAGCAACGTCCACGCGGCATCGCATTCAGTCCAACCGGCGATACGTGCTACGTTGGCTGCTTTAATTTCGATGGACCTGTTGTTCAGATGTTTGTGCGATCAGAACGTTTGCCGGCGGTTGTGCGACAGGTGCAGGCGCACCCCGGTGACGGTAGAATATACTTATTGTGGAATAGCTCATCACAACCTGAGAGATTCTTACGGTTTCGCATTTATGGAGGAACATCGCCGAATCCGACCACGCTTATTGATTCCATTAGCACACCGAATGAAACCTCCCGCTATTTCACTGGTCTGACAAATGGAGTGCAGTATTATTATCGGATAACGATTGTTGAAACAGATTTACGTGAGAGTATTTCGTGGAATGAAGTAAGTGCAAAACCCGTCTCGCGCACCGGCAGTCGTTCCGTTCAACTCTGGCCGAATAGCAATGTTCGTAGTACTGATGTCTTTGCAACTCCAGGCAATCGACGGACAATGGAAGCATGGATCTGCCCGGTGCTGATGGGTGCCGATGAAGCGATTATTTACCGGCGCTTCACATCTGCCGGAACGGATCCATACCTGGCCATGTCGCTTCAATTACACCGCTACGCGGCAGGCGAACTACCCAAGTTAGAATTTCTTGTTTCGAGCGGAACACCCGGAAGTGTCGTCGGAGTAAATAGTGGAGCGACTACAATTCCATTGCGCGGCTGGACGCATGTTGCCGGTGTCTTTTCCGGTGATACGCTCAAAGTCTATGTCAATGGCGTTGAAGCGAACAAGGTTGCGGCCACCGCGTCGCTGCCCGCACTGGGAGAATCCAGAATCGGGATCAATATTCTTCCCGCTGTCGATAAGCCATTCTATGGATTTATTGATGAGGTGCGCCAATGGAGCAGGGCCCGCACTCAAACAGAAATTCAGAATGCTATAAATGGGATAGAATTCCCCTCACTTGAACAGGGGCTGATAAGTTACTGGAAGTTTGAAGAAAACAATCCACCGAACTTAAGCTATACACCAAATTATGGAGGTGTGCTTGCTGATAGTGCACAATACCGGTCTAACGCAAAGACAGAACTGTTCTCCCCGTTTGATCCGGGTGGACCCCCAACGTTGTCGATCGCTCCAACGAGCGTGGATTTTGGAATATATGAAATGGGAGAACAGCGCTCACACGGTGTAACTCTGACGAACAGTGGTACCGGCACGCTGGTTGGACACAGCCCAACCGGTATGTTCTTAGTCCCCGCAGGCCAGAATCGACAGCATATTGTCTATGCATTGCTGACACCAGAGGGAGCATTGGTTTCTCCGATTGAATTTCATTCTAATGCACCATCCTCTCCGAATACAATACCCTGTACGGGCACTGTACTCGCGCGGAAATATTTTGATGGCAACAACATCAGGACACCATTAAAGCGCGCGGGATTCGTTACAGAAGCGTTCACCAATGGCCCGCTTCTCGAGTGGCCCAAAGGCAGTGGTAAGAGGGCAGTGTATCAGGCGGGATTATGGCTGGCCGGACAAGTCGGAGGTACAACAGCTTCCGGTGTGGCATACTATCGCTCCGATTTCCAGGCAGGCACTGCCACTGGCAGTACACCTGTGGATCCAAATAATGCAAAGTACCGGATGTATAAGATTTCAAAGGGTGACAATGCAAGTAATCCGGACTATGCCCAGTGGCCGGCTGACCTTGGTGCACCTGTCAATACCGACGGCTCACCAAAGATAATTGGAGATCAAACGCTCTATACCGTCTACAATGATTTGAATGTCGGGAATCACAGTTACGGCTCCATGCCGATCGGTGCTGAGGTCCGTCAGACATCATACGGATTCAATTCCACCGATGCGTTGAAGAACACACTCTTCATCAAATATAGAATCTATAACAAAGGTGCGCAGGCATGGACAAATGCCTATGCAGGTTTCTGGAACGATCCGGATCTTGGCAATCCCTACGATGATTTTGTTGCCTGCGATATCAATAGAAACCTTGCGTATGTCTATAATGGTGCACCAACGGATACCTCCTACGGATCCGCTCCGCCTGCTGTGGGCTTCGTCTATCTGAAAGGTCCTGTTACCGGCAATCCTATGAAGGCAGTTGGCTACAATGCTGCAGGTGTGGCACCATTGGTTGATCCGAATAACGCCCAGCAGTTCTATAACGAACTTCAGGGGAAACGAATCGACGGCAGCAGCCATGTCGATCCGACAACATCACAGGTGACAACATATCCTGTCAATGGAGATCCAGTGACGAACACAGGCTGGATCGACGCGGGTCCAAACGACAGAAGATTACTCATCAGTTGTGGTCCATTTAATCTCACCGCCGGTGATTCTGCAGAGGTGGTCATTGCGATTGTCATCGCGCAGGGAACCTCCAATATCAATAGCATTACGGCGCTCCGCTCTGCCGTTGATGAAGTCACAACATTCTTTAATGGTGGATCAATTGTTCCACCGCCTGCTTCCTGGAACTTTGCACTCTCCACCGGAAAGAATGCCACGATTGCAATTCCGTTTGCAATCAATCCGAAGATTGCTGCAACGCCGCTAAAAACCGGCGATGCCATCGGTGTTTTCTTCCAGCGCGATAACACTCTGGTCTGTGGCGGTTACAGTATCTGGCAGGAAGGACAAAATGCCGCTGTTGCAGTCTGGGGCGATAATGATCAGACACCATTGAAGGATGGTTTTGATGATGGCGAGCTCATCCAGTTCAAGATCTGGGATGGACAGGCAGGAAAGGAATATCCAGCAACTGTAACCTACCAGAGCGGACCGGGAGTGAACTATCAGACAAACGGCATCTACGCCTTAAGCTCACTCGTTGGCATCACGAGT
>JAZDJN010000096.1:0-28065 GCA_043803945.1 bacterium | reverse complement strand
TTAGGACGCAAGGGTGATGGATATCCGGGTGTGAAAGTATTGTGGCGCGGCTTGAGACGTCTCGATGATATTGCTCAAGCCTATCTCATTTTTCAAAGATATGGGTAATGATAAGTTCGTAAAGGGGGGAAGGGGGATTTGTTTGGCAATGTCGATAAAGTTCTCAATGAGATTTAACTGCAACTTCCCGAGAAATCCCCCTCCAGCCTCGCTCACGCTGCGGCGGAGCGGGCCGGCCCCCTTTGAGAAAGGGGGAGAAAGATAAGTGAATGGAGTACTAAACGAGCTGAGTAACTATCGGCAGAGAAACTCTTGAGAGCATCCAGTCAAAAAAAAGATCAACTCCTTGATCAGGCGTTGTTTGTTGTTGTCGACGTTGAGACGACCGGCATGGATCCTGTTCAGGATAGAATTACAGAAATCGCGATGATGAAGGTACAGAGCGGAGCACTCGTCGATGAATTTTCAACACTTATGAATCCATTGATGACCATCCCTGCGTTTATCACTTCAATGACTGGGATTGACAATCTGATGGTTCATGATGCTCCAACCGCACGCGAGGTTGCACCGTACATCGCCGAGTTTCTTGGCAATGCAATCTTCGTCGCCCACAATGCCCCTTTCGACTGGGGATTTATTACCCACACGGTACGAAGAGAAAGTGCGTTGGAACTCAGGAATCCTCAACTCTGTACGGTCAAATTGTCGAGAAGGATTCTCCCGCAGCTTCCCAGCAAATCCCTCGGACCTGTCGCCAAACATCTTCAGATCACGATACCGGATCGGCATCGTGCATCCGGCGATGCTTACGCAACAGCACTTGTGCTGGTAAAATATCTTTCCTACGTTCAGAAGAAAGAAGGGCTGAAGACTGTCAGCGAGTTGTTAAAGTACCAGAATGGATATTGGCAGAGGAAGTAAACTAAATAAGAAGTCTGTCTTTTATCCAAGATTCATCTCAGCAAAAAGACAGAGAGGCAGAAGTCTGTCTTTTATCAGAGATTGATCTTAGCAAAAAGACAGACTTCTAAAATGAGGAAACATTTACGGCTTCGCCCACTTCTTCAGGAATGTCAACACCTTGAACAGATCATGCTTCTTCCCTGATTCCAACTCACCGGTGTCTTGCGATTGAAGCAGTTTTCCCTGCCGGTCGAGCACGAAGAGATGAGGATACCCGGGAATCTTCGGGTACTTCGATAAAAACTTCTCGTTCTTGTTCTCCTGGCTGTAGTTCACCTTGACCACAACATAGTTCTCTTTGAGGAAGTCGGCTAAATCTTTGTTTTCCGCAAACAGTTGATCGAGCCGATGGCACCAGATACACCACTCGCCGCCAACATCGAGTATAATGCGCTTACCATCCTTGCTGGCGGTTCCGATTGCCTCCTGAAGATCTTTTTCCGGATCCTTGGCGGGATCGAATTTAACGCGAGTTTCCTTTTCCTGAGGTAGCGGTTCTTTTTTATCCTGAGAAACTCCGCTCAATTGAATTATGATGAGAAGTAAAGCAATCATATAATAATTCTTCATCAATTCTCTTTCTTGATGGTTAATAAATTATCTCACTTCATACTTTGCTCGTTATCGATATACCTCTCTTCGATGTTAAATGCGATAGATGATTACTTCGTATTCCACGTTTCTCAAGATATTGCTTAAGGGAAAGGTCTTTACCACGGACGTTCATTGCAGCGCGCAAGTCTGATGCATCCTCCAACAACTCAACAATATCAAACAGAAAGGGATTGTGTCTCATCTTTTCCCACTCTCGTTTTGGTATTTTAATGTGTGTCTTAGTTTTCGTTAACATTGCATCCTTCTCCTTACAAACCATCAACAAAATACAATATTTTCCTCAAGAATGTTATCACTCAAAAAGATCCTCCTTAATCAACTATGATACTTCAGAAGATCATCTTGCTCCGACCTTGGGAACAACAATTAGGCTTCCATTCCCTTTTCCGTCAATCGCCTGCACCCCGAACAGAAAGTCATCTTTGTGTGCTTTCACAGTCAATGTGGTATCAGTTGTGAAGAGAGCATGCTGCCAGAAAGCTGACGATGTTTCCCGGTAACGAACCAGATAGCCAGCAGGATTCGAGCTTGGAACATGATTCCATCGCAGGTTGGTATCGTAGCTCTGCTGCGTGCTCATTCTGACATTGACCGGAGGAGCCGGAGCAAGGGCAAGTGTTGCCAGCACCGCACCATTCACTTTCGTGACCTTGGTGAAGTACTGGAAATCAATAAACTTCACCAGATCCCCATACTCCTTCTCGTTTTCTGTCCGGATGTTTTGATGCTGGTGATCGTAGTTCTCCTTAGGTTCACAGAAACGCACCGCTGCAAAACCACGCTCGTGAAATGGCCGGTGATCGCCTCCCCGCCCAAATCGATCCAGACGGTAGACAAGCTTCACTTCAAACTTGGGTACATAGCGCTCGCCAACCTCTTTGATATAGCGTGCCAGCGACCTCGAGCCGCCATCGTTCTCCAATCCTTGAGAAATCTTTTGTCGTAAAACCGCTCCCGTATCCTGCGGGGCAAATGCTTCGGAGAAAACTCTGATGTACTTATTTTCTTTTGTCCCATCGCCGGCGACAGTACTGCTGACCATATCATTATTCAAAACGGCTTCCACATTCCATTTGTTCCGCTTGGCCATTTCTGCCCAAGCCTGAGCTCCCAATAATCCCTGTTCTTCCGCCGCAAAAGCAATGAAGACAATCGTCGCATCGAATTCGTATTTGCTCAGGACACGGGCAAGTTCCATTGCCAAAGCAGTACCACTGCCGTCATCATTGGCTCCCGGTGCATCCGCTTCCACATCATTCGCTCCGCTTGCGCGTGTGTCATAATGTCCGCCTACGACGAGAATCCGTTCGCGCGGCGTCCCGGCGTCCCTTCCTTTTAGTGTGGCAACGACATTGACTACTTTTGCGGGGTTCGGAACGCGTGCGGAGGGCGGTATGACAGTCTCGTGAAACTCGACAGTCATTCTTCCGCTGCTTTGTGCCGCATAGCGCTCATACTCCGATTTAATCCAACGCCGTGCCGCACCGATCCCGCGGCTCGTGCTGATCGTATCCGACAAGGTATGCCTTGTTCCAAAAGAAACAAGCTTCTCGATAATTTGCCGGAGATTCTTTTCCGAGACCTCGTTGATCATTTTTGCCACTAGCGGATTTTTCACTTGAGCCTTCTGAGAGAAGAGGCTCCCGAAGAAAATTGCTACCAGCATCAATGCGAATAGTATACGTTTCATCTCAACTCCGTAAAAATGAAATGTTAAGAAATTACTAGATTTGAACAATGATCCAATGATTCTGCGCCAGAGGCGCATGCGCCTACGGCGCAAATGGTTCATTAATTCAATTATTTTATTATCTCCGGGTACTTCAATCCCGATGCTGTATTAAAAACCAGAACAGTATCAAAAGCGCTGATTACTTTGTCGTTTAATAAATACTTGAGCGCAGCAAACGCGGCACCTCCTTCCGGACAGATGAACAATCCTTCTTTTTGAGATACTTCATACACCGCGGCAACAAGTTCCTCATCACTAACGCTGATTGCACAACCACCGCTTGAATAGACAGCATCAAGAATAAGATGATCGGCAAATGCCTTTGGCACACGCAACCCTGAAGCACAGGTTGAGGCTCCCTCCCAGAACTGTGATTCTTTCTTTCCCTCTCTGAACGCACGCACAACCGGAGCGCAGCCGTTTGATTGAACCGAGATCATCTTCGGCCTCTTGCTATCAATCCATCCGAGCTGTTCCATCTCATCAAATGCCTTCCACATGCCGATCAATCCGGTGCCGCCGCCTGTCGGGTAGAGAATCGCATCGGGCAGTGTGTAGGCAAACTGTTCGGCAAGTTCATATCCCATGGTCTTCTTCCCTTCAAGCCGGTACGGTTCTTTGAGCGTCGACACATCAAACCAAGCGGGATTCGATTTCCGCTCTTCATTCATCTTCTTTGCCGCATCAGAGATTGTACCTTTAACCAGAACCACACGGGCACCGTACGCCGTGCACTCTTTGATATTAATTTCAGGAGTATCTTCCGGGATAAAAATATTTGCTTCCATACCGGCTTTCGCTGCATAGGCCGCGAGGGCACCTGCAGCGTTGCCGGCAGAAGGTATACAGAGTTTTTTAATCCCCAGCTCGTACGCCTTTGAAAGTGCCATGACCAGTCCTCGCGCTTTGAATGATCCCGTCGGAAGCTGGCCTTCATCTTTCACCCAGAGATGTTTAATCCCATAATCCTGGCCGAGACGCTTTAGAGCAAGCAACGGAGTGATTTGTTCTCCAAGCGAGAGGATATGCTCCTCCTTCTCTATAGGCAGTAACGGAAAATATTTCCACATCGAATAGGGCTTTCCTTGGAAGGATTCTCTCGTTAACGCTTTTCGTGCAGCCTGAAGATCATATCGGGCAAGCAGTGATTTCCCACAGGAGCGGCAAACGGTCTGGATTTCATGCGGCGAATGTCGATCACCACAAACACTGCATTCTAGATGAGTAAGATAGGTCATGGCGAACTCCACTGTTCAACATTCAGTAAAAACGTTGTCAATGTAGAGGATGAAGCGGGAAGAAGCAAGCCAAAGAGAAGAGAAAATCATGGCCGCCAAGAACGCCAAAACTCCAAGGTTGCATTGGGAATTATTTTCTGATCCTATCTAAGAACATATATAGATCCTATTATTGGCGCACTTGCCTGCCGGCAGGCAGGGCGGCGAATCTTTCTCTTTATCCATTTATACGATGCTCGATGCGTAACATAAGAGAGTAATTCATGGATCATTCTCAGAGGAACCATCCCGGGATTTCCGAAGTTGAATATCATGGCGCTTTTCGTTAGACTGAGATATTCATTTCCTGAATCAGTTCATTTTCTCAAAGGTAGAATTATGAAACGATCGGTAATAACTCTCGTATTGGGATTGCTTCTGTTTCAATCCGGATATTCACTACCACGGTTTGCCAGCCGCACAGGGTATTCTTGTCAGTCCTGCCATGTCAATCCCACCGGCGGTGGCATGCGGACACCATTTGGTGTATCGTACGGTCAGGAAGATCTGATTTCGAAATCTACTGCTGAAGCATCCGGGCTCCAGGGTTTCTCTCCCAAATTGAGTGACTTCTTCTCCTATGGAGTAGATTTCAGATTCCTGGCGTTCTACCAAACGAAGAACAATCCTGACGCTTCACGGAGTTCTTTTTTTCCAATGCAGGCTGATGTCTATCTGAATCTTACAGTCTCAAAGAAGGTGAACCTCTATATTAATCCTGCATTTGGACAAGCTAATCGCTATGAGGTTTTTGGAATTGCGAAGATCATCGAGGGGGGCTATCTCAAAGTCGGAAGATTCACGCCTTCTTACGGTTTGCGATACGATGATCATACTTCCGCTATCCGAGAAGCTACCCCATTTCGCAATAACGAAGGCCAGCAAGTTGGTATCGAAGCCGGATATGCAACAGGGCCTTTCTCACTGACCGGTGCCGTAACGAATGGAGTGTCCGGCGATCGTGATACTGATATGGCGAAGGCAGTCCTCGGCAGGGCTGATGCGCGGTTTAATATCGCCGGTACTAATGTCAGTCTCGGTGTATCACATTATAACGATATTGCCGGTGCGGAAAAAATAAATCTTCTCGGAGGATTTGGATCCATCACCATGTTCGATCGACTCACTTTGATCGCTGATGTAGAACGAATCCAGGGCAACGCCGCGTTGATGAGTTTAAATGCCGAGCGCAAGCAACGCAACACGAACGGTGCGTCGTTAAAACAGCTTGCGTTCATGATTGAAGTGGATTACCTCCTGACACCAGGTCTCGACCTGAAATTTGTTTACGATTTCTTCGATCCGGATACAGAGTATCGAACAGGATATATCTCACGGTATTCCGGAGGAGTGGAGTTTATGCCTCTTTCGGGTATGGAAGTACGGCCAATGGTGCGATACACTAAGGATAACGTGTTGGATAAGAATACAACTGATGTTCAAATTTTGTTTCATCTGTTCATATAATCCCTTGCTACTGCTAAACTCGGTGAGAACTATAAAATCAAGAATCAAATCGTTTAACTACAAAGTAATATTACGCAAAAAGAAGAGTCTACTTTCCTCCAATCCTGCCAGGAGAAACGTTTGTTTTAAAGAACCTCTTTTAATACTTCGGCTCAGATGGTTGGTAATGTCGAACATCATGCTGAAGAATTCCTTTTTATTTTTTCTGAGCATCAAATATTTTTCAAACTCGTTTGGCAGGTCTGCCTTTCCTAACGGCTAGTCGAGTTTTTCTCTTGGGTATCCTCGCTTATAAAAATTAATAAATTTCTCATTCAAAAATAAATACCACATTCTGGGGATTGCATCCGTTTCAATGGCTCAATAAATTGAAACAGGTTAGCTGCCTCTTCAGAGACCCTATGATCGAATCGAGTGTTTCCCTGCTCAAGAAGGGAATGGATATGGTTGATGAGCAAGATATCCCGGATTCTACGCTAACCTTCTTCGATCACCGGGGTATCACTGGAAATGCCAAGCGTGGTGGAATGAGTGGTGAAGAGAATGAATATAAACAGAATTCTTATCGTCGATGATCACGAGGATTTTCGCAAAACCGTTGAAGGATTTCTAAAGAAATTTCCGACAGTGGAAGTCGTGGGTGAAGCATCTGACGGTGAGGAGGCGATACAGAAGGTGGAATCATTGATGCCGGATATTGTGCTTATGGATATCGCGATGCCTCATTGCAGCGGTCTTGAAGCTACGCGGCTGATAAAACAGAAGTGGCCCAATGTGAAAGTTATTATCACAACAACCTTCGAATACCCTATCTACAAGTTTCAAGCAACAGAAGTGAAAGCAGATGACTATATATTGAAAAGATCGCTCAAAGCGGATTTGGAGAAGAGGTTCCGTGTCATTGGCAGCACAAGAGCTGGAAAGGAGTAAGGAGTAAAAAAGATCACTACGCAATGAACAGTATTCAAAATCCTTATGCCAAGAATTTCTTCATTGATAATACATCGTTATTCAGCTCATGCCTGCGATGAACAACTTCCATTGAGAATCCTGCGCTTCTCCTACGTGTATAATTGCTCATAATATTCGTTGATTTTTATGCCAGATATCTATAAACTTCGAACGATTCTATGACCATATCTCAGAAACCGCATCGATTGTTCTTATGGAAGGATTGCATCGAGAGCATACCTATTACATAAGCAAAATATACCAAGTTCTTGGGATTGTGAAGGCGAGGAGAAAGACTTAGGTTAACAAAGTAAATAGCTATTTTCATTTCCCATGCTTCATTCACTCATTTCCCAATGGAGGATCCTATGGCACTCCCACAGAAGACCGATCAAATTGTTTCCCTCTCCATCGCGAGTAAGCTTACCAGGAATTATCGTGATGCATCACCCAAGGAGACCGTCAGGGCCGGGGGGTTCTGGAAAGAATACCTACAGAAGTTACTCGATCAATCCGGCTGCGTCGCAATGCGAATATATTACGCCCGGAAGGATGACGGCGCTTCATCGTTTGTGTTGGTCGGCATCAATGAAAAAGGAGATGACATCAATGATGGAATCCTGCTTGAAGAGGCATATCCTTGCCCACCGTGGTGCGACGATGCAAGTGCGCTCGGTAGATAGGTGAAATGTCTATACCGCTCCACATACACATTGCCGCCTTTTCGCATTTTGTAGTACTGGCAAGCGGTTTGTTATTGTTCAGGCACTTAAATAAAGGATTTAAAATATTCCTGGTGTATATATCGTGCTCTTGCTGTTTCACTTTGATCCAGCTCTGGTTTGCGCTACACGACGTGAATAATCTCTGGACTATTCATCTATTCACCCCAATTCAATATGGAGTCTTTGCGTGGCTGTTTGCCACCTGGCAAGTATCAACTAGGGCAAAGAGGGTGCTTCATCTTTCTATTATGCTTTTCACCCTGTTTTGCCTGCTGATGTTTTTCTTTGTTGAGGACAAGATATTATTCAACAGCATCACAAAAAGCACGGAGTGTATTCTCCTGGCAATCATTGCCGGACAAACACTTGGCGTGGTCGCCGATAGAGTACAGGGCAAATTGATTCATCAACCGGAGTTTTGGATCTCCTCCACGGCAACCGTATACTTTTCGAGCATGGTATTCCTGTATGCATTGAGCAACTCGTTCCTCGAGGTGTCCCTGGAGACACTCCGGCTTGCATTCAGCGTTCAAGCGTTCATTACGATACTGACGAACATCTCTTACAGCATGGGATTCGTGTGTTTTTATCGCCGATAGAACTTTTTGTGATGTTTGCTGCCGGTACCGTTGTATTGATTGCATCGGCAGTTACAGTTGTGTGGAATATCACCAAATCGCAACGGAAACGTCTCGCCATCATTGAAGAGAGTGAGAAGCGGTTTCGTGCCCTCATCGAACACTGCAGCGATGTCGTGCTGTTATTCAATGAACAAGGGAGAATAATATTCGCGAGCCCATCGCTGCAGCTCATACTCGGTTATTCGATGGAGGATCTCAACGTCCTCTCGGTATGGAATATTGTCCATGCCGACGATACTGCGGGAATGGAGGTGTTTCGTCAACATCTCATAAATTCCAGCGCACAACTCATTTGTTCCCAATCTCGAATCCGGCACAAGGATGGGAGTTGGAGATGGATCGAGTTCTCTGCGAATAACCTTCTTCAGGAGCCTGCCGTCCGGGCCGTGGTTGTAAATTTCCGTGATATAACCGCGCACTATACAGCGCAGGAAGATCTCAAGCAACTTGCGAGAAGAGTGATGTTGGCTCGCGAAGAGGAGAACAGGTATATCTCACGGGAATTGCATGACAGTATCGGCGCGCTCATCAATGCGGCTAAGCTTGAAATCAACAGGACGATCTACAAGTCGAAACCTGCTAAATTCAAAGCCATAAGAGGTTCATTGAATGAAGCTGAAAAGCTGCTGGGGCAAACCATCATCGAAGTACGCCGGATTCTCGGTAAGCTCCGACCTCTTGTCCTGGATCGATTCGGATTCAAGAAGGCGTTAGAGAATTTTTGTGAAGAGTTCCAGGAGAAAACCGGAATCAACATTCTTCTTGAAGATGCCGGTTTGATCGCCCGACTGCCGCAACAGATGGAAATTGTCCTTTTCAGGATCGTTCAAGAGGCCCTCCACAATGTCGAACAACATGCCGACGCAAAAGAAGTGACCATTACACTGCTCATCGAAAATAAAACCCTCACAATGAGTATTGCCGACAATGGCCGGGGGTTCGATCATACCAATCATCAATCGCAGGACGGTCACTTTCCCTTAGGCATAGTCGGGATGAAAGAGCGGGCAAAAAGCCTTGGGGGATCGCTGAGGATTCATTCTGAGCTGCAGAAGGGGACAGAAATATTTTTTCAGTCGCCTTTTAATGGCGCCGAAACGTTCCATGAGCAGAAAACCAATTAAGATATTTATCGTTGAAGATCACCCTTTGACGGTCAAAGGGGTAAAAGATTTCCTTGAAGAGCAGAGCGGGATCAGCGTTGTTGGAGAGGCGCTCTCCTTAAAAGAGGCGATCGCAAAGGCGCCGCTGTATTCTCCTGAGATCATAATTCTCGATATCAGTTTGGCCGACGAGAATGGGCTTGAACTTATCAGACACCTCGGCAAAGCGCTGCCTCAAACAAAATATCTGGTGCACTCGATGCATCTTCAGAAGGGATTTGTGAGAGAAGCCATTCGCGCCGGAGCGAGCGGGTATGTGCTCAAAGATGCACCGCCGGAAGAATTGCTCCGGGCAATTCACGCTCTTCACAAGGGTCATCGATATTATTGTCCCCAGTTGGAACATCTCGCAATCGATAACAGTGACGAGTACCATTTGACATTACGGGAGAAGGAAATATTACGCTGCCTTATCTCCGGGATGAAAATGGCGGAGATAGCACGAAGATCGTCGTCGAGCTACTACACCATCACTTCACACTGCAAAAATATCTATAAGAAACTTAACGTCCATAGCAGGGGAATTGCCGTTGCGAAAGCAATGGAGGAGCACCTCTGTTGACGATCTTCGATCGGAAAGCTAATACTGCGAGGAGCATCTTCTAGAAGCATAGACGAAAAGTCCAACCACAAAGGACACGAAGAACTAAAGGAAAATAAACTATAGAAAATCAAAATAATTCCACGGTTTTTCCTTTGTGACCTTTGTGGTTTGTGTTTAAAGTCACTTTTCAACCGACTAGAGAGAGAAAGCCATCGAATGAAGTTCTGCCCAGAGAGAAAATAATCGCCATCTCACAAGTAAGACGGTAGACAGGTATGGCAATTAGCCGATAGTTAGGCGCCATTTCTCGTATATAAGAATTGAATATACTACATAAGGATCACAGTATGAGAATCTTAAAGAGTTTACTCTTGCCAACCCTGATACTCGGAGGTGCATTCATCCTCGGATCTTGCTCAACTCCCAAGAAGTGGCCACCTCCAGCTATACATCAGTACGAGAAACTTGAAGACAAATCAACCGAAATCAACGTCGATGTGTTTTACGATGCCACCCTTTCTATGCAAGGTTTTGTTAATCTAGGCATCACTACAGACTATGCACGGACTGTCGACAGAATTGAGGGTTCAATCACAACCGGATGGCCGAATGCAACGGTTACATTCTACAGATTCGGCACAACGATAAGAGAACTGACCGGGCGTGAACAGAAGAACGTAGTCAAGCCAGCCTTCTACAATGAGCCGGATCTTCGTGGTGTCACGTCAATGGAGAAAGTTATTGATGGTGCAAGCACCGAACGCCTTACGATTATTGTGGCAGATCTTTTTCAAGATGACGCTGACGTCACTCAATTGGTGAACAAGCTCAAAGATAGATTTCTCCCAAAGGACTTGTCAGTTGGTTTGCTTGGTATAAAAAGTGAATTTCGCGGTACCGTCTTTGACGTAGGTATCAACCGAGACCGCTTTGACTATGACGGTCAGCGACCATTCTACATTCTTATGATTGGAAAACATCGAGATATTGAGCACTTACACAGAAGCCTTGATATCAGAATTCTCAATGAACTGCCTACCAAGAATTTCGTTATACTGTCCCGTCACTTCTCATACCCGTTGCCCTCATTTGAAAAAGCAAAGGTGCATTCGAAAGTTAACACAGATGAGATTACAAACATCTTACCGCACGACTCAAAGGATTCAAGGGTAAAACAACTTAGAATAAAAAGTGGCCGGTCTCAATCCCAATTGACCCTTCTATTACCGAGAGTCCGTCTGCCCTACACTCTCGATCTTGATCCATCTGCATTTGAGATTAAAATTACACCACACAAAGTACAAGCTGCGGAACTTGTCGGTAACCGAGATACACTTGTTACCTATCCGGACTGGAGCAACGTTATCACGACAACATCAGAGGTCAACGATTCATTGATAGAACTTCGATTAAAAATAGACGAGAGTAACCTGCTGGCAACTGGAGTATACATTATTGAACAAACAATACACCTCAAGGATAACATAGACTTATTACCCAAGTGGGTATCTTCTTGGGATATGAATCTCACAAAACTGCCTGATTGGAAACATGAGCCAACAACTTTTGAGGGGAACACAACTCTTAATCTGAGGAAGTTCTCGCTCGACCTTTTTCAAGCAATTGTTCAAACCCAGAAACCAGAGATTGCGCACCTATTCTATTACATCAGGAAAGAATGAACCAGAAAGGAGCTCATATGAAACGCTTTTTACTCGTTATCGCTATGCCCATCATCGCTCTTGCAATGGTTTCACTTGCCGTGCTTGTCGAATCTAAGCATCTCTATAATGTCGTCTCAGGTACACCATCTTCAATCGAAGAGTGGCTCAGTACTTTTAAGGATTGGTCTGTCTACATTATTATTGCTTCAACCGTAAGCGGACTTCTCTGGTACATCCTTGCTCAATGGTTGTTTCGACTGAATGACTGGACAAGTGCAGGCAAAAGGCTCGCTTGGTTAATCCTCATTTCTCTGCCTGCAGTAACAACTATTGTAGCAATTTTATTGACTCCAGCAGTGCAGGAAGGTATGTGGTGGGCTTACTTCTTTTACCTTATTAGTGCAATAGCCCCGTACTACGTCGGCACAGTCCTATTCTCACCTTCGTCATTCAAGTACACTCCATTAGGTGCTCAGAGTCTTCGACGATGGTGGTAAAAATCATTTGACATGACAAAAGAAGGAGAATAACAATGGCCTATTATGCAATCGGTATTGGCGGTACAGGAGCCAAATGTATCGAATCACTTATACATCTATGTTCAGCAGGTCTTATGCCCACGAACAAAGAAATGTATGTATTGTTTGTAGATCCGGACAAATCCAACGGCACACTTGAACGCGCTGAGTTAACGCTTCAACTCTATTCAACTTGCCGGGAGTTGAAGTTAGGTTCTATTGACTTGTTCAAAACTCCAATCTCAGTTGCCATTCCGGATGTATGGTCACCCTTCGGTCAAGAAACAAAGCCAAATCTTGAGGAGTTTTTCACCTATGACGAGATGAAGTCCAACACACCAAATGTGGTTCACCTTTTTGACGTTCTCTTTAGCACTGAAGAAAAGGGCACACGACTTGACGAAGGTTTTAGAGGGCATCCAGCGATTGGTGCGGCCGTACTAACGAGCACAATCGATCTTGGGTCAGGAGAGCCGTGGAAGACTTTCCGAGATAAGATTGCCCGAGATGCAAAGACTGGCGAACCGGCAAAAATAATATTGTTCGGTTCAATTTTCGGCGGAACAGGTGCATCCGGATTACCTACCATTGCACGCTTAATCAAAGAAGAATTGAAAAAGAACAAAATCATCGAGAATTACCATATTTCGGCTGTCGCTATGTTACCATATTTTTCTTTTGATCGAACTGATGACAACGAGATGCGAGCCCAAGCTGAGAACTTCTTGATCAATACACAAGCGGCGCTCAAATACTATGCAGGCACAGACTATCTGGATGCCTTCAACTCACTGTATGTATTGGGTGATCACGTATTAACACCCCTAGGACCTTCATTAACCAGTGGAAAAGATCCAAAGGGAGGTAAAGACCAAAGGAATGAACCACATTTTCTCGAAATATATGCAGCACTTGCAGCCATCGACTTCTTCAAAACGGAGAAACCCGACAATTGTATGATGATAGCTCGCAAACAGACAAATGTGCAATCTTGGTACGACATACCCTTTGTGAACGATAGACGTTACCTGCTTGCCAAGCTTGATCAATTGGTTCGTTTCGCCTTTGCCTATGATTGCACGTACTATCCAACTCTCCAAAGCATTGCTAGGAATGGAAGAGGTTACCGCTCTCCCTGGTATATCAATCTCTTCGAACGGTCTCGTGATGTCCAATTGTCAAAAGTGCTTGACGCAGAATTGTTGAAGGTCCGAGATTACTGTCAGACTTTTCTCCTATGGGCCGCCAATGTGCAAGCAAGTGCCAAGGAAGTAGATATGCAGCTCTTCAACCACAACACTTTCGCAACCTCAAAAAAAGAGAACGGAAAACAGACTATCATACTAAAGGACCCCAAGACCTATTTTGTCCAAGAGTTTGCGGATCTGTTGCTTCCCTGCGAGTCTGAGAAAGCAAATGCTCTCGACCATCTGTGGGAAAGAATGAGCGATTCAAACGTTAGTGACGCTCAAGCTAGGGCATCGGGGCGATTCATCAATGCTTTGTATACCCAATGCAAGACAGAAAAATTTGCACAAATGTATACGGTCGGAAAGGAGTAACTCTTATGCCTACCAGCAATGAAATCATTTATCATCCTCTGCTTCCTAAACTCAAACAAGGGTCAGAAAACAGGATTGGTAACTTTAAGGAAAACGGAGTTTGGGACAAAAGAGACTTTAGTGAACTGGACAAATTAAGTGATAGTTTGAAGGTGGAGCGTGTTGCATCTCAGATAAACTCTATTCCGGATGTTTGGGCTCGGCCACTTCTCTTCGAAATGGCATTTTTCGATTCCGACCATCTTCTTCATTATCGCACTGTAGCAGAATGGCGGGGTTTGCTAGCTTTGTTGGCTTTCAAGGAAATCAAGGGATTTAGTTTGAGGATCATCGAGGCACACCCGAGAGTGAAGCGGACCGATGAGAATGGAAATCTAATCGAGGTGATTCCAAAGGATGCCCAAGGCAACGAACAATGGCCACGATTCCTCTCGACTGTGGCAAAGATGGCCTCCAACACAAATACCTTGGAGCAATCGACTCTCTGGATAGATGCACAAACAAAATTTTTCCCGTTTGTTGTCCTAAATAACGATAAACCGATTGGTATACTTTCTCCTACTACCTTGGTTTGTACCGCTACAGACTGTTTTAATCGACTGAATGGGGTAAACTGGTCTGACGGACGATTCCTGAAAGACCCATCCGGCAAGATAAAGGAAACTGATGGGGAAAAGACAAACAAGCTTAACCAAAACGAGAGAAGATTACTTGCAGCATGGATAGATAATCTACTCTCTGCTTTGAGTTCTTTGTCTAATCCAAATCATCCTAATCCCCGTTTGAATAAGTTGCTTCGTCACCTATCCAATTACATCGCCGATCTTGGTGGTGTGGCAAGTGTGAAGGTAATCCTAAGCACAAGAGGATTCGGTTTAACCAGAGGGATCTTCCAATATTTAGACAAACCGCTAAAGGGTGATGGCAATGGATTGCCAAATTCACACCTGCAACTTTTGCCGTCCGAAGGACGAACTCCTGCAAAAACAATCTTTGTTATCGACAGATCAATCGCTCAGCAATGGAATATGCCCGAAACAAACATTGTCGTCTACAAAGGTGCAACCCTGGCGGATATTCCCCCCAGTGGATTCGGGACAGAACGCAGCCAGATCGGTGGTATTCATTTGCAGCAAGACAAGGAAGAGATTTGTCTCCCTGAAGACATATTCACTACTAAGCTTTGCGTAATTTATCAAGCAAACGCACTACCGGGTGCGATGTTAAGTGCTGGCTCTGGTTCTCTGACAGTTCAAGGTCAAATTGTAACACCTTTGCTTCCATTCACTGACAAGGTTTTGTCCCACATCAGCAATGATGACCTCCAAAAGAACATCGTGTTCGAGCAATCCTCTGAAGGAGGGCCTATTCAAGTTCGTCTACGGCTGCGACTTTCCGGACCAGACGGTAAAGGTAAATTGGTAGAATTTCGACGGGAGTATCACAAAGATACGATTCTAGTACTAGAAGGAGTCCCAGTCCTCGAGATTTGGCCAAACTTCAGAAAAGAAGGTTGGCAACTATACTTTACTTATTACTCAAAGACTGGCAGGGAAAGCACCTTCTATGCTAAGCCGTTTGTTCTTGACGGTGTGAAGACAGAATACACTATCAAGTTGGATAGGAATCGAACAGAAAGTGAAATCACGCAAACGGATTCTTTCCCAAGTGCAGTCAAGTGTTTCGCGCTAGGCCTTAATCTTCAACTTAATCGAATGGACGAGTTTTACGCGGGATTAATAATACTGAAAGCACCTGAAAAAGCTGATCCAACCCGCAACACTTGGAAAATCGGTATTGACTTCGGGACAACCAGTACAACTCTGTATACTTCCGAAGAAGACAATGAGGGCGAGCCCTTACTTTTCCGGGAGGAACTAACAGCCCACGTCACAGAATCTACCTACGCAAGATTACAAATGCGGGATGAATTCATCCCAAGAGATCCTCAGCGCACTCCGTTCCTTAGTTTTTACCAACAATTCCGCGAGCCAGGAAAAGAGAACACATTGAATCCATTCTGTGATGGCCACATATTCTTTCTTGACCCAACCAAGGTCCAAAATGAGATACCAAAAAACGTTGCAACGAACCTTAAATGGTCAGAGGATGAAATTGATCGATATCGAGCTACTGCGTTTCTAGAACAGGTTTACTTACAAGCTCTTGCCGAAGCTGCATCAAAAGGAGTTGCGCAAGTTGGTTGGCGGTATTCGTATCCAACAGCATTCTCAGAATATCAAAGCTTGAAAGTCAACTGGCAACAAATTATCTCAAAATATTCTAACTTATTAGGAATTCCCCAAACAGAGGATATGGCGATTGCGATGACCGAAAGCGCTGCTTCGGCAATCTACTTCGCTGACAATCTAAAGGCTTCCACAAAAAGCGGCACAGTCTGTATCGACGTCGGTGGTGGCACATCAGACGTCGCAATCTGGCAAAATAACGCGCTCCGTCATCAAGTATCGTTCCGCTTAGCAGGTAGGGAAATCTTCTTGAATACACTACGCACAAATCCTGACTTTCTCAAAGAGTTCGAAAGTGACATCTCTCGACTAATCGCGTTGAAAGCAAGAGAACTTGAATTCTGTGCTCACGCCGATGCAATCATCGCTGTGCGAGGAGAAGCGTGGCTCAAATTGCTTAACAAGAAATCTGGAAAAGCCAATATGAAGAAATTCGTTCAGATCATCGCAGTCGGCCTATCTGGTATCTTTTACTACGTCGGACTCATTCTTAAGCACCTTGCAAAGAAGGGTGAATATGACCCCCAGTTACCTGACATTTACATGGGTGGAAATGGTTCAAAATTGTTCCATTGGATCTCAGAAGGATCCTTTACTCCTCAAAGCTCAGCCAATATCCTCTTTCGAGATTCGATTTCGCGATCTTCTGGTTTGGAGCAATGCGCAAAAGCATCATTTAAGATTATTCTTAGTCAAAAACCGAAGGAGGAAGCAGCTAGTGGCCTTGTCGGTAAAAAAATTCTAGACATACCAGAAACAATATCGCAGGTTATCTCAGGCGAGTGCTTTCTGATCCAAGGCAAGCGAATGGAGTGGTCAGCACCATTGTCTGTCGAATCATTCAAAAATAACCTGACGCCGGCTGCTCACCTTGAGCAAATGGAAAGCTTTGCCGCAATATTTAACACCTTTGCAGCAAGAAAGGACTCTGGATTCCCACCACTAAGCAATGATATTATACTGAAGGTTCATAAAAGGCTCGGGGACAAACTCAGTGACATTGCTCGCCTTGAAGAAAAGAAAATCTCAGTAGAACCGTTATTCATACTGGCTCTCAAGACGTTGCTTGAAATCTGCTCAGAAGAATGGAAGAGTCTGTAAAACCTAGGTTAATTTTAATCTCTGCACGAAAGGAGATTGGTTTCCGCCGTGGCCAGATCGCGATTCGTCAAAATTGCAGCTTTATTTTCTCTCTTTTTACTGATACAACATTCATCCATCGCTCAGTCTGACAAGAATAAACGAAGTGTCAAGTCTGGCGCAACACAAGACAAATCCCTCATCACCAAAGTGGACAGTCTTAGTGAAAAGCTTTCTAATACACTAGAAGAAATTAGAAAGCTCAAGAGACAAAATCTTGAGCTCTCGGAAAAACTCGAAGAATTTCGTTCAGTAACAAAAGCAGACCCATCGAGCTCTAACACAAATTCAATTTCTTTGATACAAATAATTTCTCTTGCTGTTGTGCTAATCATGGCAGTTAGTGGAGCAAGTCTGTATTTACTTGGAAAGAGAAGACGATTAAGACAACACAGGGCATACTCACCTCAGACCTCAAACTACGAAATTAGCCACCGTCTGGATGGACTGTACTCAAGATTCACGCGTATCGAAGATAAGCAACGTCAGATAGACGAGACTCTTAAACTTATTGAAAGTGAATTGCAGCACATTAGGGTGCCATTTGCTACACAATCGAGAGTTGCACTGACACCTCCAACAGAAATGTTCGAGACAAGCTTATCAAAACCAACAACCATTGAATCCTTACCTATACAAGAACTTATCTCTTCTTACAACGCTGCCTTGCGAAATGAGAATGACCGATCAAGTTTTCGAAATGCTTTCCGAATGTCGCGCATCAGAGTGCAAAATGCGATGGAGCGTCGCACAGACTCAAATCTTAAGCCAGTTTTCCAGTCCGCTTCTGATGGTGACTACTACGCAATTGATTTAAGAGCCCAATCCAGCAACAAGTTTGCGGTGGTTCCACGCTTCGACCTGACTTTGCAAGAATTAAATTATGGTCCCGGTGCCATCGGCTTAGTTTTCCGTTGCTTAGGATTTGATTCCAATTTGCGATACAGGAGCTTCGCACTGATTCGACCAGCTTATTTCACACACTCAACAGGTGAAACTTGGAATCTTGTTGACCCCGGCGAGCTTCAGGTGGGCGAAGGAGAATAAAACATCTGACGGACGGGATTACCTATGAACCTTGAACATTACTTGCATCCGACAAATTCAATTGCATCAGCAATTGTCGTAATCCTAGGTATAGCCTTTATCGTTTGGCTTCTGATTCTTTTTTTTACCACGAGAACCATTTTCATCAGAACGCGTAGGTTGTCCTCCTGCAGCGATATTACTTATCTTCGCTCCATTATCGCTAAATCACGGGCAAGAATTTCGGATGAACACACTGACCTGAACCTCGGAAATATTTCCACCAAAGAATATTTCACCAAGTACGCCAAAAGTAACACTTTACCAGAAGATGATCCTATATCGGTTCATTTGAAATCCATTTTCGATGCTGGTTACTTTGAAACACGCCTGGATGTCAGCGAGTTACTTAGACATACAAGTCAAAGGCTATTTTCATACACTTCTTTTCTTCGAGGACTTCTCGGCTCTTTTATTGTGCTTGGCTTGTTAGGTACACTCATCGGCCTTGCAGATAGTCTTATCCAATTCTCTGAACCCATCCAAACAAGCACACGTGCTTGGTCTAACGAACAGATTCGCTCTTCCATCTCTAATCTTTTGCTCCAATTAAGGGGTGCGTTCGCTCCAAGCATATCAGGGGTCGCCCTGACCATTATCGGAGTTTTACTGTATACTCTTTACATTAGGTTTATCTGTGCACCCGCACAACATCTGCTCGATCATCTTACAATTAACGTTTGGATACCTCAGTTAATACCAACAACTCCATTGAGGCTTGTCGAAACTCTCAAGCGTAGCGAGGAACAAATGAGACAGAGTTTCCAAGCAGCAGAAAAAGTTGCTGAGTTTGCAAAAGAAATTCAGAACGAAGCAAGCGAATTCAACACAAATCTTAAATCATCCAACAAAGTCCTTAAGCAACTTTCCGAAATTGGAACTTCCCTATCAGGCTTTGCAACTAAATTTGAGCAAGGAACAGCTAAGATAGTTTCGTTTCAAGAAGAACTACATTCCCTATACAAGCAATCCTTGGAAAATTCATCGACTCTCAAAGAAAACGTCGGGATAGCATTAAAGGAGGCTCAGGCTTTTCAATCAACAATTTCCACCACTCTTTGTGATCAAGGTCAACAACTGCAACTAATTGTAGCAAGCCTGAAGAGTTATGAAACAGCTTACCTAGCTCAACGCCAACAAATTGATCAAGCTTTGCAAAAACTCCTGGAGTCTGTTAATCAAACCCTATCACAAATTGATTCTAAGAACAAAGAACTAATTGAGAATTTTGGCAATCCCTTAATTCAAAAGCTCCACGATGAATTGTCTAGCGTGGAGAACACCCTAAGAGTTCAGCTCAATGCAATCGTTCAACAATTCCAGCGATTTGACACTCCGATAAACGATGCTGCACAGAAGGTCGCGGGAGCTCTTGACGCTGTTGATAAACGCACAACTGCGCTCAAGGAGGAATTACAACGATTGTTCATGCAGAGAGAAAAACAGGTTGATATACAGTTAACTGTTTTTAACGATCTCGCTTCCACGCTTGTCACATTACTGACACAGATGACATCGACAGCACAAACACAATCCGAAAGAATGCAATACCTTGCACAATCAATCAACAATTTACAGGACACCGTTAAATCAACAAAACACAGTAAATTTGACCAAATCCCGGTAAAGGAAATTCAGAAACAGAGGCAGGAAGAAGAGCGGTGGCCAAAACGAATAATAGCGCGCATTGCAAGAGCATTCACCCGGGATTAACAGGTGAAAATCCAATAGGCATCAATTATGGATGAATCTTCTCTCGATTTTAACTTCTGGCCTTCTTTTGCTGACATAATGTTATCAATTGTGTTGGTACTTGTTCTCGTTCTTTTTCTCATCGCAGCTGTGCTCGCTGTTGGAGTGGACATTGGCCCAATCAGGCAAAAACAAGAAGCAATGATTCGAGGCCTCGAGGACGCCTACAATATAAAACACAAAAAGATCGGCGATGATTTTATTATCTCATTTTCCGATGGACGAGATCGAGATATGGTTATCCGCAACGATCTTGACAAACAGCTGTTAATGTTCAGCGACCACGTTCTTTTTCCGCCTGATGTGGCTGTTTTAAGTCCGAGCGGTAGGCACCTGCTTTCCATAGTAGGCAATGTGATAAAAAAACAATTGGTTTCTCTTAAAGAAATTCAAATTCAAGGCCACGCAGACACGGATCCATCATCGCGATTTCCCTCAAACCTCGAATTAGCGGCAGCAAGGGCAATTGAGGTATTCCAGTTTTTTAAAGACACCGTCTGTGTTGACCCCTCGATCTGTCTAATGTCCGCGACTTCATTTGGTGAATACAAACCCTCTGGGCGCTCGGCCGAAGATTCAACTTACAATCAAAGCAAGTTAGTGGAAGCCAATACTAGCGTCTACCGCAAAGCAAAAAACCGACGTGTCGAGGTGTTGTTATTCTATCGTAACTAAAGATGACCGATGCGAGAAACGGTGCACAACAGCGGTAACAACGACGCTCCCTTTGTTGATAGAGAATTATTGTGGTCGCTCAACGCTTCTGCTCACGTGTTGGTATGCTCTGTTTTCCAACACTCGTTATTTGTAGTTCGTAAAAGCACTGCGCTGTTACCGCACACATTTTACACCACGTAGCCGCAACAAAAATTGTGGACGATCAGATGACATACGATTCACGAAATCTGACGAGGGCTGCAGCCGTGTTGGTCTGCGTGACCTTGCTTTTCTGCCCGCAAGGACTCGCGCAATTGACGATCTCCATCACGACTGACAAAAGAACCTATGGCTACGGCGAGGCAAGCATGCTTACGGGTACGGTCACGAACCAGGCGGATTCCGCTGTCACAGTCACTCAGCCATATCAAGGCCCTGTCACTCAGGTGTTCTTCGACAATGTTCGCTTATCGTGGATTCTCTTGCCAACGGAACTCCCATACGTGTTCGGACCGCACACGTCTCGCAGCTCAGTCTTCCAACTCGATGTATCTCGATTGGGTTTGCCGAATTGAATTCGAAGTTCCGACACCGCAGGATGTCCGCCTGTCCGTTTTTGATTTGCTCGGCCATCTTGTCTTCAGGGAAGCTCGCTCTGTTTCCAATCCAGGAATTCATCATGTTACTTTTGACGGATCGGCTCTACCATCAGGTATTTATATCTACAGACTAGAGACTGCGAAGTCTTCACTTCATCGAAAGATGCTGCTCATCCAATGATGCTGCTGCGCAGCGCATATCAAACGGCAAAACGGCCCCGACGGAAAACGTCGGGGTGAACACTCGCTCTCTGCATAGACGAGGGAGGTTTAGTGTTTAGCTTGAGAAAAAGAGCTCACTCCATTGAATCCCACAAAGATGAGTCAGTCAATATAAGGAGTCAAACTATTCAAGCGGTCAACTTGAATTCAACTGTATTCACTAGATGACTTTCTCTACCTTCACCGTATTCGTTGTGCCGCGTGTCAGCAGCGGGATACCGGCTGTATACACCACATAGTCCCCGCTTTCAAGATACTCTATCCCCTTCAACGCTTCCGTTACTTTGATAAAGGCATGATCAGTCTCACCGACAAGATCGGGCAGCACAATGCCCCGGATACCCCAGATCAAATTTAGCCGGCGCAGGATTTTTTCACGGTCCGTAGCTGCGATCACTCTGGCACATGGGCGATATTTCGCCACCTGCATCGCTGTCGAACCGGAATGGGTAATCACCACAATTGCTTTTGCACCGACCTCCTGAGCGAGGACGCATGCCGCACAGCAAATGCCCAGGAGCAGGAAAAAAATGACGGAAGAGGAATGGAAGGTCATCTATGAATGGTTTGAGCGGGGAGCGAGAAGGAATTAAATATATTCTCGCACTACCCAAAAACAGCAAGGCGAATGAGCTATCACTCATCCGCCTTACCTTAAGGAATGCAAGCATTCTAATTCACATAATAAATATTGATGATGGCATCAAGCTTTGATGGATCAAAATTGATTCGCTTCGATGTAAATTCCATCCTGCTTTCCTCCAACCCTGCCAGGAGAAACGTTTGTTTTAAAGAACCTCTTTTAATACTTCTACTCAAAGAGTTTGTAATATCGAATATCATGCTGAAGAATTCCTTTTTATTTTTATTGAGCATCGAATATTTTTCAAACTCATTTGGCAGGTCTGTCTTTCCAAGCGGAATGCAATTATCATGTACCAAGCTATCCTTTGAGATATTGACCCATCTCTGAGATTCTTTACCGTTATAGGCATATAAAGCAAACGAAACGGCTTTAGCGCCTGAATTTTGCAAGCCTTCGCTAACTGGTTGAGTAAGTGAATCTTTTTTGACAAGCTTCACTGACGATTTCTCCTTCAATTCCAGAGTGGCATATTTGATCCACGAAAAATCGCGAAGCTGTGGAAGGGTACAATCAATTACCATTTGCATTTCGCCATCCTTTGACGGATGTTCGATGAGTGAGAGTTTGACGTTCCTGACTTCCATTTGCTTGATTTGTGCTTGCACTATCGCGCTCAGGAAAACGCAACACAGCAACAGGAAATTGACAGTGTAGTTACGCATGACTGAATCCTCCAAGTAAATTTATTACTTCGTGTATAATAGTTTGCGCGTTTCGACGAACGCATTTGCCTGCATTCGACACAAATAAACACCGCTTGGCAGGTGCGCCAGGTCGGCATCGAAGGCTACCCTATGGTAGCCTGCCTTGACGTGAGCATCGAGAAGTATCGCCACCTCTCGACCGAGGAGATCCATAATGCTAAGACGTACATAAGAATCATGTGGAAGGGCATATGCAATGACTGTCGATCCATTAAAGGGATTGGGATAATTCTGCAACAGTTGGTACTCACGAGGCAATTCGACTTCTACATTCTCCTTCGGATCCGGTTCATACACACCACGTTTTGCCAGCGTACCATTGTGATACTCAAGCACCTGCGCACTTGTCAATGGATAATCATACAGCCGTACGGCGTCTATTGCTCCATTGAATGTGAAATTGTAAGTCGATGATCCGGACTGGCGAGCACCGATGCTAACCACATGGTCATTTGTGTTTAAATTTCCAAGGTTTGTACTGGTCGATGCATACAATGACCCATTGTAATAGAATCGCATTGTCGAGCCATCATACGTTACCACGATACTAGACCAACCAGGTTGAGGCGATGGGCCTAATACACTCGGAGCGTCTCCTTTCCAAAAATAGAACCGATAGCAATTTACTACATCTATGCAGTAGATTTCGCCCCCCATTCCATTCCCCTTACAGATCACCCCCGCACCAAAATTCACAATAGGGTTTGAGGGATTGACACAGACTGCAATCGATATAGAGCCTGGATTAAGAAGAGAAGTATTGGGAACCGAGACATATTGATTGTAATTTCCAAACAACAATGCTTGTCCCCACCGTCCGGTAACGTACGGTGCATTACCAACAATCGTACCGTTATTACCATTGCCGCTCTCATCGAGAGTATTACCATCAAAGCTGTACTGGGCAATTTTTACTCCTCCAGATTGAGCAATTGTAAATGAATTATCGCTGAAATCGTAAGCCGATTCATCTATCGCTGTAATAAGAATCCGACATTGAGAGGAAGCAATTCCACTCGGGATAGGCCAGAAGAATGCTCCATCATTTGCTTCATTTTGCGCTATCAGATAAGAGATGGTAATACCGTTATCTGTGGAGAGCTCAATTTTAACATTGCTGCTGACATTTTCGGATGTCCACGTGATCCAATATGAATTTCCGATCCACCACGTCTCACCACCATTAGGTTGTGTCACAACTATGCTGGCTGGAGGTGTACTGATTAGGAATGGACAATTACTTTCATCATATTTGGCCTGATTATTTACGTCGACAATTTTCACCAGGCAATTGCCGGAGGGAGTGTTGGGAACGGTCCAAATGTAGGAGCCACTGCTTGCAGCTAGATTTGAAGCAATTGATAGCCAGCTCGAGCCGCCATTTGTTGTATAGAAGAGATTAATGGATGCAATTCCCGTGCTTGTCCATGTTATAGTATGTGAGCTGTTGACGATCATGTTTTGCATTCCATTGGGTGAAGTCAGGGTTAAAGGCGGGGCGTTTTGGGGATTGTAGAATTCTAATATCTCGGATGCCGAGAGCGCTCGATCCCACATTCTCACTTCATCAATCAATCCGTTAAAGCTCAAATCATATTCACCATTACCAGATTGACGCGAACCTATTGTTAATTCATGGGTGTTGCCTGCCAACTCACTAACTCCTGGCGTGCCTCGGGCTACTTCGTTGCCATTTAGATAGAGAATCATCGTTTGACCGTCGTACGTTGCCACAACACTGATCCAGGCAAGCCCACTAATTGGATTTGGGGCCACAATGCCATGAGCGTTGTTTGTCCAAAAATAGAATCTTAGCTTTGAATCAACGATATCAATAGAATAAATTTCATCCCCACATCCATACCCTTTGCAAATTACGCCGGCTCCGAAATCCTGGAACAGAGTGTTTGGTTGAATCCATGCTGCAAGCGTTATTGCAGATGGATTAAGTGATGATGAGTTCGGGATGGAAACATAATCAGTGATACCGTCGAAATTGAGCCCCAGGTTGGATGCGGCTGGTGTAAATGACGCACCATAAATCGAGCCATTGTTGCCTGAACCACTCTGGTCATTTGCATTGCCATTGAAGGCTTGATGGAGCTTCATATATTGCGGTCCGATTTTAAACAACTTCCCTTCACCGGGAGCAAGTCTTAGCAAGAAGGAAGATCTATCGTTAGCAATATCGTAGCTTCCGGTATAGATCTGTTTGGATCGCTGTTCTTCAAGCGAGTGATTACCCTGCAACACCACAGAAACGCTCTGAAAATCCGACACTGTGCCAATTGAGTCATTGCAGACCCGATTAGCCAGGATGAAGTAGCTTGTCGAGTCAAGGCCTTGATCCATTCGCTTAAAGGTACCGACTTCGATTCGATTATCGCCATTGTAATTATGGCTTACACTGACAATGCCAGCGCTGTTATTGGCTGGAACATTCCAACCGGGAAAAGCTTGATAATGTTTGAGCTTGCGGATTGTTGAGCCTATTGACGCGAGTTCTATAAACAGATTCTTATTGTTTTCAAATGCAGGGATGTTATCGATATCCGATGTCTCATTGAAGGGAGTTCGATCTATATCCACAAGTCCATCATATCCATTGATTGATTGTTGCTCTGGAAGGACTCCGCCATTCAATAATGGATAAACAGGGCCCGAGACGCCGCTTTGATTCTGACCTCCCGAACCTTGTGCACCACCAGAAGGCCTCATATCTGATCCATAGACAAACGAAGTAATCCCTCTTGAACCCCTTGATAGAGCAAGATACGCTTGAACCCGCATCTCTTCGATTGTTGGTCTGCGCGGAGCAATATCTCCCACTGTTCTGTATTCTCGCTGGGATTGAATAATGGCTTGCCATTCTGTGCTTCTGCCCCTGACACGAGTCATTGTCGCATCGTAGTGCGACAGAAAATTATCTAAGGCAGATTGCTGTGCAGAATAAATATTGGGTACGTCTTCTTTGAAAAAGTACACATCCATTTGTATGATGTCTACACTCGGACAACTCATAACAAATCCATAACTCGGTGCGCCTCCGGATACAACATAAGTTTTATGCAGGGGATTGGGATCCAATTGCTTAATCCTATTGGCTACATACTGCACCCGAGGCCAGCAATAGGTTGCATTAAAGAGTGAATCGTTCTCTGGTGCTATATTCACTATCGGCTCTTCATGGGCAAGGGAATAGGTGTATAATCCAGTTCGACTTCCAAACGCACTTACGACAGCAGAAATCCTTGCATCCGCTCCGGCTGTCCAGGTGCTCCAGGGCATGCTGATTTCTGCCTCTCGAATCCACTTCACAAGACTGCTATCCAATGCGCTACCATTGTAATGCCCACGATTAATGTCCATCCGATATCCGGCGGTTTCGACATAATCCATTACCTGATTTTCTACCCATTGGGGAATATGATAGACCAAAAAATTCCCTTTGGCATTATTCCAATTTTCCTTCTCTTTATTCCATTCAGAAATATAGAACGTCTGTGGATTATACGGCGGGCGATCAGGATTAATCCAAATTCCCCAAAAGCCGAGTGGGAAATAGCTCGATGTATCCGATTGCTGGCTGAAAGCTTCGTATCGGAACAGTGATAGGAGTGCCAGCAAAACGGATATATAACGAATATACCGTTTCATATCGACATCCTTTCTGAAAAGTCGTGCTTGAGTAGTTTTGTGTTTAGTCGTATCATGAAAACAGGAAGCCCTTGTCGTCTCCATAGCAATGGGACTGAAAAACTATTTCTCCTGGCAGAGAGTATTTTTCATCCCGTCCGTTTTTGATGGACGGGAGCGAGGGCTTCGTTTTACTTCATCTCATAGAAACCACCTCCCTGGAATAATTCTTTACCGCAGCAAGATGCTTTTTCTGGTCAATTGAATATTCCTGTTGAATAAAAGCTGATAGTAATATAATCCCGATGCGACAGTGTTTCCTTTTCCGTCTCTTCCATCCCATACCACTCGATACGACCCGGCTTTCTGTTCCTTCTCAATCATCTTTCGAACAACTTTTCCTAAAGTATCATAAATCGTCAACTCGACATTTCCCTGTGAGGGGATTTCATACTCGATCGTCGTCCGGGGATTGAAGGGATTGGGATATGATTGTTGTAAAAATGGGCTTTTGGGAATTGTTCCAGCGTTTTGTTTCTCGACAGAGGTAATGACTCCCTCGCGAGTAATTCGTTGGGCATAGATTCCTACACGAAAAGGAATCGTCGTATCCTCTGCAGAGCGTAAATCATCCCAGACGGCAATCGCTCCTCCGCTGCCATCGCTGATTGATTTCGGATTGCGTTGGAGAAAGGGTGCATCTACTAAGGCAATGCCTTGCACGGACCAGGATACTTGACCACTCCTGTCAATCCTTTGCGCGTAAATATCTAAATTGCTGCCACTGGTTTGCTTGATGGTTGCCTCACAGATGTTGATAATCCCTCCATTCAAATCGGAGACCATATTAGAGTTTGTTGAAGGAAGAGTCGTGAAAACAACTCCAGACGAGACCCATGTTTTTTTACCTGTTGAATCAAGGTGTTGAACACGCAAGCCGTATCCTAAAAAGGCTCCACCGTTGCCATCATAGAGTATTCTCCGTGCGCCGCCGCCGCCCGTTAATGGAAGCTTTGCAATAAGTAACCCATTCTTCTGCCAATATGATATTCCTTCTCTATCAATTTTTTGAATATAGATACTCGCACTATCATCATACCACGAGACAAAGCTCATACCATTATCTCCCGATTGAGATGTGATCTGAGAAACGAGGCCACTTCCGCGGTTTGAAATGACGATTCCATTAGGTGTCCATCTTGTTTTACCGTCTTTATCAATTCTTTGGATATAGACAATAGTATCTTGAACCCAGCTAACAACTGCTCCTCCAGTCCTATCTGATGCAATAGCCACATCGTTGCTGGGAATTATCCCTTTCCTATTACTCACAACAACTCCACTATCTCCCCACATCTTCTCACCTCGCCGATTGATCCGCTGACAGATGACCAGATCATAATCTGTCTTAAAATCTTTTCCCCACCACGCTACAATTACTCCTCCTTCTCCATCGGTGGCAGGGCGCAGAAATAATCCACCCAGGACAGAAGCCTTCACTCCATTCTCCTGCCATTGAACCTGCCCAGTACTCGAAATCTTTTGCGCA
>JAZDJN010000095.1:0-136541 GCA_043803945.1 bacterium | reverse complement strand
ACGAAGGACACTAAGGACTCGAAGATTAAGAAAGAGAAAAGAGCTCTTAAAAATTTAATCAATTCAACAGCTTTTCCTTTGTGTCCTTGGTGAACTTTGTGGTTTGATTATGTTCTTAACTTTTCGGCCAGGTTTCTAGGATCCATTAATCAAGTTCTATGACACCATGTTAGAAATGCAAATTGCCTCGTAGCTGGGAATATTACGCTGAGTAATTACCAATTTACATTCATTTTATCCTTTGTGTTCCTCTCAGCCAGAGGCTGATCCACCAAACAGACGACACAGTGGTTGAACATTTCGTCCAAGTTTCTGCTGCGGGTTCTCCACTGTGGCACAGAAATCCTCTTGTTTATTGCTCCCGTCTTCTCGGTTTCCAATTCATATCCAGCGGTTCATATTCCTGAAAGAGCGAAAGTTTCGCTGCCTCGACTTTTTGCCGAAACGCCGGTACATCTTCGGCAAAAAGCTGATTGAATTTTTTCAGCGCCTCTTCCATTTTTGCTTCAGCCTGTTTCAGGTTAATTTCATGTGTCGTCGACGGAGCCTCATAGGAGGTGGTCAATGAGCGCATAACACCGTTTATCAGCGAAGAAACCGTTGTTTGTGAGCGCACGGTTCCCTGGTCGCGTACCGGGTTGTCTGTAAACAGGTCTGATACCGCTTGCACTTTCCGTTTCAGTTCATTCGCTGCCGGTGTCAACTCCCTGGCAGCCGCTGATCGCTGATCCCGCACCTGTTCAATGACCGCATCAATCACGCGCTGAATCGTCGATATCCGGTTGCTGACCTCGGAAAGAATCTCTGTCCGCTGCCCAATGTTCTGTATCATCTCAATCTGTTTCTTGTGTGCTTCAACAGAATAGTTCGTCCGCGGATCCGGAATAACTTCAACAGTATCGGATGCTTCGTATTTCCCAATTTTTATTTTGACGATATAGGTACCTGCCGGTACTTCCGGTCCTGCCGGAGTAAACCCTTCACCCCCACCACCGCCTCGGGTTCCCCCAACTCGCCCTGCTGCCTGACCTCCGGCTGCCGCACCGCCACGCCCCCCTTGACCGCCCCTCTGTGAACGCACTCCGTTCATCCGCAAATTCCATACTACCCTGTTGATACCTTTCTTCACGGGAGCATCAAAGTTTCGGACAAGTTTTCCGTTCAGATCAGCAACCTCAATGCGTGCCCGAATTGAATCTCTGCCGCGTGTCATCGTTGTCGTATCCGACTCTTCCGATTCTCCGGCACGACCCGGGGATCTCATTGTTCCTCCTGTAACCATATCCTGAGAAGGATTCACACTGAAGTTGATCATCGCTCCGTATGATTTTGTTTCTCCACGGAACATCGCATCGCCAGGAAAATGATATCCATCCACCTGTTTGGTTTGATGGAGTACTGTCTTTGAAATCTTGAACAGATGGAGCGGCTTTTCAAACGTCTCCTTGCTGCTCAATTGCAGCGGCTTTACATCATCAAGGATATATGCCGATCGTCCATGGGTACCGATAACCAGATCATTATCCCGGGGATGAACCATGAGCGCCATCGTTGAGACAGTCGGAAAACCATTGGTCCACTTCATCCAGTTCTTCCCATCGTCGGTACTGATCCACAGCCCAAACTCGGTTCCAAAGTACAGCAGTTGTTTATTCACCGGATCCTGCTCAACGACCAACCCATATCCCCATTGTTCTTTTTTATTTCGGGACGAGATTGTCGGATCATTTTTGGTCAGACTGCTCCAGCTTTTTCCAAAGTCCGTTGTTTTTACCAGATAGGTTTTCCAGTTACTCCTGCGGTGATCGTCAAACACCACGTACGCTGTTCCGGCATCGTACTTTGACGCTTCGATATGCGGCACCCATGTGTTTTTGGGAACATCGGGAATTTTCTCGATCACATTGTTCCAGGTCTTGCCGCCGTCTTGTGTTACTTGAACGTTCCCGTCATCGGTTCCAATCCAGATGATTCCCCGCTGAACAGGGCTTGGGGCAATAGTCACAATGGTTGTGTGATTTTCCGCTGCCGTAACATCCAGCGTCAACCCTCCGCTCTCATTCTGCTTTTGTTTGGTAGAATCATTTGTTGTCAGGTCTGGGCTGATCATTACCCAATCGTTGCCGCGATTTGTGCTCATATGAACAAACTGGCTTCCGTAGTAAATCGTCTGTGGATCGAAGGGATCCTGCGCTATGGCGGCATTCCAGTTAAAGCGGAGTTTGATGCCCCGAGGGCCCCACGGCCGGATATCTTTTCGTTCTCCTGTTTTTGTGTTGAAGCGAATAAGGCCGCCGCCTTGCGACATTGAATATCCAAAGCTCGGGTTGGAAGCATCGACCAAAACGGCAAAGCCATCGCCAAAGCCGACTTCATTCCAGTGCCAGTTCCGGATTCCGCCATTCTCCCATACATCACTTGGCCCCCGCCATGAGCCATTGTCTTGCATCCCTCCATAGACATTGTAGGGGACTTCCATATCGACACTGATATGATAGAACTGACCGAGCGGCAGGTTTTCAACGAACTGCCATGAACGACCCTGATCGCGGCTGATCGCAATGCCCCCATCGTTCCCGTCGATCAGCAGGTCGCCATCGCCGGGATGAAGCCACAAGGCATGATGATCAGAATGGATTCGGTTTGCAATCGTGGAAAACGATTTTCCACCATCATTGCTTACCTGTAATCCGGAATGGAGATTATAAAGGCGGTTTTCATTCCGGGGATCAAGATAAATTTCTGCATAGTAGAAGGGACGTGGAGCAACGTTCGACGAGTTATTAATCATGTCCCACGTTCTTCCCCCATCGTCGGATCGGTATAGGGCATTTTTCTTTGACTCGATGAGAGCATACACCACATCGGGTACATTTTTCGAGACTGCGATTCCGATTCTGCCAAGCTCGCCCGGGGGTAATCCTTCCTTTTCAGTAAGCCGTTTCCAGTTTTCTCCGCCATCGTAGGTAACAAACAGGCCGCTTCCGGGACCGCCCGATTTGAAGAACCATGGCCAGCGACGGTATTCCCACATAGCCGCGAAGAGCTTATTGGGATTGAGGGGATCAATGACCAACTCGGCGCATCCCGTTTTCTCGTTGACATAGAAAATTTTCTTCCATGTCTTTCCGCCATCGGCCGTTTTAAAAACTCCGCGCTCGGGATTTTCACCCCACATTCTTCCCATTGCAGCAGCGTACACGATATTCGGATCGCCGGGATGTGTGATGATACGGTGAATACGCTCTGTGAAATCAAGACCCATATGTGTCCATGTATCTCCGGCATCAATCGATTTATAGATTCCGTTGCCGACGCTTGCACTGTTACGGGGATTTCCCTCACCGGTCCCCGCCCATATAATAGAGGGATTAACCTGATAGATTGCCAGTGCACCAATGGCTGCAACGGGCTGCTGGTCAAACAATGGTTTCCAGGACATCCCGGCATTTGTCGATTTGAAGATACCTCCAGTCGCTGCGCCGGCATAGATGATCTCGGGATTCGAGACCACAGCATCAATAGCTGCAATACGGCCGCTCATTCCGGCGGGACCGATGCTTCTGGCTTTCATCCCGCTGAAGAGGGCGGTATCAAGTTGAGCGAACATGGCCGAGGTAGACAGTATCACCACCGTTACAAATAGAGTGTTTCGTAACAATGCTTTCTTTTTCATTTTGCCTCCATATCCTTAAAGTTTTGGGATGCAACTATGTGATTCTTATTTGCTTCCATTAATTCTCTCCTCATCTCTTCCACAAGCTCCTTTTCTGTCGGCAGGTAAAGCTTGTATCTGCTTGCAAATATTTGTCTGCTACCCTTGCCAAGTGTGTACTTCACAACAGCGTCGTTCTTATCTGTGCACAGGATCAGTCCAATGGTTGGATTGTCGCCTGTTGTACGCTTCTGTTCATCGTAGTAGTTTACGTACAACTGCATTTGTCCAAGGTCGGCATGGCTTAACTTCTGAATTTCGTGCCCGCGTGCAGCAAGCGCCAGAACCCCTCTTTTATCCCGGCTCTTTGCCAGCCGCTCGAATAGGAGGCTGTTGAATTGCCGTTCCAATTCTCTTGATGACCATCGATTTCTGACAGTTTCAATCTCGTAAAATGAGCGGGCCAGATTTGATTCCACCTTTGTCAGTAAACGGTAGTGTGTCCAGGAGAGATTTTCATTGAAGCTTCCGGGGACCATGGATTGGTCACGCGCCGCGTGACGAATTTCCTTTGTCAACAGGTTAGGATAGGTCAGGTAAAAGAGCCGCATGTATTTGAGGTTGGTTGGTGTGAATCCTTTTCCATGCTCCTGCATGAGGCTAGTGGAGAGATTTTCTATGATCGACTCGCTATACCCCGCCCGATGCCTTCCTTTCTGTTCCTCTTCGATAATTTCCCTGCCGATTAGCCAGTGGGCACGCACCATCTGGCTGTTCACCGTGCGGATGACATTGGTGCGTGCTTCCGTAAGTATTAACTCGATGCGGGACACAAGTGCATCGAGCGATGTTCTGTTAGCGATAGTCATGACGTACTGGTAACAAAGTTACGGCATTCTTTTGGTTACGAATGTAGCAAGATGCTCTATAGCCTTCAGAAAAGAAATAATTTAAACATTCAAAAGCAATAATAGTAGAATATCTTCCTCTTTGCATTCGTTTTCTTTCTTACTACCTTTCTCTATTAAGATTTCAGGTAACTGCTCAGTGAGAAAATATTTGAACACTGATGACACTGAAAAATACAAGATCGACACAAGACCCTTATTAATCCGAGAAATGAATACCCTCAATAGGCTCTTAAAATATTATCTGTGATGATCAGTGGTTTTCTTGTGTCATCTGTGTTCTATTATCAGGTTTTCTTAATGCAGAACATTGTTTGCTGAGTAATTACGATTTCAGATCATTTCAATGCATCACTTTGAGAGGATGACCGATGAATATACTTAAACCAGAGCGACTTCGGAAAGGCGATCTGATTGGATTGATTTCTCCTGCCAGCCCTCCATCAGCACAAGAGAAAATTGATAAGGGTGTGCGCTATCTTGAAACGCTCGGGTACCGTACAATCGTCGGCAAGCACGCTATGGCTCAAAACGGTTATCTGGCTGGAACGGACGAGGAGCGTGCCGGAGACCTCAACGAGATGATCTGCAATCCGCAGGTAAAAGCAATCTTTGCTATTCGCGGCGGGTATGGAACACCGCGGCTCCTTCATCTGGTCGATTACCGCTCGCTGCGCCGTCACCCAAAAATCATCGTTGGCTACAGCGACCTTACTGCTCTTCAACTTTCCATCTTTAAAAAAACCGGACTCGTAACATTTTCCGGCCCGATGGTTGGCGTTGAACTCTGGGATTCGTTTGATCCATTCTCTGAAGAACATTTCTGGCGCGTCCTCACTTCGACAAAAAAAATCGGCACCCTTAAGAATCCCGACAATGAACCGCTCACATCCCACGGAACCGGAAAGGCCTCGGGACTTCTCCTCGGGGGCAACTTCTCGCTTATGATGTCGCTGCTGGCAACACCATATTGTCCTGACTTCAGAAAGGCCGTGCTGATTCTCGAAGATGTGGATGAAGCGCCTCACCGGGTCGACCGCATGATTGCACAGCTTTTTCATGCAGGATATTTCCGCTCAATCGCTGCTCTGGTGCTTGGAAAATTCACCGATTGTGTACCCTCTGATCCTGCGAAGCCGCACTTGACCATCGACCAGGTTCTTGAGGATTTCCTGACCAAGGTTGAGTGTCCGACGCTGACGAACTGTCAATATGGACACATTCCGAAGAAGCTTACAATCCCTCTCGGCGTTCGTGCCCAGGTGGATACTAAGAACATGTCGTTCGAGGTTCTGGAGAGTGCAGTTATATAAAGAATAATATTTATGGCGGGCATTTTTTCAATGGCATTATGCATAGAGCAATAATTATTTGCATTTTGTTGTGTTGATTGGAGGTAGACGGTCAAGCTTTAGGTCAATCGAGGTATGATGTGAATGCCGATTATACATATTCCCTTCTTAAAGCATCTCTTAATGGTTGTGCGACACTAAGAGAAGTCAATGCTCTTATTGGCATAGCACACCGTATGGCGATTATAAGATTACGCCAACTGATTAATTCCGGAAGAGTTCATCTTCAGTCATTACCGGTTCGATTGGAGTCTGTTGCTCTCGATTGCATCGCAGAAGTGTTTGAACGAGATGAAGAAAGTCGATTCATTGAGCTAGAAGATTTCTTCAGTGAAGATCGCGATCTTAACTCTCTATCACCAGACGATGCCTTGTTCCATTTCAGGACCTTCGTGTTTCGTAAGTTGTCTGATGGAATTTTTCGGATGTATCGGGAGAACGACCCGATACTCAGTAAGATTCTCCGAAATCTAAAGCTTGCTGTCGGAAAAATGAGGGGATTGCAAATCATAGAGCGATTTGGTGAACTTTTCATCGTCTTCGATGTTTCAAATGAAAGGCGCGAGCAGCAAGCTGAATACCCTATCGTTGAGCTGGAAAGAGATTTTGCACGGGTGGTTGGAAAAGCGCTCTCAGCAGGAGAATATCTGCGGATTTTCTCACGCTTATTCAGCCAGAATAAAGAATGCAGAAATTTCTTCGCACTTACAGATCTGGCGATCGTAGTCAAGCGAACCATCGTTAGGAGGCAGGCTGAACTCGGTGAGGCGACAATATCGGGAGATTCGTCAACGAGCGTTGATTTGACAAATCTATTCGAGGAGTCGTTTGCTGTCCTAATCAAAGATCTACGGGTTAGGTACGTTTTATCCGGAAAGTTAGATGAGACGACATTCGAGGCTTATGGGTCCGCCTTAAAGGATCTATTGGAAGATACGTTCATACTCAGTAACGGTTCGGAATGTGAGTATTATGACTACTTGCAAAGACATTCACAAGAATTGACACGGGCTGATTATCTTCGTCTTCATCGCACGAAGTTTGAGTATATGGCGAAGCTCGCAAAGAAAGCTGTGAGGGATCGACTTGTTGAGTTACTGTAGCTGATTCTGCTTCCTTGATCAATTGCAAGGATAGACTACCAACGAGAGACGAAGTAAGACGACTCAAAGGAATTTGTGAAACATTACGACGAACACAAGCTAGAATTATTCGTTCGCAAGAGTGACCTCATTGCGGAGGAACGAAAGGATATTGAACTTCATCTGAGCGGGTGCAACGGTTGTCGAGAACTGGCTGATCAAATTTCTCAGTTCTATAGTGAACTCGATACGAGTTTGAGGGGGCAGGTTGCGCTGCCTGCACGGAAAGATGAGATCGTGGTTGCGCGTCCAGAAGTTGTCCATTACAGTACCCCATCGATATCACGACTTCCAGCAAGAATGTGGGCATTTGCTCTTAACAGACCAATTGCTGCTTCTATATCAACAATAGGCGCCATCGCTATTGTGGTGGGTGCAATGAGTGTAATACCATGGATAACTTCAATCGGTGATAAAAACCGTGATCTTTTCGAAGTCCATGCAAATGCGGCATTGGGAAGGCTTGAGGCACTTAACAGGAATTCCGATACCGTATGGACGTTGCCATGGATCTCATCTTACCAACCATCGCCAGATGATCGGAAACTTGGAAGGACGGCATTTGTTGTTGCTGATCCTTTTGGAAATGGCGAGTGGCTGGTTTTTTCGATCATCCCTGAATTAGGTGTAAGCCCACAAAAGAATGGTATAGTAATTGTACAAGCGTATGACGATGAAAAGAATCAGACTTTTGCAACGCCATTAGGCGAGGATTTCGCATTCGTTGGTAAACCATTTGCAATGAATTTCTTGGGGCGAGGAATTGTAGTTGACGACTTTTCTGGAAAAGGTGTAAAGGACATCATTGTAGGAGTCGATCATTATGATTCACCTTCTGTTATCTATAGGCTTGATGGTAACGGGAACGTCTTAGGATCGTACTGGCACTATGGCCGGGTTTCAGGATTGTTTTCGATCGATCTGAGAAAGGATGGGAGAAAACAGCTTGTATTGTGTGGAATCAACGACGTCTTACAGAAAGCGATGCTTGCCGTTCTCAACCCCGAGAGAATCAAAGGGAAATCGGAAGCCACAACAACCCCAGGTTTTGGCTTTACGAAAAGCGTTGCGGAAGAATACTACATTACCTTCCCCTCTTGTGATTTGTGGGACCTGGGTGACTTGCCAAAGCCTAGGGTTACAAAGATAATCGGTGGAGGGGATAGATTCGAAGCATCCGTTGAGGACGCGAGCTCTAAAGGTATCTTCAGATTCGTCTTTTCATCGAATATGGATTGCCTCAGTGTAACATCGGTTGACGACACGAAAAGGAACTATGAACAACTCAAGAAAGAAGGGAAGCTGCACGGGGAGATCAACGATTCTTATTTGGAGGAATTGAGAAGAAGTGTGGAGTACTGGGACGGTATACAATGGTCATATAGCAAGACAAGGGTACTACAAACGCCCAAATAGATGTAGATGTATCGATATTTAGATTGACAGGTCCCCAGATTCAAAATTGAGAGTCTGGGGATTTTTGTTTTCTGCGGGACCGTTGAGTTGCAAGGATTAACTTGTGATATGCGAAAGATTTGTGTACAGCGACAAGGAAAGTTATCCCAGAACATTCAATGAAAAAAGCAATACCACCTCTTTTTATTGCTCAAACTTCATCATAGGAGGATCTACCATGACCAAACTACATTTTTCATTTCTGAAGGCAATGCTTATTTGTCTAGTCTGTACATACAGTGCCTCAGCACAGTACCAACCAGATGCAAATACGGTGCTTCTTTTTCATTTTAACGAATCGGGAGGTTCTACAATTCTTGATGCCAGTAGCAATGCGAATAATGCGACGGCAGTTGGGACTTCAATTGTTTCTGGGAAGTATGGAATGGCACGAAGTGTCACAAAACGAGGTGACAAGATCATAGTGCCAAATATTGCTTTCACAACAAATGCTGTTACGTTTGAGGCGTGGGTCTATCTCAATGCTTATCCGGATAATTTAGATGGCGGCAATGGTATACTGCATAAGTTTACCGGCTCACGATATAATTCAGTCGTTTGTATGGTGTGGGGCGATGGTAGAATAGCTTGGATGTCTGCTCAAGATGGATCAACAGTGTTCTCGACCCATCCCTTTCCGTTGATGAAGTGGACGCGTTTGACTTGTTCCTGGGATGGAAACACAGCGAAAATATATTTTGATGAGGTTCAAGAAACCTCAGTACAATTATCTGCTACGATGAACTCCGATGTGACGGACTTAGTCATCGCTGACTATTTTGGGAGTAATCCATTGAATGGTGTTATCGACGAGGTTCGGATATCTAATATAGCGAGGATTCCAAATCAAAATCATCCCCCAGTTATTACTCTCGTTTCTCCAGCGAGTTTGTGGCCCCCCAATCATAAATATGTGACCTTTAAAACGGCAGACTTTGTTTACTCTGTAGTGGATGCAGATGGAGGGAATATAGACAAATCAAACGTGTATATAACCTCAGTATCTAGCGATGAAGCAGAGAATGTACCTGGTGATGCTGATGGAAATACGATAAATGATATCTTGATAGCGGAAAACTGCAAGTCGGTTCAGGTACGAGCTGAACGGATAGAAAATGGCAATGGAAGAGTTTACAACATCAGTTTGGCAGTTAAAGATGCTTCTGGAAATCTTGGAAATGCGAGTTACAAGGTATCTGTAAATGCCTCACGTAATGTTTCTGCTATCGAGGATGGTGCGATGTATGTTCAAAATAGTATCCCTAATCCTTTTGCCTCTTCAGAAGTTAACTCTAATCCTTTTCCTGTAAAATCAATGTTAGAAACTGGTGAGACTCCAAAGGAATTCAAAGTTGCCAACTATCCGAACCCATTTAACCCATCGACAATCATTTCGTTCGACCTCCCAAAAGAAGGATTGGTTAAGCTTATTGTTTACAATTCTCTCGGTCAAGAGATCGCTCGGCTCGTTGACAGCTATCGCACAGTTGGAACTCACAGAGCAAGCTTTAATGCAGCTAATCTTGCTAGCGGCGTGTATTACTACTCACTAGTAACGAGCGAATTCTGTGTTACGAATAAGATGCTCTTGCTTCGATAACAGAATGGTGGCATTACATTCAACAAGCATGATTTTGAAGTTTTCAGAAACTTAAGGGTTGCCATTTTCAACTAGGGACTTGAAAGGTAATGATAATCGTTTGGTTCCTGGCCCAATCAAAAATGCTGGGGTAACTGATGATAAAATGTTTGCAAACGAAATTTATATTCTCCTTTCTATTTGTTGCCAGTGTTTTCTCTGGATGCAAGAAAAGCTCCGATCCGGTCTCGACTCAACCTCCTGGGAATCAGAATGTCACGTTTGAAAATTCTGGTACGATTTCAACACAAGGCGGTACGGTTCAAGTGACAGACCCCAAGAGCAAGCTGCAAGGGGCGAAGATTGTAATTCCGGACGGTGCATTACAGTCGAATCAACTGATTCAATTGCGAGTTCCAACCAGTATGTATGATTTCGAAAACGACACGACACGCGTGTTTGTAGATTGTCAACCAAACGGACTTGTTTTTGACAAGCCGGCTAGGATTACAATCCCATACAATACATCTCAGATGGGCGCGGGCAGGAGGATATACTTTTATGATGACCTCGATTTCATTTGGAAACCAATTCCCACGCTGAACTCGACTGCGAGTACCATGACTGCATTTACGAATCATTTTACAACTTTCGCGGTCGGGGAAACGAACTTCAAATTCAATATCCTACCATATAAGACTCAGAACGGGAGAATTGCCGTCAATGTCAAATTTACCACACCCCTCAGAGATGTTCCCACAAAATGGGGAGAGCAATGGAGGGGGAGACCCAACATTGAAGAGTTGATGAAACAGTCAGATAAAGCCAAAGTCTTCATCAGAGTAAAACTGAAGGAGAAAATCGACTATTGGGCGGACAAAACCATTGAACAAAAAATCTACCAAATGGGATTTTACAATATTCAAGAGCCATTTCGAAAGATCTTGATCATAGAGGGTCTGCTTGCAGAGAACAAGACGGTGTGGCAAAGTTCAAATCTGTTACTCTCCCAGCAACTAGAATACTTTTCCGCTGAGCCTGTGCTATTTGTTTTTGGCAATACGGCACCCGAGGTTTCCAAACAATACTACTTTGAAGTATCGCTCTATTACATCTGTATTTGGGATACATATCAGGATGGCATGAACAGACCTCGGGATGGGATTTTTCTTTCAACCGACAATGCTCCCTTTCAATATAGTGGTCTCGCCTTGGCCCCTGACGATAATAATAATTCCATCATAAATGAATATGATAAGAATCTTCTTCCGGATGAACCATTCGATCCTTCTCCGTCAGATTGGGCGGCGGGACAACCAACATCTTTGACTCTCAGCTGGATGGGCAGTGATCCAGACGGTGACGCACTAGCATATGATGTCTATTTTGGAACGAGCAGCAATCCAACAACGAAAGTTGCAACTGATCAGATAAATACCAGTATCAGCAGAAGCGGATTGTTGGTTAGTACCACCTATTATTGGAAAGTGGTGACAAAGGACAACAAGGGGGCGACAACCACCGGTCCCGTTTGGCGCTTTACAACTGCGAACGTGTCAAATAATGCACCGGCAGTTCCATCAAATCCCAATCCTACAAACGCTTCCACAGGAGTTTCTACCTCCCCAACCCTCAGATGGGCTTGCAGCGATCCGGATGGTGACGTTCTAACGTACGATGTGTATTTAGAGACAAGCGGTTATCCCACCGCGCCAATAGCCACAAATCAAACAGCAGCCAATATTAGTTGGAGTGGGCTGTCTGGCGGCACGACCTATTACTGGAAGGTGGTGGCAAATGACAGCAAGGGGGCGACAACCACTGGCCCAGTTTGGAGCTTTACAACGGCAACCCCGACAAACAATCCGCCGGCGGCTCCGTCAAATCCTATTCCATCAAATTATGCGGGGCCTCAACCAACATCTTTGACTCTCAGTTGGTATTGCAGCGATCCAGATGGTGATCTATTGACATACGATGTCTATTTCGGGACAAGCAATCCACCGACTACTCAGGTCGCCACGGGGCAAAATGCGGCTTCGATGGCACGGTCCGGACTCGCGAATGGCGAAACCTACTACTGGAAGATTATAGCAAAAGACAGCAAGGGGGCATCTACGAATGGACCCGTTTGGTCTTTTGTAACTACCAGTTCTACGGTCTCCCAAGAATTGGTTCTGGTCGCTGGTGGCACATTCCAAATGGGAAGCAATGATGCAAATGATAATTTGGCAAGTCCACCACATTCAGTGACGCTCGCGGCATTCTACATTGACAAAACCGAGATCACGTACGAGAAATGGACCGATGTGCGCAACTGGAGCTTGACGCACGGCTACACGGATCTTTCCGTCGGACAGAATGGATACAGCCCCGTTGGATCGAACAACCCAGTTACCGATGTGTCCTGGTACGATGTCGTGAAATGGTGCAATGCGCGTTCGGAAAAAGAAGGCTTGACCCCGGTCTTTTATACAAACGGCACGCAAAGCACCATCTATCGCACCGGTCAGACGGATATCAACAACGATGCGGTGAAATGGAACGCCAACGGGTACCGTTTACCCACCGAAGCAGAATGGGAATTTGCTGCACGGGGAGGGACCAAAACCCACGGCTATACTTACAGCGGAAGCAATACTGTTGGTGACGTAGCATGGTATGAAAAAAACGGAGGCACCACTCACTCGGTAGGTCAAAAAGCTGCCAATGAACTGGGTACCTACGACATGAGTGGCAATGTCTGGGAGTGGTGTTGGGATTGGTATGTCGCATATACGAGCACTCTGCAGACAGATCCGAAGGGCCCATCTTTGGGGACATACCGTGTGATTCGGGGCGGGTCGTATGGCCACCCCGACTATATGTCTCGTGCGGCCTATCGCGCTGATTGGTACTACCCATCTAACTCAGGCATCGGTGCTGGTTTCCGTTGCGTCCGAAAATGAGGCTGCGAGAAAGCTGATCATGGTCAATGGTTCCGGAACGTGACCGTCTCCAGCGGAGTTTATTTCTACCGGCTACAAGCAGGTGTTTTCGTCGAGGCGAAGAAAATGATATGGCTGAAAGTGAATGATCTATATCATTTGAATGCTTTAGCTGTGGCATCAACTAAGGTCTCGTCCAAATCATCCTTTGGCCCCGGATTTGAACCTGCAATAGAGAGAAAGACCTTTTATGTAAGTCCGATCTTGGTTGAATGTGTGTGCATTCACCAGCGACCAGTATTTTGGAGGGCCAACCTGCAATGAACAACTTGATGTAGGACTTTGGCAGGATTTCTGCTTGGGTACAAAGAAAATCCCCACTAACATTGGGGATTTTCTTTTGGTGTTTTCACTCCTGAAGCTAGCGCGCCTGCCTGCCGCAGGCAGGTCTGCGAATTTCGCCATCCGGGCGATGAAAACAAATGTGGGCAAAGCTTGGAGAAATGCTGGCCCGCGAACCGGTTTGTCCTCGTTCTTGTTGAGCGGGCCGTCTCAGCTCAAGAAGCCCTTGGGGGTGAACTCGTGCAAACGGATCTTCTCTGCTGCCCCACGCAAATGTTCTTCTTCCAGATGAGAGTAGATTTGAGTGGTCACGACAGATGAGTGTCCGAGCAGCTTCTGAATTTCTGCGAGGGGCGTTGCTGACTGGACAAGCCATGATGCGTACGTGTGGCGCAAGGAATGAAAATGAATCTTTTCGGAAAGGCCACATGTGCGTACGATGCGCTTGAACTTTTTTGTGACAGATGAGCCATCATAGGGTTTCCCGTGCGTGTCCACAAGAACATGTTCTGATTCTCTTGGCATTTTCAAGATTAGGCTGAAGAGGTCCCGATTTATTGGGATTGACCTGGAGCGCATTCCTTTCACTGTGAAATCATCTTTGTTCCTGATACGTATCAACCTGGAACTTTGGTCGATGTCGCTCCATCGAAGGCTAATGAGCTCTCCCCTTCTCATGCCTGTGAGAGCAGCAAACAGCACAAGGTTTCTAAAGCGATGATCACGAATTGCAACCAACAGTTTGGCGAAATCTTCTTTTGGTATATACACTGGATCCTTAGGCGGAATTCTGAACAACCTGCACCCCTGTAAAGGATTGTCTTGAGTCAGACGAAGACGAATTGCTGTGTTGAATGCGGTTTTCAGAGTTCTTAGGTAAACATTTGCCGAAACTCTTCCAACCTGCTGGATGAGATGTTCCTTAAAAGTCTCGGCATCGATCGGGCTGAGAAAACGTAAAGGCTTGTCTCCTACGCAGGCAATGAAACGTTGCAGCGATATCCTGTAAAGATTGACCGTCCCCTTTTTGTAATTTACCGCAGCATACCTAAGAAATCGGTGCGCTAATTCCTGAAGCCTGACGACATGTGGGACTTCTAGTGATGGCTTGAGTGACCGGTACAGTTCTTCAGCCTCTTCTCGTGTTCGTGTATGTGTGGACATCCACACACGACGGGGCCCGTCATGATAGACGATATAGTAGATCCCATTATTTCGCTTGAAAAGAGATGCCACTTCAGTGTCGCTCCTTCTACTCAAATTTCGTTCGGCCTATGCCATCTACTGCACTGACTACAAGTTTCTTTGCCATACCGTGGAACTCGTTCCCGAAGCTATAACCTTGTCGACACGCTGCAGGATGGCATCCTCGGACTACAACACCCATCCTGTGTCAACCCATGGGGCGAACGAGCTTGGTTTATATGATATGAGCGGCAATGTACGGGAGTGGTGCTGGGATTGGTATGGACCATATAACGGATCGTATCAGACAAATCCGAAAGGATCGACTTCTGGCGCACACCGAATGTTACGTGGTGGATCATATCGGTACGGGGCATCTGACTGTCAAGTTAGCTATCGTGGTGTATTTGACTACCCGGGCAATAACTATCCCAACGGCGGTTTCCGGTGCATCCGGTACTAAGAATATATGTCTACCCGCTCCAAGCTCGATAATTTGTTCAAACGAAGATGGTGATCCTCGTCAAGTAATGATACTCAAATTGCTTATAGACATAGATAACGCTTATAATTGAAGAATCGGAAATGACCAATTGTGATAAGAATTAATTTCTCTTCAAGCCAGCAATTTTGAATATTTCATTAGCTTTACGTTGTTAACATTATCGCAGCACAAACCACCCCCCTTATTGGAGACACACCCACATGAAGTTCTCATATTGATTCTCCCTCAACTTATCGTTACATTTGCTCGAATTTGTTAATGTCGTTACTCAATTCGTCGATGAACATTGCCGTTTTTGTGTCAGGACGTGGCTCTAATTTTTCGGCAATTCTCAATGCAATTCAACAAGGTACACTCCCGGCCCGAGTCTCTCTACTAATAAGTAACAATTCGAGCGCCGGCGCGATTGAGATTGCGCACGAGCATGCAATTCCTGCTTATCATATCAGTCAGCAGCAGTTTGCCGATGAAGAACTCTTCGTCAACAAACTGCTCTGTGTACTGGATGACCATAACACAGATCTGATTGCGCTGGCTGGATATATGAAAAAGATTCCGGTGCGTGTAATCCAGGCCTATCGAAACCGGATTCTGAATATCCATCCAGCCTTGCTCCCGGGATTTGGCGGTAAGGGGATGTACGGACATTTTGTTCATGAATCCGTGATTGCATCCGGGGCAAAATTCAGCGGCGCAACGGTTCATCTTGTCGACGAAGAATATGACCGGGGACACATTGTCCTTCAAGGAGTGGTTCCGGTAGAAGAGCACGATACCCCGGCAACACTTGCAGCAAAAATCCTGAAGGTCGAGCATAAGATTTATTCGGAAGCGTTGCGAGCATTTGCAGAACAGAGAGTTCGTTTCAGCGAAAGGGCTGTGTGGATACAATCACCGAATTAAAAGTACCAACGTTTGAACTGCATATCCATCCGGCCACAAAGGAGATTCCCATGCTAACCGTTCGTCGTGCGTTGATCAGTGTCTCGGACAAACGCGGCGTCCTGGAATTGGCCCGCGTGCTGCGATCGTTCAACGTCGAAATTATTTCAACAGGCGGCACCTATCAGGCCTTAAGCGATGCTGGTATTGCAGTAAAGCAGGTCTCGGAGATTACCGGCTTCCCCGAAATTCTTGATGGCAGAGTGAAGACATTACACCCGGCGATTCATGCCGGCATTCTTGCGGCACTCGATAATCCGCTGCACGTCAAACAACTGCATGATCATCATATCACACCCATCGATCTTGTTGTCGTCAATCTTTATCCGTTTGAAAAAACCATTGAGCGCGAAGAGGTAACGCTCGAGGAAGCCATCGAGCAAATTGATATTGGGGGCTCTTCGATGCTTCGTGCCGCCGCAAAGAATTATCGCCACACTGCGGTCGTCGTCAATCCAGCACGATACACCGAGATTCTCAACGACCTCTCTGCCCATGAGGGCGCATTGACACCGGCGCTTCGCTTCGAACTTGCGCGTGAAGCCTTCCAGCATACCGCATCGTACGATACTGTTATTGCTGTCTATTTCGCGTCACTCCAGTCTACCGGCCGGTTACCGGACGTTGTGACGATCTCCATGCAGAAAGCAGAGCCGCTCCGCTATGGAGAGAATCCTCATCAGACCGCTGCCCTCTACGGAAAATTTTCCTCCTGCTTTAAGAAGCTGCACGGGAAGGAACTTTCCTATAATAACATTCTTGATATTAACTCGGCGGCACTCCTCTGTTCCGAATTCGATAAACCAACCGCAGTCATCGTCAAGCACAATAATCCTTGTGGTGTCGGCTCTGATGAGTCGCTTGTTGAAGCGTACAAGAAAGCGCTTGCGACAGATCCCAAGTCGGCCTTTGGCGGAATTATTGTCGTCAACCGTCCGTTAGATCTGAAGACCGCGGAACTGATCAACGAGATCTTTACAGAAGTTGTTGTCGCGCCGGCATTCCTGAATGCTGTGCTCGATCTGATGATGAAAAAGAAAGACCGGCGACTGGTTCAACAGATGGTCGATATCCGGTCGGTGAAAGAGTTCGATGTGCGCGGTGTCATCGCGGGAATCCTATTGCAGGATCAGGATCGCCACCGGATCACCCGCGAACAGCTCACTCCCGTCACAAAACGAAAACCGACCGAAGAGGAAATTGAAGGTCTATTGTTTGCATGGCGTGTTGCAAAACATGTAAAATCGAACGCCATCGTCTATACCGGTAAGGATCGCACACTCGGTATTGGTGCAGGACAGATGTCAAGGGTGGATTCTGCAAAGATTGCCGTTGGGAAGGCCGGAGAGGCGGGGCTTAACCTCCGGGATTGTGTTGTTGCCTCGGATGCCTTCTTCCCATTTGCCGATGGTTTGCTGGAGGCGATCAAGGGAGGCGCACGGGCGGTTATTCAACCAGGCGGATCGATCCGCGACGACGAGGTAATCAAAGCTGCCGACGAGCATGGCGTTGCCATGGTGTTTACAGGCGTGCGGCATTTCAGACATTGAGGATACGTTATCATATCACGATAGAGAACTATTAATTCTATGGGTCTTTTCTCTCTTTTTTCTGCAGACATTGCCGTCGATCTGGGCACAGCAAACACTGTGATCTGGATGAAAGGCAAGGGAATTGTTTTAAATGAACCATCCATCGTCGCATTCGATCGGAACACCAAGAAGATCATTGCGATTGGCCATGAAGCTCGTGAGATGCTGGGCCGCACCCACCGCGATATCCGTACCATCCGTCCTATGAAGGATGGCGTTATTGCCGACTTCGAAATTGCCGAAGGGATGCTGCGCGAGTTCATCAAGAAAATCAGTGTGGGGTGGGTGCCGAGCCGTCGTATTGTGGTGTCGGTTCCCTCCGGTATAACCGAGGTCGAGAAACGTGCCGTACGCGACGCTGCAGAACATGCCGGCGCAAAAGAAGTGCATTTGATCGCCGAGCCCATGTCCTCGGCAATTGGTATCGGCCTCGATGTTGATGCTCCGGTTGGCAACATGATTGTCGATATCGGAGGTGGAACGACGGAGATTGCGGTCATTGCGCTTTCCGGAATTGTTAACGAAGAATCGATTCGCGTTGCCGGCGATGAGATGAATAACGCGATCGTCCTGTTCTTTAAACGGAACCACAACATTCTCATTGGCGAGCGGACAGCCGAAGCCATAAAATGCGAGGTCGGTTCCGCCATGCCGTTGAAGGAAGAAATCACCATTCAGGTCAAAGGCCGCGACCTGGTGAACGGGGTGCCAAAGACAACTGAAGTCAGCTCTGTGGAAATTCGTGATGCCCTCAACGAACCGATTGCGCAAATTGTTGAAGCGACAAAAATCACATTGGAGCGCACGCCTCCCGAGCTGTCGGCCGACATTCTGGACCGGGGAATCATGCTCACCGGCGGAGGGGCATTGTTAAAAGGACTGGATGAGCGGCTTCGCCTGGAAACCAATCTCCCAATCCATGTTGCCGATGATCCGCTTACCGTCGTTGTTCGTGGAACCGGAAAAGTGCTGGAGGACCTGAAACATTTTTCCAAGGTGCTCATCAAGAGTAAGCGCTATTAAAGATCGGGGGCGACAACGATACGGATCGCAGCTTCAGACGCGTTCTTCCCAAACGTTCTAACGAAGTGACGATCTCCTGTCGCCGGACAAGGCAACTATGTTTCAACGACTCTATAATTATATTCTTCTCTTTAAAGAATATGCGATTCTGGCAGGATTAATTCTGCTCTCATTGCTTCTCCTTGTCTTTAACGACAATCTTCAGGTTCGCCATATCCGCAGCGTTACCACTATTGCCTTTGGCGTTGTACAAAACCAGTTTGCCTTCATTCCGCAATACTTTGGTTTGAAATCCGAGAATGCCCTGTTGCGAAAACTCAACATTGATCTTGCCGATGAGGTAAATCAATTGCGCGAGGCTCGCCTCGAAAACATCCGGCTCCGCCAGCTTCTCCAATTGAAAGAATTTTCCCAGTACCGGGCTATCGCCGCTTCTGTTGTCAATAAGAACCTGTCGCTCCTGCGCAATACCATAACGCTGAATGTCGGGCGTGCCGACGGCATCGAAGAAAAAATGCCTGTGGTTGGCATTGGCGGACTTGTCGGCGTCGTTGCGCATTGTACTGATCATTTTTCTGTTGTACGGATTCTCCTGAATACCGATTTTCGCGCAAGTGTTAAGGTGCAGCGAAGCCGTGTTGACGGAATCATTGCATGGGATGGAACGTCGCTCATCCTCAAGAATGTTACCAAAAAGGCCGATGTGATTGTTGGCGATCTTGTTCTGACCACAGCATATAGCAGTACTTATCCTGCAGATCTTCGCGTTGGCATTGTGACCGACGTACAGGAACCTCCCGGCTCTCTCTTCAAGAATGTGGTGTTGAATTCAGCGGTTGATTTTATTAAGCTTGAAGAGGTTTTCGTCCTGACCTCCTTGCCAACCATGGAGCGGTTTCAGTTGGAGCAGCCGTCAACTTTGCACACCAAATGATAAGCCGCTCAGAATTAACCTCATTATTCATTATTGATGGATTGTTGTATGAAAGTATTGAAGTTTGGCGGTTCCTCTGTCTCGTCTCCCGATCGTATCAGGGATGTTACACGTATTGTCCGCTCGGTAGCACGAAAGGAACGAGTGCTGGTCGTTGTCTCCGCGTTTCAGGGCATAACAAACCAGCTTCTGGAATGTGCCCGCCTTGCCGAGCAGGGAAATAATCACTATCAGGATCTGTACCAGGAGATCGTCACACGGCATGCCGAAGCGGTCGAGCAGTTAGTACAAAAGAAAAGCCGCAAACAGGTGCATGTCATCGTTGACGGCTTGCTTCATGAACTTCAAGACATTCTTCACGGATCATTTCTCCTTCGCTACTGCCCGCCAAGAACGCTTGATCTGATTGCCAGTTTTGGAGAGCGGCTCTCTGCGACCATCATCGCAGCACATCTCCGGCACTATCAACCGGCTTGCGTTGCTGATGCACGGCAACTCATTGTCACCGACGATCATTTTACGCATGCCGCTGTCATGTTCGAAGAGACAAACGTAAAGATTCGATCCTTTTTTAAGAAGCTCTTCGCCTCCGCCGGCCGGACCACAACACCGATCATCACAGGATTTATTGCCTCAACGGAAGATGGCCGGACAACAACAATCGGCCGGAATGGCTCGGACTATACGGCCGCGATCATTGGTGCTGCATTGAATGTTTCGATGATCGAAATCTGGACAGATGTTGACGGAATTCTCAGTGCCGATCCACGGACGGTACCCTCGGCTTTTGTTCTTCCTCATCTTTCCTATGAAGAGGCAATGGAGTTGTCCTTTTTTGGTGCAAAGGTGCTGCATTCGGCAACCATTGCTCCGGCTGTTGCGCGCCGCATCCCCATCCTCATAAAAAACACAATGAATCCCACCGCACCCGGAACGCTCATCACCGCCGAAGCAAAAGAGTGGAAGGGTGTTGCGAAGGGCATTACCTCGGTCGACCACATCTGCCTGTTGACGCTAAGGGGAATGAGTATGGCGGGTGTCCCCGGCCGGGCCGAACGATTGTTTAGAGCGCTGGGATCGCAAAGCATTAACGCATTGCTAATCGCTCAGGCATCTTCAGAACACACACTGTGCTTCGCCGTACCGCAGGCACAGGCCCCCCTTGCCCGCAAAGCGGTGCTCCACGAGTTTCAATATGAACTCCACAATCAACTCACCTCCCTTGACGAACGACATGATCAATCGATCATTGCGATTGTCGGTGAAGGAATGAAACAGACTCCCGGTGTTTCGGGAAAAGTCTTCCAGGCACTCGGGCAGAACAACATCAACATCACAGCCATAGCACAGGGAGCAACAGAGCGGAATATTTCCTTTGTGATCAGTGCAAAGGAACGAAACAGGGCGTTGAATGTTATCCATGAGGCCTTCTTTGAACAACGAAAATCGCTCGCCGTGGTTCTCGTGGGCGTTGGCAATATCGGAAGCACCTTCCTGCGCCAGCTCCATCAGCAGCACCAGTATTTGCGCGAGCATGGATACAACGTGCGGGTGTGCGGCATCGCAAACAGTAAACGGTTTGTGCTTTCGCCGGATGGTATTGATTTGACAAGCTGGCGCGAAGAGCTCGATCAGGCACCCCGTTATTCCGACCACCGGGAGATTACTCGCAGGGTTGCTCAACTGGGACTTACTAATGCGGCACTCATCGATTGTACGGCAAGCAGCGCCGTCGTCGATTCGTATGCCGATTATGTGAAGGCGAACCTCCATATCATTACACCGAATAAACGGGCCAATGTTCTTCCATGGGATCGCTACAGTTCGTTAATGGATCTGCTGAAAACGCGGCAAAAATATTTTCTTTACGAAGCAAATGTCGGTGCCGGCCTGCCGATCATTTCAACGATGAACGACCTGATTGCCAGCGGCGATGAAATCGTGAAAGTGGAAGGAATGTTTTCTGGAACCCTGAGTTATCTCTTCAACATGTTCGATGGAACCCGGCCCTTTAGCGTCTTTCTCCAACAGGCACATCAGCTTGGATTTACAGAACCGGATCCGCGTGAAGATTTGTCCGGCGACGACGTCGCCCGCAAGCTGCTTATTCTTGCGCGGCAACTGGGGCTCAAGATGGAAATGGAAGATATCGAAGTTGAAAATCTTGTCCCTGAATTGCTGCGGAAAGGTAAGTTTTCAAAATCGTTCTTCACATGTCTGGCACAGTACGATGCCGTCATCCAAAAACGATTGGAACAAGCGCGGGTACGTGGGGCCGTGCTTCGCTACGTCGGTACGTTCCAGGGGAAGAAGGCCTTTGCGGGACTGCGGGAAGTTCCCCTGAATCACCCTCTCGCATCAACCAAGGGCAGCGATAACAGTATCGCCTTTACAACACACCGGTATGCCCGAACACCGCTCGTTGTGCAAGGGCCGGGAGCCGGTGCGGATGTAACAGCGATGGGTGTGTTTTCAGATTTGCTGAAATTGTTACATTATCTTCCATTTTAGAATTCTTTTTGTGTTTCTTCGTGTAGCTTCGTGGCTTCTTCGTGTAGCTTCGTGGCTTCTTCGTGGAACTTCGTGTAACAAACAATAGGTGTTCATGACAAAACAATGGAAGAGACGAAGCGTTAAGGTCTTTGCGCCGGCAACAATAGCAAACCTCGGCTCAGGATTTGATGTGCTGGGTATTGCCATCGACCGCCCGGGCGATGTTGTTGTTGCACAGCGCCGGGAACAACCGGGCCTCGCGTTCTCTGTTCACACAACGATCCCGGACGTTCCTGTCAATCCCCTATCCAATGTCGCTGCTCATGTTGCACAACTTATGCTGGAAGAATTTAAGCCCCCGTTCGGGATCTCTATGGTTCTCCATAAAAAGATGCCACTGGGATCGGGACTCGGAAGCTCTGCTGCGAGCAGTGTCGCGTCCGTCGTCGCGGTCAATGCGCTGCTTCAAAAACCATTCAAGAAAAAAGAACTGTTACGGTTTGCGGTTGAGGGAGAACGGAAGGCGTCGGGATCTCCCCATGCCGACAATGCCGCACCATCGCTTCTCGGGGGGGCATGCCTCATCCGAAGTTATTCTCCTCTGGATGTCATTGAAATCCCGATTGTGAATTCCATCGTTTGGGTTGTCGTTCATCCACATCTTTCGGTACGAACCGAAGCCGCTCGCAATATTCTCCCCAAGGCTATTACCCTGGAGATGGCAATCCATCAGTGGGGTAACATCAGCGGTTTAACTGTTGGATTAGCAACAGGAGATCCAAGGCTTGTCGGAACCTGTGTTGAAGATCAGATCGTTGAACCCGTACGCGGAAACTTGATTCCCGGTTTCCACGAAGTCAAAGAAGCGGCACTCAATGCCGGCGCCTACGGCTGCACAATCTCCGGCTCGGGTCCCTCTGTGTTCGCCGTTACGTCCTCATTCCGAAAAGCAAGGCATATCGGTTCTCTTATGGCGCACACGTTTCTCTCGGCAACCGGCATTGCAAGCGATGTTGTCCTTTCGCGAATCAATACCAGGGGTGCATACATTCTGAAGCAAGAGCCTTAGGAGCCAAGACCACCCATGAAATTCCGAAGCATTCTTGGCCAATGTCCAACCGTAAGCTTTCGAGAAGCTCTCCTTCAGGGCATGGCCCCCGACGGCAGCCTCTATGTCCCCGAGGCCATACCGCAGCTTCCACCGGAATTCTTCGATCACTCCGATCAACGTTCTCTTCATGATATAGGAAAATTTCTTCTTTCCCTGTTTATTGATGAGCTTCCTGTTCCTGTGCTTCATGAAATCGTTGAGCGGGCTTGGAATTTTCCCGTTCCGCTTGTTCAGCTTGACAAGAATCTCTATCTTCTTGAACTCTTTCATGGACCGACACTGGCGTTCAAAGATATCGGTGCGCGGTTTATGGCGCTTGCACTCTCCGCATTCCTGAAGGACAGTCAACAGACACTCTCTATTGCGGTTGCAACGTCCGGGGATACCGGCAGTGCTGTTGCGCAGGGTTTCTTCCGGGCTCCCAATATTCGTGTTACGGTGCTCTACCCATCGGGAAAAATAAGCCGTTTGCAGGAACAGCAAATGACAACGCTTGGCGAAAATATTATGGCAATTGAAGTATCGGGCACGTTTGACGATTGCCAACGCCTTGTAAAACAGTTGCTTGCAGATTCTTCCATGGTCGAACGGTACCACTTCACAACAGCAAATTCCATCAACATCGGCAGACTCGTTCCCCAAATTGTGTACTATCTCTGGGCAATTGCACAGCTGCGTTCCCGCTGGAATAATACGGATACTCCCACCATTGTCGTCCCAAGCGGCAACTTCGGCAACCTGACCGCGGCAGTGTATGCACAACAGATGGGCGCACCGATCGGCGGACTGCTCGCTGCCACAAACAGCAACGATGTTGTTCCCCGGTATTTTGCCACCGGTCTCTATGAACCCTGTCCAACGCGGCAAACATACTCGAACGCAATGGACGTCGGCAATCCGAACAACCTTGCAAGAATCCAATTTCTCTTCGGCAACGAGGTTAAAGCTATCCGGAAGGCCATTACGGCAACGAGCGTCAGCGACGGGGAAACGCTTGAAGAGATTCGGACAACGTACCGTTCGACGGGACGAATTCTTGACCCTCATACCGCTGTAGGTGTGAATGCTGCACGAACTGCCTCGCTTCATAATCAGAAACCTTTCATTGTCGCGGCAACCGCTCATCCGGGAAAATTTCCCGAAGTCATTGAACGGGCCCTGCACATAACAATACCGACACCGCCCGCACTTGCTGAAGCATTATCCCGTCCGAAGCACAGTGTGCGTATCGCTCCCAACTACGACTCTTTGAAAGCAGCAATCGCCGCATGGTAACGCATCACACCGATTCTTGCATATCGAATCATTTCTCCCTACTTTTTTCGCAACAATAAACGTCTTGAATGGAACACTATTTACGCTCAATCTTTATTGTCTTCTGCCTGCTGGTACTGCAGACAACGTTTATCCCGTATATCTCGATTGCCGGGATCCTGCCCGATTTGCTGTTGATCTGGCTAATGTACCTTGCCTTGAAGCGAGGACAAATTGAAGCAACCGTTGCCGGCTTCTTTGTCGGTTTGCTGCAAGATATTCTAGTTACACATTTCTTCGGGCTTGCCGCATTGAGCAAAACGGTTTCCGGGTTTATTGCCGGGTACTTCTTCAATGAAAACAAAATGGAACAAACGTTGAGTACTTACCGCTTTGTTGCACTGACCGGCATGGTTTCGCTTCTTCACAATCTCCTCTATTTGAGTATTTTTCTGCAAGGTACCGCAGAATCATTTCTGCAATCGTTAATTATTCTCAGCGTTGGTACCGCCCTGTACACGGCAACGGTGAGCATTCTTCCGGTCTTTACCTTTGCACGAAAATCTTTGGCGGTTGGATCACAATGACCTTCGATGATGAATTCGGTTTGCCGGACCGGCGAAGAGCTCTGAACACCGGGGCGTGGCTGATCTTCGCGGTCCTGATGCTGCAATTATTCCGCCTGCAATGGATTTATCACGGCCAGTTTACCAAGGAGTCCGAAGAAAACAGTGTTCGTGTAATTGTCAAGGAGCCTATCCGCGGCCATATTTACGACCGCGCCGGAAAGCTCTTTGTCGATGTTGGCCCCTCATATTCCGTAATGATCGTGCCGGCAGAATTTAGCAGCCAGAACTTCAACCGGTTGTCAACGATTCTGCAGCTTGAACCAAGAGTGCTTGAAGAGCGGATAACGCGGGCAAAAAAATTCTCGCCCTATTTAGGTTCCCGCATTAAGCGCGATGTCGACATCAAAACATTATCGGCGCTTGAAGAAAATCTTCCACTGCTGAACGGTGTTTCCTATCAGGTTGAATCGAAGCGGGTGTACCCTCTTCCCGTCCGCGCTGCACACCTTCTCGGGTACAGCAGGGAAATTTCAGAATCGCAATTAGCCCTCGTTAGTGATTACTATGCCCTCGGGGATATTATTGGAACATCGGGGTTAGAAGCTCAGTACGAGTTTCATTTGCGCGGCGAAAAGGGATTCGAGTACGTTGCCGTCAATGCAAAAGGACAGGTGCTCGGGACATTTGATCTGAAGCAGAAGGTCGATGCTCGGGAGGGAAATGACCTTTACCTCGCGCTGGATGTTGACGTGCAGTCATTCGCCGAATCATTAATGGTCGCCAATAAGTACATGGGTGCCATCGTAGCAATTGATCCTTCCAACGGCGGCATTATCACCATGGTGGGCAAGCCTGATTTTGACCCTTCCCTTATGAGCGGTGTTATTCCCGCCGAGGTTTGGGCTGGATTAAATTCTGATCCCGACAAACCCCTGTTCAACAGGGCGGCGCTCACACGGTATCCCCCAGGTTCGACATTTAAAATGGTGCTTGCGGCTGCAGCGCTGGAAGAAGGCATTATCGACGAGAACTACCGAATTCAGTGCGGTGGTTCGTTCCGGTACGGAAATAATACCTTCAAGGATCTTCATGTCCATGGCTCAACAAATATGTACGAGGCGATTGAGCGATCGTGCAATGTTTTCTTCTACCAATTAGTGTTGAAGGTTGGTTTTAATAAATGGACAGAGTATGGACGGCGTTTTGGATTTGGAAAACCAACCGGAACCGATACCGGCGAAGAAACGGCAGGACTCTTACCATCCGCGTCGTATTACGATACGAGATATGGAAAGGGTCGATGGACACAGGGATACATTATCAGTTTGGCAATCGGACAGGGCGAGGTTGGCGTTTCTCCGCTCCAGATGGCACAATACGCCGCAGCGCTTGCCAACGGCGGAATGCTGTACCAGCCTCACGCTGTGAACTTTGTCTTCAATAAAACAAAAAGGACGATGGAGCCCGTTCTCTATCGAACATCCAATGTTGGGCTCTCGCCCCGCGTTATGGGAATTATTCGGGAAGGAATGCGGCGTGTTGTGCATGGGCCGGGTGCAACGGCTCATCTTGCCGCCGTCCCCGGAGTTATCTCTGCTGGAAAAACTGGAACAGCAGAAAATCCTCATGGGAACGATCATGCGTGGTATATCGGATTCGCACCATTTGAGAATCCAAAAATTGCTGTGGTAATCCTTCTCGAGAACTCGGGCTTTGGCGGTGCAAAAGCAGCTCCGCTCGCCAAGATGGTTATTCAGCGATACCTCACGAATCTGAACATCCTTCCTGCCGCCCCACAACTTCAGAAAAAACCAAAGGCCGTCACGCAGGCGGAACTACTGCCCCAGCGAGAAAAACAAAAATCCGAATGATTGCTTATCTCAAAGAATATTTTGATTTCAAATTGCTGTTCATCTGCCTCGCGTTGGTGCTCGTGGGTCTCGTATCTGTCTACAGTGCAACATACGATGTTCTTGAAGCGGCGCCATTTTTTAAACAATCGATCTGGGCCGGGATCGGGCTTTTCGTTCTTTTCTTTGCTGCTTTTATCCCACAAAAAACATTACAGCGGGCCGCAATTCCATTTTACGTCTCGATGCTGTTTGTTCTCATTGTGATTTTAGTGATCGGGAAAACTATTTCCGGTTCGAAGAGCTGGTTCGGCTTTGGGGGCCTTGGTGGTCAGCCTTCGGAATTCGCCAAGGTGGCAACGGTGCTCATGCTTGGAGCCTACCTTGCACGGACAACCACATCGTTAAAAAAACCGAGGCATTTACTGGTTGCCGTTGGGATTGTATTGTTGCCGATGGCTCTTGTTCTGGCACAACCCGATTTGGGAACTGCCATTGTGTTTTTTGCGATGATGCTGCCCGTGCTGTTCTGGGCCGGCTCCTCACACTTCGTTTTGGCTGCAATCATCTCTCCTGTTCTTGTTGCTGCAGGAGCCCTCGCCGGAACAATTTATTTTCTTGTCTCTATTGCCGCTGTCGGCTTGTTGTTGTACTTCACGCGTCAGAATAATTTTGCTGCTGCTGTCGCGTTCGGCCTGACTCTTGCGGTAGGCCTTTCAACACAAGCTGTATACGAGCGGCTCCCATACTATCAGCAGAACCGGATTAAAACGTTTCTCAATCCGCAATTGGATCCCCGCGGCGCCGGATACAACGTTCAACAATCACGGGTTGCCATCGGCTCAGGCGGGATATTCGGCAAGGGGTATATGCGCGGTTCACAAACGCAGTACAAATTTATTCCGGAACAATGGACCGATTTTATTTTCTGTGTGCCGGGGGAGGAATTTGGATTCGTCGGATCGTCATCGGTGATCATCCTCTTCACTGCCCTCCTGCTTCATGGCCTTTCTATAGCCAATACATCAAAAAATAAATTTGCCAGCGCCTCCGCCATCGGCATTGTCGGCATCTTCGGTACACACATGGCTGTCAACATCGGCATGTCAATGGGAATGCTCCCGGTAGTTGGAATACCGCTTCCCTTTCTGAGCTACGGAGGCTCTGCCTTGCTCGCCAATATGACAATGGTTGGACTATTGATGAATTTCTATACCAACCGTAAAGAGCATTAACTTTCTCCCGATTGAACCGGTATGCCCCGTATCCTTCCCTTCCTTCCCTTTATCATCGGTTTTTTATTCTTGGTAGGATTGCTGCAATGGTACATTTTCTCGCGGTGGCGGTCATGGTCCCTTCGTGTTTTCTCTTCTGCCCAATCGGTTTTAGCACAGCGTTTGTTCGGATGGTTTCTCCTTGCCGGAAATTTTCTCTTCATCCTTCAATTCTATGTGCGAACAAGCAATTGGTATCAACATCCCCTCGTACAAGTTTTTATCGTTACCCCATCGTCAATGGTGTTCGCAGGCACAATAACGGCAGGTATCATTCTTATTCTTGTCGATCTTGTTCGATGGTCGTTTAATCTGCTCGCAAAAATTCGGCATCGCAGCACAGGGCTACCTCTGGATTATGATCCCAAACGACGAACATTGTTGAAGGCTGGCGGATTTGGTGTTGCCGCTGCAGCGATTGGATTACCCGTTATTGCTTCCGTGGCAACGGCGCGCGATTACCAGATTCACCGGATATCCTTGTTCCTGGATGGTTTGCCCGCCGGATTAGAGGGGTTGACCATCGCTCAACTCAGCGACATCCACTCCGGTGTGTTTATGACCGAGAATGATCTTAGGGATATTTTCGAAATTGCCAATTCACTCCATCCCGACCTTATTGCACTCACTGGAGATTATATCGATGCTTCTGATTTGGAAATTCCTTCCATCGATAAGACGATAGGGCTGTTACGATCTGAGTTCGGTTGTTTTGCCTGCCTGGGGAACCATGATCACTTCGCTACGGCACTCAAGGTAACGGAAGCTCTCGAGGGCCGCGGTATCATCGTGTTGAACAACGCACATCGGACGATCACCATCAACGGTGATCCGCTTACAATTCTCGGTGTTGACGACTACGGCCGCGGGTATCGCAATTTTGCCCGGTTGGATTATGCAACAGAATCCATAGAACGCAACTCCTTCAAAATTCTCCTCTCCCATCGCCCGGATTTTTTTCCACAAGCGAAACAAGCGGGCATATCATTAACTCTTTCGGGTCATACTCATGGCGGACAGGTTGGCGTCGGGATTGGATCGTTCAGGCTCAATCCTGTAGACCTTGTCTACAAGTATGCTATGGGATTGTATATTGAGGAGGGAAAACAACTCTACGTCAACGTAGGGGTGGGAATGGTTGGCGTACCGATACGGTTAGTCAAACCGGAAATTGCATTGTTTACTCTGATGCCCGCCAGAAGATCCGGATAGTATCGATCACTCTCCGGATCCTTTGGGCAACCGCTCGTTCTCTTCTACTGCTTCCACGCTCCTTCATGATAAAGCTGATGCACCTCGGTTTCATCCAGCGCCTGGTTGTAAATACGGATATCGTCGATGATACCGGGGAAGAGATCGTTCAGCAATCCTTCCTTGTCGCTGTGGCTGATCATTAAATAGCCGTCCCGTAACGGTTCGAGTTTGAAATAGACATAGGTGCGTTGATCGAGAATACCGTCCTGGTAAATCCGAACCTCGCGGCCATCATAGGTAACCGCGACATGGTGCCATACTTTTTCAATAATCCTTTTATTGCCATGGAGATCATTTCCGGTAGTGCCGGTGTAGAACCAGAGGCGCCCGTCATCGCGATTCACGATCAACGAGTAGGTGTGTATATTAGTCTTGCCTTCGCTGACGGCAATAATGCGGGGATTTTCCGCTCCTCCGCCCCGATAATAAATCCAGGCGCTCAGTGTCAATTGTTGTACGGGAAACTTTCCCTTGATATCGGCCATCATTCTGCTCACACTGCCGTCAAAGGAATAGGCCTTGTTGCCAAACGTGAAGCGATCTTGAACCAACTCGCAGCCATCCGCGGTGAGATGGAATCCGTTACCGCTTTCATCTTTAGTGTTTCCGTTGAACGGGTAATATGCCACCAGCCCTTTGGTTGGCAGATTGTTCTCTGCGGCTTTCTCCTGGGCAATAAGGCAGAGGGGAAGAATGAGAAGCAATACAACGGTTAATGGTTTTAGCATAGAAGCCTCCTTCGTATGTCCCTCAACGTGCTTGAGAATACTGTGTCCGTTTCTTATAGACAGACTTTATCTGTACGAAAGGTAAAATAGATTATCACAGAAGTCAATGAGCAGAGATCCGTTACACACCGCGTTGCTGTTTCCCGGGTGCCGACCGCAATGACCCGAAATAGACATATTAGGACGGCGAATTTGCCTGCGGTGAGAATAGAATGATTTAAGATGTTGGTCGGGCAGTCTGCCCGACCAACATAAGTATTTGAAACAGACTATAGTCGAACGGTTGTCCCTCCTTTTCTTGACAATGTGGGCTCTTTCCATTACTTTTACTGTAGAAAGGGGTAGTGTATCGGACAATTGTTAGGGCGTTCTGTTGTTTCATTCTACCATCTTACTCTAGCCTTGTCCACAGACCGAATTCACCAGTAGGGCGTGGGTTCGGTTTTTTCGTATGAGGAGGAATCTATGAAAACGTTACAGGGGGCTTTCGTTGTTCTGATCCTTTCGATATGCTCCGTGCATGCACAAACGATCGGTACCTATGCCGGCGAGTTCATGGCAATCGGTGTCGGCGGCCGGGCGCTTGGCCTCGGCGGCGCCCACGTTGCGCTTGCCAGCGATGTAACGGCTGGATACTGGAATCCGGCCGCCCTTGCCCGCCTTCACTACCCCGAGTTTATGCTGATGCACGACGAACGGTTTGGCAATCTCATTAACTACGACTATGCCGCTGCCGCGTTTCCCGTCGGCAATGACGCGAGCTTTGGATTGAGCGTGCTGCGCCTCGGCGTCGATGGCATTCCCGATACTCGCAATGCCCTTATCGATAACAACGGGAATGGTGTCTTTGATGAAGTCGATCGCTTAGACAGAGATCGAATTACCTTTTATAATGTCGCCGATTGGGCGATGTATTTGTCCTATGCAAAAAGGGAATCCGAATTGCTTATGATCGGAGCGTCTGTCAAATTGATCCGGAGGAATTATGGCGAGCATTCGGCAACCGGAATCGGATTCGATGTCGGTGTTCTCTATTCCCCCTTTTCGGATCTTTCCCTCGGTGCAAGCGTGCAGGATATAACCACAACCTTTCTTGCCTGGAATACAGGAAGGAACGAGTTGATTTCACCAACGCTTAAAATTGGCGCAGCGTACGGAGTCAACCTGCTCGACGGACGCCTGATGCCGGCTCTTGACTTTGACTTGCGATTTGAAAATCGCCGATATGCTTCGACCGCATCGTTTGGCCCGGTCAGTGTCGATCCAAGAGCGGGACTCGAGTTTGATTACAAAAACACTCTCGCTCTTCGTGTGGGATACAGCGATGTCAAACAGATGACGATCGGGGCAGGCATTCATCTCCGGAAGATCGATATCGACTACTCTTTTGCACGCTTTACCGGAGATGGCGGTTTGGGAAACACTCACAGGGTTTCTCTCCGGTTTGTACTTCAGGAAGAACGGTTCGCCAGAACTCCGCAGTAATGTCTCGACTCACAGATATCTTGAATACGTCGCGGGATCTACAACTTTGTACCGGAGCACGACTGAGCCATGGAGACGGATGCATTCTTTGGGGTATCTCTGATGCTCGACACAAGCACACCCCGACAACGCAAAGGCCGGGCATCCTTCTTCCCGGCCTCAGCAGTAACGCTTTCCTCAAACAGATCTACTTCGTCGTCATTACAAATACTCCGTTCCATTCGTCCGGCGGAGGATGAATCTGATAGAGGCCGGCTCGTTGCTCGTAAACCTCTGCAACAGTACATGTTTCATCAAGCTGCCGTGCCTGCTGCATGTAGGCAATCGCTTCCTCAAATTGCCGCTGCCGGTAGAGCTTCAATCCCTCCTGATAAATTTCGAGCGCCTGCTTTTGGTTATCCGTCAATACCATGTCGGATGTTCCCATGAGCTCAAACACCTTAACGGGTTCGTTCTTTCCTTTCACCTGGATCAGATCGAGCTCGCGCACCATAACCTTATCTTTCACATGCTGATACGTCATGTCGCTGATCATGATTTTCGTTCCGTATTGTTTATTGGCTCCTTCAAGACGTGAGGCAAGATTTACGCTGTCGCCGATGACCGTATAATCGAAGCGATCCTTACCGCCCATGTTTCCGACAATCATGGTGCCGGAGTTGATACCAAACCGCGCCTCAATCGACGGCTTTTTATCTTTCATCCATTTCGGGCGAAGAGCCGCAAGACGTTTTTGCATATCCAGCGCGGCAAGGCATGTGCGGAGTGCATGATCCTTTTGCGGAATCGGTGCACCCCAGAATGCCATGATCGCATCACCTTCGTACTTATCCAGCGTTCCCTGGTGCTTCATAATGATTGAGGTCATCTCATCGAGGTATTCGTTCAACAGATCGACAAGCGCTTCCGGTTTGTCAAGATAGCGTTCCGATATCGTTGTGAATCCCGCAATGTCGGAGAAGAACACTGTCAATTCACGCTTGTCGCCGCCCAATCGTGCTTTTTCGGGGTTGGCAACCAGTTCGTTGACAACCGCAGAGCTGATATAGTGGCTGAAGACGTTTTTAATCAACGCTTTCTGCTGGCGTTCTGTAAGGTACTGATAGACGGCTGTGCTCAGATACGCGAGGATGATTGCCAGGCTGGGGTTGACAATGTTGATAATTGTGTTGCCGTTGGTAAACGAAAGAAGTGAAAATTCAAAGATTCCAAAAATCAAAAGGGCAACGATCAGCACTGCTCCAAGTTCCAATACTGCAACATACTTGAATTTCATCTGTTTGATTTTCAGAATACCCAGAAACGAAATCGTTGAGAGGAGAAGAATCAGCACGATCTCGACTGCCGGTGCAGCTTTAACAAAATAGGCGCCGTCGAGAACGTTTTGGATTGCTGTCGCGTGGATTTCCACACCGTTCATGGTGTTAGATCCGTCTTCGTTCACCAAAGGAACAGCATGAATATCACGTTCTTCCGGCATGACAGATCCGATCAAGACGATCTTTCCTTTGATCTTATTAATTGTGCTTGAATCTATATCAAAGAGGTTAAGGTCTGTCTCGAGGGTAATCTCTTCTTTTGTCTTGAACGTTGAATCGTCAATCACTTCATTGAATGGGATATATTTAAACGTCTCGTTCGGACCATAATAATTCAACAGAAATGAGGCGTTGTCATACCGGGGAATGAGTTGGTTGTGATAGGAGAAAAACTCACCCTGCACGGAAGCCACATCGTAGGGCTGCATCCCAAACAATTTGTTTAACACGGCAAACCCGAATGTCGGGGTTGTGAATCGCCCTACCAACATTTCCGGGACATAGCGCCTTGTGACTTCGTCTTTATCTTTCCCGGCGACGTCGACAAATCCGACCCGATTACAGGCATTATAAAATGCTGAGTCGAGGTTATATTTTCGTACAGTTGATTCTTCGATATACCTGGTTGTTCTATCCTGCTCTTCTGTTTTTACTGCAATGATAACATTGTCGTGCTTTCTCAGCTCTACGACAAAACGCGCATCATCGGCCGTATCTCTTACGGCATCAAACATAATATCAAACGCGATAACTTTTGCACCCGCTTCAGATAAGTTTTCAATTACCTTAGCATAATACGATCGTGGAAACGGAAAAGATTTCGGCATCATTTCAACATCTTTTTGTTTGATGCCAACGATGACCACATCTCCGTTGTCTCTGACGTTCTTCAACTCGCCGCTTTCACTTAATCGTTTATGGCGGGCATTATACCGGTAATCCATCGTGAGGTAATCGACGTTGTTAATGAAGCCGACATCGAGAAGGGTGGTGACCACAACAACCGCAACACCGATTCCCAAACCGATACCTACCTTGGTGATAAGCGGGAGCATTATTTTCTTAAACGTATAGGAGGCCATAGGTTAGATCCTCTTCGTTATTCGAGGCATTGTGAGGCTGTTGACGGGATGAAGAGAACATAACGAGTTCCACCGTGAAGCTCGGTGGAACCCGTTGTTCATTTCCTGTTCTCCCCTAGAAATTAAACCGATAGACGAGACTGGTGATCATATCATCTTCAAGCTTGATCGTGCTGATTGTTGAGCTGTTCTTAATGTAATCGACCTGGAAGATGAGGTTGTGATGTTCGTTCACCGTGAAGTCGAGGCCAAGCTGAACGAGTGTTCGTTTCAGATCGCCGAACGATGGTGCCGCGGTAAGGGCAATCCGCAGCCGTTCATTGAGCACGCGATACTGCGCATTGACAGCAACCGAGGTATACCCGAAGGCAGCCTTCGCCAGCGAGTCTGCGCCAGAGAGTGACTTCAGCATCGCCTGGCTTTCGTTGCTGCTCTGGGTAAAGCTTATTGTTGTCTGTAATGGAATCGCGTAAATCGAACTCAGTGAAGCAGAGATATTATTGTTGGTTTGATCCCGCTTGAAGAAGGTCTTGTCTTTCTTGTCTGCCATATTCAGAGAAAGAGAAAGATTGTTGCGTGCCCCCAGCGTGAAATCATAATTCGATTGGACGAAGATTCTGCTGATCTCGTCGTCTGCAACCAGCAGCCGCTGGCCGGGATCGCTTATGTTGGCGTTATTCTTGCGGGTATTCGTACCGTAACCAACGGTAAACGAAGGCCAATTAACCGCCGGGAATATTGTGGCGGACGAATTTATCGTTGAGAAGTCTGTTGTCACCGGCTTTTTATTTCCCGTGTTATCGTTCTTCTTCTCGTAGGAGAGGCTCAGCAGCAGTTTGTTCTGGAAGAGACGAATCCGGTCGGACACGTTCAGTCCTTCGATGTCGGTTTGGAGAAACTCGTTGCCGAACGACAAGTAGGCACTGCCGCGGTGGAAAAGATTCGCGCGGATGTAATTGTTCAAATAGTTCAAGGTTAGAACGCCTTCATACGACATGGAGGGCAAGCCCTCGCCGGCGGGATTGGATGGAAAAACATTTTCATTAATCGTAATGAATTGCTCTGCAAGTTTTTTAATGTCCTCAAGGTCTTTTGCCTGCTGTGGATCGCGGGCACGCACGGAATCGAGCTGTGCCTGCGTAAAGCTGCCCTCTTTAATATTTGTGTTCACAATACTGAGAGAGGTTTGGCCCTCAAGTTTAAATCGCTGATCATCAAAAGCGATCACAAGGTCCGATCCGGCAACAAGATTTTCCTGAGGGAAAATCCCCCGTTTAATCGAACCAATGTCATCCTTCGCTTTCATGAACGTTACGCCGAGCTGGAAATTTTCCCCCGAACCGAAACTGGGTCGGACGGCAAAGAAATCCCGCCCGTACGATCCCGGCGTAAACTCCTCATATTTCAATCCTGCAATCTGCAGCGTGTTCGTTGGCCGGGAAGACACTGCCGAAGCATCAAGATAGGTTGTGTCCTTTAATCGCAGTCCTTCAATAGGGCGTACGGTTTTGCCATAGGTTACATCAACGTTGAAGAAGCCAAGCATCAGGCTTGCCGAGAGGCCCCGGACGCGTTTGCCGCTGACGATGAGGCTTGGAAGCCTGGGGTAGGAATCTCCCACTTCGAGCCGGAGGAAGTCTGTTTCCGCCCATCCCATCAATCTGTTCTGCGGCTGACGTTCGGGTTTTTCCTCGTTCGTGACATTGACATTTGATCCGAACCGCAGTGATTTATACGTTCCGTTCAGGCGCATTTCACCGCGCGTATAGGTTGTCTTCACTGAAGAAATGTTTTCGTTCCGATACTCCAATTGTCCATCGACGCCGGCATGCAGCCGTGATACTTCTGCCTCAATGGCTGCCGCGGTTGAGAGATTAAAGCTGGATTCAATGGAATGATAGACGGCCCCTGTTTTATCGCGAAGCTCGATTTTAATAAAATGAAGTCCCAGGTTTAACTGCTGCGAAAAATTCTGGGGTGCATAGGTAATGATGTCGTCGGCAAATACCGCTTGCGATGAAACCTCGCTGCCATCGATATAGATACGGGTTCCCTTCTTGTTCACATCGTCCGAAGCATAGAAGAGCGAGATCGCAACAGCAAGATCTTCGAAGCTTATGGTCTCCCCTTTTTCGGGGCTGAGAATGCGAACTTCAAGATCCTTGGGATTCACACCCTGCACAGGAACTTTCATCGGGGTGACTTCGGCATTCTCGAGAGGATAGGTTTCTGTCTTTCCTCCGCCGAGGTTTGCAAAAACATAGTACTCAACATAGGGTGGCGCAACAACTTCAGGCGGAATGCTTCCTGTTGCAGTCCGGCCGGCAAGCAGCATTTCCACCTCTTTAAATTCGCTCTCACCGAACCGGCGGTAGCGAAGCATAACCTGCGAGATTCCGGTTGCCTGAGTAAACTCAACTGATACCGGTACTGGTTGTCTCTCCGTTCCCTGCTGAACATTGACACGAGCAACAATAGAAGTCACCTGTGCATCGAGGTTGCTCACCATCAATGTGAACGCAAGGATAATCAATAAGACCTTGCAAGCTTTCATAGAAATCCCCTTCAAGGTTTTGAGAATGAATTGGCGTTTAGGAAGTTTGGTACCTCGGTATAGAACACCGGAAAAAGCGGATGTGACGCTTCCCGCCTTTTTCCAGTGCTAACAATACTGTACTGTTGTCTTCGCGATCGATATTTAGACATGTCTGGGAATCGCTGTCTACTCTACTATCGCTTATTGATCTATTTCAATATAGATGATGCGTCTGTTGCCGTCCTTATCCTCGCCTTCAACCCTGACAACGGATTTCACCGGCGTCACGGGGTCTTTCCTTGGTGCCGTTGTGCCATTTTCAGGAACAAGCAATTCCGATCCATCTGCCAAACGAGCAACAAAATATGTCACCAGGAATGGGAACTTGACATCCGCACCCTCAATCTGGGCGGTTGCTGTCTTGCCCGATAGCGTCATCTGGACTTGCTTGAATGTGGCATCGTTGTCCTTTCGGTGATACATTGTCACCGATTGGATGTCTGCATCAACTTTTCCAAGGTCGAGGCGAGCTGCGCCCGGGCTACCCGATTGCAGCACGCCGAACGTTGGCGTTAAAACCAGTGAAGTAACACCAACTCCACGCGGTGCCGATTCTCCCCCGGAAGGGAATAATAATTCTGTTCCATCCGCGAGCCGCAATGCGAGATAATAATCGAGCCGCGGTGGACGAACAAGAATCCCGGGAAGTGTAAACGATGCAATTGAACCTGAAACCGTCATCAGCGTTTGTTTGAATGTTGGTTGATCACCAGATCGAGTATAAATGCTCACCGATCCAATCGGCGCTTGAATTGTGGAGAGGCCCAGTCCTGCTGTAATTTTCGAGTATGCTGTCAACCGTGCCAATTCAAAGTTGATTTGAATTGGGGATACGGTAGAGGTTTTTGGATTTGACACACCGTCGGTCGGCAGTAAAACTTCGTTTATTACATTCTTTACCTTGATGGCGAAGTAGTACTCAATTTGAGGCGGAAACACCGAAGCAGCCGGTATTGTCCATGTGAGTACTTTACTGGAGAGGGGCTTTATTTCCGATACTGTAAAGCTGCCAGCGCCCGCTTTGCGATAGAAGAGCTTGACACCATCAATATCCTGCTGCACTGAACTAAGATCAAGTTTCACCGAGGCAGTAGTTAACGCTGCAAGAGGAGAGGGGGTAATGATGGGGGTTGCCTCTATTTTAACGTCGCCCGTTGTCATCACGGGAACGATAACATCAACCGAGACGGCGGCGGCAGGGCCGTCCATAGGAAGCATGGCGCTTTTATTGTCTGAATGATTCACTGAAAAGTAATACTGAAGTTTTCCCGCCCGGATACCGGTTCCAGGGATTGTGGCGGATGCAACCTTTTCTGCTAACTGCATCGCCAGCGAAGTCCAGTCTGAAGCACCTTCCATCCGATAGTACAGTGTAACGCTGTTGATATTTGCCGCTGTTTGTCCAAGGTCAAGCTTTAACGTTGTCGCAACACCTACTGAGGGCGGCGGATCGAACGCTGTTGTTCCGAGAACTGTTACCGTCGTTGTTGTTGTCGTTGTTTTATCGTCATCGTCTTTACCGAGGTCGCCGGGTACTGTGCCGCGCACATTCAGGTTGCCCTTGCCATCGGTGATACTGGTCTGGCCTGCACCCACATCGTTTGACTTGTTCGAGAGCAAATTAGTATGTGTTGCCAGCCCAACTTTGATGACCAACACATCAACGCTGTCATCGGCGACATTAAAGTCCCCGTCGGTTCCACGAATAGAAGCAACGGAAATTGGCGAGGAGAATCGAAATTGTTCCTTCTCTCCTTTTTTCACTTCGAAGCCAATTTTACCGCGGGTCATGTGAACGTTTCGGTTGAGAATTTCCTTCCCAAGCGCTTCGCCCTGAATCATGACGATTGACTTTTCCCGGACAACCAGCTTCGTGTCGTCGACAAATTTAATAATGGCAAGGGATTTCGGTTCCGTCCGAATTTCATACCCGGACTTTAATCCATCGAGCATAATGGTTTTCTGCCATCCGCTCGTTGGTGCTTTTTTCTGAACATCGTTCACAACCTTCATCACAAATGCCTGCACATCCTTCTTGTCCTGCGGAACCCTCCACGACAATCCTCCAACAAGGCTCGCAAGAATGATCACAAGCAGGGGGAAGAACGATCTTTTTCTCATGATTGTGTTCTCCTAAAATTATTGAGATTCAACCCGAAGAACGGGTGTAAGACCTTGTTGGGTGATCTTTTGACTTAATTGTGTTAGGTATGCCTGAAACTCCTGTGCCGTCATTGTTCGCCCATCGACCGTGACGGTGCCGGTATTTGTCCACCCCGCTGTTTCAAGCGTCGACCAGGTACCGGCAGCGTTCCCGCCCAAATTGGAGAAGAAGTTCGAGAGTATTTGGGCAATGGGATCTTCAATCTTTATACGGAAGAAACGCGCTTCACTTGTTTTTTCCTCGATTGCCCGGTTTGACTGAACCTTTACCAAGACCCTCCAGGCAACCCGGTCGTTTTGTGCAAGACGGCGGGGTGCATCGGTTGGGTAAGTAAATGATTGTACTCCGGATAACTCTTTTTTCAACAGCACGTCGCCGCCGTTAATCGCATCCTGCGGATTTCTATCGGCAAGGCGCATTCTGTACATCTCGAGTATGACATTCGGTTTTTCCGATGTCCAGGAGACTGTTGGGTAGAGATTCGGAACATTCTCACCGTTTTCCGGTGACGTTAACGAAACGTTCACTTCGCCAGCAGAGGTGTTGGTAATGTTAATCGTTGTGCTTGTGCTGCCCAGGGGTTTCGTTTTGGCAAAGTTGTCTCCTCCCAAATATGCCCACACGTTTACAGTGTAAGAACCGACGGGAGCTGTCGCGAGATTTGTGGCATAATCCTCAATCTTTTTCCGCAAATCTTTGTCCTCTTCGCTGAATCGTACACCAATACCGCCGGTGCCAAGTGCAGAAAAATCATTCGCAGAGAGCGTTTTCCCTCCCGCTGGAACGTCAAATTCTTCAAGTGTTGCTGTCGCCACCGTACCTTTACCAACACTTTTTAAGTCTACGTCAACTTTAAACACCAGATACATTCTGAGTTTTGCAGTTGGTTGAATGTTGAGAAAAATATTGGGTGCGGTTGATTTTAATTTGTTGCTGGCAAAGTCGATGAAGTCGGCAAGCCAGATAAAATCATATGCCGGCAAGTTCATGGTCATCGTCACTTGAGCTTGTGCTACAGCAACCGTTGGAGCAACCGCGCCAAAACATAGCATGCACAATACTGCGCCAAGGAGAAGCGCAGAGCCATGCATAAGTTTGCGCAATGAGTTCATCACGGCGACCTCCTTATTAATGAGAGTATAGGACGTTTATTATGCTTTCAAACTATCGTTTCCGTGGCAGAATAGAGGTGACTTCAATCACACAGGCAACCCCCAGGATTAGAACTTGATAATGTCATTATACAGAACGAACGCCATAAAAACAAGCAACAGTACGACCCCCACTTGTTGAATGGCAATTTTTATCTTTACCGGAATCTCCCGGCGGAAAACCCCCTCGACGAGGAGAAACATAAAGTGCCCTCCATCCAACGCCGGGAAGGGAAGAAGGTTTAAAAAGGCCAGATTCATACTGAGCAGCGCCACAAAACCGAGAAAGCTCACAATGCCGACTTCTGCCGAGCGGGTTGCCATTTGTGCAATCATCACCGGGCCGCCGACCGATTCCTTAAACGAAACTCTCCCGGAAAAGATCTGCACAAGGCTTTTTACGTTCAACCAGCTCATCTCCCATGCGCTTGTAATTCCGTGCGGAAGAGCTTCGAACAATCCGTAGTTAATTTTTTGCGTTGGTCCTGAATAGTGAGGTACAATCGCTATTCCGATTTTTCCTTCCGGCGTTGGTGTCACCAGCGATTCCCGCGTTTCTTCGCCCCGTTTCCACCGCAGCTTAATCTCGGTGTTTGCAAACTTTTTGATCGTCGACGAAAGACTTTGATAGGCAACCGGTTGATCATTGACCGCCTCGATGAGATCGTTGGGTTGAAGACCTATCTGTTCGGCCGGTTTCCCCTTTTCTACCACCGATACGGTTGGGAGCAATCCGTTCGGGTAAATGCCAAGGCGGCCCTTCAATATTTCTGCCGTTAATGAATCGGGCACTGCAATTGTTGCCGGTGCACCTGCCCGCTGCACTTCGACAGCGAGCGTTCCTGAAAGCGCTTCTTTAAAGACAAGATCATCGACGTCTTCCCAGGTAAGGACCGGATTGCTGTTAACAGCAAGAACCAGATCTCCGGATTGAAATCCCGCTGAGGCAGCCGGAGATCCCTGTTCAACAAATCCCACTTCGGTAATTGGCTTTACCGTCTTCCCATGAGAGAAAATAATTCCCCAGAAAATCACAATTGCCAGCAAGACATTCATGACCACACCGGCACAGATTACGATCATCCGCTGCCAGATTGGTTTGGAGCGAAACTCCCACGGCTCGGGGGGTTTGCCGACAAATTCCGTGTCAAAACTCTCATCGATCATCCCTGAAATTTTCACATAGCCGCCGATAGGAACCCATGAAACGCAGTAATCGGTATCACCAATGGTTTTGCCAAATGCGCGCGGTGGAAAACCGACGCTGAAGCGCTCGACACGCATTTTAAAGAATTTCGCTGCCAGAAAATGCCCGAGCTCATGGACAAAGACAAGGACTCCGATGGTGACCGCGAAGTAAAAGATATTTGTTAGAACTTCCATAGAATCCTTTTCCTACCTGATTGTAATTGGGATGATCAACGCTCCGCCCTACCCATAACAGCATTATTCTCCACAAGGGTTCCTGCAAACCGGCGAACCGCCCGGTCTGTTTCTATAATGTGTTCCAGTTCTGGATTGTGTATGGTTTTATGGTGGGTAAGCGATCGATTAATGATTTCGGGAATTTTATCAAAGGAAATCTTTTTTTCCAAAAATGCATTGACGGCAACTTCATTTGCAGCATTCAATACTGCCGGGGCTGTTCCTCCCAGGCCCAGTGCATCGTAAGCTAACTGGAGGCAGCGGAATTTATCCTTGTCCGGGTGAAAGAAGGTCATCGACCCAAGTTTTGGAAAGTCGACCCGCGATCCGTTCATGGGATGGCGATGAGGAAACGTCAGCGCATATTGAATGGGTATCTTCATATCGGGCAATCCAAGCTGTGCTTTGACCGAACCATCGACAAATTCAACCATGGAATGAATAATTGATTGAGGATGAACAACAACTTCTATCTGATCCGCTGGAAGCCCAAACAACCAATGCGCTTCAATTACCTCAAGACCCTTATTCATCAGGGTCGCCGAATCGATGGTAATCTTACTCCCCATTTTCCAGTTTGGGTGATTGAGTGCGTGCTCAGGCGCAATGGAGGAAAAATCCTCTTTGGGTGTATTCAGAAACGGACCGCCCGATGCCGTGAGTATCAGCTTGGCAATTTTTAATCGATCTTCTCCAACAAGGCACTGAAAGATCGCGCTGTGTTCGCTGTCAACCGGAATCATTGTCACACGATACTCTCTGACCAAGGCGATCATAAGCTCTCCGGCTACCACAAGCGTTTCTTTGTTGGCCAGAGCGATGATCTTCCGGTGTTCAATTGCGGCGACGGTCGGTTTTAATCCGGCAAACCCGACGAGGGCGCTTATGACGATTTCGGTATCGTCGCGTGCGACAAGTTCCACCAGCCCGGCCTCGCCCGATAATACTTCCAGCGAGGGATCGACTCTGTTCCGCAACACCGCCGCATTCTGTTCATCACGAACAACAACAGCTTTCGGTTTAAACTCCTCAATTTGTTTTTGCAGCAGGGTGATGTTTTTATTTGCAGTCAGGTAGTGAGCCCGGAAAAGGTGTGGAAGATTTCGAATAATCTCCAGGCTGTTTTGTCCTATTGACCCTGTTGATCCTAGTATTGCTATATTTTTGGGTGGGGAACTCACGCTTTTCTGTTAAAAATGTAAGCAATAATAGAGGGGATGTCAAGAAACACCGCTGATTACACAGATTGCACTGATTGCTTCGATTATACCGATTGTGCAGATTGCTTTGAATACACCGATTGCATTGATTGCTTCGATTATGCTGGTTGCGATGATTCTACTGGTCGTGATGCTCTTTGGACTACGTTCCATGTCAAAACGTATGAGGAGTAAATATATTTTTTTATATATTGAGCGCACTATGATACCATTGCTTTCTCGGTTTTCTATCAGAATTATTATCGGTGTACTTATCCTCGTTCTCTACCGAGCTGCACCAGCGCAGCAACCCGATAATGCAGCACGTCTCAGGTTGGCACAAAGCTTCGAGCAGTCTGGAGACTGGGAGCGTTCGGCACAACTTTACGAGTCATTGCTTCAGGCCGAGCCTCAGAACTATGTTTTCTTTGATGGACTTCGACGCTGCTACATTCAGCTCAAGCAGTATGAGAAGGCTGTCATCCTTCTGCAGCAACGATTATTACTCCAGCCAAACGATCCTAATCTACTCTCAATGCTCGGGGGGATTTATTTCCTCGGCGGAAAAGAGCAGCGGGCAGACTCTGTTTGGAAGCTAATTATTAACACCGATCCGAAAAATCAGAACCTTTACCGCCTGGTCGCATCCCAGTTCATGGAGCATCGTTTGTATGAGAAGGCTGTTGAGAGTTATCTTTCAGCGCGAAAGGCAACGGGTATTCAGGATTTATTTCTGGATGAGGTTGCAATGCTTTACGGTGTCCTTCAGCAATACGAGGGGTTGACGCGCGAATATCTCATGATGCTGCAATTCAAGCCCGAACAGCTTCTCTATGTTCAGGCTCGCCTCGCATCATATACAGTACGGGAGGAGGCAAGAAGAGCAGCGCTTCGTGTTGTGGGAGAAGAGATTGGCAAAACACCCGAGAAGGCGCCCTTGCGTATGCTTCTGGCATGGCTTGCCATGGAGGGAAAGGATTTTTCCACTGCCCTTCAAGAGTATCGTATTGTAGACCGGATTAACAAATCGAGCGGCACAGAGCTGTTTAACTTTGCCCAGCGGGCTTTGCAAGAGCGTGCCTATCGCTCCGCTGCGATCGCCTACCGGGAAATTCTCGAGCAGTACCCTTCCCACCAGATGACTCCGTGGATCCGATTCGGATTTGCCCGGGCAATCGAAGAACTCAGCAATGAAACAGACAGCAGTACCGCACTCACGGGTTTCACGATCCCGGCGCTCACACCGGCACAACCCTTCAATCGGGAAAAACCTGTGTCGGAATCGCAACCAACCCATGGCGGAGCAATCGAATTATACGAAGGGATCATTCATGAGTATCCAAACTCCGACGTTATGCTGCAGTCATTCTTTCGCCTGGGTACCATACGGGTGAACCGGTTCTTCGATCTTGATGGCGCGGCTTCAGCCTTCGGACAAATTGTACAGCGATCGACCAACCTTATCATTACCACCGAAGCACGGCTCGCCCTTGCCGAGGTTCATCTGATGCGCGGCGATCTTCGGCAATCGTACTATCAATACCTTTCCGTACAGCAATACAACCTCGAGCAATACACCGATCGAATTTCGTTCCGGTTATCTGAGCTGCTGTACTTTGAGGCAAAGTTCGATTCGGCGGCCGCACGGCTCCGGCAGATTTCCACAAACGTCAATACCGACCTGGCAAATGATGCGTTGAAGCTTCTCTATTTCATAGAAGAAAACAAGATGCCAACCGTAGCGGCGCTCACTCAGTTCGCCAGAGCCGATCTGCTGCTGCGACAGAGGAAATACTCCGAAGCACTCTCGCTGTTCGAGACTATCATCAAGGAACACAAAACGGCCAGGCTTATCGACGACGCAACGTTGAAGATTGGCGAGATCCAGTTACTCCTGCATCGAACTGATGAGGCAACCGCAACATTTCGACACATGGCCGAGGAGATGAATACGAGTATCTTTCGCGATCTTGCCCAGTTGCATATCGGGGAAATCTATGAACGGATTCTCCGCGATACCCCGAAGGCCATTACGGCATACGAAGCGCTTTTAACGCAATTCCCAAAATCTCTTTATGTCGAGGAAACGCGGAAGAGAATTCGGCTTCTGCGCGGTGATCGGCAACAGTAAAACTGAAAACGGGAGATGGCTTGCCCGGAACACGAAGTGTGCAGGCGGGTAGAAGTAAGAAGCGGGTGCGTATTGCAGGTGGCAGCGAGAATATGTGAGAATAGGGTATTGGTCGTTCTTGCATACACCATCATCCGGTTTCCAGACTAAATCCGACAAAGAATAATACCTACTAACAAAAAGAGAGAGATAACAGTTATGACCAGTTATGAAAGAAAGGTCTTTAAGGAGCTTGCTCTGCCGACAAAGGAAACGGTTATTCCTGTTCTTCTAACTTCATTATTAAAACATAATGGTTCCATTAAAGAATTTGGTGCTGGTAAACAAGATTTCTCAGATGAAATTGCAGAACGACTGGGATTGTCGGAAAGACAACGTTCCTTTTTAATGCAGGCTTTAGTTAGAAAAGAGAACCGTATCAAAACATTTCCGGCATGGCATCGGTTGTTATTCCGTACAGCAGATCTCGCCGCAAAATGTAGGTTGCTTTCTCACCCTAAAGAAACTGTGATACTCACGCAAAAGCGCGAATGGATGTTGACGGAAAAGGGACTTGATGAAGCTCTAAGGTTATCACAAATACCACTTGAAAGAAAAATTGAATTACCGGTTCGAACCCATGAAGTGCAAAAAGTAAAGAATAAGCTTGAGCAGGCTAAAAGAGTTGAAAATTATAATCCGATCGACACACGAAAACGAATTGTTAAAACCGCTAGAGAGTCTTTAATTCGAACAAGGGGATTTCGACAAGCAATATTAGAAGCCTATGATTATTGTTGTTCATTCTGTGGTATGAAAATTATATCTCCAGACAAACTTCTATGGGAGGTTGAGGCAGCTTATATTGTACCTCATCGTTTTTATGGGAAAGATGACATTTGGAATGGAATAGCTTTTTGTCACTTTCACCACTGGGCTTTCGATGTAGGCTGGTTCACACTTAGATCAAATTATTCTATACAGGGTAGTGAGAAAATTAAAGAATTACCAATCGGCTATGGTATAATGGATAACCATGACTTGATGAGAGGGTTCTTTTTATCGAACAGAACCATAAGATTACCCAAACGAAGCGCTTCTTACCCACATATTAATTCCATTTGTTGGCATCGCGAGAATATTTTTCACAAGTAAATGATTATCACCAAATTACTGCTGACAATATTAATCACTTCGTGTATTGATCTGTGAAAACAAAACAGATGCCATGAGGAGCAGGTTTATGAATTTAAGAAAACATGTTTATTACGTTACCAGACACGACATTCAGCGGGTAGCCACAGATACAATCAATAGAAAATTAAATAACGATGAGTTAACATTCGTTATCGAAAAAATGATTGATCGAATAATCTGGTATGAACCAATCCAACAGACAATAGAAGAACTCGCCAGCATTCAAAACGACGGCAAAGTACAACACAACGGTATAAACAAATGAGTATCAATTTAGAGCTATGTGCTTGTTTTCCTCATTGGCCCTTTTTCTTCCGCCTCTTCTTTCGTCTCTTTTCTTGCCTCTTTCGCTTAAATTGTTTCTTCCATCTCACGTCTCTCGTCTTACTTCTTACTTCTCTACTATCCGCTCAAGCCAAGCTTTTTATTCCTATGGACTTAAAGCAAACAGACCACCTCAAATCGTACGGTATTGCTTTTTGGATTCTTCAACACAATGGTGAGGTTGATTGGCTGTTGAACTATCGTGGCGGCTCATTCATGACAGACTACAGCGATGTTGCTGCGCGGGAATGCCGGGTGCGCGGTGTTCTCTTTGAGCAGCTCTCCGCCACCGAGGCAGGGATTGTCTATGCCGAGGTTCAGCGTGAGGACAACAATAAGGATGTGGTGCGGTTAGAAAAGGTGCCGAAGGTTGCCGTCTATGTTCCGCCAAACTTCAAGCCCTGGGACGATGCCGTTACGATGGCAATGGAGTATGCGGAAATTCCTTATACAAAGGTGTGGGACGAAGAGGTGCTCTCGGGAAAGCTCGCCGAGTACGATTGGCTTCATCTCCATCATGAAGATTTTACGGGGCAATACGGCAAGTTCTTTTCAAATTACCGCTATGCATCATGGTATATCGAACAACAGTTGTTGTACGAAAAAGAAGCCAGGCGGCTCGGATTCAAAAAGGTTTCCGAAGCCAAGAAAGCTGTCGTCCGGGCCATCAAGGATTATATTGCCAACGGCGGATTTATGTTTGCCATGTGCTCTGCCACCGACAGTTACGATATTGCTCTCGCAACGGAGACCGTTGATATCTGTGAGCCGATGTTTGATGGCGACCCGGCCGACCCCGATGCACAGCAGAAGCTGGATTTCACCAAAACACTTGCTTTCGAAAACTTCAAGATCGATATGAATCCGCTACGGTACGAGTACTCGGATATCGACATTCCACCCAGCGATCCGCCGCCCATTCGCGACGGCAGCACCGATTACTTTACGCTCTTCGACTTCTCTGCCAAGTACGATCCCGTTCCCTCGATGCTGACACAGAACCATGTCTCTCTCGTCAAGGGGTTTATGGGACAAACCACAGCATTTAAAAAGAGCTTGCTCAAACGGACCGATATCGTGCTTGCAGAGCGGGAAGGCACCGAAGAGGTGCGTTACATACATGGAAATTTCGGCAAGGGCACGTTTACCTGGTATGCCGGGCATGACCCTGAAGATTATCAGCATGCCGTTGGAGATCCGCCGACCGATTTAACGCTGCACAAAAACTCTCCCGGTTATCGGCTCATCCTCAATAATGTTCTTTTTCCGGCCGCGAAAAAGAAACAGCAGAAAACCTGATCGTAAAAGTCCGACATCTCCCAACGGTTCACCTAACGAAGATGTCGGACTTTTCTCTTCACTTCAAGACCAACGGCAGGGTCCGGCCAATCTCGCACTCCGAACACCGATCATCTTTGCAATAATACTTATAGAGATGGATAATGCCCTGTTGCAGGCTAACCGTGTTTATTAGAGCGCGCTGGTTCAACAACTGTTTCTCCATAAGTAGCGTCACAGCGTTTGGCATGAGCGGCGGAAAGCCGTTGTACAGTTGCAGGGTTGATTCTCTCACTTCCTTATCCTTGAATGTTCTTGCATACAGCAGTGCAACCGGAATAATACAATTGACAACCATGTCCTTGATGCGTTCAACGCCCAGGGCGCGAACCGGCCTGCTTGTTGTTTGATCAAAATGATAATGCTGCTTCCAGAACTCCGAAGTCTCCACGGTGAGTTTCTGTATCAGCTTTGCTTGTTTTTCGCGAATGGGGAGTTCCGATTTCAGTATTTGAATCGTTGTTCGAAATAGATCTTCCGTGATGAAGCGATGAGCCAGAACAGCGGCGGCAGCAATTCGAATCGTTGGGAAATTTGAGGGGCGCGTTGGAAAGAATTGCCAGTCCGCCGCATGAAGAACGGGCTTCAACAATTGTTTTCTTAATGCATTCCAGGTTGTCCTGAGGCTCTTTACATAGTGCTTCGATTCCGCCTCAACGAGGGAGCCGCTCTTAGGCAATAATCCTGCGGAGCCGAACAACACCGCTTCAAGCTGCTCCACTGTAAGCTTCATGGGTTGAATGCTCTGCAAAGGAACATTTCTTGCCAGGCGGACAAACGGTTCCTGGTTTTTACTGTACCCGAGACATTCCAGCAGCCCTTCATAGAGTACTTGTTCCCAGATTCCTTTCTTCGAAAGATCTCGTATAGTGAGTTCTTTGAATGGCGGCGGAACATCGTCGGTGTTCCCGCGAACGGGCATTGGTCCATATGATTGACGCGGCTCGCGTACCACAAGAAGTTCGGCATAGGCAAGGTCCCGAAGGCGTTCATCAAATCTTCTGAGTTTCAGCTCCAGCCTTTCTACCGCAAGGTGCTGCACCCAAACCACAATACTCTGTATGGTTGCCTCACCATTGAATGGCTGACACCGGATTCTCTGATGGGCGCGGGTGTGCTCATCCAGGATTATTTTTTTCCAGAGCGACCGGATGGATTCTGAAAGAAACGGTTCGAGAACGAGGGTGTGGATCTCTCTCCCGCTTTGTGCAATTGTTGGGGCATCGTTTACAGATCCTTCCAGTACTACGTGGAGAACGACTTTGTTGTAGCGCGGGTTTTGCTGGTGGAGATGCCGAAGCCATTCGACGGTATTACGATGGATTTCCACCTCGCCGGCAAAGCGTGTTGACCCAATCTGGATGATTGCATTTTTGAAATCGGGGCCTCCGTCAAGGTTTAATTCGCCTGCATCGATGATCTGCAGTGCTTTTCCGTCAACTGTTGTTAATTGGGTATGAGATAAATATTGCCGACTCCAGATGTGTCGGAGAAAACGTTCGTGAATATAGGGCGTGCCGCGGTGCATGGTGTGTTCCTTCCTGTGTTGTACAATTATAACGGTGCTGAAGACAGCGTCGGTGCTTCTGTGAATCTATCCGGTGCATCCTCTCCGCCGGTTGAGGATGGGGCGCTACCTCTCCGTCCTCACCTCGACATCGATATGTCTGCTACTTGAGGAGATTTCGGTCTCTCTCCAATTCCTTGGTGCAACTAAGAGATACCTCCGTCAAAAGCGCGACTTAAGCTTACTTGATCTTGAAATACAGCTTACGATATTTCTGAATTTGTTTGTGCAGCCTGACTGCTTCAATCTGTGCTGCTTTTGCAAAATCCATGCTGCATGATGCATAGAGAATGCTTCGGCTGGCATTGATAATTGCGAGGTATCCCCTTTTTGTGCACCCATACCGTACTGCCGATTTCAGGTCGCCTCCTTGCTTGCCGATACCGGGAATCAGAATCGGCATATCGGAAGCAAGTTTTCTGATCGGCTCGAGTTCATTGGGGTGTGTTGCTCCGACAACAAGGCCGACATTTTTCTTCGCGTTCCATTTGGCGGCAGCTTTGACCACATATTCGTACACCGGCTTCTCGTTCACAAGCAGCCGTTGGAAATCCTTCGAGCCGGCGTTCGATGTCAGTGCAAGAACAAACGCGCAGTGCTCCGTACTTTTAAGAAACGGTTCAATAGAGTCCTTACCCATGTACGGGTTGACTGTCGTTGCATCAAAACCAAGGGTGGTGTACATGGCGGTCGCATATCGTTCCGACGTATTTCCAATGTCTCCCCGTTTACCGTCTCCGATCGTGACGATATCTTTGGGAATGAGCTTAAGCGCTTCGCGGAGAAGTTCCCAGCCTCGATCCCCCATCGCTTCGTAGAATGCGATATTCAGTTTGTAGGCGCACACGACATCCTGTGTTGCATTGATGATCTCTTTGATGAATCCCATGACAGGATCATGATACCGGGAGTAGAGAATTGTCGGTATCAACTTTTCATCCACATCAAGACCGACACAGAGCAGCGATTGCCTTTTTTTCTGAATCGCTTCGAGTTTTTCCATGAATGTCATAGGTCTCTCCTTTTTTTGTGGGTTAATAACTGCGTTACCTTATAATCAGGGAATAGCATAATTCGGCAAGCAGAACCACAAGAACAAACGCCGATACCCCCACGTAGGTTTTGTCCTTTTCCGAAGCAAATCCTACAAGAGAGGTGACAACGCGAAGAACCGGTGTAAGCATCAAAAGAATGAGCCCGAGGTACAAGAGAACTACGGGGCTGCCTGCATTCTGTTTTATCGAAGATAATCCGTCATACACCATTTGCTGTTGAGCTGATCCCTGGCTGGCATCGCCAGGAACGAACGAGAGCACAAGGCCGAGGGCGATCAGAATAGCGCTTGTCCAAATGCCAACCTGCAATGTTCGTGCCGACCAGCGCTCTACGACTTTTATATTCTGTTCTTCCGTGGGGGGCATAGGTTTACTTCAAATACATTTGGATCGAAACAAATAACAGAACGACGACAAAAATCCAGGTTAGAACCGTGCTCTCAATTTTTCTATTGATGACCGTGCCAAGGAGTGATCCGCCCAGCACGCCAAGCGCCGAGGACGAGGCAATCCATGGATTTACATGGCCATGAGAAAAATAGATAAATGCAGACGCCGCAGCCGTTACCCCGATCGTAAAATTACTTGTTGCTGTCGCAATCTTCATTGGAACGCCGCCAAGAATATGCATCGCAGGGACTTTGAAAATTCCTCCCCCGATACCAAGAAGCCCCGACACGTTGCCGGCGAGAAACGAAACACCCATGACCGCCGGAATGCGGTGAACCGCATAGGAGACAACCGTTCCGTTTGCTTCATCGGTGAATTGCCCATGGAGAATTCCTTGTGATGAAGGTGCATCCATCGATTTTTTTTGCCGCGTCTTGTGGATCATCAAGATAGCAACAACAAGCAACAGTGTGGCAAAAAGCTTGATTAACGTTTCGCCGCTGAGCAGGGAAGCGGTAAAGCTTCCCCCAATCGCACCAAGAACCGTTACGGATTCCAGGAGAAACCCGAGCCGCACGTTCACCGTGTTACGTTTCAAATTCACCGACGCCCCGGCACTCGAAGTTGCAATCACAGCAATAATGCTTGTGGCGATTGCCTGTTTAGCTGGAACGCCAATCACCAGCGTAAGAAAGGGGACAAGAAAAATACCGCCACCGATTCCGAGCAATGAGCCAAGGGTTCCGGTTGCAATGCCGCCAAGAAAGAGAAGGATAAAGGAGGATGCGATCATGTTGATTTGTGTTGAGGTCTCTTGTAGAGAGTACGCAAAAAGGGAATGAGATTCAACGAGTCCCGAAGATCCCTTTCTCCCTTACTGAACCCGATGTTGTGAGCGGGCTCACACTAAAACCGTTGAGCACGATCACACCCAAAGGATATTTTGTTGTTCACCCTTGTATGTTATCGTTTTTTTTTATAGTCTTTTGTTTAGGAGATTCATTCTCACAGCATAACGGGGATTCAACTTATGACTGACTCACAACAATCACATATCTTTCTCTTATATTCGGCGCGGCATCAACAGTGCGGTCACTATATTGAGCGCGTGGATTATCGGATTTCCTCGAAAGAAGACCTCGTTCTGTGGACCAAAAAACTCAACATTGCCGCACCCGACAGTGTTCTTTCGCTCCATTGTGATAAGTGCTCCAAGGATTTCATGCCAACCCATGTTAGAGTCATTGAGGATACCCATCTTATCGTAAAGACGCTGGTGCCAGAAATTGAAATTAAGAAGTTTAACCCTGCCGACTGGATTTTAAAAATCAGATAGGGTGAAAAGACCGCGCGGGTATCAATCAGGGTTGGGTTCGCCCTCGAAGAGTAGGGCTTACTCCTAATTTTCTTCATTCAGGAAGAGGGAACCATGCCGGTAGATTACTTCTCGCTTCCATAGCGCCGTTCGATAACACTTTGAATAACGCGTCCCATCGTTTGTTGAGCAGCCGGATTGTGCAATAACTCCCGGCTCAGTTCATTGTCGCCAATTTCGAGCAGCACACGAATCGGCGCTGTGTTAACATTTTCATCCAAACTGTAAAAGGAAAGTTTTCCTGTTGTCTTGCAGCGGTAATCATTTCTATTGGGAGAACTGTCACCCAGAATACCACCGTTCTCCATTCCTGTGGCTGCACAGATTTCGTCAACCAGGACCTTTGCCAACTCACGGCAGTCCTGTTCATGACGATCCCCTTCGTGTACAAATCCCCAGCAAGCGTTTTTGTTTGTTGCGCCGTTATTATGAACTCCAATAAACACATCGGGCTTGAGTTTGTTCGACGCCCGAAGTTCATATGCGTACCCTGAGATTCTTCCCAGGCTGTCAATCATTGATGTGTGTTCTATCTTTGTGTTGCTTCCCTGCCGTGCATGGTGAAGCCCTTCCTGATCATGGCTCCATACCTTATGCACTTCTACGGACCCCGTTGAGGAGGCAATGGCCGATTCGATAATTGCATTACAGACCATGGCTTCATTAAACTCCCGGCCCGTATCCATCTGGTGGGATGGCTGGTAGACGATAATGACCCTGCGGTTTTCTTCCGGTGTCCGTGTCGTTTGTATTACAGGGCTGCAGCTAGACAAAGCAAGCCTTGTGATAATGAGAGAAATGAGAATGGTGTAGTGCTGCATGGTTGTTTCACCTTACATGAGATAGTACTCTTTGAAACGGTCTTCCAGCAAGTTGTTGCGTTGCGTGACCTGTTTATTTGTCGCGAGAGCAATGTCGATCTCCGTTATTGCAATTCCGGAATCATCCGTACCAAGGCGACAAAGAATTTCACCGCGAGGAGAGACTATTTCGCTCTTCCCTATAAATTGTAAATATACTCCGCCTCTCTCCTCTTTTCCAACACGATCGGCTGTTATCGCAAACACGCGGTTTTCGAGGCAGCGTGTAATCATGGCGTCGGGACAGAAGGGCAGGACAAGATTCGCGGGGTGGGCAATAATCTGTGCTCCCTTCAGCATCAGTGTCCGTGCCGCTTCCGGATAAATCCAGTCATAGCAAATCATCATCCCCAGGGTTCCAAACGGAAGGGTAAACACCGGAAAGCCGAGATTTCCAGGCGCAAAGAATAGCTTCTCGCGGTCGAAGAGATGTACCTTCCGATAAAGTCCTATAATGCCTTCCGGGCCGACCAGTGCCGAGGAATTGTAGCGGTGCTGCTCTCTCTCTGCAAATCCATAGACAATACAACATGAGTTCTTTGCAGCAAAGGTACAAAGTGCTTGATACGTTAATCCTGTCACCTCCTCGGAGAGTGTTGCTGCTTCGGCTTCATCGATGAAGTTGTAGCCGGTGTTGAACAACTCCGGCAACACATAGAGATCTGCCCTTGCAGAATTCATCAACTCAATCGCATTGTTGATGTTCGTGCGAACAGATCCAAACTCCGGTTTTGTTTGAACCACTCCAACAAGCATAATTGTTTGATCCTTCTCTTTACCTTAATCCCCGGTCGGAGAACCGACAGACTAGTTCATCTCCTTCGCCGTCTTCTCCACGGCTCTCCAGACTCTGAGGAGGTTGCCGCCCCATATTTTTCCGATTTCCTCTTCGGTGTAACCACGCCGTACGAGCTCAAGTGTAACATTAAGGCTTTCGCTTGCATCTTTGAATCCCGTTAAACCGCCACCACCGTCAAAGTCGGTGCCAATGCCTACATGGTCGATCCCCATAACATTCACCATGTAGTCGATGTGGTTTACCATGTCCTGCACAGAAATTTTTTGCGGTGGGTATGTTTTATCAATCTCCGGCATTCGTTCACGGAATTTTGCCATCTGCTCCTGATTCTGCCTCCGCTGCTCCTCGGTCATTTGCTGTGCTTGCCGGCGCCCGGAGCCATCGCGTCCCGCTGGCAATCCGAGTTCTTTTCTCAGCTCGGCAATTGCCGCATGCCGTTCCGGGGTCTCTGTTACTGTTTTAATATAGCTGGCGAGGGCCACACACTGGACAACGCCGCCATTGTTCTTTATCGCAAGCAAGGTTTCATCGTCAACATTTCTCGGGCTTGCGTTAACGGCATCTGCGCCAGAGTGAGAGGCAATGATGGGCGCCTTGGAAAATTTTAAAACATCAAGAGCTGCTTTTTTCGATGCATGAGAAATATCGACCATGATACCAAGCCGATTCATTTCTGCCACCACCAGGCGCCCATACTCGCTTAATCCATGATGCTCCTCCGGTAGTTCGTCGGGCCGTGGAGTCGACGAGTCACAGATCTGATTGTGGCCGCTGTGTGTCAGCGTTATGTAGCGTGCTCCGCGATTATAAAATTCTTTGACGCGCGATATCTCCATGCCAAGCGGGTAACCGTTTTCCACCCCAATGCACGCAATAAGTTTCCCTCCGTTATGGATGCGGATAACATCCGCCGGTGAATACGCAATCTCAATTTCAGACGGTCTCATGGTGGGAAGCCGGTGAATCGCTTCAAAGGCACGTATCGCGCGGGCATAGGCTGTATCCCATGCAGCCGGCGTACGCTGTCCGTTGCCGGTGAAGACAGCAAAAAATTCCGCGTCAAGTCCTCCGCTGCGCATCTTTGGCAAGGAAACCTGCCGGCGGTTTTCGGGACTGCCCGGATCGTTTCTTTCTGTGGCAAATTCCTGAGAAATATCATCGTGGGTATCAATGGTGATAATTCTTTCATGAATTTTTTTGGCAAGTGCGGCCAGATCTTCCTCGGAGAGCGTACTTGCTTTTCGCGTTTGCGCAGAGAGCATTCCCCACGACACGAGTATCAGACATGTTCCTATTACAACGGCCTGTTTCATAATTGTTCCTTGCTGAATGTATGTTGATTGCTTACTGTTGTCTTCAAGACACCATGGAGTCAAGTCCTGCATCGGAATACTATTGGTGACACCGGTTGTTTACTTGTGCTCATTATACTTGTAACCATTGTCGACCTGGATGGTTGGAAATTTCTCCCAGAACAATGTCCGGTCGACAGCCTCAAGCCCGGCCATTCCAATCCCATAGATAATAAACAGTATAAGAAAGAATGCGATATTGATAAAGGACAGTTTGATTCTCTCCTTTCCAATGCAGAGTATAAGAATTACCAGCGCAAAACCCAGGAAAAGAAGGACGGTAAAGAGGTAGTCCTGACCGAAAAGATTTGCCGCTCGTTCGAGCTCTCCGCCAGACTTTTTTCTGACTGCAATCAATGACCGGAGAAAAAAATAAAAAATATTCGCCAGCACCAGGGCGGCGAAGACTTGCTTACCGTTGTTTTTTTTCTTTGCTCTTGCATAGAGCCGGAAGCTGACGATGGTAATGATAATCGTTACTGCTGGTCCGCCGGCTGAACCGATTGCAAATTCTCGCACTGTGATGTTTTGGAGAGGAAATTCTTTAGTGAGGGACAAAGCGGCGGGAATATTCTGCGCCCAGTAGGCGACACAGTGTCCGAGTTCATGAATAATCGTTGAAACGATTGCTGCCGCTAAGAGCAGTAGTGCAAAGAGTGTCTTCTTCTTAAACCCAGGTGGGAAAGGTTCTGTATGTCGATCGTCTGAGATTTTTACCATAGCATCTAAGAAGAGATTCGCTCCTTTTTAGTAAAAATGCAAAGGAAGATTTTTTGTTGTTCACGAGTAAAAAGGATTGGAGGATAGTACAATACTCTTATTGCTTTGTGTCTGGCGTCCGATCACTATGAATTGCTGCGGGAGGAGTTGAGATTGTGTTTTGTTGCTGCTGTGTTCTATCGTATCAGATCTGCGCCAAACTCACGCTTGAGTGCTGTAATAACGGGGTGATCCTCTGAGGAGACCCCTGTTGTCCTGGTATCTTCTCCCCTGCCACCAGGGGCTGGGGTTGCGTTCTCCCGCAGGTTGGAGGTTTGCCTCTTACCGCTCTTCTCGATCTTATGCATCACCGGCTCAATGCGAACCTTAAATCCGGTAACACGCTCAAACGCATCGACGAGAAAATCCTTGTTCCGCTTAAGCGACGAATAGTGGAAGTCATCGGGGCAGCCGATGTGTAATGCTCCGTCACGGACCTCCAGCAAATGGCTTTCGCTCAAAATTGTCCCGACACCGATTTTTGATCTTCGCACCTCTCCAATCCATTCGCTCCACTGTTCATTGGCCTGTTCGGGTGATATCGGCCTGCCATTCTCGCGACTGCTCTGAATTTCTCCTGCTCCGCCTGCAAGTAACGATAGTTTTACCATCTCTTTTTCGATTACAGGGGAAGGTGTCTCGCTTTTTGCTGATAACCGAATAGCGGCAGTGCTACTGAGGGTTCCCGCACTGACTTTCCCAAGAACCTTGATCTCCCTTGTGCCGTTGTCGTTTTGCTGTTCGCTGCTTCCGGAAAGGATCGGCGGCGGCACGTCTGGTTTTTTCGTTTTCTCGGGAAGAGGTGGTGCCATGGTGGGTTGATGTATTGCGGACCCGACTGGTGCTCCGTCAAGTTTCTTTTTCATCTCCTCAATTTGTTTGATCAACCGATCTAGTTGCACAGCCCGATCGAGTTTAATCATTTGGAGAATGCCCACTTCCAACTTAAAGCGCGGCTGTGGAGCCCAGCGAATTGCTTGTTCCAGGTCATTCACCAGTTTTATAAGCCGGAGAACATCGCTTTGCTGAAACTGTTTCGATTCATCGCTGTATCTCTTCCGGTACACCTCCGATGCCTCAACAAGCTGTGTCGATTCTGTCGTCATGACGACAAGAATATTTCTCAAGTGTTCCGAGAGTCCGCTGAGAAATTCCCGCAGATCGTACCCATGCCGGACAAGTTCATCGACCAGTTCGATGCCGCCCCTTACATTGCCCGAGCGAATCATCTCTGTGACACGGAAGAACAATTCCTGATCAACAACATTCAACACTTTCAACACATCGGCAGCGGCGATAGTGTTACCACAGAATGAACGAATCTGGTCGAAAATGCTCTGCGCGTCGCGGAGTGATCCGTCCCCCTTCTTCGCAATAATGACCAGTGCGTTATCGTCGATGGTTACCTGCTCTTCCTTGGCAATAAACCGCAGGCGGGCAATAATTTCTTCTATGGAGATGCGGCGGAAGTCGAAGCGTTGACATCTCGACAAAATGGTCATTGGTATCTTGTGAACTTCTGTTGTCGCAAAAATAAAGATGACGTGGGCGGGGGGTTCTTCGAGCGTTTTGAGAAGTGCGTTGAAGGCTTCCTTTGTTAACATGTGCACTTCGTCGATGATGTAGACTTTGTAGGTTCCGCGTGTCGGCGTATACCGGACCGACTCGCGAAGATTCCGAATTTCTTCCACACCTCTGTTGGAGGCTCCGTCAATTTCGATCACATCGAGGTTTCTGCCTGCGGTGATCTCCTGGCAAATTTCACATGTATTGTCGGGATTGAATTCTTTTGGCGAGAGACAGTTGATGGCCTTTGCCAGGATGCGGGCTGTTGTTGTCTTTCCGCAGCCGCGTGCACCGCTGAAGATGTACGCATGGGCAAGGCGATTGGAGGCAATCGCGTTACGGAGCGTGCTTGTGACATGCGTTTGACCGACAACTTCTTCAAAGATTGTCGGTCGCCATTTTCGTGCTGTAACCTGATAGGACATGCTATTATGAAAGTAACAAGGAAATTGGAAAGATAAAAGTTAATAACTTGTGCTACACAAAAGAAACGATTGAAGCTCTCTGAATAAAATCTGAACCGCCAAGCGCGCCAGGAACACGAGGGTTCATTGGTTGTTTACTCATCTTACGCAGGAACAAGAATCGAAACGCTGTGAAAAATAAACCTGAAATGTTACTCTTTCTCCGTTACTGTTAACACATGTTCTCGGTGCACTTCGGCCACGCGGTTATTTTCTTTTATCGAAAACATGGTTCGCCGCTTCTTCTATCGTCTCTACCGGAACAATGTTCAGCCCTTCCTTAACCCGTGCCGGGATCTCTGCAAGGTCTTTAACATTCTCCTTCGGGATAATGACCGTTTTAATACCGCTTCGCTGCGCCGCGAGAAGTTTTTCGTTAAGTCCTCCAATGGGAAGAACGCTTCCCCGCAGGGTAATTTCTCCCGTCATGGCAACATCGTTGCGGGCGGACCGTGCGCTGGCAACAGAAATAATCGCCATCGCCATGGTGATGCCTGCCGAGGGCCCGTCTTTTGGAATCGCTCCTTCAGGAAGATGAATATGAATTTCTTTCCCTTTTGAAAAATCCGGATCGATCTTAAATTTTTTCGCGTTAGAACGAATGTAGCTCAATGCCGCCTGGGCAGACTCTTTCATGACGTCACCCAGTTGTCCGGTCAGTGTCAGTTTTTCTGAGCCGCGCATCATGGTCACATCGACATTGAGGATTTCGCCGCCGACACTTGTCCATGCCAGACCAACAACCGATCCCACGCGGCGTTCTTTCTCCGCCGATTTCTTCCTAAACTTCGGCACACCAAGATACTGCTCAATTTTTTCTTTTGTCACCTCGATTGATCGCGTGCTCTTGATTCGTTTTGCGCGTTTCTGTGTAACGATCTCCTTTGCGGCTTTACGGCATACAGAAGCAATTTCCCGTTCAAGGTTTCTGACGCCCGCTTCACGGGTGTATTCATTGATGATCCTGTCAATCGCCTCATCCTGAAAGCGAAGCATTTTCCCATTTAATCCATGCTCGCCGAGCTGTTTCGAGATGATGTGCCGCTTTGCTATTTCTCTCTTGTCATGATCAAGATAGCCCGAGAGTTCTATGATCTCCATGCGATCCTGGAGCGGAAGTGGAATCGCGTAGCGGATATTCGCTGTGGTAATAAACATCACCTTCGAAAGGTCATAATCGATATCAAGATAATGATCACTGAAGGTGCAGTTTTGCTCCGGGTCGAGTACCTCGAGCAATGCCGCAGAAGGATCGCCGCGAAAATCCATGCTCATCTTATCGACTTCGTCCATGAGCATCACAGGATTGACGACGCCCGCCCTCTTCATGGATTGTATGATTTTCCCCGGCATCGATCCGATATAGGTCCGCCGATGCCCCCGAATTTCAGCCTCATCGCGCACGCCGCCAAGAGAAATGCGCACAAATTTTCTGCCCAGGGCGCGGGAAATTGATTTTGCCAGCGACGTCTTTCCAACACCCGGCGGGCCAACAAAGCAAAGAATTTGTCCCTTCATTTCCTTCACAAGGTTGAGAACGGCAATGTGCTCAAGAATCCGATCCTTCGGCTTCTCCAGGCCAAAATGGTCCTCATCAAGAATGGTCTTGACGTGCTCGACATCCAGGTTGTCCTTCGTGCGTTTTGTCCAGGGCACATGGGTCATCCAATCGAGGTAATTGCGAATGACGGTAAACTCCGGTGACATCGGTGGAGTCTTCCTCAGCTTGTTGAACTCCTCCATCGCTTTGGTTTCCGCTTCCTTCGACATTTTTGCCTGTTCAATTTCCTCTTTCAATTTAGTCAGCTCGGGCGATGCTTCGTCGTCGCCCAGCTCATCCTGGAGAACCCGGATCTGTTCCTGAATGAAATACTTACGCTGGGACTTCTGAATGTTGTCCTGTACTTTTGTGTCGATTTCCCGCTCTATCTTAAGAATGTCGATTTCGGTGTTCAGAATCTTTGAAAGTTCGTAGAGCTGTTCCCGCAAATGCACGGTTTGTATTATTCTTTGTTTGACGTCTACGCTTTGCACAAGGTTCGACGCCATATAATAGAGTTTTCGCTGAGGCTCCTTTATGCCGTCGAACGACATGATGACTTCAGGGGGCACATTCCTGTTAAGTTTCACATATTCTATAAAGAGCGTCGAGGTATGTCGCAACAGCGCATCGATTTCATGGCCGGGCAATGGATCGGTTCGATGAATGATAATTTCCGCCTCAAGATAAGCCTGTGTCGGTAGAAACCGTTTCACGCTTGCTTGCACTGTGCCATCAACGAGAATTTTCATGAGGCCGTTCGGCAGCTTCAGCATCTGAATAATCTTTGCCACTGTCCCCTGGTGGTACACGTCTTCCTGTGTTGGTTCATCAACGGCAGGATTCTTCTGGGCGACAAGGAAGATGTTCTTCCCGCGTTCTATCGCCTCGTTGGCGGCGCGCAGCGAGCTCTCCCTGCCGACAAGCACCGGAAAAATCATATAAGGAAAGACAACAACGTCGCGTAGTGCAAGGACGGGCAATACAGTCGGGATGGTGTCCAGTGTTTCGATATGGCTTTCAGCCGGTTTAATGTTTTCTTCGCTCATGGTCGTTTGAATGCTTCGTTATTCACCAAAACAAAAAGCGGGCGTGTCTTGCTGGAGACACACCCACCGAATTTCGATGTCAATATAGGCACAAATGGCAGGAGAAGCAAGGCGGGGAAAACTGTTCCCCTTTACCGTTAACAAGTCCTTCTTATTGATTCCCCGACTAAAAAACCTTATTGTCGAGCGAGGCGCTGCTCCTCCATGCAATCGAAAAGATTATACCATCCAAGTGTTTCACGATCGAGTGATTCTTCGCTCCGGATATCCTTCGGCACCGATATTACCCGTGAACTTCATTCCCGTGTGGCTGCGTTTTGCCGCGAAGTCTCATCTCGTAAGATAACGGGCGTCCAGAATGTGCATCCATCGTACAATGCTGTCCTTCTCTCTTTCGATCCCATAATAATCTCTGCCCAAAAATTACTCCATCATGTTTATACAATTTTTCATGACATCGAACACTCCGCAACAACGGTTCAACCGCGGAAAGAGATTCCTGTTTGCTATGGTAAAGAGTTCGGTCCCGATCTGGATGATGTTTTGGCTTATACTGGACTGACCATTGAGGAGGTCGTTCGGATTCATACTTCGGTTGAGTATTTAGTCTATTTCCTTGGTTTTTCACCAGGCTTTCCGTACCTCGGTGAAATGCCGCAACAATTATTTGTGCCCCGCTTATCATCACCGCGATTGAAGGTGCCGGCAGGAAGTGTTGCCATTGGGGGATCGCAAACAGGCATTTACCCTTGTTCGTCTCCCGGGGGTTGGAGAATTATCGGTCGTACACCATTACCGCTGTTCAATCCCGAGCATACACCTCCGACATTCTTGGAAATGGGTGACCTTGTAACATTTCGACCCATCTCGAAAGATGAGTTTCTAGTTCTCCAACAACATTCTCAATAAAACTTCCTGATGCCTCTTCTTCATGTGATATCGCCAGGATTTCAAACAACCGTGCAGGATCTCGGCAGGTATGGATATGCACATCTCGGTGTTTCCGCAAGCGGAGCTGCAGATGCTGTCTCGCTTCGGTTGGGTAACCTCCTCGTTGGAAACCCAGAGCAGACTCCGGCTTTGGAGATGACGCTTGTTGGAACAATCTTGCGCTTTGAAGGAAACTCGATCGTTGCCATTACGGGATCTGATTTTCAACCTGACCTTGATGGAGTTGCTGTTCCTTTGTGGACTTCCCTTGAAGTACGTGCCGGTCAATTGTTATCATTTAAAGCCACGCGTTCGGGTGCGCGGTGTTACCTTTCAATTCGTGGGGGGATCGAGGTGCCCCTCGTCCTTGGAAGCGTATCGACACACCTGACAACTGGTCTCGGCGGTTATTGGGGACGTTCACTGAGAAAAGGAGATGTTCTTACTCTTATGCCCGTCCCGAACGAAGCATTTTTACCCAAACGAGTGTCAGAAAATTTACTCCTTTCGCTGAAGAGAGATGTCGTTCGCCTCACTCGTTCTTCTCATGCAAACCTCTTCCCGAAATCATCGTTTTCCATGCTATGCGATTCGGAGTATGAGGTTTCTGAAGAATCAAACCGCATGGGAATTCGGCTTATTGGCGAGCCTCTCGTTCAAGCAAACAAGAAAGAAATTATCACCGAGGGTGTTCCGCTTGGTGCTGTTCAGATTCCGCATGGCGGCCAACCAATAATCCTCTTCGTAGAGCATCAAACCACCGGCGGATATCCAAAAATCGCCAATGTGATTTCAGCAGATTTTCATGCCATCGGACAACTGCGCCCGCGAGACTGTGTCTCGTTTGAATTTGTAGAGATCGAGACAGCGGTGCGCCTTGCAAAGGAACTTCATTCTCTCATCAATCCACTCTCTCTCATCCCTTACCATGGATAGTCCTTCACATCGCTGGTACTCAACGATTTCTCCGTTACAGTGGCGGGTGCTCTTTGCTGCGCAATGCGGCTGGATGCTGGATGCCATGGATGTAATGTTTTATGCTTTTGCCCTGAATGCTATTCAGGCGGAGTTTGGATTATCTTCTGCTGAGGCTGGAGCGCTTGCTTCAATTACTCTTGTTTCTTCCGCTCTTGGCGGTGTGCTGATGGGGATTCTTGCCGATCGAATTGGGCGGGCACGCACTTTGATGCTTTCTATTTTATTTTATTCTTTGTTTACAGCGTTGACGGCAACAGCTTCTTCGGTGGCAGAACTTATCCTGTGGCGCTTGCTTGTTGGTATAGGCATGGGGGGTGAGTGGTCCGCGGGATCTGTACTCGTCTCAGAGACCTGGCCGGCACAACACAGAGGCAAGGCTATTGGATTTATGCAGTCCGGCTGGGCTCTTGGGTACATTGCTGCCGCCGTTCTTGCCGCGTTGACTCTTCCACTATTTGGCTGGAGAGCTCTGTTCCTCTTTGGTATTCTTCCCGCCTTTTTCACTCTCTGGATTCGAAAAAACATTCCCGAGCCGGAGCTGTGGAGACGGCAACAGAAATCTCATGCCGTTTCCCTGCTTTCTCCTTTCAGGGAAGCGTTCAAATCTCCAATGATCAAAACGACGCTTCTTGCATCTGCAATTACAACATGCGTACTATTCGCCTACTGGGGATTGTTCACATGGATGCCCTCATTTCTTGCCCAGCCTCTTAGCCAGGGCGGCGCTGGTCTTGGCATTGTGAAAAGCTCATCGTGGATTATTCCCATGCAAATTGGGGCGTTTTTCGGATATGTCCTGTTTGGTTTTCTTGCGGATCGGTTCGGACGGAGGCCTGTTTTTGTTTTCTTTTTATTTATCGCCGGGCTCCTCGTTCCGGTGTACGGCCAGATGGCGCGCTACGAAGTTCTGCTTCTTTTGCTTGGTCCCTTTATCGGTTTCTTCGGGCATGGATATTTCAGTGTATTCGGTGCGATGTTAGCCGAACTCTTCCCCACTCATATTCGCGGTACGGCACAGGGCCTCACTTACAATATCGGCAGAGGGATCAGCGCCGCAGCACCTTATACGATTGGAGCGCTCGCCGATCAGCATGGCCTTGGCAGTGCGCTTGCTTTAACGTCTGCTTTCTTTCTGGCGGGAGCGCTCCTCATGTTCTTACTCCCAGAAACAAAAGGAATGGAATTAAAATAATTTCTCGTTGAGGCAGGAATGATATTCCACACCCATATCGATCTTAATGCCGATGTCGGCGAGAGGCCGGAAGCGCTGGCAGATGGTTCGGAGGAAGCTCTTATCAAATTAATCTCATCGGCAAACATCGCATGCGGAGGCCATGCCGGTGATCCGAACTCGATGCGCAAGGTCGTCCAGCTCTGCGCAAGCTATCAAGTTTCTATCGGGGCTCATCCAGGATATCCGGACAAAGATGGCTTCGGCAGGATTGCTATAGCGTTACCGGTTGAACAGATCGAGCAGTGTGTCTTTGAGCAGGTTGGCGAACTCTTGAATATCGCGGCTTCATGCGGTCAGAGCGTTGTCCATGTAAAGCCGCATGGAGCGCTCTATAATACCGCCGCAAAAGACGCTGCCGTTGCCGCCGCGATTGCTAGAGGGGTAGAGAGACTAGGTTGCTCCCTTACACTGGTAGGATTGGCGGATTCGTTAATGCTTGAGGTTTGGAATGATCGCGGTTTTCGCGTCATCGGCGAAGCTTTTGCAGATCGGATTTACGAACCGGACGGTTCTCTCCGACCGCGTATCCATCTGGATTCTTTAATTACAGATCCTCATCGTGCGGCCCTCCAAGCGAGAACAATTGTAGCGGAAGGCCTTATTCGAGCCATCGATGGTTCGTTGTTAACCATCCATGCTCAGACGCTTTGCATTCATGGGGATACTCCGGGAGCCTTACAGGCTATTCAAGAAATTAGGGGGGCCCTTGCGGAAATCGGGTGCTCTATTCGTCGGGGATAACTTCAAACATTGCCGCGTTTAAGAAGCGTACTAATGGCGTTGCCTCTTTATAGATCTGTGCAACTTTTTTAACAAACCCAGGGTCGTAACATTCTTTCTCCGGCCATTCCAGCCAAACATAGAACTGTTTATACTTTAGCCATTCCAGCATTGGGTGATCCTGTTGATACCCTTGTGGAGGGCGTTTTCCCTTTTCGCCTTCAAGTTTTGTAAATGTTCTTTCAAATGATCGGCTTTTAACAATTGCCAGAAATTCTTTTGGCTGTTCCTCGATTGCCTTTCTTATCCTTTTTAATTTTTCCGCTGTTGGCATATAGATGCCGGCACCCAGAAAGACGTTGCCCGGTTCAATGTGAAGATAGAAACCGGATCCTTCGGTTCCTTTGGCTTTTCCCCGAATGACAAAATGAGCAGCGGCGTGTATTTTATACGGTGTTTTATCTTTAGAAAATCGAACGTCCCGATAGATTCTGAATAGAGCTTTCCGGGGATTCAAATCATACTCCGGCGCAAACTTTTCAACGATCGGTTGCAGAGCGGCAACGAGAGACTGTATTGGCAGTTTGACCTGTTCTTCGTACTCGGCCTTATGTTGTTCAAACCATGTTCGATTATTGTTTTGCTTAAGCTTTTTGAGAAAACGAATTCCCTGGATGGGAAATCCTTCAAAGGGTGGAAAAAACTGCAGGTTGTCTGGAGGAAGGGTTTTCATGGTGTCTCGCTCTTATGTGTTGTTCGTTCTTTCAATTGCTTTGCGTACAAAACTTTCTGCATTTAATAATCGTTCCTTCGCCTCTTCACGGGAGACCTTTGCCTTTATCATGACAAGGGCTGTTTTCACATGCCCTTCTGCCTGCTCAAGATAGAGCGCGGCTTCTTCATACTGCAATCCGGTAATAGTCATGACAATTCGTTTTGCGCGTTCTTTCAGTTTCAAGTTTGTCATCTGAAGGTCGATCATCATGTTTTCGTACACCTTACCCATGCGTATCATTGCTGTCGTTGTAATCATGTTGAGAACCAGTTTTTGTGCTGTCCCGGACTTCATTCTCGTTGAGCCCATGATGATCTCCGGGCCAACCTCGGGGCAGATGGCTACATCAATCGCCGTGGCGATTTCCGCAAATTCGGGCGAATATAATTTACTTCTCGGATTTGTGGTTACATAAAGCGTTTTTGCCTGCAGCTCTTTCGCCTTTTTCACTGCACCGACAACATAGGGCGTTCGGAGGCTTGCTGCAATACCGCACACCACATCGTTAGAGCAGATGTTTTTCAGCTCTATGTCTTTCGCTCCGTACTCTTCCTTGTCTTCGGCTCCCTCCTGGGACCGAAACATGGCTTTCTCGCCTCCGGCAATAATGCCCTGAATAATTTCCGGATCTGTACCAAATGTTGGGGGGCATTCTGCAGCATCGAGAATTCCCAACCTTCCACTTGTTCCTGCCCCAACGTAGATCAGCCTTCCTCCGTTTTTCAGTGCGGTCACGACAATTTCTACCGCCTGCCCGATATAAGGAAGCTCTTTCTCGATGACCATAGCAACCTTTTTGTCCTCGTCATTCATGATTTTCAATATCTCTGTTACTGATCGAGCATCGATATCCATGCTGACGGGGTTGCGTTGCTCTGTGCTTAGCCGCTTCAGTTGTTCAAATAACTCTCTTTGATCCGGCAAGGGTTTATTCTCTCCTGGGTAACGTTATGGGGTCAGTTCCAAGATAACAATTTTTTTTTCTGATGCTTCAAGCTCTGGATAGCCATCAACGGCGAGTTTCAGGGTGTGTACCGATCTTACCACCTTGAAGCGATTTACTTTTTCTACTTCCTCGCGCAGGTCCCCCCCTTTAAATGCAAGCAATGCGGGGGGGATAGGTTCAAGAAGTTTTTTCTGCCACTCTTCTGGATTAATCTTAATGTCGGCAGTGTTCACCTTTTTAAAAAAGCCCTTAGACCATTTAAGAAGATCGCCAAGGGGTGCCACGGAACGGGTTACTGCAAAATCAAATTTGCTTTGATATTGGTTGTCTCGTGCAACCTGTTCGGCTCTCCCACAAACAACGTTTACATTGGAAAGTCCAAGCTGTTTAACCATTGATCCAACAGCTTCGATCTTTTTCTGTATTGAATCCAAAAGTGTAAACTCGCATGTCGGCAGCAGAATGCTCAGAGGAATTCCCGGAAAGCCTCCTCCAGTTCCTATATCGATAATATTACTCGGCATTGGAAGGTGCACCTTTAGAAGCAAAGAGACAGAGTGTAAAATATGATGCTTCCAAATCTTATCTTCGTCTTTCCTGGAAATCAGGTTGACTTTTGAATTCCATTCGAGTAGATACGAGACATAGCGGTCAAGTGCCTCCATTTCTCCGGGTCCAAGGATAATTCCATTCTTTTGACAAATAAACTGAAACCAATCCCTTTCTGGGTTTGCTTTCATCTAACCTCTTCTCCCCTTTGCTGTTTCACGTGAAACGTTTTAGCCGCGAAGATAGACCATGAGTACAGACACATCCGAGGGTGTGACACCGCCTATTCTCGAGGCTTGTCCAATCGATTCGGGCCTGACCTTTGCCAGTTTCTCCCTTCCCTCTGTTGAAAGTGCCTTCACTTTTTTAAAATCAAAATCAGCAGGAATGCGTTGTGATTCCATCCGATCAAACCTCTCAACCTGCTCAAATTGTCTTTGGATATATCCTTCATATTTCAACTCTATCTCTACCTGCTCAACAACCTCTTGGACAACCTTTTTATCTTTAGTATCAAAGAGTTTCGCAGCTATACCACTTAACCTCATTGTCTCCGTGTTCATCAGTCCCCATATTGATGTTCCTGGACGTTTGAGGATTTTCGATATTTTTTCTCTTTCTTTCAACCGATCCGATCCTATTGCTTCAAGGTAAGGATTAATCTCGTCGGGGGTTAATGATACTGTGACAAAGCTCTCAATTGTTTGGGCTATAAGATTCTCTTTTTCTTCCAATCGAGCAAGGGTGCTCGGGGTTATCAGGCCAATCGAAGCACCTTGTCTCATCAACCTTCTGTCGGCATTGTCTTGCCTGAGGATCAGCCGATGCTCGGCCCGTGATGTAAACATCCGATAAGGCTCATCGGTGCTTTTATTAATCAGATCGTCCAACAAGACGCCAATATACGCGTCTGACCTTTTCAGGTATAGCTGCTCTTTGTTGTGAATTTTCTGAGCGGCATTTATTCCCGCTACCAATCCTTGTGCGGCGGCTTCTTCATAACCAGAAGTGCCGTTTATCTGTCCGGCAAAATATAGGCCCTCGACGTATTTTGTCTCCAAGGTTAGCCAAACCTGGTGTGGTGGAAAATAATCATATTCCACAGCATAACCAGGCCTGAGCATTATCACTTGTTCAAGTCCTTCAATTGTCCGCAACCCCTCAAGCTGAACCTCTGCCGGGAGGCTTGTAGAAAAGCCGTTCACATAGGCAACTCTTGTCTCATATCCCTCGGGTTCAAGAAAAATGTGGTGGCTTTCCTTTTCGGCAAACCTGACAACCTTATCTTCAATAGAGGGGCAATATCTCGGCCCAACTCCCTTAATAACCCCGGTGAAAAGGGGCGACCGATCGAAACCCTTTCGCAACGCTTTATGGGTCTCGGGGTTAGTCCTTGTGAGGTACATCGGGATGAGCTTGTTTGTTATTTGTTCCGTGGAAAATGAAAATGGCTGTGGAGGCAGATCGCTGTGCTGGGTTTCTACTTTTGAAAAATCGATACTTGTAAGATCCGCCCTGGGAGGTGTTCCTGTTTTTAGCCTCCCGCTTACAAACCCGAGGTTCTCGAGGTTTTCTGTAAGGCCTGTAGAGGCCTGTTCGCCATATCTACCTCCGATTTTCTGTTCAAGGCCGGTATACATTAATCCCCTCATAAATGTACCGGCACTAAGGATGAAAGCATCGCAGGAGAATTTTCTTCCTGAACAAGTGGTAATGCCCTTTACCTGTTTTTTTTTTGAGTCGCGGGATTCGTCAGTGTAAATTTGCAGAACCCGATCTTCAACTATTTCTATTCCTTCTTGCCGCTCTACTCTATCTCTTGCCTCCCTTGAATACCATTCTCTATCGTTTTGACATCTCGGAGACCAGACAGCCGGACCCTTAGACTTGTTGAGCATCCGAAATTGAATACCTGTTGTATCGGCTATCTTTGCCATTTCGCCACCCAGGGCGTCTATTTCTCTTACAAGGTGCCCCTTTGCAGTTCCGCCTATAGCGGGATTACAAGACATCCTTCCTATAGCACTGGCTTCCATGGTAATCATTAGAACCGAACACCCCAATCGGGCAGCAGCTAGAGAGGCTTCGATTCCGGCGTGTCCACCACCGGCAACGATAACGTCATATTTTTCCCTTAGTAGTTTTTCAACCATCTCGGTTCTGTTTCACGTGAAACAATCATTTTGTTCACTTCCCTATACAAAACTTAGAAAAAATGTAATCCAGGATGTCTTCGGAAGTTGTAATCCCAACAATCTCTCCGATCGCCTCCGATGCCCCCCTCAGATCCACTGTAATAAATTCTCCGCTGAGTTTATTTTCGACTGATTCTAGAGAATCCTTTAAATAGACTTCTGCCTTGTTCAGAGCCTCATAATGACGTGTATTTGTAATCATTGCTGAGCCTTCGTCTCCCCCGAAAGCACCAAAAAGGATTTCTCTCCTCATTGTTTTTCTTAATTCGTCCATGCCTATACCTTCTAGAGCAGAGACATCCACAGAAGGACACCCATTGAAAAAATAATCTGTTTTTACTTCGTTTAATCTCTTGGTTGAAACAAGGTCAATTTTGTTGAATACGGTTACTGCTTTATTTCCACCATCTAGCTTCTGCTGGATCATCTTCTCATAAGTTTTATGCTCGCTGTCGGGATGAGGGTTTGAGGAGTCAATAATGATAATCATAAGGTGGCTATCCTCGACCTGCTTCCTGGCCCTTTTTACTCCCTCCCGCTCAACCGGTTCATCGGTGTCTCTTATGCCGGCAGTGTCAGAAACTACGGCCAAAATGTCATCAAGATAGATGGACTCTTCAATAACATCCCTTGTAGTTCCAGCGATTTCTGTAACTATCGCTCGATCCTTCTTTAGAAGAGCGTTGAGTAAGCTTGACTTCCCAACGTTTGGTGCGCCCGCAAGAACAATTCTTGCCCCTTCTCGAAACAATACACCTTTATGGTATGATGTCGCTAGGAGATGAATTTTTTCTAGTGACGCTCCTATGAGCCCAACAATTTTTTCCCTGTCTATAAATTCGTATCCCTCCTCTGAGAAATCCAGCTCGAGTTCCAGGAGCCCCGCTGTTTCGATAATCTGCGCTCTGATATCAAGAATCTCTTTGGAGAGCCTCCCCTCAAGTTGCTGTAATGATGCCCTTTGTGCAATATCTGATTTTGATTTAATTAGGTCCGCTACAGCTTCTGCTTGCGCCAGGTCTATCTTTCCGTTCAGAAATGCTCGTCTTGTAAACTCTCCTGGTGATGCAAGTCGCGCCCCGGCATGAAGAACTGTTTCGAGGGCTTTGTTTGTGATGTAGATTCCTCCGTGGCAGCTGATTTCGACAACGTCTTCACCTGTGTATGACTTCGGCGCCTTAAACACGGTAGCAAGAACATTGTCAATTTTCTGTTGCCGATCTGATAATAAGGATCCCACATGAACAGTGTATGGCGGCGCCTGCGCGAGGAGTTGTTTTCCTTTGAATACTTTGTCAATTATTTCGAATGCTTTTTCACCGCTCACGCGGATAATGGAGATCCCTCCTTCGCCTGTCGGTGTGGCAACAGCAGCTATTGTATCTCGTTCCGAGGCCAGCGGCACAATTCTTCTCTTCTCTGATTGGAATATGGATTGGAAATTTACAAAACTGCAGGGCGACTTACAACTATCGTTGGTGTGTATTCTCTATATTTTAGAGAAAAGAAAATGTCTCTCTGGTGCTCAGAGATGCTTCTTAACAATACCTGATTGAGGAAAAACTATTTTTTAAACTTCGGCATGTCTTTGCCGAGGCGTCCAATAATTCCCATGGCTTTCGATTTCTTCTTCTCAACTTTTCTCAGCGGCTCTTCATCCGCTTTTCTATTCATGAGGTACTGGCTGCCGATGGAGAGTAAATTAAAGACGAAATAATAGAGGTTAAGGCCGGAAGGAAAACTGTTGAACAGCATCGTCATGAGGATCGGCATAACATAGACCATTGCTTTTTGCCGCGGATCTTTCACGGTCATTTTTTGCTGTACAAACATGGTGAGGCCCATCATTAATGCAAGTCCGCTCACAACTTTCACACCGAAAAATGGTATGGTGAATGGCAATGTGAATATCGCGTCCGGAACAGAGAGATCGTTGATCCACCAAACAAATGAAGCTTGGCGGAGTTCAATGGTTGAGCGAAAAACGTTATAGAGCGCAATGAGCACAGGAAATTGCAGAAGCATTGGGAGACAACTTCCGGCAGGATTGACGCCATACTCTTTGTACAGGTTCATCACCTGCTGATTCATTTTTTGTGGGTCTTCTTTGTACTTCTCCTGCAACTCCTTGATCATCGGCTGGAGTGATTGCATCTTTTTCATTGACTTCATGCTGCTCTTTGTAAGGGGTCGCAAGGCAAAAAAGATTATGAAGGCAAAGACAATAATAACAACTCCCCAATTCGGAATGAGGAATCGTAAGAAACTCATCAGCGGGATCATCACGTATTCTGAGATGGGTCGTATCAACCAAGTCCATCCCAGACTGATGATCTGATCTAGGTTAGTGTTGTACGATTTCAAAATCTTCAGGTCGACCGGCCCAAAAAACACCTTGAACGACGACGTCTCTTCCATTGTTCCCCTGTAAGGCATTTTCACGGCGATACCGTAGCGTTCAACAGTACCATTGTCTGGTGCTTTGTCCATGATTCCTTCAAGGTACGCTCCCTCGCTTGGCGTTGACTTTGGAATAATTGCCAGGCAAAAATATTTCGTTCGCATGGCAACCCACTCCACGGAACCCGACACGACGGTATCAACTTTTTGCTCGAGAGGAAGCGTCTCAAGCGATGTCAATTCTTTCCCTGAATATACGTAAGCTCCTGCGAATCCAGATTCGTCGACACTATTATGCTCTGCGTACTGAAGTCCGCTTTCCCAGACAACCTGATATTCGAAATTAGAAACAATGCTTCCCATCCGGATGAGCTTTATTTCAGAGTCGAATCCGTACTCTTCGTTTCTGAACGTAAACTTCTTATAAATTTTCCCGCCCGTGGTTGTCGAGAGAACCGCCTCAATTGTTGCTTCTTCTTTCCCTTCCAGGGTTCTGTGGGTAGGGGGTATTCCCACAAACTCAAATTGAAGCTCCTTTGTGTTGATCAGACGGCCGTCTGATGTTGTGAAGAGAAGGCTATAATCTCCCTTCTGTTTGTAGTCGATAAGTTGTACGGGTTTACCGCTCCATTTATTAAACTTCTTGAGTTCCCACCTCTTAATCATTCCTCCCCTCGATGTAAGTTCTGCAATGAAAAGATCGGTTTCGACCGTAACAAGCTTTTCATTCTTCGTGCTATCAAAGGAGAAGAATCGGCCCAGTGGGTTTTGTTGATCTTTCTGTTCCTGCTTGACCGGAGGTTGAACAGAGTCCTTTTTGGTTGTCACGGCTGTTGCCGGGGTTCTTGTTAAGACCTGTTCTTGTTGTTTCGGCGCCGAATACCACAACCAGCCAATGAACAATAAGAAAATAAGTATGTACCCTAGGGTTGCTTGCTTATCCATAATTTTTTAGACCTTGTTTTTCAAATCGTTTAGCGGTGGAACCGGGTCAAATCTGTTGCGCTTACTGAGTGGGTGGCAGCGGGAGAGCCTCATAATTCCATATCCTATCCCTCGAAGCGGCCCATAGAGCTGAACAGCCTCTTTGGTATACTCAGAACATGACGGGTAGTACCGACAGTGGTTAATAGGGATTATAGGAGAAAGAAACCGTTGATATATTTCTATAAGAATGATTGCTAGTGTTTTCATTGTACCGTGCCTGTTGTTGCCAGCCTCATATTCAATTTAGTAAGGATCCTCGACATTCCATGCTGCATTTCAAGAAAAGATTCAGGGTGTCGATCGAGGCTCTTTGTCAGCATGAAAATAACTCGTAACTCTCCCGACCACAGAGGACTCTCAGTCAGGAGGTGGTGTTTGCATAGCCTATACGCTTCTCGCAACTTGCGGCGGGCTCTATTCCGTAGAACTGCAGAACCTTTACTTTTACCAACTGCGAATCCAACAAATACCGTTCTTTCTCCAGCGGGCCGATGCAGAAAATAGCACTGGAACTGCTTTTCTTTTAATAAACAACCTTCTGAGATTATACTAGAAAAGGTTCTATAGCCGCGCACCATTTCGCTTTTCTTCAGGAGATATCGACGCGGCTTAGCGATTGGTATTTGACTGCTATCGTTCGTCACTTACAGTAAGTTTGTGTCGACCTTTGGCTCGGCGTCGACTGAGGACTTTTCTTCCGTTTTTCGTAGCCATGCGAGCCCGAAATCCGTGGCTGTTTTTTCTTTTGCGATTGTGTGGTTGAAATGTTCTTTTCATTAGTTCTCCTTTATGTGTTTTTCTATACAAAATTACAAAAATAGCATCGCACTTACAAGAACCTTTCTTGTTTAACTCCATGTCGTTATATTTTTCTCTCATGACCATTCTATTGTGATCTTGCTCTCACTTATTTGTGTCTTACCATTCATAGATACAGGTTACGTTACAAATCAATGAATACCTAAAAACTTATTTTGTGACTTTTTCTATTGCATCCACAGGGTTGACATGCTATTATTCCTTAGTGTTAAATCACATAATTTCTTGTTGACAAGATGTTAATAAACTTTAGAGAGGTGGTTGCACTTCTCCTATGAGCAACGGGACCGTTGTTGATAATACTGTTATTATCTTTTCTCTCTGTTATTAATACTATCAATTTACTGCGGTTTTTATGTTGATAATGTTTTTTGCTGTCACATTTTTAGAGCCTTGATTTTTTGTGGCGCTTCGCACAATGTAGACATCTCTGTTGATAAGTTGTCTGTTTCTTGCGGTTATCCCTGCTAATATGATATGAATTTCAATGAAGAGAGATACTCAACAACATCCTAATCTGAATAGCCCGGCAAACGAGGTCTGGAACCAATGCCTTTCTGTCATTCAGACAAAAGTTACAAGTCTTAGCTTTAAGACATGGTTTCAACCCATGGTTCCTTTGAAGCTGATTGATCAAGAACTTACCGTGCAAGTTCCCAATCAATTCTTTTACGATTGGATTGACCAGCATTATAACTCGCTGATTAGGGATGTTATTACCTCTGTCCTTGGACCTGAGGCCAAGTTGTTCTATGCCGTTTCGGCAGAAGAGCCTGAGGAAGAGGCTCAAAGGAGTTTACCCTTTTCTCCCAATCCGCAACGGATGCATTCCGGCGGTGCTCCTTTTTCAAATTACAACGGTTTTTCCCCGCCATCAATTTCTTCACGACAATCCGAATTTTCAATTGCACACAGTAATTTAAATTCGAAATATACCTTTGAAAATTTCATTAAAGGCGATAGCAATCAACTTGCTCGGGCAGCGGCAATGGCGGTAGCGAATAACCCGGGGGGAACATCTTTTAATCCTTTGGTAATTTATGGCGGTACCGGTTTGGGAAAAACACACCTTATGCATGCCCTTGGAAACCAGTCGTTAAAACTTGGTTCGGTAAAAAAAGGTATTTACGTCTCAAGCGAGAAATTCACAATTGAATTTGTTGAGTCTATTCAGTCAGACAAGGTGAATGAATTTTCTCATTTTTATCGTGGCATGGATCTTCTTATCCTCGATGATATTCAGTTCTTTGCAGGAAAAGAAAAGACCCAGGATAATTTTTTTCATACATTTAATACCCTGTATCAACTCGGCAAACAAATTGTACTCTCGTCTGATGTCCCTCCAAAAGAACTCAAGGGGCTTGATGAACGTCTGATATCCCGTTTTCAGAGCGGCTTGACGGCAGATATTCAGCCTCCTGATTTTGAAACACGCCTCGCTATCCTCCAGAAAAAAAGTACCGACAGCGGTGTCGAACTCCCTCAGGACGTTATTGATTTTATTGCCACGAATGTCACAAGCAATGTGCGAGAGTTGGAAGGATGCTTAATAAGTCTTATAGCCCATTCTTCTCTTGACAACAGGGAAATAAACCTCGATTTGGCAAAGGATGTGCTCCGCGTTGTCGTAAGCGATAAAAGATCCCCCGTTACAATTGACCTGATTCAGAAGACAGTGTGTGAATTTTTCGATATCCCTGAAGATCTTCTGCGGGCTAAGACCAGAAAACAGGAGGTCGTTACGGCTCGCCAGGTTGCCATGTATCTTGCAAAGGAATTGACCCATTCCTCTCTAAAAACTGTTGGACTCCATTTTGGAGGCAGAGATCACAGTACTGTTATCCATTCTATTCAATCAGTCGACGAACGAGCTAAAACGGACCAGTCATTCAAACAAAACATAGAATTGCTTCGTCGCCGATTATCGATAAATGGTCGCTAGGGAATAACTTGTTTATTATGTTGTGAACAATTGTTGATAGACTGTTCTTAACTGCTCCTTATAGTAAAGTTCTCATCCTTCAAAAATATTAGAAAGAGTTAGAAGATGTTTATCAACAGTCAGTTCACAAAATAAAAATGAAAATTGTATTATCTTTTCTTTTCTTTTCAAAAGAAATTAACATATCAACATTATTATTATAATTACTATCTTTTTCTTAATTCATGATATATAAATACTATTATATATCACTTATACCAGAATTGTTTCTCTCTCAAAGTTTTAATATCTTACAGATAACCCTCCAGCGAAAAGTTTCCTCTTGAAGAAGGAGAAATAAATGAAATTTTCTGTTTTGTGTAGTGAACTCCAGCGGGTACTCTCAAAAATAACAGCTGTTGTACCTTCAAAATCGACGCTTCCTATTCTCGAAAATATTCTTTTTACACTCTCTAAAAATACCCTTCATCTTACTGCAACAGATTTAGAAGCATCCATTACAACCTCAATTGATGTAAAGGGTGCGGAGGATGGATCGATCGCAATCCCCGCTAAGAGGCTTATTGATACGATACGAGCTCTTCCTGATGTGCAGCTCCACGTGGCTACAGAGTCTTCGACAAACAAGATTAAGATGATGACTGAGACAGGTGAGTATATTCTCATGGGGGAATCGAGTTCGGAATTTCCGGCTATTCCACAATTCAAGCCGGAAGAAACTCTTTCTATCAAGGGGGATGTTTTACGACGCATCATTGGAAAAACAATTTTCTCTGTCAGCACCGATGAATTACGGCCAGCAATGACGGGTATTCTTCTTCAAATAAAGGAAGGTGAATTTAGGGTTGTAGGTACAGATGGCCACCGCCTTGTCCGGTTTCAGCATTCATCTATTAAGAATGCCCTTTTTACAAAAGATGTTGTTATTCCATCAAAAGCAATGATCTTGGTTATGAAATCGATTGACGAAGGAGAAATCACCATTGCCATGGGGGCTTCAAACATCCAGTTTGCGTTTGGGACAACGACACTGACAACGCGGCTCATAGAAGAAGCCTATCCAAACTATGAATCGGTCATCCCGCTCGATAACGAAAAAGTATTAATAGTCGACCGGGAACTTCTTCTTTCGTCTATTCGGCGTGTTTCCCTGTATTCAAGTTCAACCACACACCAGATACGATGTTCGATCAAGAAAAATGAGTTGAGAGTTTCTGCAGAAGACATAGATTTTGGAGGAGAAGCAAAGGAGAAGATCGGCTGCCGATATGATAATGAGGATGTTGATATAGGGTTCAATTCAACCTATATAATCGACATACTCTCACACATCGATTCTGATGAGGTAAGATTTAATCTGAGCAGCGCAATTCGTGCGGCAATTATCTCCCCTGAGCAACAGAGACAGGGAGAAGATATTCTCATGTTGGTTATGCCGATGAGGCTTAATACATAATAGTTGTTCGCATGGGAATGAATGAATCTTTCGAGATAGCCCCGGCTCTGCGGGGCTATCGCTTTGTAAATAAGTCTCTCTGCTATGAAAATCCATACGTTAGCACTACAAAATTTTCGCAATCATACGTTGACACATATTGAATGTTCTGAACATCTCAATTTATTTGTCGGTGGAAACGGTGAGGGAAAAACAAGTATTCTGGAATCTATTTCCTATCTCTGCCTGACAAAAAGTTTTTTATCGAGCAGTGATGAAACAATAGTACAGTATGGGAAAAGTAGTTTCTCCGTCGAAGGAAGAGCGGAAAGAGATGGATCGGTTTCTTATAAGATCATTGCCTTGTATAACAACGATGCTCACGAGAAAACAATTTCCATTAACAATATTATTCTTAAGAAAGCTTCCGAAATTGTAGGCCGGTTTCCCGTTGTTGCCAGTTCTCCTGAAATGATATCCATAACAATGGGAGGGCCTGCTGAGCGTAGAAGTTTTCTGGATTTTGTGATTTGTCAGTCAAGCAAACTGTATTTAGAAAACCTTATTGAATATAGGCGGATTCTAAAACAACGGAACAGAATCCTCTTTGATGAAAAACAGAAAGGAACGAGAAATAGAGAGTTGATCGAACCCTGGAATGAAGCACTTGCTGTAAGCGGTGCGACGCTCATCCTGCGGAGAAGAGATTTTCTCATCGAATTTAAACCGCACGTCGTACACGCGTACAACAGAATAGCCGGCAAAGAAGAAAAGCCGTCGTTAACATATTTGCCATCGGTAACGGGAATCGAAACAGAGTCGCAAAAGGTCATGCAAGAACAGATTCTAAGACAACTGGAAGTTGCATCCGCACGCGAATATAAACTCGGTCTGACACTTGTCGGGCCACATCGTGACGACGTTGAGTTTGCTATCAATGAAAAACCGATGAGAAAGTTTGCCTCGCAGGGCCAGCACAAAACGCTGTTGGTTGCACTGAAAATAGCAGAGTTTTATTTCCTTCAGGAAAAGTGCCGGGAAGCGCCTATCTTGCTGCTCGATGACGTCTTCAGTGAACTCGACCCTCAACGGTCGTATCGATTGCTCGAAGTTGTAGAATCTCTTGGACAATCGTTTATTACCTCGACGACAGACAGTTTTCTGAATAATCATTTTGATGGAAAAAACCATAACAAGCGCATCGTTGTCTCGGGAGGATCGGTCGGAAAGGTTTGCAGCGATGTCGCACATTAGACCTATTGGCGCCGTTATTCAGGATCTGGCACAAACACTTGGAATACAAAAGAAACTCCAGGAGTATGATGCCGTTATCCAATGGGAGCATATTGTTGGACAGAATATAGCAGCCGTCACCACGGCCACAAAAATTGTTAAAGGAGTGCTCTACATTGCCGTATCAAATAGTGTATGGCGCAACGAGCTTGTGATGAGGAAAAAGGAAATCATCGAAAAAATAAACAATCATCTGCATGAAGAAGTTGTAAAAGACATTCGGTTTCAATAGAAAGAGAAAGCAGAAGCATGGCTGGAGCCAAAAAGAACGGAAAAGGGAACAAAGTGAAAACGGATGTCCGCGAGAAAAAGACATCGAGCGGTGAAGGAACATACACTGCTGACGACATTACGGTTCTCAAAGGACTCGAAGCGGTTCGTCGGCGTCCGGCAATGTATATCGGCGATATCAGCGCACGCGGATTACATCATCTCGTCTATGAAGTTGTAGACAACTCTATCGATGAGGCGCTGGCCGGCTATTGTAAGAAGATCACCGTCACGATGAATCAGGACGGCTCGGTAACGGTCGACGATGACGGACGCGGAATTCCCACTGATATGCATCCGGAATAAAAAAAATCGGCTCTGGAAGTTGTTATGACTGTTCTCCATGCCGGAGGAAAGTTTGATAAAAACACCTACAAAGTCTCCGGCGGCCTCCATGGTGTTGGTGTCTCTGTCGTCAACGCTCTCAGCGAGATACTGGAAGTGGAAGTTAGCCGTGAAGGAAAAGTATTTTACCAGAAGTATAAACGGGGAGATCCAGCCGGGCCGGTTAAAATTATTGGCAAGACCGACAAAGGAAAGACGGGGACAAAAATTACCTTTACACCGGATTCGGCAATCTTCAAAAACAGGACATTTAAGTTTGAAACCCTGGCCGAGCGATTGCGCGAACTGGCATTTTTAAATCCGGAGGTAACGTTACGAATAGAAGATGATCGATCGAAGTCAAAGGACGAGGAGGTTTTTCACTTTGAGGGAGGATTGGTCGAATTTGTAAAGTACATCGATGCAACACGTCCGGCAATTACAAAGAAAGTTTTTTCTGCAAAAGGGAGCGATAAGGACGAATCCGGAAGAACGGTGGAAGTTGAAGTTGCCCTTCAATACAACGACCAGTTCAGCGAAAATGTATTCACCTATGTGAACAACATCAACACCCATGAGGGTGGAACACACCTTGTTGGTTTCAGAACAGCTCTCACACGAACGCTGAACAACCATGCCTATAAGAACGGTCTTGTGAAAGAGGGCAAAATTCAGCTCGTCGGCGACGATTTCCGCGAAGGGCTTACAGCGATCATTAGCGTAAAAGTGCCCGAGCCCCAGTTCGAAGGACAAACAAAAACAAAGCTCGGGAACAGCGAAGTGAAAAGTATTGTCGAGTCCGTGCTGGGACCGCAACTACAGTCATGGCTTGACGAGAACTCACCGGATGCAAAACGAATAATCGATAAGTGTTTACGCGCGGCAGAAGCGCGTGAAGCCGCACGCAAGGCACGCGATCTCACGCGAAGAAAAAATGCCCTTGACTCGGGAGGTCTTCCGGGAAAATTAGCAGATTGCTCAATTAAAGATCCGGAGCACTGTGAACTGTACCTTGTTGAAGGCGACTCGGCGGGCGGGAGTGCAAAACAGGGTCGTGACCGGCGCTTTCAGGCAATTCTTCCTCTCAAAGGTAAAATTCTGAACGTGGAAAAAGCGCGCTTGCACAAAATTCTGGAGAACGAAGAAATCCGGGCCATCTTTACCGCAATCGGTGCCGGCGTTGGCGAAGATTTTAATGCCTCAAAAATCCGGTATGGGAAAATCATCCTGATGTGCGATGCCGATGTCGACGGTTCCCACATCCGCACGCTGCTGCTGACGCTGTTCTTCCGGTATATGAAGGAATTAATCGAATTGGGCCATGTCTACATTGCGCAGCCGCCTCTCTACAAAATCAAGCGTGGTAAAACAGAAGTATATGCGTTCGATGAGGAAGAGCGGGATGAGGCACTAAAACGATTAAGGGGCGAGAAAAAAACCGGAAAATCTTCGAGGGAAGAGGAGTCAATAGTTGAGGTTGGAGCAGAAGAGGGCGTTGTTCCAAGCAGCGGAATTATCATTTCGAGGTTTAAAGGTCTTGGTGAGATGAATCCCGAGCAGCTCTGGGGAACAACAATGAACCCGGAGACGCGCACAGTCCTTCAGGTTACCATTGAAAACGCAGCAGATGCCGACCGCACTTTTTCTATCCTGATGGGAGATGAAGTAGAGCCGCGGCGTGAGTTTATCGAGAAGAATGCAAAATACGTCCGCAACCTTGATGTCTAGCACAATAGTCGATTAAGCCTGTCAACAACAGAAAGAAAAAGATGGCTACGGTAAACGAAAAAATAATTCCTGTTGATATCGAAGACGAGATGAAGGGTTCCTACATCGATTACTCGATGTCGGTTATTGTTGCACGGGCGCTTCCCGATGTCCGCGATGGATTGAAGCCCGTCCATCGCCGCGTACTGTTTGGCATGCAGGACCTTGGGCTTGCCAGCAGCAGGTCCTACAAGAAAAGCGCCCGCATCGTTGGAGAGGTGCTCGGTAAATACCACCCCCATGGTGATGCAGCCGTGTATGACAGCATGGTGCGCATGGTGCAGGATTTTTCTTTGCGGTATCCGCTTGTTGATGGGCAGGGGAACTTCGGATCGGTCGATGGCGATTCACCAGCAGCAATGCGTTATACCGAGGCACGGCTTTCTCGTATTGCGGAGGAAATGCTTCGCGATCTCGAAAAAAATACGGTGGATTTTCTTCCGAACTTCGACGATACGCTTAAAGAACCATCAGTTTTACCCGCGCGCTTTCCCAACCTTCTCTGTAACGGCGCCAGCGGAATCGCCGTGGGCATGGCAACAAACATCCCGCCGCATAATTTGAACGAAGTCATTGACGGTTGCCTCGCCTACATTAAGGACGAAGAGATCACCAACGAAAAATTGATGAAGCATATTCTTGCCCCCGATTTTCCCACCGGCGGCATTATCTATGGCTACGAAGGCGTCAAAGAGGCCTATACGACAGGAAGGGGAAGAATTCTTGTTCGGGCCAGAGCGAATATTGAAACAACAAAAAGTGACCGGCAGCGCATCATCGTTTCCGAATTGCCTTACATGGTCAACAAAGCGGGACTCATTGAGAAAATTGCCGACCTTGTCAATGAAAAGAAGATCGAAGACATTTCCGATGTGCGGGATGAGTCCGACCGTGACGGCCTTCGTGTTGTTGTGGAACTAAAACGCGATGCAAACGCGGAAGTTGTACTCAACAACCTCTACAAGCACACTCAGATGCAGACAACCTTCGGCATCATTATGCTTGCACTTGTTGACGGCAGGCCGCGGGTTCTAACGCTGAGGGAAATTATCCAGAACTTTATCTCTCACCGCAACAAGGTTGTTGTCCGTCGAACGAAGCATGAACTCGATGAAGCCGAGAAACGTGCACATATCCTCGAAGGCTACATTATCGCGCTGGATAATATCGACGCCATTATTAAACTCATCAAACAGTCAAAGGATGTTGAGTCGGCGAAACTTGGATTGATGAAGAAATTCAAGTTGTCTGAAATTCAGGCGAAAGCCATCCTCGACATGCGCCTGCAGAAACTTACAGGCCTTGAGCGGAAGAAGGTAGAGGATGAATACCGCGACACCATAAAGTTTATCGAGAAGATGAAGGCGATCCTGAAGAGCAAGCAACTGCAAATGAGAATCATCGAAGAAGAGCTTGTTGAACAGAAGAAGAAGTATGGCGATGAACGGCGGACAGAAATAGTGTATAAAGCGGAAGAGTTCAGAATAGAAGACATGATCGCAGAAGAGGAAGTCGTCATTACCATCAGCCATCAGGGATATATCAAACGATTCCCGGTTTCCGGATACAGACGGCAATCGAGGGGTGGAAAAGGAGTAACAGGTGCGGCGACCAAAGAAGACGATTTCATGGAGCACATGTTCATAGCCAGTACGCACAACTACATTATGTTCTTCACCGATGCAGGCCGATGCTACTGGCTGAAGGTCTTCGAAATTCCTGAAAGCGGGCGGACGGCAAAAGGCAAGTCGATAAACTCGCTAATCGGAAAAACACCGGACGAGAACATCAGTGCGTTTATGGCGGTCAAAGAATTCGACGACAAACACTACATCCTGATGGTCACAGAACATGGCCTGGTAAAGAAAGTACTGCTGTCGGAGTTCAGCAATCCCCGCAAGTCGGGTATTGTTGCCACGACGTTGAAGAAGGGTGACAGCCTGAAAGAGGCGCGCTTAACCGATGGCACCCAGGACATTATCATGGGAACGAAAAATGGAATTGCGATCCGTTTCCAGGAAGAAGAAGTACGGCCGATGGGGCGCACAGCCGCCGGCGTACGCGGAATTAAGCTTGGTAAAAACGATAAAGTATTGGGGGTTGTAACGCTCCGGAGAAAAGGAACATCAATTCTTGTCGCAACAGAGCGAGGGTACGGAAAGCGTAGTGATGGGGACGAGTATCGGGTTAGTCATCGCGGCGGCAAAGGGATCATTACCGTCAAAACTTCTGACAAGACGGGCAATATGGTTGCCATCAAGGAGGTCGTTGAAACGGACGACGTTGTTGTGGTGACGACAGGCGGAATGGTTATCCGCCAGCATGCCTCCGATATTCGTGTTGCAGGCAGGAACACCCAGGGTGTGCGATTGATCAGGCTTGACACAGAAGATATTGTCGCCGACATCGCCATTGTTATTGCCGAGGACGAAGAGGATAAACGGCTCGCCGAAAAAGATAAAGAGGTCAACAATAAATCAAATGGATTGAAAAACGGAAAAGAGCCTCAGCCACCACCAGCGGCCAGGGAAAACAAGAAGAACACGGACGAGAAAAGCAAGAAAGAGAAACGCAGTAAAAAGAAATAAGCACCAAGAAAAACCGGTCAAACGTTTTTGCTTGACCGGTTTTTTTCTGCATGGACCAACCCGAATAAATACCAATAGACCAGACTACAACTTGCTCCACCGCATTGAATCGCCAACCTTGATTCCATGACGGTCGGTGAAACCGGCATTCACTTCAACAACATAGAGCGCCGGCCGCCCGGACTCATAAGCCTCTTCCGATTGAGGGACAGTGTTCTTGTGAATAGAGACGATCTCATAATCCGCATTGACATAGATGATGTCGAGCGAAAGAAGCGTGTTTTTCATCCAGAACGATTGAACTTCTTCAAGGTCAAAAACAAACAACATTCCCTGGTTCTCTGCGAGCGATTCACGAAACATCAATCCCAGTTGCCGCTTATCCGATGTCTCGGCAAGCTCAACATCGATGGCGGTAATAAACTCCTTTTTTGAGTTGACGAAGCGAACCTCACCCTGTTTTTTGAAGGAGTGATCGGGCTTCACAGCAGTTTGGCCGGTTGTTGATGTGGTTGTTGTAGATGGTTGTGTCGGGCGAAACAGGACGAGGGCAACCACCACGGCGAGAACAACCACAATGCCGATAAACACAATGGTTTTTTTCCCTCCGGGGGCATTCTGCCCTGCAGGCGGAACGTGTTGTTTTTTCTTTGCCATGAATTCTCCATGTGTACTACTGCTTCTTGAATAAACCCTTCAGTGCGTCTTCCAGCTTTTTCTTTTCCGAATCAGTCTGTTTTTTCTTTTCTTGTTCAATAAGACAAGCCCCTGGAGCGTAAACATTGGTGAGAGTCCGACGATGGCACCGAGTGCAAAACCGCCGGCAATTTGAGCGGGTGTTTGCCCGGCACGTAAAATCTTGATGAAATCTTTAATAATTTTGAGCCAGAACATAGGACAGAGCACTCTTCCATTATTTTCAAGTTATAGGCAAGATACGCAGAGCAGAAAATTGATACAAGAGCGGGATTGCAGAAATTACAGCACCTGAAATGTCGAGTAAGCATTAATGGGTAAATTTAGCCAGGGAGGAGGGGTCTGGGCGGTACGTTTCCAAAATACCATGCAAGGTTACTTGATTTACAGGAAAACAATTCATATTCTCGCAAAAGGATCTGACATCTTAAATGTACCATAGATGTTGGAATTCTACCATCACCTAACCTATAAGAAGGGGGTCTCTATGCGTACATTTTCAGTAGTGCTAGTGTTGACGGTCTTATTCTCCATGGTTGCCCTGGGACAACAAGTCCAAAGCGGCAGGTATATGTTTGATAAAAACCTGAAGGATTATACGCTCGACAAGGAGAGCGGCGATCGCGTAGTTCAGCTCGAAGTAACATTCCCGAAAGCCTTTGAGCAGAAACCAGAAGTAATCGTTGCAGTCAACTATCTCGACTGCGATAAGGAAAAAAACCTCCGCTATGAGGTAAAGACGATCAGTGTTTCGAGAGACGGATTTCTGGTACAGGTAAAAACCTGGGGCGACACCAAGATTTATGCAATTGGCGGCGGCTGGATTGCGGTATCAGCGAAATAATCCAGCAAACCCTCTATTGTTCCTGTAGAAGGCGATAGGCATCTTCTTCAAGCCTCGATAAAGTAAAACGAAAGTCCGGCATGGTGTCAGGTTGTATGATATGCAATGCCGGACTTTCTATTTTGATACAAGGGGCAACCTGGTGAAGCAACCGGTTACGATGACCGCAAGGCGTTAACAATATTTAAACGTGCAGCTCTCACCGCAGGCAGAAAGCCCCCGAAGAAACCCATTGCGAGTGCGAAAGAGAGGGTAATAAGAATAATCGCCGGAGAGAGCGCGAAGGAAAACGAGAGCTCCGAAAACGATCCAAAATTCAGCGTTGAAAAAGAAACAAATTGCAGGAACGAAGCTAGCCCAAGACCCAGCAAACCGCCAATGAGCCCAAGGAGAACAGACTCCATCAGGAATGAAGCAAGCACGCTGCGTCGCCGGAATCCAAGGGCACGTAATGTCCCGATCTCTACAGTCCTGTTGGCGACAGCGGCATACATCGTAATCATTGCTCCTATCGTAGCGCCCACACTAAAAATCACGGTGATGAAAAGCCCGAGTGCGGAGATAAAGAGCGACATTGCTTCTGACTGTTCTTCAAAGAATCGTTGTTCGATCTTGGGCTCGTATTGTTGAAGGCGTTGTTCGTTGTCAAACGCGCGTTTCAGTTCATCAAAGGAATCAGGCCGATCCAGCTTGAACGTTATTGTTGAATAAGCTCCCTGTCGGTTAAACGCATCGGCGAGTTGGTCAACATCGCACCACATCTCTGAGTCGAAACCGCTTCCGCCTGCATCAAATACACCGACGATTTTCCACCGGTCTCCGCCCAGGGTGACCTCATCTCCAAGGTTTGTGCCTAAAAATGTTTTTCGCACCGCAGAACCAACGATGATTTCGCGTGCCCCCGCGTTGTACGCTCTTCCCTCGGCCATAATAACCTGGGAGCGAACGGCAAAGGCCTCGGGTGATACACCGCGAACCGTAAGGTTGCTGATACCCCCACTGAATTTATTCTGGTTGATAATCACAACGACATCACTGGTGACAAGGGGTTTGCCCTCTGCCGTGCGTGCAACGTGTGGCAATGTCAGGATTGTGTTGAAATCATCACGGCTGACAATGCTCGATATTTCACCATTGGCAGCTTTTCGTGCGATGAGAACATTATCGGCCGAACCGGTTGCCACCAGAGTTTTCCTGATGCCATAGGCCATCATAAGTACGGCCGCAAAGACAAAAACGACAAGAGCGATACCGATAACCGTTACAGCGTTGGTTAATCGCCGGGTTAGAAAATTTCTGAAGGAATATTTTAATGGGATCTTCATAGGATTCGTATATTCAAATGGTCTTGAGAAACAAACAAGGATGTTGAACAACTGTTCGTTGAGTGTTCATGATTTGTTACCCGATGTGCCGCAACCCATCGACAATTCTAGTGCTGAGAGCGCGCTGAATAGGAAAGAGCGATGCCAGCACACCAACGGTAAGAGCGGAAGCCCCCGCAAGGATAACCGTCTCCGGGGTTACGTTAAAAATCGGAAAAAATCCTTTCGGTAAACCGGCAGCAAAACCTGCAACAAATGGGTAGGTCAATAAAATTCCCAGCCCGCCGCCGAGTGAAGAGATAACAAGCGATTCACCCAGAATTAACCCGGCGAGGTGGCCGCCGGAGAAACCAAGCGTTTTGAAAACAGCATATTCGCGGATGCGTTCGCGTGCCGACATAATCATGGTGTTGCCAACCACAAGCATTATAATGCCGATAATGACGAATGCCATGAAGTTCATTGCTGCGATGATTGAGCTGGAGCCCGAAACAAAACCCTGCTGGAACGCCCGCTCGGTTTCGGTCTTTGTTTCGGCGCGGGAGTTTTTAAAGAGGGCATCCACTTGTTCAGAAATAGCTGCCGCCTGTGATGGATCTTTAATCTTGATGATGTACCATCCCACGTCGCCGGCACGACCTGGGGAGTCCTGCTTTAATCGTTCATTAAGATAATTCCAGTGAAAGAGCATTTGAGATGCGTCGGTGTTTTTATCGCGCGGCTGATAGATTCCGCGGATAACAAACTCCCATTTACCGGGATAAATGTCGCCCTCAATGGGAATAATATCACCAACCTTGAAGTTGTATTGCTTGGCAAGAGAACTGCCGACTATACAGGAATTACGTTCCCGCTTAAATGCTTCCAATTCGTCCAATTTAAGGAGTAACTCCGGGTAGACATCAAAAATTGTCTCAGCATCAACCGCGAGTCGTGCAAAGAACTGGCTCTTGTCGATAAAGACGCCCTGAAACCAGTTGGCGTACGTTATCGTCTCGATTCCCGGAATCTTTGCAATTTGTTCGCGATAGGCGTAGGGGACCGGAAAGATGAACGAAACAGCCTGACGTGTAATTAACCGGTTGGGAGCGGAAGTCTCCACGCCGACATACCACATAGCAACGACAGTGCGCAGCAAGCCAAAGGCCATCACGGCGATTGCCATTCCTATAACAGTGAGGAATGTCCTTAATTTGTGGCGAAAAGCATTCTTAAACACAAGCTTTAGTATTTTCATATCATCCTCCTAGTGCAGGTCGCCCTTGTCGAGGTGGCGGACAATGTTGGCTTTCTCCGCTGCTCGAGGATCATGGGTGACAACAATTATTGTCTTCTTAAACTCCTTGTTTAGCCGCTCGAGGAGTGTGAGAATTTCTTCGGCAGAATGCTTGTCGAGGTCGCCGGTCGGTTCGTCGGCAACCAACAGTGTCGGGTCTGTGACAATTGCCCGGGCAATGGCAACCCGTTGCTCCTGGCCGCCGGAAAGTTGTTTGGGGTAATGATGAATCCGATCTTCCAGCCCGACCACCTGAAGCGCAGCCTCCACATGCTTCTTTCGATCGGCCTTCGATAACGATGTAAGCAGAAGAGGGAGTTCAACATTTTCAAATGCAGTCAGAACGGGAATGAGATTATAAAATTGAAAAACAAACCCGACATGGTTTGCCCGCCATGTTGCCAGGGCAGACTCGCCGAGCTTCGCAATATCGACTCCGGCAACCGAGATATCACCCTTAGTAGGGCGGTCGATTCCTGCGATGAGATTGAGCAGAGTTGTTTTGCCCGAACCCGAAGGGCCCATAAGTGCGAGAAACTCTCCCTCGGGAATAAAAAGAGAAACATTGTTAAGCACGGGAATTTCAAAACTATCCCGCCAGTACGATTTTGATACGTTCTGAACTTCTACAAGTGTCGACATGGAATCTCCATCTGTTAGTAAAGTAATGATCCCCCAAATATAGTACTGCATGCTACGATTATTGGTAACCGCTCAGTAAGTTCTCCACGCCTGCCTGCCGCTTTGCCCGACGAAGGAGGGCAGGGGTGGTTAAAAATGGTTTGTTATCTATTTAGATGAGCAGGAGTTACGATTATTGTACCTTTACCGCGACACCGTTCACGAGTTGCGCTGTAATGGTCGAGATTACCTTGTCTCCTGCTGTCACCCCCCCTTTGACCTCTATAAGCAACCCGAGTTCTTTACCGAGAACAACAGGAACTTCGACGGCTTTATTTTCGCGGACGATATACACAACAGCATTACCATTTCTCTTCGCTACTGCACTTGCAGGGATGGTGAGCAGTGATTTAGCCTGTTGCTGAGCGGCAGATGATCCCTGCCCGAGGAATAATACTTTTGCGCTCATTTCGGGCAGCACCCTGCTGTCGTACGATTTAAACGCTACCTTCACCATGACGGTTGCTTTTGCGCGATCTGCGGTGGGCACAATTTTTTTCACATACCCTTGATACCGAAAATCGGGATAGGCGTCGAGTGTAATTTCGCATGGCTGATTAATAATCACGCGCTCAATGTTGGATTCAGAAACATCTGCTTCAACCTGAAGAGAGCTCATATCGGCAAGTGTCACCACCGCCGCTCGCGATCCGACGCTTGCCGCCATGGGAACAACCATTTCGCCGATGTCGGCATTTTTGGTTAGCACAGTACCATCAAAGGGAGCGCGGATCAGCGTATTTTCCAGCGCAACTTCAGCACCCGTAACGGCGGCTTTTGCCGCTTCGATGGAAGCCAGCGTCCGGTCGTAGCGTGCTTCTGCCGCGTCATATTCGGCCTGAGTGGTAAGAGCTTTCTCTAAAAGAGCCTTCTGGCGTCCGAGGGATTGCCGGGCGTCCTTCAGTTCAGCTTCGTATACCCGGAGGTTGGCGCGGGCCTGATTGAGCGATGCCTTGAGATCAGCATCTTCAATGCGGGCAATAATCTCGCCCTGCATCACGCGGTCTCCCTCAACCACTCCAAGAAATTCAAGACGTCCAGTTGCCTTTGAAGCAACCGAAGCCTTTCTCTGTGCAACGACATACCCGCTTGCGGTCAGAACAGCATTTGATTGGGAGGGGGAGCTCCAAGCGGCAGAAGAGAGCCGAACCTCGAGTGCTGGCGTCATAACGCGGTTATAAAGAGAAAAAGCACCGTAGGCCAAAAGGGCGACACAAACAATAAATACGAGAACAACCCAGACCTTCCGTTTGGGAGGAGCTCCGAATGTGTCGTTTGCCCGGTTGATTCTTAACGCTGATAAATCGGTATTTTTAGATTCCATGATATTCCGTGTTGAACTATGGCCGAACCGTTGAGCTAAGATACTTCCTTTCCATTACGAAGTTACGAAATATTCGGCGAAACGTGAAGGCTTATCGGTAAATAGTGTAAAAGCAAATTCAAGGTACGCCAGTAACGGGATATTTTTGTTAAAGAATAAGTATCTTAATTGAAAAATGAAGATATCATTAATAAGCGATTTATTCTAACGAGGAAAGGAATTAATTGGTTTCCCGGCTCTCACATCGGCAACATCCTCTTCGATTTTTCGTAGGGAATAACAAGCGGAGCATTTTGATCCTATGAGATATTTTGACAAACATCCTAATCGCTTTCGGGCACTCTTTATCCTGCTAACGGCAGCTTCTCTCGTTCTCTCGTTTACAGGGATTTATCGTTATGCCAGCACGTCTACAGACGAGAACGTGTTTATCGATATTGGCATACGAAACGCCGCAGGAGCCGATGTAACGGAGCTCTATATTGTTGCCGAGACAGAGGGAGTGCTCAAACAGAAAAAAGGAGAAACGACACCAGGCAAAATACACGTCGGCGATTATCTGATGAGAATAGATGGAAAACGGGTGTACTCTGTCGACTCCGCACACGTTATGCTTAGCAATGCAAACGGGGCGGACGTTGAACTCCGGGTCTTTTCCATCGATGGACAACAGTTGAAGGACTATCTGGTGCCGCGGCAGACGATCCCGAAACCGTTTGTACAGAACTTCGGTCGCGGCGTTGGAGTAACAGCCGTAACTCCCGGCGGTGCCTCCGATCGCGCCGGACTGAAAGTGGGAGATGTTATTATCCGAATTAACGGAAAGTCGTTTAACGGTTCGGCCGAAGCAGATCTTGTGATGCGTGAAACACAGAGCGGCAGAACAAGCACGTATGAAATTGTGCGCGGAGGAGAAACACAATCTCTCAATCTTGTTCTCGCCGCACTCGGGATGCCAACGGGCGTTATACTTTTTATTCTTTCAGGCCTGATCTTCTTTGGTACCGGGGTCTTTCTGGGAGTCGCCCGGCCAAATTTGATCGGGGCAAGAATACTGAGCAATACATTTCTCACAACCGGATTTTTCATGATGCTCTTTTTCGTGAGAAGGGGCGTTCTCCCCGACCTCTTCGAAAACCTGCTCACGATTCTAACCGTTGCAGCACTTTACCTGTTCTTCCCTCTCAACATTCATGCTGGGCATTACTTTCCCAAGGAACGTCCGGAGTTGATTGGAAAACGCTGGGTGCTCCGCAACGCATATCTGCTTTCGGCTGTACTGTTCCTGATTACAGTATCTGCAGCAATAGCCACGCGGCCGCTGGTGGTACAAGGCTTGATAATTCTTCTAATCTTGCTGTGTATCGTCATTCTGTCCGGCTATCAAATCTTCATCTGGGTGAATTTTAGGAAACAGGCATCGGAGGAATATCGAAGACTCAACGCAATCCCAAAGAATACATCGATACTTGTAAGCGCTGCAGCCATCCTCATAGTGATCTTAATGATCCTCGTAAACGGCCAACGGTTTCTCGGCTACCTTGGAGTGCTCCTGATATTCATTCCGCTCTCTTTTATGTACACAATTGGCCGCTATCGGTTGTTGGACATGGAGCTTCGGGTTCGCCGCAACATTCAATATGTCATTGTTTCGTTCTGCTGGAGTATTGTCTTGCTGGTCGCGAGCATCGTTTTGCTTGCTTGGCTCCAGGACCGCCAATTCCAGATCCCGAACATCCAGATTTCCCTTACCTCGATTGAGCTTCTGGATGCTCCCATAACCCCCGAACGGAAGATCTGGTTTGAAAAAGGGGTTCTCATGCTTGCCGCTGTCCTGGTGATGGTGTCGGCGTGGAGAGTGTGGAAGCTGGGTCAGCGAAGCATTGATACAATGTTCTATCATGTGAGGTACGATTATCGTCGTGCGGCGAACGAGTTGGCGGAAGTAATGGCGACAAAACTTAGCATGGTCGATCTTGCGCGCGGCATGGGCGAAAAGATTGCTCAGCTTCTGCAGTTGAAGAGTGTGGGAGTTCTGTTTTTCCGCGATGAGAAAGTCTGTTGTTGCCAGGAAGTTCATGGATTTTCGGCAAACGCATGGAAAGAATACTGTGTCGCCAAAGGAGCGGATCTTGCGAAACAGCTTCAGCCGTTTCATGGCGGTGTAAGTACCGAGTATCTGCCGGCAGAGTGGAAAGAGGAGATGAAGCGGTTTGGATTCCACTACATCCTGCCGATCCAATCGAAGAACCATCTCATTGGAGCAGTTGTTGTCGGCGAGAAGCGGTCGGAGGCAACGTACACCCATGAAGACCTGGAATTCCTCAGCGCTGTAGCCAAGCAGGCTTCGGTTGCTATCGAAAATGCATTTCTGTACGAAGAGCTTGCCGAACAGGAACGCATGAAACATGAACTTGCCCTGGCCCGAAGAATTCAAATGGCATCGCTGCCGCAGAACACTCCGAAAATCCAGGGGCTGGATATTTCCGGAATTTCAGCGCCGGCAATGGAGGTCGGCGGCGATTATTTCGATTACCTGAACGGCATTCCCGACCGCTTCACCGTAATCGTTGGCGATGTCAGCGGAAAAGGGACATCGGCAGCGTTGTACCTCTCAAAGGTGCAGGGAATTTTCCGTTCCCTCTATGCCTTCAATTTGTCTCCCAAGGAATTATTTATCCGCACAAACAAACTTCTCTGCAACGATCTTGAAAAGAACTCGTTCATAACGGCCGTTGGCGGCTTTTTCCATCTTGATAAAAAAGAAGTTATCCTCACCCGGGCCGGCCATTTGCCTGTGTACCATTATTCTGCTGCGACCCAGCGGATTGAAAAAATTATTCCAAAAGGCCTTGGCCTCGGCCTTGAATCGGACCGGTTGTTTGCGGAAGAACTGGAAGAGAGGATCGTGCCGTATCGACCAAACGATGTGTTTCTTCTGGTGAGCGATGGTGTTACCGATGCAGAGCGAAGCGATGGAGCGCAATTCGGTGAAGAGCAGCTCGTGAGTACACTCCATGCCGCGGCAGCTCGTCCGGCCGAAGAGATCCGTGATTATATTATCAGCGAAGTGAGGGTGTTCATGCAGGGGAATGATCAAAACGACGATCAAACGGTTGTTGTGGTGAAAGCAACACAATGATTACGGATGCAACGTCACACTAATCCACCATTGCAACTGGCTGAACTTCGATCCCTCGTAGCTGTCCGTAAAGTTTGGAACAGCGAGAAGCCGGAGGTTCAACATTGATGCGAGAGAAACCTCAACGCCTCCAAGCACCGTTGTGCGCACATCAGTCACAACTTCCTTCGGTTGAGTATAACGCTCCCCGAAATTCGTGGTCCGATTCTCTGTGCCGTTGGAATTGAGATAGCGGTATGCGAACACAGCCAGCGTCATGTCGTTAATTTCCCAGCTCGATAGTTTACGGTCCACGCCGAAGAAAATTGTAATGGATTCACTCACCCGATGCTTCACCATCACAGGAATGTGATACGTCGTGATGTTCGAAGAGAATTCCCACAGCAGGGATTTCTCTTCGGTCGCGGCGTCGTAGTATTTGCCTTCGCCGCTGATGTTGCCGCTTTTATAGTACGACTCATAGCGAGAGTGCCGGTCGGCAAACACCGGCTCTGAGGTTGTCGTTGTTGTATTATGAAAGGAAATCCCCAGCCCGACGTCGACAGTGGTCTCTTCCCCGATCTTCCAGCGTGAAGCCAGAAGGAGGTTATGTTCTCTGAGGGTTTTTGTACCGCTTCCCGTACGGCGGTCGAGAACGGTGTAATCGGATTTCGATTTGCTCTCATAATTTGTCGATGTGTAATAGTAGTTAGAATACGAACTATCGCGCAAGGAAGAGAACAGAGAAAGATCGTCATCCTGGCTGAGGAATTGGTATTGAATGGACATCACAAGCTTTTCGCTGAAACGTCGGTTATAGTACAGTGAGCCATAGAGCGACGAATTATCATGATTCCAGGATTGCAGCGTGCGGCCGGAATGCGTATTGTAGCTCCAGTTCGTGCCAACGCCGATCGTCCCGCTTCCATAGAATGAGGTATCGGACCGCTGCAGTTCTTGAACAGCATCGCCCCAGATTGTTCCAAGGCTCGCACCAAGAGACGACAAATCGTTTATCTGATAGGTAGCACCCGCGGCAGTTTCCCAGTGCCGGTAATTCTGTTCGCGATGTTCTGAGTTCGACCAGAGAGAGTTATAATTCTGTGCCTGGCCGTATCCCCAGAGATTGCTCGATCCAACAGATCCATCGCGATCAAACAAACCCCTTCCAAGTTTCACCCCAAGGTGCAGGTTGTTGCTCCATTGATATGCGGCATAAAGCGCAAATAAATGGCCTCGCTGGTTCATCTTGTCTGTTCCGCTGTACCGGTCAATAATTGGGACGGTCTCGTTGCTCGTTGCTCGTCCGAGATAGTCTTTCCCTTCTGATGAACGATACACATCTTGTGGTATCGCATAATACCGCTCATCCTGCATCATTGCTTGATAGGCGAGGCCGAGTGTAAGCCGGGGCATGGCAGAAGGGAACGGGCGGGAAAGGAAAGCTCCCGAGAAGACAGGCTCGATCTCTTTTCGGACGTTGTAGTAGTACCTGGGAAAATACATTGCGTCGGAGACCATCTTTGTTGAACCCTCAAGAGGGTAATATCTGGAAGAAGCTCCGCTTTGAACTTCTTTTGCGCTCCTGAAATCGATGTAGAGATAATAGTCTTGAATGGCGTCGGAAGAAAGCGCTGCAGGATTGAGAGTGAGATTCAACAGCGGGTCATCGATCAACCCCGGGGCAGAAGTCTTAAATGCTCCAAGCCCGTAGGGATTCAAATTAAACGGCCGGAAGAAAAAATCGGTCACCTCAAATGATTTCTCCAGCACCTGTTCTCCATAGTACTGTGCATACAGCGGCATGGTGAAAGCAATCATTACAGCGATAAAATACCTTTTAGTATGTGAGTTCATAATGCTTTCTCTTCCAGGAAGTAAGAGGGGTATTTACGCATTGCAATACAAGGTACTTCCGGCGCGAAAAGAAGTCAAGTGTGGCATGATAAAGCGCAATAGAGGAGAATGCAGTAATCGAAGGAGGTGGAAATCCTGGCGTTATATTCGTTCGCATTGTGTCGAGCGAATCCAGCCAACCTTCCCATCGGCGAGAATAATTTTTACCCAGCCGGAGAGGGAATCGCTCATCGTTACCCTTAATCCTTCATGCACGACAAAGGCATCGACACTTTGTTCATCGGGGGAAGTTTTTGCGGTCACCGTCGAAGCTATGATAATAGCATCATTACCGGATTGATTGGCAAACAATTGGATGGCGAGCAGGAGTCCGACAAGCAGCAGCAATGTTCCCGATCCAGCTAAAAGCCATCGGGCGATTCGTACCATAGTGCTGCCCGGAAAAAGATAGACGAGGGTCAGCGTGCCAAAGAAGAGTACCCAGAGAACGATCAGGATGCGGGTTATTCCATGGAGCGAGACAAGCGAAGCAACCGACCTCGCCCATTGAATGAAGAATAATTCCGGAAGAGGCTCAATACGATCGATGATTTTATAGTTGGCAAGTGAAAGATTATGCTGAAGGTCAGGATCGCCTGGCTCGAGACGTCGTGCGCGTTCATAGTTGAGGATTGCTGGAGCTATACGGCCGAGGCGGTAATAGGAATTACCAAGATTGAAATATAATGGTGCGCTGACAACGCCCTGCCGGATAATAGCTTCGAAATGCATAACAGCTTCTTCGAATTTACCCTCTCGGTACAACGCGTTAGCCCGTTCAAATTCATCCGGTGCTGTTTGTGAATAAACCGGGGCGATAGAGCCGGCAAGCAGAATAACAAGAATAAAGAGAAGAGGCAGACGGTTCATGATTGTTCTGTATACAATTTTTCCACAGTGTTGATAACATCTGCCGCCGTGTTGAGAAGCTCTGTTCGGCCTTCCTGCGTATCCGATGCCGGGGCAAACCGCACAAACTCGGCCTGCTCAAAACAGGATTTGACTTTGGAACAGATTTCTTCGTGCACCCCGCCCTCCTTCAAATGCACAAGAGCATCATCTAGAGAGAACGATGCCCGCGGAATGCGAAGCTTGTCTTCAAGGTAACCGGTGAGCGCTTTAGAGACTTCTGCGTAAAAGCTCTCGCTGTTGCCCTGGGCAAGAATTTTTCGGGCAGACTTCAGCCGCCGCGCAGCCTCTTTGCCGGCTTTCTCTGCTCTCAACCTCCAGATGTTGCCGGTCAATTTGTCGGTGCGGCGGCGATAGAGGAATGCCCCTATAAAAAATAGGGGCGGCAAAATGAGGACTGCTAAAAACCACCCCGAATTAAATGGCGATTCGTCAAGCTGATGCGTCTGGCCGAGATCGAGCTTAAGGAAGCGAATATCCTCGCCGAGTAACCGGACATCGCTTTTTGCCGCAATGTTTGTGCCGGTGGCAAATTCTTTTCCAGGAGCGACAGAGAGATCGAATCGTTGAGAGGTGAGTGTCCGATATCCGCCGCTCTCAAGGTCGAAGTAGGAAAAAGGAATCGGTTCAATTGTCCGCTCGCCGGCGTTGCGCGGAATAACAAGATATTCTGCCGTCTTCTTGCCCCTGACAAGGCCGCCCTCGACCTTCGACTCTTCAGAAATTTTTGGTTCATAGGCTTCAAAGTCAGAGGGAAGCGCCGGTTTCGGCAGCGAGAGAAGTTTGATCACCCCGGTGCCGCTTACGGAAAGACGAAGTGTAACGGGATCGCCGGTCTTCACAGATTTTTTATCAACGGTTGCCGAGAAAGAAAATTTACCCACCGCTCCGGTGTATGAAACCGGTGCTGTTCCGGGGAGCGGGTCGACAGTAATGGTAAGGGGGTTCGATTTGATCTCGTGTTCGACAGTTTGCACGCGAGAGAAATCGTTCAGCAACAACTCGAATGGATCATTACTACGTTGGCGGGTCTGTACCTGCACCATGCAGCGAACTTCCAGTGGAGAAACAGTTAACTTGCCGCTTTGTGTTGGGAAGAGCGCGGTCTTGCGCATTGTGGCAACACGAAACTGCTTGCCGTCGATAACCTCTGTTGTTACCACAGGCTGCCGCGGTTGTTCTACCTCTTCGGACCAGAACCCCTGATACACAGGTGCCCGGGCAATGTCATAACCGGAAACACCGAGGCGGGTATAGAGTTTGTAGGTAACCACCAACTGTTCGCCCTGCCTCACACGCTGTTTGTCGGTCGTTGCCCGGATGAACAGATTATCCCCGATCTCCTGACTTGCGGGCTGAGCCTGTGCCTCCTTGGGTTTCGGTTTTCCCAGAACGACCTCGATCTGGAGAGCTTTTGTTTTGAGCGTTTTACCTTTGTATTCAATTGATGCAGAACCGATGCTAAATTTTCCGGGTTGGCGGGCAGAGAGATAATAGGTATAGATAATTGTCGCCGAAACCGAATTGTTGACGATCTGCATATTTGTCGATTGGTTAGGACCGCTGAGAACAACAAACTGGTTGAAATCGGGAGCCCGGAAGTTTTTCATGCTGTTCATTTCTGTTCCGGAGCATGTAAAGGAAAGCGCAAACTGCTCGCCCGTCGCAACGGTTGTTTGTGCAACCGAAGCCTCGAATGAAGCATCCTGGGCGAATGCCGATCGGGAAAGAAGAATGAGCAGCAGGAAAGGAAAAATAAAACTCTTCATTACCAATCCTTCTCGATTCGGACATTGACAGCTTCACGCTTCCGGATCTGCTTTTGAACATCCTTTTCGTTGTTTCGCATTGCTTCAAGAATGCGCTCTGCCTGATCCTTCGGCATTTGATTTTTCTTTTGTTGCTGATTCACCTGATCTTGTTTTGCTTGCTGCTGTTGGTTGTTTTGCTGCTGTTTCTGCTGATCCTGTTTTTTCTGTTGGTCGTTTTGCTTTTGGTTCTGTTGCTGTTGTTGCTGATTTTTCTGATCCTTATTGTCTTTGTTATCTTTCTTCTGCTGTTGTTCCTGTTTTAATCGTTCCCTTGCAAGGAGGTAATTATAAAGAGCGTCTTCGTCTGAAGGATTGAGCCGAAGAGCGTGCTTGTAGGCTTCGAGACTCTCCTGCACCTTGTTGGATTTGAACAGCGAATTGCCAAGGTTGTACATGGCTTTCGATTGTTCTCCGGCATCCTTGGTGGAGGCAATCGTTTGGTTATATGATCGCAGCGATTCGTCAAACCTCTGTTGCTTATAATAAGCATTCCCCAGGTTGAAAGTCGCCTCTTTCGAATCGGTCTGTTTTTCGAGAGCTTTCTTATACGAAATCTCGGCATCCGGGTACTTGGCATCTTCGTACGAATTGTTCCCGCTCTTGATATGGGATCGGACGGTTTGAGCGCTCAGGCTGCCTGCGAGAGACAAAAGGAAGAGAACGGATAATCCCCGGGCAAGAGGAATCCACCGGCGGATCCGTGCAAAGAGTTTTCCTTTCTTCTCTGAGAGTATGAACTCAAGCAGCAGCAAGATTGCAGCTAACGCCAGCGGGTATTGATACTGATCTTCAAACCCCGTTACCTGCATTGTACCCATCTCTGTCTTTTCCAGTGAAGCGAGCTCATTGAAGATTTCGTCAATCTCATTGCCGCCGCTCGAAGCTCTTCTATAGTTGCCATTGGTGGGCAATGAAAGCTTCTGAAGAATTATCTCGTCCAGCTTTGAAAGCACGATACTTCCTGCCTGATCTTTCTTGAAATCAACACGGACCCCTGCATTATACAACGGAATCGGCGCTCCTTCAAGCGTTCCCATGCCGACAGTATAAATGCGGACGCCGGCTTTTTTTGCTTCGCCCACGGCACTTTCGACATCGCCCTCAGTATTCTCTCCGTCACTCACAATGATGATTGCTTTTTGTGTTGGCAGATCTTTCCTGAACGATTCGAGCGCCTTTTCAATAGCGCGTCCGATCGTTGTGCCCGGAACAGGAACAGCATCAACATCGACTGCACCGATGAAGAGATCAGCAGCAGAATAATCGGCGGTAAGAGGAAATTGCACAAACGCATCGCCTGCAAAAACAATGAGGCCAACCCGGTCGCCTTCGAGCTTTTTAAGAAGGCTGGAAACATCGCGCTTGGCCTTCTCCAGCCGATTCGGACGAATATCCTCCGCCTTCATGCTTAACGAGACATCGAGAACAACAAAAAGATCGATGCCCTCGCGCTTTACCTCTTCAAGGCGCGTGCCTACCTGGGGATTAGCCAGAGCAAGAATGAGGGAAGCCAGGGCGAATAACAGTATCGATTGCTTCACGATACGTTTTGCCAGGCTAAAGTCGGGCGCAAGCTGAGCGACAAGATAGGCATCAATAAATCGATGCAAGAGTTGTCGTCGCCACCGGTTGAGGAAGAAAAATCCTGCAGCAAACAGCGGAACAGCGAGCAGCAGCCAAAGGTATTCAGGATGTAAAAATCTCAGCATAGGGTGGTAAATAGTAAATCGTAAATAGGGAACCGTGAACAGTGAACATTAAACGCTAAACATTAAATAGTGAACAGCACCAGGCAATAACAGCTTATGGAATTTTTCTTAAAACCGTTGAAGCCAATCCGATTTCCAGCAAAAGGGCAATAAGCCCTCCGGTCAGCCAGCGATAAAACAATTCAGTGTAGCGCTTATAGGCGGTTACTTCAATTTTTGTTCGTTCAAGTTGATCAATCTCTTTATAAATGGCTTTGAGCTTCCGGTTATCGGTCGCACGATAGTATCGTCCGCCGGTCATCTCGGCAATTGTCGACAGAGATTTTTCGTCCAGATCAACAGGAACAAGCTGCCGCTGGATTCCAAATGGTGTCTGCACCGGATACGGGGCTTGCCCCTGTGCGCCAACGCCGACAGTATAAACCCGAATACCATAGGTAACAGCGATCTTCGCCGCGGTCAACGGATCGATCTCTCCCCGGTTGTTCACGCCGTCTGTGAGCAGGATCATGACCTTGCTCTTTGCTTTGCTATCCTTGAGGCGGTTTACGCCGTTGGCAAGCGCAAGCCCGATAGCCGTACCATCTTCAATCATGCCCTTCTTCACTTCGCGGAGAAGCGATTTCAACACACCATAATCCATGGTCAGCGGGCACTGGGTGAAACTCTCCGCGGAAAAAATCACAAGGCCGATACGGTCATTCATTCGACCGTCGACAAAATCTTCGGCAACCTGCTTGGCAGCAACAAGACGGTTGGGTGAAAAATCTTCTGCGAGCATACTGCCCGAGATGTCGAGTACGAGAACAATATCAATGCCTTCGGTAGTGATATTCTCTCTGCTTGTGACAGACTGCGGCCTTGCCAACGCAATGATGAAACAGGCCAAGGCGAGCAGACGAAAACCGGCAGGGACATCTCTCAAGCGCTCACGAAGCGACGGGCGGATGGTACCGAAGGGCTTGAGCGAGGAGAACGTTAATTCAGAAACAATCTTCTGCCGGTGCCGCCACTGCCATACGGCAAGCAGGGGAATCAGCAACAGGAACCAAAGGATCCATGGATTTGCAAAGAGATCACCGAACATTGCCAACCTCCGCCTGCTCGATTTTTGCTTCTTCTGTTATTCTCGGCATCATTGCGCGGACAACCTCATAAGCACACCGCAACTCATCGTCATGGTCGACAGGAGCAGGTTCGTATTTTGCAAACTTTACCAGGTCAGCCGTGGTAAAAAACGATTGAAACTGTTTGATGAGCACCCGTGCTTCCGGTATCCGTTTTAATTGTTGCATGATTTCATCCGAGGTCGATTCCAGGGCAAGGAACCCAAACTGATGTTCAAGAAAACGCCGGATAATTTCCGTGACTTCGGAGTAAAACTGTTTTATGTATCCCTGTTGCCAGAGCCTCTTCTCTTCAAGCTCCCGCAGTGCAGCGAGAGCAATGTAAGCCGGGGGAATGGCAGGTTTGGGCGGCAGCAGATCTGCCTCATTCTTAATTTTTCTCTTCCGGTAATAGTGATAGCCATACGCGGAGATACCAATGATCAGCAATGCTACAATGTATGGGATAAAATCTTCAAAGGCCCATGGAGCATCCATCGGAGGTTTAATGTCTCTGATATCACCCCTGGGATCGATCTCGATGCCCGTTGTAGTAAGCACGAGGGGATTGGAACTTGCGATTCGTATTGTAGAATCATTTGCAGTTCTGTAAGCAAAGGGAATCGGAGGAACAGCCACGGTTCCGGAATCGAAGGTCATCATGCGAATTATCCATTCCTGCCGCCGCACCCCCTGATCCAGGGCTGATAACAAAGAATCGATTTTTAGAATTTCAAACGATCCAAGGCTGTCTTTCATTGCGGGAAAAATGGATGGAATGGTTTCCGAAAACTTTGCGTCGATATGAACGGTAATCCAGGATCCAATTCTATAGGACGTGGAATCCAGCCGTGCCGTTAATACCGGTTCCTGTGCAACGCAAACGAGAGACGTCAGAAGAACAGCGCCGACAATAGCAACAATGCGAAGCGAACGGTATAGAGGAAAAGCCGTTACCATCGACGCTCCCGCAATCTAAAGAAATCTATAAGCGGCTTCATGTACGACTGGTCGTTTCGTACTTCAATCTCAATTTCATCGAGTGTTGCCTTGAGGAAAACGGAGCGCCGCGCTTTGTCGAAAGCCTCGCGGTACAGAGTATACGCCGATCGAACGTTCTTATCGGAAGTATCAACCCAGCGCTGCAGCCCGGTTTCAGCATCACGAAACGTTACAAGTCCGACCTTTCTCAGATCACGTTCCAGCGGAGCGAGCAGTGTAATGCCGATTAAATCATGACGCTTCCCGGCGATGCGGAGGGCAGTCTCATATCCTGTATCAATAAAATCGGAGATGACAAAAACGATGCTGCGTTTCTTTAAGACGTGGTTCAGATATTCCAACGCCGATTTGAGGCTGGTCTTTGTACGTCTAGGTTCGTAGGAGATTAATTCGCGGACAATTCTCAATGCATGCGAGCGCCCTTTGCGCGGCGGAATCGATTTCTCGATTTGATCGGAAAACAAAATCGCCCCGACCTTGTCGCTATTCTTCATCGCCGAGAAAGCGAGAATAGCGCTGAGTTCGACGGCAATATCCCGTTTCAGTTGTCCGTGAGAGCCGAAAAATTGCGAGCCGCTTAAGTCGACAACAAGCATCACGGTTAACTCGCGTTCCTCCTCATAGATTTTGATGTACGGATGGTCGAAACGGGCCGTGACATTCCAATCGATGGTTCGAATGTCGTCGCCGATCTGATATTCGCGGACCTCTGAGAAGGCCATGCCGCGCCCCTTAAACACCGAGTGATACTCACCGGAGAATACCTGGTTTACAAGTCCGCGTGTGCGAATTTCAAGCTGCCGTACTTTTTTGAGAAGCTCTTTGGTTTCCATGATGAATCAGTCTATAGCATGCTCCGTGAAACTTTGACGAAAAGCCTAACCACTGCGCCAGGCGCACCTGTCCGCCCTGCCTGCGGCAGGCAGGCGTCTGTTTGGCGGATCAGCCTCTGGCTGAGAAGGACACGAAGAACACACAGAATAAAGCTTACACAAAAAGAATTTGAAAATATTACTATTAATAGCTTTTCCTTTGTGTCCTTGTGGTTAATTATTTTTTCCGCTTTTCGCAGTATATCTAAGGCACTTCCACAGTATTAAGAATTTCCTGCACGATATTCTCAGAGGTCATCTCCTCCGCCTCTGCTTCGTAGGTTATGGCAACACGATGCCGCAAGACATCAAAGCTTATCGACCGGACATCCTCTGGAATGACATATCCACGACGCTTAATAAATGCATGGGCCTTCGAGGCAAGTGCCAGGTTAATGCTTGCACGGGGAGAGGCACCGTAGCTGATCATCGGTGCAAGCTTCTCCAGCTTGAACTTAGCCGGTTGCCGTGTTGCGAACACGATATCGAGGATGTAACGTTCAATCTTCTCATCCATATACACATTTTTTACAACATCTCTCGCAGCAAGAATGTTCTTTGGTGAAACAACCGGTTTAATCTCTTTCTGTTCGCCGAACACGTTCTGGCGCATAATTAAGAGTTCTTCATCGCGCGAGGGGTAGTCAATCTTCACCTTTAGCATGAACCGGTCGACCTGTGCTTCAGGCAGGGGATAGGTTCCTTCCTGCTCGATAGGGTTTTGTGTGGCCAGAACAAGAAACGGTTCATCGAGTTTGAAGGTCTCTTCTCCGATTGTCACCTGTCGTTCCTGCATGGCCTCCAGGAGGGCGCTTTGCACTTTCGCGGGAGCACGATTGATCTCATCAGCAAGAATGAAATTTGCAAAGATAGGCCCGCGCCGCGTAAAGAACTTTCCCTCCTTCTGGTTGTAAATCATTGTACCAACAAGGTCGGCAGGAAGAAGGTCGGGTGTAAACTGAATGCGCTGGAACTTGGCGCTGATGGCAGAGGCAAGGGTCTTGATTGTCAGGGTCTTTGCAAGGCCAGGCACACCCTCAAGCAGGATATGTCCGTTACAAAGCAATCCGATTAATAACCGGTCGACCATTTGTTTCTGGCCGACAATGACCTTGCTGACTTCGGTTGTGAGTGTGTCGACGAATGCGCTTTCGCGTTGAATCATTTCGTTGATTGTTCTGATATCCACAGTACCTCCAGAAAATGAGAAAAACGCTTATAATTCTCTAACTAATTGGCAAAAGAGCTAACCGCCAAGAACGCCCTGCCTGCAGCAGGCTGGCAGCACAGGCCCGCCGTGGCGGGCAAGCAGGCAAAACACCAAGATATGAATATGATAGATTTTCATAGACTTTTGAAAAATAACTCAATAAACAATTCTTGGCGCACTTGGCGGCAAATCCTTCTCATGAACAGGCAATCTATAAGACGAACAAAGGGAACATTGCGTTCCCTTGACGTGTAAAATTTGTTGAAAATTGTTCAGAAAAACAATAATGCGTTGATGATTCTATACGAAGAAGCATGCCGTCGAGAAACGCTAAGGGATAACTAAAGCCAGTGTTCCCCGAATGCTTCTGTCGGGGATCTACTAAAGGGATCTGAACCCGATTTCCAGATTCCGGCCTGAAGCATACCGGAAACACTGTCCTTATTTTAGACACTGGGGACCCCTCAGTGTTCCCCGAATGTTTTTATCGGGGATCTGTTCTATAGAAAATCCGGTTCCGTTATACAGATTCCCTGCCTGTCCGCTACGGCGGACACGTAGGCAGGCAGCCTGAAGCATGCTGGAAACACTATCCTTCTTTTTGGTGCCCTGTACCTCTCATTGTTCCCCGAAGGCTTCCGTCGGGGATCTGCTTTATAGAAAAACCAGTTCTGTTATACAGATTCCAGCCAGAGGCATGCTGGAAACACCGTCCTTCTTTTGGATACTAGGCGCTCCTCGGTGTTCCCCGAATGTGGAGGTAAAATGGGAAGGGTTACCGTATCAATCAAGAATTATTCTCTATCTTGATATGAACCGCTAGCCAAAGAGTTTGCGCCTCCGTCCACTCAACGCGGTGCCGATGGTGGGCGGGAAGAAATATCGCCTCTCCGGGCTTGAGCGTTCTTGTTTCCGGTTCTCCTTCTATGGAGAGTCCTGCACTTCCCTGAAGGACGACAACCCACTCATCGGTTGGTTGATCGTACCAGAATCCTTCGGGAGAACTGCTGCCGGAGGAACAAATCCGCTCGATTGTTACCGTATTGCATTGAAAGAGCAGGTCAATGCGCTCTTTGTTCGTTGGAGGAAAGGAGGTGTTGAAAAGATTTATTGAAGTGATCATGGGAGATATTGAATTAACCGTTCGGGCGGTTGGTAGAAGTCCGTCTTTTACCTAAGCTTGAGCGTAGTAAAAAGACGGACTTCTTAGCATCGTGGAGCGGGCGACGAGACTCTGCGCCAGAGGCGCATGAGCCTACGGCTCAGAACCCGCGACATCTAACATTTAATGATATCACAAAATGAATGAGCGGGCGACGAGGCTCGAACTCGCGACATTCAGCTTGGGAAGCTGACGCTCTACCAACTGAGCTACGCCCGCAAAACTTTTTATGCACGAGCGAATATAAAACATCACGACGTCAGTTGCAACAGGAGTGAAGAAAAATAACCAAGCGAGTTCTATTATAGTTGTATTTGTTTTTATAAGCAGAATCATATAACTTTATTCAAATCAATCAAAAGGAATACAGATGGCTACCGTTACCGTTACGCTTTCTGGCGAACAGTTTGCGAAACTCATCGAAGCGTATAAAACCATTCAAGAGTTTCTCACCTCCGCGTTCCCTCCAAACGAATTGTATCGTGAGGAATTTCTAACGGGACTCCGCGAGTCCGATGAAGATGTTCGGGAAAATAAAATAAACATTGTCACTTCGTACGATGACTTCGTCGCGTAACAAGATTCTCCAGCGCACCAATCGATTTGCGCGTGATCTTAGACCGCTGCCAGAGGAGGTTAAAGCGAAAGCCTTCGAGACAGCACAGAAGCTCTGTGTGGATGTCTTTCACCCCGAGTTGGACGTTCGCCCTATGACTGGGCTTAAGGGATACTACAGGGTTATTGTAGCAAACGAGTATCGAATCATCTTCTCGTTCGATAACGACACGATCTTCCTACGACGGATCGCACACCGCAAAGAAATCTACCGAAACTTGGAGTTGTAGATTTATGCAACCATTCGTTGATGATTTGCGTGTTATTCTCATAGAGATCCTCCAGGGAAACTGTTCTCCTGCCAGGCTGACCCGGCTTGTCAACGCATGCCACAAAATGGCAATTGCCTGTTTAAAAATGAAGACCAGGGTAACCTCCTTCCAAACGGTGCAATTTGGACTGGATATTTCCGATTTTGCTTATGATGCTATTGCGGATTTATTCAGGCGCGATGGGACAGGCCGCTGGGTAGTGTTTGAAGGGTATTTCAAGACGATAGAGTCTATCAACATCAAGACAGAGAGCGAACTGCTTCATGAGCTTCGCAGGCTGGTATTTTCCTCGGTGAACCAGCGAATCATTTTATCCTACCGGGAGAACGACCCCGGGCTTGCGAGGTTAATCCGGAATATCAAACTTGCATTGAAGAATCATATCGACGCAACCCTGGTTGTGCACCATGGAGAGCAGGCGATTGCAGTAACAGGAGGTAATGCACTGAATGAATCCCGTTCTGATATTCCGCCCGAGCTTCTGGAAATTGAATTCCGTTCAGAAGCAGCAGGGGTGAATACTATAAAAGATCTTCTGACCGTGTTAGTTAAGGTTCTGGATCGGCAGGATAATTACCGGAAAACATATTCAGTAACAGGGGCCGCTCTTCTGTTTCGCTCTTTTTATCTATCGGAGTATCCGGACGACGAAGTATCGGACGGAGAGAATAGTATTAGGAATGATGATTTGAGTGTTGTCATTGAAAAATCTGTTTCCAGAGTTATGGCACGACAGGGGAAGGGGTATGTGGACAAAGGGAAACTGGTTGATGCCGACGAGCAACTCCTCAAACAAATTCTCATCGATATCCTCATGGCAGAATATAGTAATAAGTGTAATCCAGGCCGCTCGTATTACGAGATTCTTAAAGTTTACAAGCCGGCTCTTAGTAAAACGCTTTATAGAGAACAATACCGACACAGAGTTGAATACCTTGTAAAGACCTCACGGGAAGAAATGATCAGGTTGATGAAACGGGAATTAAACATTACGCGGTGAGATGAACATGCGCAGATACTATGAGTGAAGGGTCTGTTTATTATGAACCATCTTAGCGAAGACAGTATTGAAGAACTGGCACGGGCAAGCGCTGAATCTGACACGCCGGTGCCCCCCAATGCGGAGGCGCATTTCGGAGAGTGTTCGGTCTGCAGGGAGAAGTATGCATATTTCCGCCAGTATTATTCCACCCTGAACGATGAATTGTCCACACCGCTGGACGCGGAGATACTGAACCTGATTGAGGGCAATACAGCGAAGAAGATAATTCCCCTGCGCCGATATGAACCAGGGGTGGCAGAAAATGGCATTCACCTCCGGCAGAATGTTACACTAATGGCGGCGCTGGAGAAAAAAGAGGAAGGTGAAAAATTCAGCACGGTCGCAACGTTTGTTGCAGAAAAAGAAACTCTCTTACGCGTGGTTCGGGATAGTGCCAATGATCAATACACGGTGTATCTTCTCACCAGCGATGATTCATTGCGGGAAGCGTGTGATATTATTATTTCAGATCAACGCGGCAACATTCTCAACATCAGGCCGGACCACAAAGGGGCAGCGCTCGTTGATAACGCGAACAGTATCGACTGGAAGACAGCGACAGTCGCATTAGCGACGCATTGACTCTTGATGAATCTCTGTGGTATTCGGACTCAACCCCCTTTCTCCCCCTTCTCTAAAATTAGAGAAGGGGGATGGGGGGATGAGTCAGAAAAACAGCCTTTTAATTCACTCAAATTAGGTTTTCTTTTTTCAGCATAACACTTTTTATCAACCCCAATGGATCCCCTACGCATCGAACATTCCTTCAGGGTGCTAAAACAGGAGCTTGCGGTTTTAAGAGGCAACCGCAATAAGTTGCTTCGTATTGTAAGGTTCGTTGAAGAGTTTCAATCGGCGGATGGGCGGAGTTTTCTCTATGCGTATGCACAGGAGCTATTCTCGCTTCTTGTTCCGATCGTTTCCGGCACAGACTTCTCTTACACCAATCCCCTATTTCTTGATCGACTGGAGCATGTGCTGTCGCTGCTCGTGGAAATGCTTTCCGGGGAGGGGCAGAGTGAGGTCTGGAAAGAAGGAAGGGAGCGGATTCGCACTGCCCGGGAGACAATTCACAAGCAGATGGCGATAAGGAGCGAAAACGGAGGACCGGTTGAGCTTTCAGTTTCCAGGAAAAGGCGAAGAAAGGAAACCGCCGGAGAGAAACCGGAGCGGCGTGATCATGTCTAGATTCCTATGGTCGATTGCGAACCGCTGATTGAGAATGCCCATTCGGCGTTTGCATCGCTCAGAAAAGCGCGGGTCCATATGCAGTTCAGCCGCAACGGATCGGATGAGGATGTTATCATTATTGATCAGTTGATTGACTCCGGGGGCGAACAACAGTCTCAGGTGAAGATTGCACTTCAGGCAGCGAGAAAGCTCTTTACTTTGCTTACGAAAATAAAGGTGAGCAGGAAGCTTATTGTTCACTGCTCCTTCGACAAACGTGTGATGATTGAAGGGGAATCGCTTGGTGCGGGATTGGCGGCCCTCCTGGTAACGGAGTTGATACGGCTGCATCAATTCAAGCGTGAGTTTTTTTTGCGGGACGATACGGCAATAACCGGCGCGATCAATACGGATGGAAATTTGCTACCGGTTGATGCAGAGGGATTAAAAATAAAAGTGGAGGCATGTATCTTCAGTTGGGTAAAGATCCTTATAGTGCCAAAAGAACAAGAGGTGCTATGTCAAGAATATCTTGATGACTATCGTCATAATATTACGACTCAAAATAATGCGGACTCAATAATTCTCCCGAGAGTTATAGGTATTTCAAATCTTGAAGAGCTTTTTTACAATCGCCGATTGACGGAGTTGGAACCAGTGCCGGTTTATAAACAGGGTGCAAGAAAGATATGGAAATTTCGGAAACAAGTAGCATTAATAGTGATTATGGCGATGACTCTTCTATTAGTAAAACTATTGTATGGACCGTTTGATAGGAACCCAGTAAAATCGAAAGTTGAAGGAGAGATGCTACTAATCAAGAATCAATACGGAGAGAAAATTGATCAAATCCGAATAAGCGATAGCACGGTTGCACCAACTGCGTTTTATGATGTTGATGGAGATGGAATAAATGAAGTCATTTATGGGCATAAAGATGATGAGCAAAGAGGAAAGGCCTCTTTTTTACGCTGCAAGTCAATCGTGAGGGATTCAATTTTGTGGGAATACAAGCTGAATCAAGATACTGCTTTTCCGACTGAATACAATACAACGGATAGAAACTTCTTCTGCCACGAGCTTACGGTGGGCGATCTTGGCAAGGGTCTCGAGGGGAGAGTCATTGGAACTGCTGTGAGTGTCTATTCACCGTGCTTCGTGTTTTTGTTGAATGTTAAGGATGGATCTGAGTATGGTAAGTACTTTCACTATGGGCACCTTAATGGACCTGCAATAGTCGACTTGGAAAGAAACGGCATCAAAGAAGCTGTTTTTGGGGGTGTTAATGATTGGATCGATGATGCGTGCATAGTTGTGATTGATCCGCGAATGATCTCAGGTGTTTGTACCCTGGGAAGCGGGACAGGCAAGGCGTTATACGAGGGGTGCGAAAAATTCTATCTGAGAATTCCTAGGACAATTGTTGGAGAGGTCTATAAGAAAAAGCATCTAGCAAGATATAGCCAGGCAGGTATTGAGGAGGTCAGAGAATCAGACCAAGTTATTCGATTCCGGGTCACTGACGTTCACCCAAATTCTAGCGAACCAAAAGCGATGATCTATCCGCACTTCGGATTTGACATGAGGGTTATTGAAGTCCAATGGGCAGATGAGTATTCGAATATTGCGAGGAATCTCTTCGAGCAACGAGAAATTAGCCGATTTCCAGACGAGGAGTATTTCAGAAAATATCAGAAGACTTTTGAGTATTGGGATGGAGATAAGTGGACTCGAAAAGTCACAATTAATGGGAAATACTGGGAGGCATTGAAGAAGCTGCACTAAACTCAGATCCATACAATCATTTGGGAAGAAGCCGAGCCAAAAAAGGTTCGGCTTTATTTTTCGGCAAGCCTCTTCTTTTGTATAGATGAATGAATGTTGGGATTCAATTAAAGAAATTTTCAATCAATGGACTGGTAAGGAGGAGCTATGTTTATGAAAACCCATTCGAAGTTCTTTGGTGTAATGATAGTTGCACAACTATTTGTTTATAACTTTACTGCTGCTCAATCACCAATTACGGTTACATTGCAGCCCAATAAACATACATGGGTCACACCGCAAAACTCAGCTGCTATAGTCAATTTACCATTGGGAACGTATAATGTCACAGCCTCTTTTAGTGGGACTCACGCTGGGGGAGATATTGATAGAGTGTTCTTCTTTGCCGGTACAGGTGAAACTACCTCTCAGTGGCCTCGTGGACATGCTTTATACGAAGTATTCACTACTCAAACAAAAACCATCACATTTCCATCGCCTGCTGGAATTTCATATGCACAAGGATATCTATTCTTTGTCGATGCTGGAGACCTCAATGATAACTCTGGAACGGCTACGGTAACGTTTATCAAGGTACCCGCAACAACAAAAGCAGATACAATCATTACAACTCTTCAACCGAACAAACATACATGGATCACACCTCAAAACTCGGCTGCGATTGTCAATTTACCCTTAGGGGCATATAATGTTACAGCTTCTTTTAACGGGACTCACGCCGGAGGAGATATCGATAGAGTGTTCTTCTTTGCCGGTACCGGTGAAACTACCTCTCAATGGCCCCGTGGACATGCTTTATACGAAGTATTCACTACGCAAACAAAAACCATCACATTTCCATCGCCTGCTGGAATTTCTTATGCACAGGGATATTTATTCTTTGTCGATGCTGGAGACCTAGGTGATAACACCGGAACGGCTACGGTAACATTCAATAGAGTTTCAGATGGTCTTGTTGCGTACTATCCCTTTAATGGAAATGTAAATGACGAAAGTGGAAATGGGAATAATGGAACTCTCGCTGGTGCCACACTTACGACTGATAGATTGGGCAATTCTAACAAAGCGTACTCCTTCAATGGCAGTTCTTATATACAAATACCACACAATGCAATATTACAATATCCGACACAATTGACAATGACAATCTCCGGGTGGGCTACCCTGTCTTCGTATGTTGATAATGCTGCAATTGTATCAAAGGGTACTAGCCACTATTCTTATCAACTTCAACAGTATAATCAAAGAATCGCATTTTCTTATCAAAACAATACGAGGGTTGGCAATAAGGTTCTTCTTTTGAATAAGTGGGTATTATTCACAGCAGTAATTTCTGGTAGGAATTTAAAACTTTATCTCGATAATGAATTGGACTCTGAATTCATGATGGAAGCAGACCCGACAAATGATACGGAGCCTATGAATATTGGTAGAAGCCTTGGTGGACAATATTGGAAAGGATCTCTGGATGATATCCGAATTTATAACAGAGCTCTCAGTTTATCTGAAATCCAATTGATCTTAACCGATGTCAAACATAGAATTGATGAGACTTTACCAAGAGAGATTATCCTTTCTCAAAACTACCCCAACCCATTCAATCCATCTACAATCATTGAGTATCAGCTCCCGCAGATAGGAACTGTTGAAATAAGAATCTACAACTCAGTAGGCCAGCTCATCCGATCCCTTCTCAATGAACAACGGGATGCTGGAAGTTACTCAGTCCGCTGGGACGGTCGTGATAATACTGGCCGCCAGGTTGCGAGCGGTACATATTTCTACCAGATTAAAGCGGTCAACTATATTGAGGCAAAGAAAATGCTCCTGCTCCGCTAAGAAAATAGGAGAGAGAAAAGCAAGACAGGAAATGTGGGGGATTGTTGCCAGATGACCACCATTTGTATATGATTGAGTTTCAGATGGGGTCCCGATCATCGGTTCTGATTTCAATTTACATTTCCCTTCTTGCTTTATCCTCCTTTACACTAAGGGTGACGTGCATAAGCAATACAGAACAGGAATTCACTGACTGACGCAACGATACATGGAAAAAGACATTTAGGTTGTTACACTCATATGTGGAAATGATTCTCAAATCGTACGCTGTATAAACTCTCACCAGAAGTTGGAGGATCTATGCGACGAATCAGGTTTTACGATGTTATCATTGTTACTGCGTTAATAATTACTCCAGTCATTCTATGGAGCCAAATTAATACTTGGCAGCAGACGAATTTAACGAATGGTGTTGTCTGGTATCATTCATTTTCTATCAGTGAATCAGGCATCATTTATGCGGGAACGAATATTGGTGCTTATCGATCGACCGATAATGGGGCCACATGGACACAAGTGAATTCCGGCCTTACGAATACAAATGTGGAATGCACCGCTGTAAATTCACTTGGATATGCTTATGCAGGAACGGAGAAAGCAGGAATATTCCGTTCTCTTGATAAGGGCGACAATTGGGTACCTGTGAATAATGGCCTTACGAATATGGATGTACTATCTATGGCCATTAAGCCCTCTGGAGAGATCTTTGCCGGCACTGATCAGGGCGGCATTTTTAGGTCGTCAAATAATGGTAATTCGTGGAACCAATTAAATAATGGATTGATTGATTTGGTTGTTTTCGACTTCGTCTTTCGGCCCGATGGAAAGATATTTACAGCGGCAAACAGTGTTCATTATTCTACTAATAATGGTGAAACATGGATAGAGACGTCATTACGGAGAGTGGACGGAGTATTTTGCTTAACAGCGAATTCATTAGGTCATATTTTTGCAGGCACTGGAATGGGAATATTTAGATCAACCGATGATGGAGTTACTTGGGCCGAAGTTGGATTTCAAAATAGTTTTATCTTAAGCATAGTAATTGATGAAGATGATAAAGTGTACGCTGCAACTAATAATGCTGGTGTTGTTGTTTCCCTAGATAATGGAAATCATTGGTCTCCGATGAATGACGGCTTAATGAATATCAGGGTACTGGCGCTCTGTTTTAACAAAATCGGTGAATTATTGGCAGGAACTAATGGTAATGGTATATATAAATTTATGAGAAATAGACCGCCTCTTGCTAACGCTGGCGATGATCAAATTTTAGAAGCAGTTTCACCCCAGGGAGCATCCATAAGTCTTGATGGAAGCCAATCTTCGGATCCAGACGGAGACCAGTTGACCTATCTCTGGACCTGGACGTCCGGATCAGCAACAGGAGTTAATCCGATAGTAACTCTTCCATTGGGCGATACTGAAATAACCTTAACGGTTAATGATGGAAAGGGTGGAGTTGACTCAGATAAACTGATGGTGAAAGTTATTGATAGCAAGCCGCCAGTTGTTACACTGTTAGGGCCGAATCCAATGCAAATTGAATATGGATCAGAATTTGTTGATCCCGGTGTAACCGTTATAGATAAGGTAGATCCATGTCCATCATTAACGGTCACCCACAATGTGAACACCCATGTGTTAGGAAAATATCCGGTGCTCTATACGGCCACCGATAAGAGCGGTAATTCTTCAAAGGTTATCAGAGCAGTAGAAGTAATCGATACAACTCCACCGAGAATAGTAATACTACCGTTCAAACAACTATGGCCACCCAATCATGAGTATGTAGAGTTCACGATAACAAACATGGCTCAGTCTGTCTCCGATCTCTGTGCTGGTCCAATAGACCTTGCCAACGTGAGTATTAATTCGGTTTCAAGTGATGAACCAGAAGATGCACCCGGCAATGGAGATGGAAACACACTGAAAGATATGGTAATAAGTTCAGATGGTAAATCTGTCCAACTTCGTGCAGAACGACAGGGCAATGGAAACGGACGCGTGTATACCGTTAGTCTCTCCGTGAGCGATCCAAGCGGCAACGTCGCGACCGCGGCCTATAAAGTATTTGTGCCAAGAGACCAGGGAAAAGGCATTGAAGCAGTGGAAGATCCAATCGCCTATACGGTTTTGTTAAATCGAGGGCCGAATAACAGCATAGCGATCAGGGCCGGAGACGCGGTTGAGATGATAGATGATATTCCGACGGAGTATTCGCTGTGTAATTATCCAAATCCATTTAATCCATCAACGGTGATCGCGTTTACTATCCCAAACAATGAATATGTCCGATTGAGTGTGTTCAGTTCAACCGGTCAACTCGTCACAACTCTTGTAAACGACCAACGGCAAGCGGGATCATACAGGGTTGCATGGGAGGGCAAAGATAACCTCGGGCGACAGGTATCGAGTGGGATATATTTCTATCAACTAATCACAGCCAATTATCAGAGAACAGAAAAAATGGTTCTATTGCGATAAGGACATTTGTCACCCCGTAGAAACCTTCGGAAGGTTTCGCAGATCCCTACCAGACCTTCCGAAGGTCGGATATGACCGAACTGTTCCCTCGCGACAGGAATCATTACGCAGGGAACGGTTCGATGCTTCTAAGGTCGGGAGGGGACCTCCCTCCCAGTTCAGGCGAGTTTTAAAAAGCTCGACATCTAACAATCCAGGGCAGATGACCGGCACCCTCTATGAGATTCAACTGCGCGCAGGTGACGGTCATCTAATACCTTCTCCCTTCTACTGGCTCCCGCCTACCCATGCCCCGCTGCCTCAAACGGCTCCTTGCTTTCCTTTGTAAATGACATCATGAAGAAAAACGCCGCAAGAACAACATACGCTGCTGTGAACTGATAAGGAACCTGCCGCGCAATTCCTTCGAGAGACCAGGGTAAATACATTACACCGTCGGGCATGGCAGAATGAATAATTCCAAAGAACGTAAATCCTGCCAGCACCATCAGGTAAATAGCCGACCGTCTCAGGTGTCTGTCGATCAGCTCGGCAAGGAACGCGCCCCATAGCATGGCGGTCACGATAAATCCGTTGCCCAGAGCGACAATGACCAGCATTTCCGGAAGCGCTTTTCCCGGGAGCGTCATGAGTTTCTGAAATGTTTCGGGCAACACTGCTTCGGGATTTCCAAGTTTAATGGCAAGAAGCCGTGCAATCGTCGGGAAAAAAGCAAACGCAACCGCAGCAGCATGGCGCGGCGGGCATGCCTGAAACGATTGTGCAATAATGTCGAACGCAACGAAGATCAGTATCGGCGCTAGCACAGCACGGGGAATTAACTCAACGATGAACGAGACATATCCGAAAATTCCGCCAAGCCCGATGAAGATACCGGTAAGCAAAGTATATCCGGCACGAGACCCCATATGTTTGTATGCCGGCTGTCCGATGTATGGTGTCGACTGTGCAACGCCGCCGCAGAACCCGGCAATCAGCGTTGCGATCGCTTCCGTCAGAAGAATGTTGCGTGTGTTGTAATCATCGCCGGCGACACGCGCGCTTTCTGTTACATTGATTCCGCCAACGACTGTCAGGATTCCAAATGGAATGGCGATCGGTAAGTATTTCAATGCGGGAGCAAGGCCTTTGAGGAAATCGAGCGTTGGAACGGGCAGTCCGAAATGCAGTTCTGCTGCCAGCGGGCCGGCGTAAGTTCCTCCAACCAGACCGGACGGCCCAAGAATATAATAGAGAGCAGTACCAATTGCGACGGAGGCGAACACGCCGGGAATTTTCCACGGTAATTTTATTCCGGCAACCATTGCGTAAAAAATAAATCCGAGGGCAAGCAAACCAACCAGCGGCATTCCAAAAACATCAATCAACGGTGTCATACCGATCAGGCCAAGGCCGATACCCGCAAGCGATCCTAACAATCCAGCCTGAGGTACCATCTTTTGTATCCATCGTCCGAGGAATGAGAAAACAACTTTCACAATACCCATGAACACCATCGTTGCCATACCGATGTACCAGGTCATCATGGCAGCATCGTATTCACTGTATCCCTCGGCTTTGAGCCCTGCGAACGCAGGCCCGAGAACAACAAGAGCGATTCCTATGGTCGACGGGGTGTCAAGCCCCAGCGGCATTGCCGTGACATTCGGATTGCTGGATCGTTTTGCCAGACGAAAAGCCATCCAGGTATAGACAAGATCGCCGAACAAAACACCGAACGCCGTTCCGGGAAACATTTTTGTGTAGACGATATCCGCCGGATATTTGAAGACGAAGACAAGGATGCCGGCCAGAAACGAAAGGACGGTAAGGTTGTCGAACATCAATCCGAAGAAGCCGTTCCAATCACCTACAACAAACCATTTATATTTCTTTAAACCGTTCATAGAAATACCTCTGTAGTGAATAAATAAAGTGCCGGGAGGAATGCAAAATGTAAAATTCAAAAATCAAGACGATATATGAAAAATGAAAATGGGTTAAATACCAAGGTTCACTTGATGCAAGCGTCATTTTTTTATGACGAAGCCAGGAGACATTACCGGTATAAGCCCGCTATGAGAAACCCAATCCTGCCGCTATGAAACACCATGATTCTCTGAACACTCTAAATTTTCCATTGTCATTTTACAATTTACATCTTGTATTTTAATTTGTTAAAAGTCCGGCAATTGCTGCCGTCATCCAGGTTGCAATAGTACCGCCGAGAAGCGCACGCAAACCGAACCGCGCAATGTCACCTCTCCGGTTTTCAGCGAGGGGACTGATCCCGCCGATCTGGATTGCGACTGATGCGAAATTAGCAAAACCGCAAAGAGAATATGTGGCAATGACAATAGCTTTCTCGGACAATTTTCCGGCGGAGACGAGATCGGCCATGCGAAGATAGGCCACGAACTCATTGACAGCAAGCTTAATGCCCATGAGGCTGCCGACATTCAGTGCATCGCTCCATGGCACGCCGATTCCATAGGCAATGAATTGGAACACAAGTCCAAATAGCAGTTCGAGCGAAAGCGGTTTTTGAAACGTTGACATGCAGATCGTGTTTAATCCGGTCCAATCGCCGACAAGGCCTAGGAGAGCATTGAGAAGAGCAATAAGCGCCGTGAATGCAATCAGCATTCCGGCGACATTAATTGCCAAACGCACGCCGTCGCTGGCACCCGCGGCGGCCGCCTCGATCACATTCGATTGATTACGCTCAATCTGGATGCGAACCGTACCCATCGTAAGAGGTTCCCCCGTTTCCGGCATAAGCATTTTGGCGACAACCATCGTAGCGGGTCCGGCCATAATGCTTGCGGCAAGAAGGTGTCCGGCAAAATAGACCTGAGAGGCGTCAACAGAAGTTCCGTGAGCAGCAGCATAGGCAAGTCCCAGCATCTGCATGTATGCGGCCAGCACACCTCCGGCAATGTGAGCAAAACCGCTGACCATAATGGTGAACAGCTCGGAGTTTGTCATCGTGGCAATGTATGGACGGATGACAAGGGGAGCCTCCGTTTGTCCTATAAACGTATTAGCGGCAACATCGAGCGTTTCAGCGCCGCTGGTGTTCATCAGGCGAAGCATGACCCACGCAATGCCCTGGACGATCTTCTGCATAATGCCTAGATAGTACAGCACACCCATGACAGAGGCGAAGAAGATGATGGTGGGGAGAATTTGAAAAGCGAAGATCATGCCAAAACTTCCCTCGGTGCCGGGCCCTTTGGCAAGGTTGCCAAAAACAAACTGAGCACCGTCGCCGGCGAAGCTGAAGAGCCACACGAAAAATTTGCTGATCCACCTAAAAAATTCCCGGCCGGCCATTGTTTTTATAACAAGAAAAGCGAAAGCAAACTGGAGCACGATACCAATACCCACCAGCCGCCAGTTGATTTTCCGCCTGTTATTGGAGAATGCAAACGCAAGCGCTGTAACAAAACAGAGCCCGACAAAACCACGGATGATTGCAAGAACGTCCATAGGATCCTTTGTGTGTGAGATGACCGACAATTGATTGCGCCAATATATAAAAAAAAACGTAATTACTCACAGATAAAATACCTGAACACTGATTACACAGAAAAAACAAGATTGTCACAGAAACTATGGTTTTAAGTTGGGAAGAATGGTCTACAGAATCGTACAAGAAGCTTCACCTGTGACTACCAGTGCTTTTCCAGTGTTATCGGTGTTCTATTTTCATCTCGACTTTCATTGTCTGTTGACGTACTTTTCTTCCAGGAAGCTTATTGGCAGACATGCTCAACGATGAAGAACACTGTGATCGCTTAAATAGTTGGAATCCGCGTACGCACTTTTACATTCTTAGCGTTTTGCCTGTCCCGATTCATCGGGGGCGGTTCATGCTAAATTATGAGGATCTCAATGGAACAATGGAAAACTCTCGAGAAAACAGTACTCCTTGACCACAATAAGTTTCTTCGAGTCGAGCAGCACACTATTCAATTGCCCGATGGCAAGATCATCGAACGGTGGCCATGGATTGTGTCGCCCGACTTCGTGCTCGTACTGCCGGTGACAGACCATGGAACGGTACTCTTGTTTGAACAGGTAAAGTATGCCGTGCAGGGCACCTCGCTGGCACCTGTGGGCGGATATCTTGAAAAGGGAGAAGATCCTCTTGATGCGGCCAAGCGCGAGCTACACGAGGAAATGGGATGCGAAGCAAAAGTGTGGATCTCGCTCGGCAGCTATCCCGTCAACGGTAACCATGGAGGAGGCACAGGCCATCTCTATGTAGCCACTGGTGCTTCTCAAGCGGGGGATCCGATTATCGACGACCTTGAAGAGATGATCATGGTTGAGATGACGGTTGAAGAGGCAGAAGAACGAATGTTCCGGGGCGAGGTAAAAGTGCTTGGCTGGCTGGCGATGGTGGCGGCGGGGTTACTTTTTTTGAAATCAAACCCGCGGCGGCAATAATGGCACAAGATGGTTACTCCGGCTACTCTCCATACAGCGTGAGCACAAATTCCCGGGCACCACTGTAATCCCCGTGCTCACAGAGATAAATTCCCTGCCAGGTGCCGAGGTTCAACATTCCATCGGTCACCGGAACAGAGACACTGCTTCCCAAGATCGATGCCTTGAGATGCGCCGGCATATCATCGGACCCTTTCGGTGTCATGAGCATAGTATGGAAGCAAGCAACACCCTTTGGAAACGTTATCGCTTGCCGTGCATCATGAAGAAAAGAAGAGGGCGGAAGAACGCTTTTGTCCCGCCAATCTAAAGGAGAAACCATGAAATCGTTATTACATGCCGGGCTGCTGCTTACGCTGTGCTGGATCGTACAACCGGAGAAACTTGCTGCTCAGGAACAGGCCGCTGCCGGCAGAGTAAAACCGGACAGCCTCCTTGCACAGGACTCTTCTTTTGTCGCCGCACTTTCCCAACTCAGTGTTTATGCTCTTGACCGCCACAACTATACAGAAGCGGCGCAGATCTTTGGGAAGGTGATCCATTTTAATAAGGCTAATTATCGTGAAGCGGAGCGTGCGTACGCAAAAGCCCTTCAATTTGACGAAAAGAATCGGGACGCCTTATTCTATACCGGCATGACATCGGAGCGTTTGAAGAAGAGCCGTGCAGCGAAAAACGCCTTCCAGACATTCCTAAAACCTATCACAGGCAATAAGAAGCAGTAATATTTTTTTCATCCAGGCAGCAGGACCTTCACTGAATCCTCAAAACTGCGCTTGACATCCTCTCCTCTTCAGAGTACTTTCAATTGGAGGAGTCGATGCCGGCCGAACAGATCCTGAAAAACATTCTCGCGCAGCAGACCAGAAAAGGCGAATTGTATAAATCAATGCCCGACGACTGGGTTCGCTGTGTTGCGTGCGGCCACCGCTGCAAGATCGGCCCGGAGAAAGACGGCATCTGCCATATCCGCAGCAATCGGAACGGAGAGCTCTATGTGCCCTGGGGGTATACCGCCGGAATTGCTCTCGATCCGATTGAGAAAAAACCTTTCTTCCACGCCTATCCGGGCGCCAAAGCGTTGAGCTTTGGAATGCTCGGATGCGATTATCACTGCCCCTATTGTCAAAACTGGATCAGCTCGCAGACGCTCCGCGATCCCAATGCTGTCGCCTACCCAGAGCTAATCAACGAAGAAGAGATCGTTCGTGCCGCCGTAAAGCACAAGGCAACCGTTGTGACAAGCACCTACAATGAGCCGCTGATCACAAGCGAGTGGGCTGTTGCCATCTTCAAACTGGCGAAACAAGCAGGGCTCGTTACCTCCTATGTTTCGAATGGAAACGGAACACCGGAGGTGATCGATTATCTTGCCCCATGGCTCGATCTGTTTAAAATTGATTTGAAAAGTTTTCGCCAGCGTGAGTACTCGCGCCTGGGCGGCAAACTGCAGGACGTTCTCGATACAATCACTACAACGCATCGTAAAGGATTTTGGGTTGAGGTTGTGACACTCGTTGTTCCCGGTTTCAATGATTCGAATGAAGAGCTCACCGACATTGCGAAATTTCTTGCCTCAATCTCCCCCGACATTCCATGGCATGTAACCGCGTTTCACAGTGAGTATCGTATGAACGATACGGAGAGCACATCGCCGCGTGATTTGCTCCGCGCACGCGAGATCGGACTCGCTTCCGGACTCCATTATGTCTATGCAGGCAATCGTCCGGGTCAGGTGGGTGCGACAGAAAACACGTTCTGTCCAACATGCGGTACAACACTCATTGAGCGGTATGGTTTTCGCGTAGCGAACAATTATCTCGAGAACGGGCACTGCCACAAGTGTGCAACAGTTATTGCGGGGAGATGGTGATAAAGCCCAATTACCACAGACAGAAAACCGGCATGGGCCGATGACATCCAAGCATCCGGACCTCCTCCCGTTCATCAAAGCTCTTGTTGCCGTTATTGTCTGGGGTGCATCGTTTATTGCGACCAAGTTGGATTCTTTGGCATAACATTTCATCAATGGCTGCAGTCGAACGGCCTGATCACATCGCAGGCAACCACCACCGCCTGGATCAGTACCACCATTCCGGTGTTTATCGCCATCCTCAGCCGCATGGTATTGCATGAGAAAATGAGCTGGATGAGAATCGCCGGTATTATGATTGCCGCTATCGGTGTTCTGCTTGTCATCAGCCATGGAAATGTTCAATCGCTTCTAACGTTTCGGTTTGGTGTCGTGGGAGATTTGCTCGTTTTACTGAGTGCGCCGAACTGGGCAGTGTTCTCAATTCTCTCACGACGCGGGCTTCAGAAACATCCTGCTTCAACCATGATGTTCTATGTGATGGCTGTTTCGTACACGGTGAGTTCAGCCCTCGCCGGAATCTATGTCAGCATGAGCATGACCTTCTTTCTCCTGCTCAAGACATTTCCATAATAACTTCTGGGATTAATTGAAGAAAGAGTAAAGAGCGGGACTCCCTCGTTAGGCAATCGGATTGCCGTCGAGAAATGTTATCCGCGCAATTTTGTGAAATTCCGTCGTGCTGAAGAATTTTCCCTCCCGTTGTTGAAGTTCCTGAACGGCAATGTCGATGCGCATGAACGGGTACAAGTTCTCCCTTCCATATTCATCATACATTACTCCAATACAGAAGAGGGAAATGGTCTTGTAGTACGGGCGGTAGGGGCGCATCCAGGGTTCGGTATGGACTGCCTGAAGAAGATCGTACAGGTCCTGTTTGATATGAAAAACAAGTATGGGATTGGTTAATTGATCCTGAACCGCCGAGCGTATACGGACCTGAAACGCCAGGATCTTTGTTACCGGATCGATTTCCATATTGTCAATCTCTTCATAGAGATCGTGCGAGGTCCGATTGAGGATGTGCAGCTTCCAGGATTCCGAGATATCGACACGATGACCGACTTTCAGCTCTTTCATCTCATCATCAAGGAGCAGCGGTTTCTTCGGCCTTCGTTGAAACGCGAGAAATTCCTGCTGGACTTTCAGCACTTCTTCCTTGGTTTTGAGAACTTTTTCTGAAGGGATTGTGGGAAACGCGGTGTTAGAAGTCTCTTTGTGGATTTGTTGTATCTTCTTCCTCTCAACTTCATCAAGAATAACGAACGGCTGCGAGGCGTACGGCCTGAACCACATTGCCTCCCGGATGAAATCAACAAGGTTGTAACTGTCAAGGGCCTGGCTGAATCGATACACAAAGCCTGTGGCAAAGAGCATCAGTGCAGCGAAAATCAATGCCTCGCCGCTCCCCATCAATAAGCCAACAATACTGTAAATTATTAAACCAAACCACCAGCACCAGAAGAGAATCATACCCCATGCAGATAATCCAGCAACAAGTAATTCTGTCGGTGTGAGCCTTTTCTCCAACGAGAGATTACGGAACAACCGCACCAGGAGGTAGAGTACAAGGAGGATGCCGAGACTAATAATGAGGAAACCAACCATCACAGACTCCTTCTGTATGATTCCGTCAGAACCGTGCCGCCGTCGCTGCGCTGTGCCTTTGTGAGTTGTTCAAGCCGGCGAACTTCCTCCTCGAGGCTTTTAATTGTTTCGAGCGCTACCCGCCGTTCCTCAATGATCTTCAAGAGCGGCAGTATCATGACGCTTAAGAAGATTGCTACGAGTATGTACAAAGGTTCGAAGAGAACATTGTGCTGGAAGTAGAGCCACCGGGGAACAAGTATGGCGGCGGGGAAAAGAGGTACCGCGACAACAAGTCCAACCCCCACACGCATGGAGTAGAAAAGTATGGCAAAGATGACGATCACCAAGAAGATGACAATCAGCGCCAATTCATCATAACGCGAAATATACTCATTGTTGATAACAGCCTTGATGATGGCTGAATAATACATACTGTGGGCAAACGAAGCGTACTCCCCTTCCTGGTGCATCCAGTTCCAACTGAGTATTACAATTTTGTTGTTGTATAGTTTCCACACGGTTTGCAGCGAGTAATCCTTGCTCGTAACAGCATAGCGAATGGAATCGTCCTCTGCAGCGACATCAGCATAGAGATACCACATGGGCCAGACAGCCGATTGAGCCTGGATATATGAATACCCATCGCTCTCAAGAGGGACACCGAGATTCTCTGATGCTGCTTCGTATGGCGTGACGGTCATGCGGAGCGGGGCGCTGGAATTCAAATACCGAGAGGCGGCAAGCACAGCAATGTCGGGAATGGTATCGCCTGTGTAACCCTCGCGGTACTGATACGGTGCAAATTTCAACAACGTGCCGCGGGAAAACGGCTTTACCGAAGAAACACCCCACGGAAAATCAACCTGGCCATACGCTGGATGGTTTACCCACCAGCTGCCACGTTTCTCATACGTCTGTCCCCGAGCCGAGTTGGGGAGGTCAGTGCAGAAAAGAGCAATATGTGATTGAGCGATATCGGTGAGCAGGCGTTGACTCATCGTTCGTGAAACATTGACCAGCGGAATGATGACGGCAGCCGCTTGTGCCTTTTTTAAGTCAGCAATAATTTGCCGGCAGACCCTTAGGTATGTTTCAGTGTTTGAATCCTCTGTATAAACCGGAATTACGGTTGTTAAAGAGTTGAGGTCCAGCGTGTAATGAAAATACGGTTTTCGGAGTGAAAAAAGATTGGGAGCAAACAATTCAAGCTCGAGCGAAGATAAACCATGAAAACTCATTAAACCGACCGAGACGATAAAAACCAACAAGCTTCCGATGAAGAACTTAATAAGAAGTCTGCTTTTCATGAGCAATGCAAGGCGTGGTTGGGTAGACAGTGATCTGAAGAGGGAGATTCTTGCTATGAGCGTAATTTATTGTCTAAACGAAATCGCGACAGAACGCTCAAAGGTATCTGCCGCGACGCAAGGATAAACTCTCTTCGTGTGGTTAAACGGGCTATTTCTTGAAGCTCGCGACCGCCCTGTCGACGGAGTCATATGTCTTGAAGACCTTCACAAGCTGTGTAATGGCGAAGAGGCTTTCAACCTTCTCGGTTACCGATGCAATCCTCAGGTCGCCGCCCCGATTTTTTACAGTTGTCAGGGAGGCAATGAGTGCACCGAGCCCCGCGCTGTTGACCCACCGGACTTTGCCGAGGTCGAACACAATTTTTGATATACCCCCATCCATCAGGCTGCGAACCTTATCATGGATATTGGCGGTATCGGGATCGCCAACGATATTGCCCTTAAATGTTACAACGGCGATCTCACCGTGCATCTTTTCTTTCAGTGTCATACAACGACTCCTTTACGGTAGTTAAAAGATTCTCTTGGTTGTCAAATCTATGCCACAGCAAGAAAAACGCCGAATAATGATAGCTTCTTTTTGAGCGAATGTCAAATACTGGAAAAATGTGGCGAATCCGCTTATATCCCGCCGGGAGATTGCCGAAAAATCTATTCTTCAGATAACAGATCACGATGGAGAAAAGTGCGTTGCTTTCGAGAGACCCATCTTGTACCATGAAACCAAAGGTGAGATCAAACAAGGGCCTATGCAAATCATTCCCATAACGACGCTGGATCTTCCAGAGCTTGAACCCTATCGAACCCTGCGGCGGCCGCTTGAACACCGTCTACAGGGTATCTTCGTAGCAGAAGGAGAGAGGGTTGTGCGCCGCTTGCTGGAAAGTAATCTTCTCGTCCGCTCTGTATTGTTTACACCTGAGCGGCTTGCTGCACATCGTGAATTGCTTGAACGGAAGAATAAGGACATTCAGGTTTACATTGCCGGGAAGAAAATAATTGAAACGATTGTCGGCATTAATCTGCATCAGGGCATCATGGCAGTGGCGGAGATTCCTAAGGAGCGGACCCTGGAAGAGGTGCTGGCAAATTGTACGCCGCCCGTGCTGCTTGTTGCTGTCGACGGTTTGATGAACGCCGAAAACCTGGGCGTGCTCGTTCGCAATTGTGCGGCGTTCGGCGTGCATGCGCTCATTGTCGGTGAAACGTCGAGCAGCCCGTGGCTCCGGCGGGCGGTGAGGAATTCCATGGGGACAATCTTCCGCCTTCCTGTAGTGCATGTGGACAACCTTGTGGAGATGTTGACAGAACTTCGCACTCGTTATAATATTACTTCAATTGTTGCACATCCTCACACCCCGGGGATGACACTAGAAACAATTGATTATACAAAAGATTGCTGTATCGTCTTTGGAAGCGAGGGAGAGGGAATATCCTCTTCGGTGCTGGAGGCGTGCGATACAGCGGCGGCGATTCAGATGGCCGAAGGAGTTGACTCACTCAATGTAGCCAGTGCGAGCGCGGTGTTTTTGTACGAAGCGATAAGGCAGAGAGGAAAAAGCAAGAGAAAAGTCTGACATTTACTCTGGGTAACCTCAGTAAGATGTCAGACTTTTAACGCTTAAAAGATATGTTGAGCATCGATCATATTCTTACTTGACAAGAAATCTGTCAAATCTGTTTTGGATTAATAATAATGCAATTAGGAAAAATTCTATTAAGATCCATCGCCCTGATCGTTCTCTGTTCTTTTCCCATTGATGCTCAGTACCTAAAAACCATTCTAGAAGTAGAAGGTAAACCAGGATCAAACATGATGCTCGGCACAGGAATTCTCGGACTAGGAGATATTAATGGTGACGGTCGGTCGGATTTCGCAGTGAGTGCTCAGGGTATTGGTAAAACCTTTATCTATTTCGGCGGCCCCGGAATACTCGATGGCATTCCCGACCTCACATTACGTGGTGGAGATAATTTGGTGATGGGAGATTTAAATGGAGATGGAAGAAAAGATCTTATTATTCATCAATACCCATATCTATTCGTAGGAACTGATACTGACTCGATTTTTATCTACTTCGGAAGAACACCAACAGTCGATTTCCCAATAAAGATTGATACAGTCCCCGGAGTAATATTAAAAGCCGAAACACAGGTTGACAGGTATGGTACTTCGATGGATGTTGGGGATATCAATAATGATGGATTTGATGATTTAGTTATTGGTGCACCTGATTATGGTAGGTCAGAAGGAAGGGTATATGTGTATTTCGGAAAACCAATATTTAGTTATACACCAGATATTATGGCCATAGGGGGAAACATAAAATCAATGTTTGGCACCCAAGTGAAAATAGGTGACATAAACGGAGATGGATTAAAAGATTTATGTGTAGGATCAGATTCAAGATCTCTTACTGGAGACACACTCAAGGGATCATTAGAAATCTTTTATGGGAGAAAGGATTGGATGTTCTCAAAGAGTAATGCATATCAAAGACTTGGATTAAGAGAATTAGGCATTGAAAACTTACCATATTTTAATCTATTAGATGCAAATAATGATGGGGTAATGGATATTTCATGTATGGGTAATAGATTGATCAGTTTATTATTGTTTTTTGGCAGACAGGATACGGTCGATTGGAAGCCAAGCTTTATTCTAAAGAGTCCGGACACAACAGCATTTCGTTTCAGCCATTATGCACTGGATATTGGTGATGTCAATAAGGATGGCATAAATGATTTTGCAGTTCCATGTTATGTGGTCGGAGCGCCAGGGGCAGCAATATTTGTCTACCTGGGGGGTAAAACGCTATCCCAACAACGCGTAGGAATTAGAACAAGAGGATTAGTGGGAAGTAGTGCCTTTGATAGAACAACATCTCTTGGAGATGTCAATGGTGATGGAGTGAATGATTTTGGCACAACTGTACCCGCGGATTATGGTGGATACTCGATGGATGGATACTTCGTCATTCTGAGTGGTGATCCATGGTTTACAGATGTGGAGGAGTTAGGTGATTATCCAACAGACTTTATGCTCCGCCAGAATTATCCCAATCCATTTAACTCAACGACAACGCTGATGTATCAGCTTCCTTCAGAGGCTTATGTAACAGTTGATATCTATGACAGGGTTGGACGCAAGATCACCTCGCTTGTGCAATCACAGAAGTCAGCCGGATATCACAACGTAGTATGGGATGCGAAAGATGCAGCGGGAAGGAATGTTTCAAGCGGCATATATCTCTACCGCTTTGTTGCTCAACCTTTGAGCGGCGAGACACCATTCATCTCCAATGGAAAAATGGTCTTAATGAGGTAAATCTTTTCGCCCTTCGGAAGGTTGGCCAGATTGCTACATCGACCTTCCGAAGGTTCTAAAGATTGAAATCGAACCGTTCACTTCGATGTGTAGCTCGGGTGAGAGTGAACGGTTCGGCGCTTTATTACCCTATCGGCGGCGGCACCACCCGGGCAACGACCTCTGATTTGAATCCGCACTGTTTGTGTGCACCGTCGCAGAAGGGCATATCCTTGCTCTGGCCGCAGCGGCAGAGCGAGATAGCCGAACGGCCGCTCAGATCAAACTTGCCGCCCGCCACATCGAACAACTCAAAATCACCCTCTACCCGAATGCTTCCGTTAGTTTTCACTGTAATCTTTGTCGGCATCGTTTACTTCCTTCGCTGTTGCTGGTTTGGCGGCGGATTGTTGATAATCTTCAACGGGACACTGAACGATGTGCGCTCCCAGTCAATCTTCATAACAGCAGTGCTGTCGCTCAGTTTGTTGAGCGAGATGGTCAGCGTATCGACAGTGGCCTTTGTTGCACGGCGCTGTATGGTTGCTTGCCCGAATTCATACTTCTTATACAGTGTGAAGTAATCCGATTTATCTTTCCCGATCACCCCGGTCTTGCTGTTAATCAGCAGCCTGGCAGAAGAGCGGGTTGGAAGCATCCAGAGCGAATAAGCACCTTTTGGAATTTTGAGCGCTCCAATTTCAAAATCGGCTGTCGTGCGAAGCGTTGTCACCGTATCTGCACCGATTCTCCAGACACTGTCGTAGGGAACGACCTGGCCGAATATTTTTCGTCCGCGCAAATAGGGACGGCTGTATTGTACGGAAAGCAGGCCGCTCCCTATGGCAAGGGTTGTCGAGCCCCGCGGGCTTGCGGCGCGATGAACCGTGCTCACCTCAAACGGTATGGAGAGCGAGGTGTATTCCCATTCGATTTTCAGAACGCCCGTGTATGTTCTCTGCTTCTCGATTTTGATCGTCAGCGTTTCTACCGGTTTCATCAGGATTTTCTTTGTCAGGTCGATGCGCCCGAGATCGTACTTTGGATTGATCCGGGTTCCCCATTGGCCCGTTTGTTTGTTGACAATCAGTTTCCACTGCGTCGTCGAAGGGAATGTGTAAAGGGTGTACGTGCTCTCCGGGATGACCATACCGCCAATAATGAGATCGCCTGTCGTGACAAGCGTTGTTGCTTCGCCCGCGCCGGTTCTCCACTCCCGGTAGTAGGGTACGAGATCGCCAAATATTTTTCTTCCCTGCATCGAGGGGCGTCCATAATAGATGGCAATCCGCTTGCCATTGAATGTTGCTACCGCTGAATCGCGGGGAGTTTTTGGCGGTGCAAGAATGTAGGAATCTTTTTCCTGTGCACTGCTGATTGCTATCAGAAGAATCAGGAAAACAAAAATTCTGTATGTTCTCTTTGAGGTGACCACGTATGATTCGAAAAATTTGTTAAGCCAGTCCTACAAAAATTGACCAGTCAATTAAAAAGGGCTAAAGTTCTAAATATTCTTTTGATTTATCTATCCCCGACCTGAAGGTCGGGGCAATCCCTCTAAAATTCATATCACTCTGACCATCTTACTTAAAAATGAAACCCGGTGCAAGAGACAAAAACAAATGCTCGCCGCGCAATGAAGATCACTGCTCAGGAAGCCTCGGCTCGACGAAGAGAAGTTTCTCCCGTTCAAGGACAACTGTTCCGGCGGGTGCCCCCTTCGGTTTGCGCACATACTTCCGTTCGGTCATTGCGACGGGAACATGTTTCGCGTTCTTCATTTTACTATAATATGCAGCAATAGCTGCCGCTTGCTCAATGGCCTGCTTGCTTGGCTGGCCCTTTCCTGTACCCGTGCGGAGAATAACATGCGAACCGCTCGATCCGCGTGTATGAAACCAGAGATCGCTGGGCTTTGCATGCTTCATTGTGAGTACATCGTTGTTCTCGCTGCTCTTACCGGCCCAGACCTGAAATCCGCCGGCCACAGTAAACAATCGGAAGGGCGGCAGCTCTTTCTTTTCGCCCCCCCGTTCAACAGATATGCGGAATCCAACATCGATGAGGCGTGATTGCTGTTGCAGGAAAAACTCGGCGAGCTGATCCGATGTCTGAAGAGGTTCTACAAGATCGCGCAGCTCCTGAAGGATCTCCCACTGGCGCACCAGTTCTTCCTTGTGTTCAATCTTCTCTTGCACCCCGGCACGCGCCTTCTTTGCCTTGTCAAAATAGCGCTCGGCATTTTTCGCAGGGTTCAGATGGACATCCAGGGGAATGGCAATCAGTTCCCGCTGTGGCTCGAAGATATTTTCGAGGATAACTTCCTTCTGCCCTTTCTGCATCTCCTGCAGATTCGCCATCAGTAATTTGCCAAACCGTTCGTATGAGAGAGCACGTTCGAGTATCACAGTTTCGTCGGCAATTTTTTTCAGCGTTCGATCGGCACGCTCGATGGCATGTAACATAAACTGTTGAATTCTCTCCTTCTCCTTTTCGAGCGAAGAACGCTTTCGTGAACCGCCGATATAGGTCAGGAGAGCACGGTGCAATGAATCGAATTGTTCGCACCGGTACTCATGAAAGCGCCGGAGTGGAATAATGGAAAATTGTTGAGGGGAATCGCCCTCGTAGTAAATGCATGGGACAGGATGTTCCACCAACTGTGTCTCGAGCGATTGGGCTGCTTTGAATAAATGCTCAAGGGCATCCTGTGATAATTCGGCGGCGAGGTTCTCCTCTGACACTCCGGCCAGCATGTACAACTCCCGAATCAACACGGGGCCGAAGCGCGGGTACACTCGTTTGAGAGCTGCAGGAAGAATAATAGTTCCGACTGAACCGAGAATAGATCGGAATTCCTCAAAAGTTACACTGTGGTGTGCCGCGGGATCGTGAGCAACGGACAACCGTTCGCCGACCACTTCTTTGGAGTGAAGGAATGCATCGACAATTGTGCCCGCATGATTCACCAGCAGAATATTCGATTTCGATCCAAAGAGCTGGACAACAATCACCATATCGTTATCGAGCGAGAAAGAGAGCACCCGGTCGTGAGGATGTATGGAAACGGTAGTTATCAGTCTGCCATGTGCCTGAGGAAAAAAATCGAGCGAATTTCGTTTTGCCCGGGGCACTTCCTTCCGTAGGTACAGAAAAGTTGCTGTCGGCTCGCAGGAAACGAGAAGTGTCTGAAAGCCTTGTGCCGATTCCACAGTCAGTAATAATTCGTTTTTATTCTGGCAGAATATCTCGACAAGTACGCTCCGGTGTAATTCAACATTGAGCGAGCGGGAAACATGAAGGAGGGTATAGTAATTTGCGATCATTTGTTATCCACAATTTGTACTGAAGGTTCACAAATTTCGAGGAAAATGCAATAAACAATCATTCACACCTGTGGATAAGAATGTGGATAGAAGGTGTCGAACTTTTCCTTGCCCACGCCTTAAAAATTGCGTAAATTTCGATCCCAATGTGAAAAAACTGGAGAAAGGCAGCAAAGCGTGATAGCCAGCATGACCGGCTTTGGCCGAGCGGAAGTGACCCGTAACGGAATCACAGCGTCGGTGGAAGTAAGAAGCGTTAATAGCAGGTACCTTGAAATTACCACGCGCCTGCCGCGTCCGCTTGCACAGCGTGAAATGGATTTGAAGGAAGTAATCAGATCCCGCGTTAACCGCGGGAACCTGACGGTGTCAATTTCACTTGAAGACGAAAGTAATAGCACGGCCCCGCTTTCGGTGAATACTGCTGCCGCTAAATCGTACATGAAGCTCCTCAATCAGCTCCGAAAGACAACGAAAATTCAGGAGAAGGTGAAACTTGAACACCTGTTGAAGTTTTCAGAAATTTTCGAAGTACAGAAAGAGGAAGAGGATGATAATGAACAGTGGCTTATTATTGTTGAGGCTGTTGAGGCTGCGCTCAGTGATCTGAACACGATGCGGCGCAACGAAGGAAAGGAACTGGCAAAAGACCTGACAAAGCGCATCAACAGGATCAATGAGACAGTGGAAAAAATTGAAGAACTGTCGAAACAGCGCATTCCTGAAGAACGAGCCAGATTATATGAACGCATTGGCCAGCTCCTTGAAGATAAAACTGTTCTCGATCAGAATCGACTTGAACTTGAAATCGCCCTGCTCTCCGACAAACTTGATGTTACAGAAGAATGTGTCCGTTTTCGAAGCCATAACAAGTTCTTTCTTACGGCAATGGAGGACAACGAACCGGCCGGACGCAAGCTGAATTTTCTGGTGCAGGAAATTAATCGTGAGGTAAATACCATCGGATCGAAAACCTCCGATGCGGAACTTGCCCATCTTGTTGTCGGCATCAAGGAAGAGCTCGAAAAGATACGCGAGCAACTGCAGAATATTGAATGAGTAGAAGTATAAAGTATAAAGTATAGAGTATGAAGCATTAAGCATACTGTATCAAAAGAGTTGGGTGAGGGAGTGGGATTTGAAAAGCGATAAAAGCTCTAGGGCAGGCAGAACATGGCTGTGGCAGGTGAAAAAGACACCCGCATGAGGGGAAAACTTATCGTTGTCTCGGCGCCAAGCGGCGCAGGTAAGACGACCATTGTAAAAGCGGTTCTGAACAACAATCCCGGAATGCTCTTTTCCATTTCGGCAACAACACGGGCACAACGCGGGAATGAAGTTCACGGGAAAGATTACTTTTTTCTGAGCCGGAAAGACTTTGAAACACGAATACAGGAAAACGGGCTTGTTGAGTGGGAAGAAATCTATGGCAATCTCTATGGGACACTCCGGACAGAAATAGAAAAAGCACTTTCATCCGGCGCAACCATGCTCTTCGACATCGATGTTAAAGGAGGATTGTCAATTAAGCGACAGTATCCGCATGATGCCGTGTTGATTTTTATTCATCCGCCCAGCTTCGAAATTCTGAGAGACCGTCTGATCAACAGAAAAACCGAAGACGAAGCAACGATCCTGCGGCGGCTCGACCGTGTGCCGATGGAAATGGAATTTGGAAACGAATTTGATTATCAGGTGGTGAACGATAACCTGGAGAAAGCTGTTAAACAGGTGCAGGCGATCGTTCATGCCAACACAGAGCGTCTCTTATTACAATCATAATTACTTGGAGGATCAGCATTGCCAGTAAAACCAATCGATATAGAAAAATATTCAACCGTTGCGACGGATATTTATGAAGCAATAGTTATTGCTTCGAAGCGCGCGCGCCAGATTCACTCGGACACTAAAATAGAGCTGAACCAGCGGATTGAAATACTGAACCAGCTATCCAATGTCACGGAAAGCGAAGACGACCTTGACGTTACCGCCAACCCCGATCAGCTGAGGATCAGTCTGGAGTTCGAAAAGCGTCCGAAGCCAACCGATACCGCGATTCAGGAATTAACCAACGGTAAAGTCGACTGGCGATACAACAAGACCGAAGAGAAGCAAGCAGAAGAAGCCGATAACGAATAGAGAACAGTGCCGTGCTGAACGGAAAGCATATTGTCGTCGGTGTCACCGGGGGCATTGCCGCATATAAGGTGTGTTATCTGGTGCGCGAGTTTATCAAAGCCCGTGCGCAGGTTCGCATTGTGATGACGGAAGCGGCAACGAAGTTTGTCGCCCCGCTGACCTTTGCAACGCTTTCCGGTCATGAGGTCCTTTCCGATCTCTGGGCGCCCGATCACTCGCCGGCCTCCAACATTGCCACGCGGCACATCGACCTTGCCAACTGGGCAGATGTTTTTGTCATTGCTCCAGCATCTGCAAATACTATTGCCAAGCTCACCTATGGCCTCTCGGACAATCTGCTGACAATCATAGCGCTGGCGACCCCGAGGCCCATTGTGCTAGCACCGACAATGGATGCCGATATGTACCTGAACCCGATTACACAGCACAATCTGGCTATACTTAAAGAGCATGGATATTACGTCATCCAGCCCGCAGAAGGAGAACTGGCAAGCGGACTCAAAGGTCCTGGACGGCTTCCTGAGATCGAGACGATCTTCCAGTTTGTCTGCGGAGTGCTCGATAAAAGCGTACAGGATTTTCAGGGCAAACATCTTCTTGTTACAGCCGGACCAACCTACGAGGCAATTGACCCGGTTCGGTTCATTGGTAACCGATCGTCGGGGAAGATGGGATTTGCGCTTGCCAGCGCTGCAGCACAGCGGGGTGCGCGGATCATACTGATTTCTGGACCGGTGCACATTGAAACGCCGCGCAATGTTACACGGGTGAACGTTGAAACAGCAGAGCAGATGCACAAGGCTGTCCTCGCACATGCTGCGGAAGCCGATGTCATCATCATGTCCGCTGCGGTTGCCGATTATGCTCCACGTACACAATCGGCAGAGAAAATTAAAAAGAACTCCAATCGGCAAGAGTTGATACTGACACTTACTCCAACGCCGGACATTCTGCAATCACTCGGTACAAAGAAAAGAAAAAATCAGGTGTTGGTAGGATTTGCGCTGGAAACCCAGAACGAACTCCGCAACGCTAAAGAGAAGCTAAAAAAGAAAAATCTTGACCTCATCGTCCTGAATTCACTCAAGGATGAAGGGGCAGGATTTGGGACCGAAACAAACGTGGTAACCATTATTGATCGGAACGGTAAAACCGAAAAGCTTGGCAAAATGCCAAAGATCGATGTCGCTCGAGAAATTCTCCACCGGGTGAAGAAGCATTGGTAAGCGAAGATTACCTTTGTTCCACCTGCAAACGTGTTTCTGATAATCATTACAACCCCGAAAAGTTACCGTTCGGGGTAAATTGTTTTTAGTTGTACTGCTCATCTCAACAGAAAATAAATCATTTTTCACCACCGATGGCACACAGATAATCACCGAGAAGAGTAAGTAGTGAGAGATCTTGTTTTAAGAAAGAACAAACAAAACCATTGTCTGTGTATCTCGGTGTGCCATCAGTGGAGAACTTACTGAGTAAATACGTCTAGCCCTATACTGTCAAGATGCCTGACACCCACCATGATGTAAAGAAATTGTTAGACGATATCCAACAGGTCTTACAGCAACAAAAAGAACTGTTTGGAGACATGATTGTTGTTGAAGCTGATTCTCCGAAGAACGAACAAATCGAGCCCTCAATGCCACCCAAGAAAAAACAGATAGATCGTCCTATACCACCTGTTGAGGAAAAAGATCTTTTTGGGAAGACCATACCACCCTCAACGCCCTTGCCAGAGATTCGGCTTCCGGAATTTCCAAAGGAACCATGGACGAGCACACAGTCGATTGAAGATCTTAACTCGACGACCTGCGATTGTACGAAATGTGCCCTCGGCAGCACGCGCACGAAGTTTGTCTTTGGTGTCGGCAATCCCCATGCCGAGATCGTGATCGTCGGTGAAGCGCCGGGAGCCGAAGAAGATTTGCAGGGAGAACCATTTGTAGGAAGGGCGGGGCAGCTCCTCAATAAAATATTGGAAGCAATTCACCTGAAGCGGGAAGAGGTGTACATCTGCAATATTCTGAAATGCCGCCCGCCTGGCAATCGCGATCCTCACCCCGATGAAGTTGACCACTGTGAGCCGTATCTCTGGAAGCAGCTCGAACTGATAAAACCGAAAATCATTTTGTGCCTTGGCCGCATCGCCGGTCAGACGCTGCTTCGCACAACAAAAAGCCTGGGCGATCTTCGGGGCACCACCCATAACTATCGCGGTATTAAACTGATGGTCACCTATCATCCAGCAGCACTGTTACGGAATCCAAACTGGAAGAGACCAACGTGGGAGGATGTCCAACAGTTTAGAAAAATCTATGATGAGATGATCAAAGGACCGCAAAACCATGCCTGAGAGGTTCCGCTCTCACGCTCACGTACGATGTTTTGATGCCATCAAGATCTCATTCAATTCGGGTGAGAAAAGAGAAGGATGACAGCGTGAATCTCCTTACGATTCTGATAGTCGCTCTGGGATTGTCCATGGATGCATTCGCTGTCTCCGTTGCCCGCGGCATCACTATAAAAGAGCTGAGGGTCAGAAATGCTTTCACCATTGCAATGTTCTTCGGATCGTTTCAGGCCTTGATGCCGATGCTTGGATGGTGGGCGGGCCTGCGCTTACGGGATTTCATTGCCGGCGTCGATCATTGGATCGCCTTCGGACTGCTGCTGGGTGTTGGCATGAAAATGATTTATGATGGCTTACGCTCTGAGCAAGTAAAACAACAATCAGAGGTGCTCAGCTTCTCTCTTCTCTTTCTTCTTTCTATTGCAACAAGCATCGATGCTCTGGCAGTCGGCCTGAGTTTTGCCTTTCTCGCCGTTTCTATTGTAACCCCTTCGATGTTGATCGGTCTGGTGACTTTTTGTCTTTCATTTGTAGGAGTATTGCTGGGCGAGAGAACGGGGTGCCTGCTTGCAAAGAGGGCCGAGATTATTGGGGGATCGATACTGATTGTCATCGGTATTAAAATTGTACTTGAGCATCTGGGATATCTTGGTTGATTGGAGATTTATGAGATTGATTCTTTTTCCGCTCTTCTGCTTTGCCCAGCATCACCCCTGGTTTCTTCAAACGCTTGATGAGCCGGACGGATATTTTACAATCGACAGGATTACTCGGCAGAGCTATATTGCACTATTCCAACGCTACGGCGTGAAGCAGATCTTTGCGGGCCATTATCATAGGAATGCAATTGGATTTGCTAGTTCACTGGAAATGGTAACCACCGCGCCTGTCGGTAAACCGCTGGGTAAGGATCCCTCCGGGCTGCGTATTGTCATCGTTTCTCAAAAAGGTATTACGCACCGCTATTATGGATTGGATGAACTGCACACGACAATCGACACACGTAGAGAAAAATAACCTTACGTTATTCTGTTGATGGATCGAATCTTTCCATCCGGCTTCTTGCCGGAGTAAGCGCAAGCCCACAACCATTCCAGAACTGAAAATGATGATGTTCTAAGTTCTCAGACCTAACCGTTCGCTCCATAGAGGAATCTAATGTGAAGCGAACGGTTAGATACTATTCTGAATGCAGCCAATCAATTGGAAATTGCCGGTCATTTGCATTTCTCTGCCCTCACCCTCAATCCCTCTCCCAATTGATGGGAGAGGGACGATTTAAAATCAAGGTGAGGGTGCTGAGGAAAGCAGTCTCGATGTTCCGCCTGTGAGATGACCGTCACCTAAATGCGGCTAATCTAAGACGAGGTGCCGGTCATCTGCTTATGACCCCCACTCGCTTTTCCTCCAATAAATAGAGAAGAACCACATCTTCTCTGCTGAGAGAGAGCCCCGCCAAACAAGACGGGACCTGTCCGCAAAGTTATAAAGACGGGGACAAGATTGATCCAGACCATTACAAAGTTATACCGGTGTTGACATTAGCTGTCGAATAGGATAGCTTTGTAATTAGTCGCAGTTGTAGTAGTATTGCCGCTCACTCTCATCGAGCGTTCAGGGAATCACCTTATGTGTTCCTCTCAATTTTAAAATTACCCCTCTTCACAACGAGGCAATAACCATGCTCAAAAGAGTGGCGTTGTTTTCTCTACTATGCTTCATCCTCCTGCAGACTACGTTCGCACAATATCCGATCGAGACAATCATGGAAATCTATGGTGAAGCGAATCCCTACTGGCAATTAGGGACAGGATTCCTTGGACTTGGAGATATAAATAATGACAAATGGCCGGACTTTGCCGTGGGAGCAGCGGGGCTAAAAAAGACATTAATCTACTTTGGTGGCCCGGGTATTCTCGATAGAAATCCTGATGTGATGATAAAAGGTTCTTGGCCGTTAGGTTTTGGCGATGTCAATGGCGATGGGATTAAGGATCTGTTTACCTTGACACCCGCTTATCCCATCTATATTCGGCAAGACAGTATCCTCTATGCGTTCGACAGCGTCTTTGTCTACTTTGGTAAATCAAATTCTCCGTTGCGCATTGATACAATTCCAGGATGCGCCATGGGTGGAGAGGGATTGCCCCATTATTTTGGTGAATCGTTTGCTATAGGTGATTTGAACCATGATGGATACGATGATGTGGCTATTGGTGCAAACAATTTTTTTGATGTGACGGGAGGGGGAACAGGAAAAGTCTACATCTACTTCGGGAAGAGTAATTTTGAAGGGAAGTGTGACCTCTCGCTCGAGGCAAGACCAGGTGGGAGAGAGTTTGGGTATCGTATTCGGATCAAAGATTTTAATGGGGATGGATATGGTGATTTAGCAGTCAGTGCAAGTGAATATATCACTAAACAGCCAACACTTGAAATATTTTATGGAAAAAAGAACTGGACATTTAGTAAACAAGATTCGTATCAGATGTTTAGCTCAAAAGACATTAAGGATATGGATAATCTCTACAGATTCAGTGCGATGGATTTTAATTATGATGGAAAAACAGACATCTATTGTGTAAGCAGCAAATTTGATAGCGGATATGTTTTATTCGGACGTGCAGATTCTATTCGATGGACTCCAGATATGGTTTTCCCAAATCCAGAACCAGGATATATCACAGGGTTAGGAGTAGATGCGGATAGAATTGGAGATATTAATGCCGACGGAGTTGAAGATTTTTATATTAGTGCAGGCTTGGGCGGGATGACGCCAGGTATCTTAGTATACCTCGGTAATTCAAAACCACCGACACAATGGAAAGCAAGGCGGTTCAAAAATGGAGTAAGTAAAATATTTGTATCTGGCATAGGCGATGTGAATGGCGATGGTGTAAGTGATCTGGGATATTCTGCTCCTTATGACGATGTTTCACTACCGGATCGTGGCTATTTTGTCATCTTAAGTGGCAATAAGTATCTTACAGATGTACAGAAGGTAGATCTACAACCAAATTGTTTTTCTCTTTCTCAAAACTATCCGAATCCCTTCAATCCTTCAACGACGATCGAATACCAATTGAGCAAAAAAGCTTTTGTTTCTTTAATTATTCATGACTCGTTGGGAAAAGAAGTCGTTAGACTTATCAATGGGATACAAGATGTGGGAATGAACAGAACCATTTGGGATGGAAAGACGAGTTTCGGAACAAAAGCGACATCAGGCAGCTATTACTATACGTTGACAATAGATGGGAAGAGCACAATAACTAAGAAGAGCATCCTTCTGAAATGATACGGTTAGAGTTTAAGTAATACCTGAGGTGGTGATGTTCTATGAGATGACTTGACAGAATAATATAGCCCTCAGTCCCGATCTATAATCGGGAAGAAAATATCTCCTGGCCAGGAGAGAACAATTTCTGCTCAAAATGAATCTGAGGGTTTTTTATTTCTAAGAAAAATTTCCAGGTCGTTCTGGGCTAGCAGGTTGATGGGATTGTAAAAGCTCAGCTTTTGTATTTATACACGGCGTCCTAATTGATTGCGCATAGTCGCTGAAGGATACCATTGGGTTTTTTCCACACCTGAAACTGCATGATAACAGCGTCGATAAGATCATCTAAATGTTCGAAGTATCGATTATGCGTGCAGAGAGTGCGT
>JAZDJN010000094.1:0-5354 GCA_043803945.1 bacterium | reverse complement strand
GAAATATGCCAGAAGAATCTGGTGAGTTCGGCAGGATGCCCCCAATCGAGTAAAGGATTGGATGTGGAGCGAATTGGCAAGACGAGATATAAAGAACAACCGATGAAGAAAAATGGAATCGAACGTGATGCCAGAATTAGAGATTCTTTCCCCCATCCAAATTTTACCAGGAAGAGAAAGAGCATTGCTGGTATGATGAGAATCATCGTCATATGATTGGTAAACGCTAACCCTGTAACAAAAAAAGATAGAATGAGCCAGCGCGAAATATTCTCAGGATTTTCCTTCTGCTCTACTATTCCTTTTAGGAAACAAAAAAGAGAAGCTGTCAAGAGAAAGATGTGGAGCGAGTAAACCTCAATCGCAGCACTCTGTGTCCAGATGGTGGTTCCAAAAGCAAAAGATAGAGTGCCTGTCAGTACCACAGTGAGAGCGGCTCCTCTTTTCTCTGCGCTGCTCGAAGCAGACGTCCCTGCGACCTGCGTGATGGTGAGCACTAGCCACGAGAGTTTATAGAAAAGGCCTACCGCAAGTGCAGTCAAAATCGCTGACATCAGATTCAATTGAAGAATCGCTTCCAAGCCCATGGGAATCATCACCATGATGCGTCCGATCATTGTAAACAACGGATAACCGGTTGGATGTGCGATGCCAATGGTAGAAGCCACAGCCGCGAGTTCACCACTATCGATGTAGGTAACAGTTGGACAAAGTGTCGTAGAATAGACCAAGAATGAAATACTGACCGCAAGCACTGCAAAAGCATTTTCCGTTTTAAGCCTCTCAAGCAGTCTCTCCATCAACGAGTTCCTCTATAGTAAGTACGTATTGAACAATTCTTCATTCTGTCTTTGCTTCTCTTCGATGGTGTTTCGAAATGCAGCCAGATCTTCGGCTCCCATCGCCTTGAGAATTGCCTGCAAAGAAATTTCTTCTTTCGGCAGCACAAAAAGGCCGGTGTCGGTATTAAGCTTGATCATGGTTTCTAACATCCTGAAATATGAGTAATTATCCCGGAGCACCCTTACCTGATCCTTCCTCATTGAGCGAAACTGTACGAACTTCCCTATCATGGTGAAACTATTTGAAGACCGCAACTCAGGAGAAACCCGACTTCCAACCAGTTGAAGTGCCTGAACCACAAACTCGAGATCCAATAAACCGCCACGTGCAAGTTTCAGATTCTCACCTTCATTTTTTTTCTGCCGCCCAACACTCATCCGATCCCGCATTTCTCTCATGGTCTTCTGCCATCGATCGGGTAAAGGGTGTTGATAGAGTCTCTCCTCGACGCATTGCATGACATCCTCTATCAATGTTGGAGTACCGGCGATGGCACGCACCTTGGTCAATGACTGCAGTTCCCAGAACGAAGCACGGCGATTAAGATACGAGCAATAATATTCGAAATCTATTGTGAGGGGAGCATTCGTTCCCTCGGGTCTTAACCGAAAGTCTATTTTATAAACACCTTCTAGGCGTTGCATAATTCTTCGGGCAACCAGCTCAATCTTTGAGCGAATCACTTTTTTCTTCGCACGAATAATGAGAAGTAGATCCAGATCAGAACCAAGCGTCATCTCGTATCCGCCAAATTTTCCCAATCCAAAGTAGGAGTATTCCCCTATCTCCATCACGGATTTCTCAGAAATGAGCTCATCGCACAGAGTAGTTTGGAAAAGTTGTTCAGCAATTTTACTATACCGCGCTGTTGCCTGTTCAATTGTTAGGTTCCCCAGGAGAAGCTGTAAGGATATTCTAAATTCATTATACTGACGAAATCGCAGCCCATCACCAGGAAGTAAAAAGGTCCACCCAAGTTCACCGCCCAGAAAATCTTCAATCCTTCCCACCAAACTTTCAAATAAAAGCGGCTCCTGACTCAACAACCGGCTCATCCTCGAGCTTCGGGAGCAAATCAACAGAATCAACCGCAGAAAATTCGCCTGGCTCATCGCTGTATGGAGAGTACGCCGTAAAGCAGGTGAGCTTGCCAACACTAAAAAATTCATCAGAGTCCAATCTGGAGAACCGTACTCCTGAACCAAATTGATAAGAACCGAGAGGTTGTTCTGATTCTGTAAAAATTGAACATTCTGAATGATTGTTTTTAAAAGCTTTGCTGAGTTTTCCGGATTCTGAAATTTCACCTTTTCAAGCGCCCTCGACTGACTTTTTACAGAAAGCTCACCGAAAGATTTCAGGCGAGTATCGCTGGCCGGTATCTCAAACACTCCCCGAAATATCTTTCGAACAGATGATTGATGACTCTGAAGAACACGGGTGAATGCTGCGGCAGAATTGTATCCCAACTGACGTGCAAGCAACAGATGTTCCGATTCCGATGAGGGAAGAGAATGGCGCTGTAATCCTTCGGCAAGTTGGAGGCGATCTTCCACAACCCGAAGGAAGCGATACGCGTCCGTCAACTTCTGATTTTCCTTTTCGGAAATCGATCCCACATTCTCTAGTGCTTTGAGTGCGTTTATCGTATTTCCCTGGCGCGCCGAGAGCTCATCTCCGCCACGCAGAAGTTGAAGCGCCTGAGCTATGAATTCGATATCTCGTATTCCCCCGGCACCAAGTTTTACGTTTACTTCCGCTGTCAACCGCGATTCTATTTTCGATTTGATGCGAGCAATTTCTTCCAAAGGCCCGCTTCTGAGGCTTTTCGGATAGATAAACGGCTGGATATCCTTCAGCCATTTTTCGCCGACACTCCGATCCCCACCGACGACTCTCGCTTTGATGAGCATTTGACGCTCCCAAAGTTCACCCCGTGTTTCGTAATATTGTAAATAGCCGGTTCGTGAGAGCGCCAGAGGGCCTGAACTTCCCTCAGGCCGAAGCCGCATATCGATGCGATACAGGTATCCTTCAGAAGAATGTTCAGCAAGATGGCGAACGATCAGTTCTGCCATCCTGTTGTAATAATGATGAAGTGACGTCATTCTCAACTCAGGAATCTGTCTCTCTTCATCCCTGTCATACACAAACATCAGGTCAATGTCGGAACTGAAATTCAATTCCTGACCACCCAGTTTGCCAAGTCCGATGACGGCGAGTGTATTCTCCGGTGGATCCTCCAACCCGGCAGAAAGCTCTTGATGGGCAATCCTGACAGTCTGGTCAATAATCACATCTGTCACGATTGAGTGTTCAGCGGATGTTGTGAGTACATCGGCTTCACCCAGAATTTGTCGCGCGCCAAGCCGTAACACCTCCCGACGATGGAATCGTTTCAGGGAGTCGACTTTTTTTTCAATGCGATTGAAGACTGACGTTGCCTGTTCAGCACGCTGTGCTAGTTCCTGATGGGTCGTTGTTGTCTGCAGCGTCGAGGAGGAAGTAAGCCAATCGAACAGTTCAGGATTTCTCACCAGGATATCGGACAGATACTGTGATTGGGAAAACAGTTCAATCGCAATCTGCTGAAGAATCCGGTGCGAGTGAAAATCGCTCATAATCGTGGAGGCAAAACCAACCGAAAGAAAGCGATGGAGATTGGTGAGGCCTCGCACTGGGTGAGGCGAATTCTGAAAATCCTCCTTGAGCTTTCTTAGGAATGCTCCGGGTGCCACGCCTGCTTTTGCAGCGATTTCCCCGATCTCGCGGAAAAGCTTATCTTCAGCCTTCTTTGTTCTTTCTTTTGTAATTGAATCTGCCATACAAACGAAAGTAGTGAAAAAGAGGAACAATTTCTTGACATCCGTACTGCTGTAATTGCATCTAAATCTCTGTTCCTCTATATTCAATCGCGTTTGGGTTTTCTACTCCCGGAAATACGAGAGAGATGGAAAAATCTCGATCGGTCCGTTACAATCCTTGTGAAAATGCATTCACACTCCATCGAAGAAGCAGAGTGTTCACCTCTCTCATCATAGAGTATCCAACCTGGGCATCCATATGACCAACATGATTGGCAACTATTTTAGACTCCCTCAACTTGGGACGACCATAAAACAAGAAGTGATCGCCGGCATAACGACCTTCGTGACGATGGCCTATATCATCATCGTGAATCCGAAAATACTCGAGGCTGCCGGAATGCCGTTCGGCGCATCCATGGTTGCAACCATTCTCAGTGCATCTTTTGGCACACTCCTTATGGGTCTCTACGCTAAAAGACCATTTGCCATAGCACCCTATATGGGTGAGAACGCATTCATTGCCTTCACGGTAGTGAAGGTGATGGGTTACTCCTGGCAAACCGCCCTCGGTGCAATTTTTATCAGCGGAATTCTCTTTACGATTCTGACCGCATTAAAAATTCGGTCTTGGCTGGCCGACGCAATTCCAGAATCGTTGAAAATCGGATTCGCTGTCGGGATCGGCCTTTTCCTAACCTTTATCGGATTGAATGAGACCGGCATCGTACGACTTGGTGTAGAGGGTGCACCTGTGCGCGTTGGCGACTTTCATCAGCCGACAGTCTTGCTGGCAATTCTGGGATTTATCCTTATCGCATTTCTCATGATGAAGCGGATCAGCGGTGCGATTTTGATTGGCATCCTTTCAATTACAATCTTGGCCTTTGCGTTTCAACTCTCGCCAATTCCAGACCACTGGATCAGTTCGCCTCCGAGTATCAAACCGATACTGCTGCAACTCGACATTCCATCGGCACTTTCGTGGGGGATGTTCTCCGTCATTCTCACCATCTTCGTTATGGCCTTTCTCGATACGATTGGTACACTCCTTGCACTTGCCTACAAAGCCGACCTCGTTGATGACCAGGGGAACCTCCCCGAGATTGAAAAACCGATGATGGTCGATGCCGTGAGTACTTCAGTTGCCGCTCTGCTGGGTACTTCAACAACCGGAGCGTACATCGAATCCGCGACCGGTATTGCTGCCGGTGGAAAATCGGGATTAACCGCAGTTGTTGTTGCCCTGCTCTTTCTCCTTGCACTATTTTTCGCGCCATTCTTTTCTGCCATTCCTGCGTTTGCCTATGGTCCTTCCCTGATCATCGTCGGTGTTCTTATGTTCTCCCCTATCACTCGATTGAAGTTCGATGACTTTTCAGAAACAATTCCAGTTTTTTCGATCATCGTGATGATGAGTTTCACCTATAACATCGGCATCGGTATGACTGCTGGATTTGTACTCTACCCTCTGTTTAAGCTCATCTCTGGCAAGATGCATCAGGTGAAACCTGGTTTATGGGTACTGTCGATATTATCACTCGTCTTCTTCATCTATTATGTCTATTATACACGGCGTCCTAATTGATTGCGCATAGTCGCTGAAGGATACCATTGGGTTTTTTCCACACCTGAAACTGCATGATAACAGCGTCGATAAGATCATCTAAATGTTCGAAGTATCGATTATGCGTGCAGAGAGTGCGT
>JAZDJN010000093.1:0-7194 GCA_043803945.1 bacterium | reverse complement strand
TCCGCTGCAGCACATGCATACGTTGGGTTGCCTTCGCATGACCGGTATCGGGGGAACGCCATGAAAGCGATCGTTCAGAACGCGTACGGCTCACCGGCTGTCCTAGTACTCAAGGAGATCGACAAGCCGACGATCAAAAAGGATGACGATGTGCTGGTACGCGTTCACGCAGCCGCCCTCCACGCGGGCGACCTCTTCGTCATGAGAGGCGTGCCGTACCTCGTGCGCATGTTTGCCGGGTGGCCCAAACCAAAGAATTACGTTCCGGGATTCGATCTGGCCGGGCATGTTGAGGCGGTCGGCAAGAACGTAAAGCAGTTTAAGCCTGGTGATGAAGTGTACGGTGCATGCAATGGCACCTGCGCCGAGTATGTGTGTGCCCGAGAAAAAACCTTCTCACTAAAACCGGTCAATCTCACGCTTGAGCATGCCGCAGCCGTACCTACATCCGCTCTCACAGCCCTTATCGGTCTTCGCGATGCGGGGAAGGTAAAGCCAGGGCAGAAGGTTTTGATCAATGGTGCGTCGGGAGGTGTGGGCACGTTCGCCGTGCAGATTGCCAAGGTGTTGGGTGCGGAAGTGACCGGTGTCTGCAGTATGGGGAACGTGAAGATGGTACGATCGATCGGCGCAGACCACGTTATTGATTACACCAAGGAAGACTTCACGCAAAGCGGGCAGCGGTACGATCTCATCCTCGATCAAGTGGCGAACCATTCGTTGTCAGACTGCAGACGCGCGCTCACCCCCCAGGGGACTCACATACCTAACAGCGGTCATAGCGGCATGGGTTATATTGTTAAGGCGTTCGTGTTGTCACTGTTCGTGCGCCAGCAGGGACGCCCGTTTATAATTCCGAACAATGAGGACCTGATTGTTCTGAAGGAGCTCATTGAAGCCGGCAAGATCACACCGGTCATCGACAGAACGTACCCGCTGAGCGAGACCCCTGAGGCCTTCCGGTATCTGGATGAAGGTCACGCCCGAGGAAAAGTAGTCATTACTTTAGAACATGATAACAAAACCCCGACAATGCCAGCGACAAATCAAGGTCGACTGTCTAACCGACAGATCAAGCTCATCCCATTTCAAAACGTAGCAGTATAGGCCGAATGAGCTTGCTCGCCTACGGCTGTAATGGGTGCATTTTGCATGCTTTGCAGAGGCGCCGTAAATATTTGAAAGTACAGTGAATGAACCCTTCTCATCATCGGCGAGACGAGGCTCGATTTTTTCGGCTTGGTTTGTTTAGTTTGATGTAGAAATCCACAGTCTTTGGATGCGGTCGTTTACATTCTATCTTTTCTATGTAATATGAAATAATAGTACACAGGTATGCCCGCCAAAACACCCAGAATGGCAATAGAAGATTCTATTGTCCTCTCAAAGAATGAGAGTAAAAGGATGCTTACACCTGTCACGAGATAAATGATTGGTGCCCAGGAATATCGGGGAAAGGCATGATTTGCTTTGCCGGATGATCGTATCTTAAAAACTCCGGCAACTGCAAAGAGGGGAAAAATGCCAAGTGAAAATCCCATCACCGTCAGTATCTGATCAAAGGTTCCAGAGAGTACCATCAACAAGGAAATGCCTCCCTGCAGGGCAATGGAATAAGTCGGTGCCCCAAACTTGGGATGCACACGTGAGATGCTCTTGAAAAACAATTTGTCCCGGGCCATCGAGAAATATACACGCGGTCCGAGAATGATGAATGCACTGAGGGAAGAAAAGAGGGCAAAGGAGATGAGCATCGAGACAAGGGTCTCCATCGATTGGCCGAATAATTTTCCAATTGCCAAGCCGCCAATGGAGATGACGCCTTTCATATCTTCAGGACTGACGGCATAGATGAATACGATGTTCAGGCAAACATAGAGCAGCATCACAATACCTGTCCCGAGCAAGAGCGATCGGGGAAGTACTCTTGAAGGATCCTTGATTTCTGAACCGATATAGGTGGAAGCATTCCAGCCGCTGTAAGCAAACATGATCCACATCAACGAAAGGCCTAGAGTTTTCCATCCGCCAAAGTTGAGCGTGAAATCGCCTCCCTGAAAGAAATGATCCGATGTTCCAGTGCCCAGGGAAAGGCCGGCAAGAATGATCAGGGTAATCAATCCGACTTTCAGGAGTGTTAGTACGTTCTGGATTTTTGATCCAAACTCGATGCCTCGCATATGAATGATAGAGAAGAATACTATTACCAGGATAGACAGAATCTTTTTCAGAAGAGTCACATCGCCCCAGGAGAAAAGTTCTGGAAATGCTCTATTGAAGTACTCGCTGAACCCGATGGCAGAAGCTGCAATGGGAGCAGAGAAACCGACGAGAAGAGAAATCCATCCGCTCAGGAATCCAAGAAGTGGATGGTAGAGTGTGGAGAGGAAGGTATATTCGCCACCAGCCGAGGGCATAGCCGCTCCGAGTTGTCCGTAGGCAAGTGCCCCGCAGAGAGCGATTCCTCCGCCAATCACCCAGAGTGCCAGCATCAGCAGCGGATTGTTGAGATCGTTCATCAGCAAGCCGCTCGTTGTGAAAATGCCGGCGCCTATCATGTTGGCGATGACAATGTTCGTCAGAGGAAAGAGGCCGAGTCTCCGTTCGAGGTCAGGCTGGTTCGTGTGCTCCACGGAGGGTCACTTCTCGGATTTCTTATAGCTGATGGAAACTCCGCCGCCGTTGGAATCAAAAGTAGTTTCGAAGTTTGGCAGGCTTTTAAGGAAATCCACATAGCCCCGATTTCCGCGCGATCCAAATCCACGCTCCGAAATGTTATGGGTCGTATAACATCCGCCGATGGTCAATTTTGGTGCGATGGCTAAGAAATAATTCTTATACCAATCCTTATCGGCATCGGAGAAGACAAAATCAAAGGGGCCCTTCAATTGATGCACAAGTTCATGAGCATCGGTAAGGCGTGCATCGATGTACTCGGAGAGTCCCGCTTCTTTGAAGTTTGCTATTGCTGTTTTATATCGCTCCTCATCGATTTCAATTGTAATAAGCTTTCCTCCGGTCTTGCTCAGTGCCCATGCAATCCAGATTGACGAATGGCCGGTGGAGGTTCCAATCTCCAGAACTCGTTTATATTTATGCTTCACGATGAGGTCGTAGAGCAATCTTCCGTCCGACTCGGGGACATTCATATCATGCCATTCCCCATCTTTGCCGGCAAGGAATGCCTGTACTCGTTTATCGAGAGGTGTTTCACGCGTTGTGCCCTGAGCCGAGAGCGGCAAGAGGCCAACGATCATGAGGATGATGAGAGAAAGAAGTATTAGCGATAGTCTTTTATCCATACGATAGTCCAGTCATCAACGTGAAATGGCAGGTTTATAGATGTAAATGTTATCCTGTTCGAGGAATGTCAGTACGCGTTCAAGCGTAAAGACGGTGTTACTCATCCTGGTGGTGAGCTGTTCCCGTGTGAGAAAATGATCCCAGCGTGCTTTCATTTTATCGGGATCAGGGTCGATGATCACGAGCCGGCCGCCAGGCTTCAAACAGGGGACGGCATTTTTCATCCACTCAACCGGTTTGGTGAAATCATGGAAGGCAGTCATCATCACGATCATATCGAGCTTGCCGCGTGGGAATAACGGGTCATCCAGAGTTCCAAGAATTGTCTGAATATTGAGCACCGTATCGCGCTGCATCCGATGCTGCAGTTCTTTCAATGAGCGTTCATCGATATCGTTGGCGTAAATGAGACCGTACTTCCCAACCCGCTTCGAAAGATGAAATGTGAAGTACCCATCTCCCGCTCCGGCTTCGCCGATAATCATCCCCGGCTTGATTCCAACGGAATCCATAATAGCAGTCGGTTGCTGCCATTCATCGCGGCTGCGCCGTTGGGCTGATACCGTCGTCACGATAAGGTGGAACAGCAGAGATAGGAACAAAAGAGAGAGGAGAGTCGATTTTGTTTTCATAGCCATTGCTCCGCGTTCAGGAATTCATTTCGGGAAGAATGGAACGGGCCTTGATATGATAGACGAACCACCAGGTCACTATGTTTCGACATCATGCCAAGGACTTGAGATAATGGTAACAACAAACAGAAGAAAAAACCATCGAAATGTGTCCGAATAATAGTCAGCGGTCCACTGCCAGTTGATATCTCTCAGGTAAATCAGCTTGCGCAAGTTTGAATTGTTGCTCTCCCTCTGGAGATTGACTGTATTATTGCCTTTCTCCCTATTCTCATTTACTTTGTTGCCGGATGCAACGGATCACCTTCACGCTGGAGTGTTGATGCACTCTTCTCCAGGAGGTTGCTGAAAAAAACATTTTCAACGAAGGATTGGACCGCCCCCGATGAATCGGGGCAGGCATCGCACCAAGAACACCAAGAGATTTTTTTTATTCCCTTTGGGGTCTAATACCCCGTAGCTTGCTGCGGGGATGATTTATTTATCAGTATGGCGCTCTTGGCGCCTTGCCTGCCTGCCGACGGCACTTCGGCAGGCAGGGCGGGTTTCTTTTTCGGCACCCTGCTAGTCCTTCTCATTCTTTAAAGCATCCAAACTCTCGAAATCATCCTTTCGAAAGGAGTTGTCGTGCCGCACACTTCACGAAGAGACTTCATTTGCACTTGCGGTGCAGGCGTAGCCGGACTGACAATTGGTGGATATTCCCTTCTCTCCGCACATCAGGGAAAACGGCCAAACATTCTCTACATCATGTCGGATGATCACGCACGCCGGGCAATGAGCTGCTATGGCAGCACTGTAAACTTGACACCGAATATCGACCGTATTGCAAAAGAAGGTGTCCGGTTTGATCAAAGTTTTTGCACAAACTCCATCTGTGCTCCAAGCAGAGCGGTGATCCTGACAGGAAAATACAGTCACCTCAACGGTCAAATCGATAATGCGGTCACCTTCGATGGAAGCCAACAGACTGTACCCAAACTGCTGCGTGCTGCTGGATATCAAACTGCCCTGATAGGTAAGTGGCATCTCAAAAGTGATCCGACTGGTTTTGACTACTGGAACATCTTGCCGGGCCAGGGGCAGTATTACAATCCCGACTTTATCGAGGTGGGAGCACGCAAGCGCATACCCGGTTATGTCACCGACCTCACAACCGATTTCGCCTTTGACTGGTTAAGCAAACGTGATCGTCAGCAACCGTTCTTTCTTATGCTGCATCATAAAGCGCCGCACCGGAACTGGATGCCCGCATTGCGCCATCTTACTCTCTATAATGACCGTGAATACCCGCTCCCCGAAACATTTTTCGACGACTATAGTACACGCAGTGCTGCTGCACGTGAACAGAAAATGCGCATCGCCGATGATCTTCGTATGGCATCGGATTGCAAAGTGCCGGTTCCCTTAGATCCGGCTAATGAAACCCGTGAGGAGAAGAGCGATCGAGCGACCCTGGAAGTATACCTTGCCCGATTGACGGAAACCGAACGGCAACAATGGAATGCCGCCTATGATCCCATCATAGAACAATTCCGCAGACTGAAACCAACCGGAACCGAACTTGCAAAGTGGAAATACCGGCGATACATGACAGATTATCTCCGCTGCGTCAAGGCTGTAGACGAAAATATCGGCAGAGTGTTGGATTACCTCGATGAAAACCAACTTGCGGAAGACACGCTGATACTCTATGCTTCAGATCAGGGATTCTATCTGGGTGAGCATGGATGGTATGATAAACGATTCATGTATGAGGAATCGCTTGCGTTTCCATTGGTTGTCCGCTACCCGGCAACAATCAAACCTTACAGCAACCAAACGGATATGGTGCTCAATCTTGATCTGGCTCCTACATTTCTCGACTATGCCGGGGCCAACATTCCGTCGGACCTTCAGGGAAATTCTCTTCGCCCCGTGCTTGCTCATGCAACACCGGACGACTGGCGGCAATCGATCTACTATCACTATTATGAATATCCCGCCGATCATGCCGTGCGGCCACATTATGGTATTCGCACACACAAGCACAAGCTGATTCATTTTTATGGCGAGCTCTATGCCTGGGAGTTATATGACCTTGAGCGCGATCCTCATGAAGTTCGGAATGTTTATGATGATCCTTCGTATGCCGACACTGTTCGTGAGCTTCAAGCAGAATTAATCCGTCTGAGAAAACTCTATCGTGATACCGAGGACACTGACCATGCACCGCAACCACCGGTTAAGGTAGAGCATAAAGCAGTCGGTTGCAAGGTTCAGCTTGCATATCCCTTTGCTCAACAATATTCCGGCGGAGGGGCAGGCGCGTTGACGGATGGAGTTCGTTCGTCCGATACAATATCGGCTTCGGCAGAGTTTCGGTATTGGCAGGGGTTTGAAGGAGTAGATCTTATCGCAACAATTGATCTTGGCAAAACAACGAGTGTTGAGGCAATTAATACTGGATTTCTCCATCGGATCGAGTCGTGGATTTTTCTGCCGCTTGTCGTTGAATACTCTCTTTCGAAGGATGGATACTCCTTCAAGAACATCGGGAACGTAACCAATACGAATCCGCTCCAGGATGAGAAAGTGTTCAGAAAAAGTTTCGAAATTACATTCGCATCAGAGCAAATACGGTATATACGTATTCATGCAAAGAGCATAGGAGTTTGTCCGCCTTGGCATCAGGGGAATGGCGGGAAGGCATGGCTGTTTGCAGATGAGATTATTGTACAATGATAGTAACCTTCCGAAGGTTCCTACGATTTCTCCTTGACCTTCGGAAGGTTCTAAAGAAAGGTTTCTCGAACCTCTTTTGGGGCCGACTAAAAAGAAAAAAACTAGGGCGTCATGAACCCCCGCCTGCCCCTTTAGATCAAATATGTCGGGCAGGGACCGTGACACCCTTGCGTACTTTTTAGTCAGCCCCTGTCCTGCTTACAGGACAGAGGGGTTAGGCTTTAACCACCCCGTCCCGATTGAAAAACATCGGAACAGGGGCCATCTAAAAAGAAAAAATATTGTCTCACCCGAATGCTTTTATCGGGTGTCCAGTGCCTTTATCTTCCAAATATCTAGATTCCCTGCCTGCCAAAGTGTCTTTGGCACGCAGGCAGGCCGCTTAAAGTCCCGTTGTACGCATTGGCGTCAACCTAATGCAATTACTTTATGGTTATAGTTTATTCGATCATGTCGTTTCTCATAAACACAATGGTAATTGATTTGCCGAGAAAGAATTGCAGGGTGCGCAGCGTAAAGGATGATCGCCCAGAAT
>JAZDJN010000092.1:0-25551 GCA_043803945.1 bacterium | reverse complement strand
GATGCTTGCACGATTAGGTGGGTTCTTAGGACGCAAGGGTGATGGATATCCGGGTGTGAAAGTATTATGGCGCGGCTTGAGACGTCTCGATGATATTGCTCAAGCCTATCTCATTTTTCAAAGATATGGGTAATGATAAGCCATCGAGGAGGGGATGAAGGGGTAATGGAAGAAGAAGATATGTCGACTATCTTCAACCAAATATCGGTTACTTCAAGACGCCGCGCGCTAAGACGTTCAATGTCAAATATTCCTTTAATCTCTCCTCAACGTTTTGCCTGCCTCGATTCATCGGGGGCGGTTAAATTCTCTTTTGACAAACTAAACAGATCCACATTGGAGGAAGCATGAAAACATATGATGATCCATTGAAAATCGGTCGCAGGGAATTTGTACGCTTAGCGGCAGTTGGAACCGCTGTAGCCGCATTGGCATCTGAGGAGATGCTCTCTCAGGAGAAACCAAAGCCCGCAAAGCCTGCCACAAATATTCAAGATGCTTTGAAAGTGCCGCGGAACGAGAAATCACTGCCAGGGAAATATCCTGGAACGGTGATTCAAGCTTATGACGATAAATCGATTGCCAACAACAAGATCGATCTGCCCGTTGTCGATGCAATGGTGCGAAAAAGCTTGCTGACACTCACCGGCGCCTCCTCGATAGCGAAAGCATGGAACCAGTTTGTCACGCCAGAGGATATTATCGGATTGAAAGTGAATCCGGTTGCCGGCAAAGATCTTTCGACGAGTCTTGAGATTGTTCATGCGATTGTGAAGCAGCTTGAAGAATCCGGTATCCCGAAAAAGAATATTGTTATTTGGGATCGTCGTGAATTTGAAATGCACGAGGTCGGATTCACAAAAGAAAATTTCCCCGGTGTGCAGATCATCGGCACGGAACGGAAAGACGAGAAGGGCTCTTTCTATAATGCTGAAGGGAAATTGTATGGAGCCGACATGATCGATGAGAAGTGGTCCTACTGGGCCGATCTCGAACAAAAATATGATGCCGAAACATTGCCGTACATGATCAATGAAGGGAAGCATTCATATTTCGGCAAGATCTGCACGCAGCAGGTTACCAAAATTATCAATATCCCGATCTTGAAGAATGCCGGACCAACAGTCACATTATGTCTGAAGAATCTCGCGTATGGTTGTATATCCAACACCGGCCGACTGCATCGCAGCTGGCATGAAACCTGCGCCGAAGTACCCTGCTTCGAGCCAGTACGCGATAAAGTGGTATTGAATATAGTGGATGGAATAAAAGGATGTTACGACAAGGGCCCCGGTGCCGATCCTAAATTCTTCACCGAATACAAGACAGTCCTTGTTGGAACTGATCCCGTTGCAGTGGATCGGATTGGCCATGAAATAGTGGTGAAGAAGCGAATCGACGAAAAATTACAGAAGGAAGATGTCCCGGGCAGAAGATTATTCCTCGACCTGGCAAAGAATTACGGCCTTGGCGAATCCGATATCAGTAAAATACAATTGCAGAAAGTGTAGACCACAGATAACACTGATGTCACAGATTTTCACTGATGAATATTTTTAAGTAATTACTCATCTCGCATTATAGAAGTCCGTCTTTTACTCACTGGTAATTCGATGTAAAAAGACGGACTTCTGCTGGTAACTGGGAGGGAGTTTCGCTCCCGACCTGAACGGTTGTATAGATGACCATCATCTAATCGCGTTACACCTTAGTAAGATGACGGTCATCTTCCATACCTGAAAGATTCTATGAAGTGCATAATATATATCGCAATTCTTCTTCTCTTCACAAATCCCCTTCCGTGGTCTCAGGAGAAAGGACTTCCTATCCTTAAGGGAGAGGATCTTCTCGGAGCTACTGTCACACGTGTAGAGACGTTCAAAGGAAAAGCGCTCTTTGGCTACATCGATGGAGGAGCTGAACTGTATCTTGAGTATGGATTCGAGATCCTTGGCCTGCAGGAGATTGCAATTGCCGGTGATGAGTTTACAATTCAGATCTATAAGATGAAAAGCCCGCTGCATGCCTTTGGAATTTTTTCCATCAACAGATCGAAGTGCCTGCCTGCCGAACAAGTTCTTAGGAAGGCGGGCGTTTCTGTCGATTCGCTTTCTCTATACTCCTGCCTCTCTTCGCATCAACTGCAGATAGCATGTTCTGAATATTATATTAATATCAGCAATGCTTCCGGTTCTGATCAGACCAGAGAACGCATGGTACAATTTGCACAGAGATTACTTCGAAAGATCAAGTCGACGAAGATTAACCTTCCGCCGCAGTTCCGGAATACCAAACTTGCACTTCATCAACAGAACATCAAATTGATGTATGGTAGATTGGGAGTGCAGAATAGTTTTGCGGATTGGGAGGATCGGTTTGAGGGCTTCTCGGGGTACCATGCTTACATCCTTCCGATCGAGAGGGAAAAGGAGTGGATCTGGATTGCTCTGATTGAGTTCGCATCAAAGAGCGATTTGAAAGAGTTTAGTGTTAAACAGGGATTTTCGACTCCGCCTGGAAAGACATTTGCACAACGCATTTCAGGAAATTCTCGCCTTTCGCTCCGCCAACTCAATCCGACGTCGCTTATATTTGTTGAAGCATCAAAGGATTGCTCTAAAGATATTCTCTCATATCTCAAGCTGTTTGAGTAACTCTAAGATGAGAGAGATGACCGTCATCTCTCAGAGATAAACCTCAGTAAGATGACGGTCATCTACAATCAGGTTCTCAATAAATACGACTGAAGTAGTCTTCGTTGGATAGATAGAAGTCCATCTTTTCTCAAAGGTGTTTCTAAGGAAAAAGACGGACTTCTCCGCTTCCTCACTTGCAACATTCCCCTTGCCTTTCCTTTAAGTGTTTTATAGCTTCTACAGCAAAGAAAAATTGTCAACCATCAAGAAGTAGTAGGGAAGCTATGGATAGAAGGTCATTCTTCAGAAAAAGTCTCGGTGCATCATTAGCGGCAGGATCTTACCTCGCGTTACAGCAGCAAAATCTGCTCGGTGCTGTTCCTCAGGAAAAAGGAACAGTGCCATTCGATCTCGTTGCCGTGCGCGGCGGCGATCCCGATGTGATGTTCCAGAAGGGAATCGAAGCCCTGGGCGGAATAAAATCCTTTGTGAAAAAAGGCCAAAAGGTCGCCATCAAACCGAATATGGGCTGGGACGTACCACCCGACCGGGGCGGTAACACCCATCCAAAGCTGATCAGTGAGATTGTTAAAGAATGTCTGGCAGCCGGAGCAAAAGAAGTGTATGTCTTCGATCATACCTGCGACAATTGGCAGCGATGCTATAAAAACAGCGGCATTGAGGAAGCGGCAAAACTCGCTGGTGCAAAGGTCGTGCCTGCTCATACAGAAGGTTACTATCAGAATGTGTCAGTGCCGGCCGGTAAAACACTGACGAGGTCGAAAGAACATGAAGTGATTCTCTCGTCCGACGTCTTCATTAACGTGCCTATTCTTAAACATCACAGTTCATCACGCATCACCATTGGAATGAAGAATCTGATGGGGAATGTGTGGGATCGCGGTTTCTGGCATGGCAACGACCTTCATCAATGCATCGCCGATTTTGCCACCTTCAGAAAACCGACATTAAATGTGGTTGATGCTTACTTTGTCATGAAACGAAATGGCCCTCGCGGAGTCTCCGTTGAAGATGTGGCAACAATGAAGTCTCTCCTGATCTCCACGGATATCGTCGCCATCGATACGGCAGCAACAAAGCTCTTTGGGATGGATCCAAAAGAAGTTCGGTACATCACTCTTGCCGCAGAACAGAAAGTTGGCAGGATGGACTTGGAGAACCTGAATATCAAACGGATTACCGTGTAGGGGAGCGTCTTGCAGCGACTGAAGAAGATTCGTGTTGGTATTTCACTGTTTTTCTTTGCAATTGTAACCTTCTTGTTTCTGGATTTGTGGGAAATATTTCCCACATCGGTCACAACGTTTTTTGTTTCTCTTCAACTCATTCCGTCACTTACGAAAATTCTCACCTACACTGCCCTCAGTTCGCTCGGATTAGGATTTGTTCTTCTTCTCACACTTCTGTTTGGCAGGGTTTATTGCTCGTCGATCTGTCCGCTGGGGACATTGCAGGATGTCGTCATTAAGATCGCGAAGCGGAACCGGAAGAGGAGATGGTTTAAATACCGGAAGCCCTATACACTTCTCCATTATTCGCTCTTTGGGATTATCACGCTGGCATTTGCAAGCGGCAGTTTGATTCTGCTAAACCTTGTGGAACCCTTCAGTAATTATGGAAGGATCATCTCCAACCTTTTTAATCCCCTCGTCGGCCATGTCAATAATGCCGCCGCGTTCATCCTGGGGAAATTCGGTCTCTACACCCTGCATGCTCTCTTCATCCGGCCCGTTCAGATTTGGGCGCTGATTGTTCCTGTTCTCTTCCTCGCAGTCGTCGTCTATATGTCCTACAACCATGGCAGATTGTTCTGTAATACACTCTGTCCCGCAGGAGCATTCCTAGGCATTCTCTCGCGTGTCTCTTTTTTTAAAATAGTTGTCAACGAAGAGACATGCACAGAGTGCAAGCTTTGCGAAAAAGTCTGTAAAGCAAACTGTATTGAGAGTGGTAAGAAGATGATCGATTTCAGCCAGTGTGTTAGTTGCTTTAATTGTATCGATGTCTGTCCAAGCGTCGGATTGAAGTATGAGAATTATTGGAAAGAGACCTTACTGCATCGGAAATCGAAACCGGTAGATGAAAGCCGCAGGCAATTCATGGGGGCCGCAGTTTCTTCCGCTGCGATGGCAACGATACCTATTACCGTAGCCAATGATTCGACTGCTGCATCACCGATCAGTTACGGTGAGAGCAGGCGGACTCCCGTAACGCCTCCCGGGTCTCGGAGCACTGCGCATTTCACGAATTATTGTACTGCCTGCCATCTCTGTGTTACTGCATGTCCTCCCCAGGTGCTTTATCCGTCGTTCATCGAGTATGGGATTGCAGGAGTATTCCAGCCTCGCATGAATTATAACGCCAGCTATTGCAATTACGATTGCACGGTTTGTGGAGAGGTCTGTCCGAGCGGTGCGATTTTACCATTAGGCAAAGAAGCAAAGAAGCTTGTGCAGATCGGAAAGGCGGCTTTTGTAAAGGATGATTGCATTGTCATTACGAAGAAGAAAGATTGCGGTGCGTGTTCTGAGCATTGCCCGACAAAAGCAGTTCACATGATACCGTACGAAGGGAAGCTGATGCTTCCTGAGTTGAATAATGATATTTGTGTAGGGTGCGGTGCCTGCGAGCATGCATGCCCGACAGTTCCGCGCAAAGCAATTTATGTCACCTCCAATACCACCCACCAGGTTGCCAAGAAACCTCAGGTAAAAAAAGTTGAAGGCGACTTCGATAATACCAAGGATTTCCCTTTTTAAAGGCTTCATAAATGACCGTCATCTACCTTAAGTTCTCTCTTTGAGAGATGACGGTCATTTTATTCAGAAGGAGAAGTCCGTCTTTTCTCAAGGGTATTTCTATGGAAAAAGACGGACTTCTTTCGCGAACCTGCACATTCCATTGAGTACCTCGAACAAATTCCTTATTATTCCTTCGCAGTAAGAAACAGGATATTAACATCTCAACATCACATCGAGTTCTTGGTATGCATCCAACCATAAAGTCTCTACTTGAACAATCCCCTATCATTACCGATGGTGCCTGGGGAACACAACTTCAACAACGCGGTCTGAAGCCGGGGGAATGCCCCGACCTTTGGAATCTGACCAAGCCGGAGGCGATAGAAGCTGTTGCACGCTCGTACGTGAAAGCCGGAAGCCGGATCATCCTCAGTAATACATTTGGTGCAAACAGGATCATGCTCGCTTCCCATGGAGCAGAGGCGAAGACCGGAGAAATAAATCGGGCAGGAGCGTCACTCTCAAGAAAGGCTGCCGGAAGCGAAACCCTGGTCTTTACATCGATGGGTCCGACTGGAAAACTCTTGATGACTGAAGAGATCACCGAAGAAGAAATGTCTGCTGCGTTCAATGAGCAGGCACAAGCCCTTGCCGAAGGGGGCGCTCAAGGGATCGTTGTCGAAACGATGAGCGACCTTCAGGAGGCGGTCATTGCAGCTCGGGCAGCGAAAAGTACAGGCTTACCGGTCATTGTCTCCATGGTGTTCGACTCCGGGTTGCATCACGACCGGACGATGATGGGTAACAGTCCGGAAGAAGTCGTGGAACAGCTTGAAGCGATCGATGTCGACGCCCTTGGAGCTAATTGCGGGATGGGGGTCGAGCATTTTCTTTCTATCTGTAAAAGCCTTCGATCACTTACAGCTCTCCCCATCTGGATCAAACCAAATGCGGGAATGCCGGAGATTGTCAATGGCAAGATCGCTTACCGAGCATTGCCGGAACAGTTTTCCTCTTATACAAAAGAAATCGTTGCCGCGGGAGCAAATTTTATCGGAGGTTGCTGCGGGACAAATGCGAATTTTATTACAAAGCTTGCTGAGACATTTTCAACCAGAAGGTGACTCATGAAGAAACCAACCATCCATATGATCTGCAACGCCCACCTTGATCCCGTCTGGCAATGGCGATGGGAAGAGGGATGTTCCGAGGCACTGGCCACATTTGGCAATGCCATCGAATTAATTAATGAGCATAAACAATTCATCTTCAATCATAACGAGTCGGTGCTCTATCGCTGGGTTCTCGAATATGATCGCCCATTATTCAAACAGATCCAGAGACTTGTCAGGAACAGGCGTTGGTGTATCAGCGGAGGCTGGTATTTACAGCCGGATGTCAATATCCCCGGAACCGAGTCGATCATCAGGCACATCGCGGAAGGAAGGCAGTTCTTCCGCAAACACTTCAATGTAGAACCAATCGTTGCTTACAATTTTGATTCGTTTGGACACAGCGGCGGTTTGCCACAGATCCTGAACCTTGCCGGATATCATATGTATATCCATATGCGCCCACAGAAGCATGAGCTCGACTTACCAGCCGATCTGTATCGATGGAAGGGTGTGGATGGTTCGGAGATACTCACCTACCGGATCGCGGTCGGATTATACCATGCAGAAGCTGAGAATATTCAGAGCAGAATTGAGCAGGGGATTGAACTGGCACTTCAACTGAAACGCGATGTGCCGGTGTTCTGGGGTGTGGGCAATCATGGCGGAGGAGCAACACAGGAGGCGCTTGCGATCATCGATGAATGCATGGCAAGAGAAGAGCGGATAAACATCATCTACAGCACCACGGAGAATTTATACCATGCATTAAGGAAGTATAAAACGCATGCCCCAATTTTCCAGGGAGATCTTCAACGCGCATTCACAGGATGCTATACCTCGCTCTCGCGTGTGAAGCGCCGTGCACAGAAAGGTCTTGCCGAGCTTGTGCAGGCGGAAGCACTGCGCTCCGCGTCCTGGTGGCACAATCATCAGCCGTACCCCGAGGATACATTGGCAGAAGCATGGTGCGATCATCTGTTTAACGATTTTCATGACATTCTGCCTGGATCTTGCATAGAACCCGCAGAACACGACGCACTTGATCAGTATGGCCGTTCCGCAGAATCCGTAAGACGCATTCGAACGGGAGCGGCAACGAATCTCAACAAAGGAAACCATCGATGTCTTTATATCCCCGTCTCTCTCTATAATACCAATCCTTCGGTCACAAGCTGTCCTGCTCAAGTTGAATGTGTCATTGCCTACCAGCCAAAATGGACAGGAAACTGGCATCTGCGGCTTTATGCACTTGATGGTAGTGAAATCCCATGCCAGGAGGAGCAACCCGAGTCGTTGCTGCCCTTTAACTCATGGAGAAGGAGGGTGAGTTTTAAGGCAGAGCTTCCTCAATTGGGTGTGTCCCGATACGAACTGCAGCTCCATGAGGGAACACGTGAGCAATCGGGGTGTGCTCCTGTAATGAACTATAAACTCGATCCTCAGGAGGGATTAATTCGGAATCTTGATGCCGGTGGAGGAAGGGAGTGTTTAAATGGATTGTTGCTGCAGCCGCTTATCGTTGAAGATGATGGTGATGCGTGGGGTAGTGACAGGTGGAGTTACAGAAATGTTATAGCTGAATTCGTTCCAATCCCTGAAAGGTTCTGTGTGATTGCAGATGGTCCGATTCGAAGAATTACGGAATCCGTATTCACCTATAATAAAAGTACCATCGCACTCCGTACGCTTTCATATCCCGATTGGCCGGTGCTCGAATTTCAGTTCAGGATCCAATGGAATGAAGCACTCCGGCGATTGAAGCTTGCCATACCGACATCCTTCAATTCTAGCTCTCTCCTCTGTGAAGTGCCTGGAGGAGCTATTCATCGCCCTGCGGATGGACAGGAGCATGTGCATGGACGATGGTGCATGGTCGAAGGGGAAATCAATGGACGGAAGACGGCACTTGCTCTGATCAATAACGGACAGCATGGAATCGATCTTCTGGATGGGGAATTGAGACTCTCAGTGTTACGGAGTGCAGCATATTGCCATGAACAGGGACTTGCCCTGGGCGACACGCCTGCTAGAAAATTTATGGATCAGGGAATTCATGATATTCATCTCCTGGTAACGGCAGGTGATACCGATGAAGTACGTAACCGGGTAGCAGGTCTGGCAGAGTGGCTGATTGCTCCGCCGCTGGCTTACTCTCATCTTCCGATAGGTAAAAAACAATCACAACTTGACAACTTCGTTGAACTTGTTCCATCCAAGATCCGCATGCTGGCGTACAAACGCTCGTGGGATGGTAAAGCCTTAATTATTCGGTTGCAGGAAACCACAGGGAGGCCAACACAATCTACACTTAAGCTCAAGACAATGAAGAAATCATTGAAAATCTCCTTCGCTCCGTTCGAGATCAGAACGTTGAGATTTGAACGAGACGGACAATGGAAAGAAGTTGATACCATCGATGAACATTGAGAGAATGATCGTTTCATCGCATGAAGGACAAGATGGTTGAGATAGCACCTACCACTGCTGCAAAGACAGTCTCCGTATTCAACATAAAAGGTGTTTTGTTACACGAAGATCCACGAAGGAGGCACGAAGGTACACGAAGATTTCTTTCTTCGTGGTTCTTCTCCGTTTCTTCGTGTCACTATATAGTGAAAGGAGTCAGAGTCAATGCAGAACAATGAGGGACACAACACTAAATCCAAACGGAAGAGTAGAAGAGACTTTATAAAAAGCGGATTGTCCGGCGGAATAATTGCTGCTGCATTGCCTGCCTTCTCCGAGATCGAAACTCTGGCAGCATCTCCGAAACCTGTCACAGAAATCCCGCCTTTCGAGTTAGATGAGGTTACGATTACCGAACTTCAACTAGGTATGAACTCAGGTTCACTCACAGCACGTTCGATCGCAGAGCAATATCTTTCAAGGATTGAAGCGATCGACCGGCAAGGGCCGGAACTGCACAGCATCATCGAATTGAATCCGGATGCGCTTGCGATCGCCGATGCTCTCGATAAGGAGCGGAAAGAACGGAGTGTGCGCGGCCCACTCCACGGTATTCCAGTACTCATCAAAGATAACATCGATACTGCAGATCGCATGGCCACGACTGCTGGATCCCTGGCGTTGGTGGGATCGAAACCGCCTGAGGATGCCTTTCTGGTTCAACAATTACGCAAGGCCGGAGCCGTCATTCTTGGAAAAACAAACCTGAGCGAATGGGCAAATATCCGGTCAAGCCGTTCAACGAGCGGTTGGAGTGGCCGTGGAGGATTAACGAAAAATCCCTATGCACTGGATCGAAACACATCGGGCTCCAGTTCTGGTTCTGCGGTGGCGGCTGCTGCAAATCTCTGTGCCGTGGCAGTAGGAACGGAAACGGATGGTTCGATTGTAAGTCCATCATCCATCAATGGAATTGTAGGGATTAAACCGACTGTTGGATTGGTAAGCCGGACGGGCGTCGTTCCGATTTCTCACTCACAAGATACAGCCGGACCGATGGCACGCACTGTGCGTGATGCCGCGATCCTGCTCGGTGGACTTGTTGGCGTTGATACAGAAGATAAAGCATCATCTGGAAGCAAGGGAAAGTTTTCCACCGATTATTCAGCCTATCTCGATCCGGATGGCCTGCGTGGTGCCCGCATCGGAGTTGTGAGGAGATACTTTGGTTTTCACAAAGATGTTGATAGAGTAATCAATGGAGCCCTTGAAGTACTCACGCGCAGCGGTGCAACGCTGATCGATCCGGCGAATATCGAAACGATTGGCAGGTTTGATGATGCTGAATTTACTGTGCTTCTCTACGAACTCAAGGCGGATCTGAATGCCTATCTTGCTCGCCTCGGTCCCAAGGCGCCGGTCCATACATTGAAAGAGATTATTGAATTCAATGAAAAGAATTCGGCACTTGAGATGACCTACTTTGGCCAGGAGACCTTTATCAAGTCCGAGATGAAAGGACCGCTCACGCGTAAAGAGTATATTAATGCATTAAAGGAATGCCGGAAGTTGTCGCGCACAGAAGGGATCGATGCAGTGATGAATAAGCATAAACTTGATGCGCTCGTCGCACCGACAGAGGGAGCAGCGTGGGTAACAGACCTGATTAATGGCGATCACTTTATCGGGGGAAGTTCAACGGCAGCAGCAGTGGCGGGCTATCCGAGCATTACGGTGCCTGCAGGAACGGTCTTTGGATTGCCGGTAGGAATTTCCTTCCTTGGACGGGCCTGGAGCGAGCCGATGCTTATCAAGCTGGCATATTCCTTTGAGCAGGCAACAAAATTCCGGAGATCGCCGCGATTTCTCTCAACGGCAAATCTGAAGGCGTAGTGTAAAGAACTGAATTTTCCTAGTGCTACTCGCCGCAATGAATAAAGGATTCAGATACGAAAAACCAAGAATAGAACACCGATAACACAAGAAACGCACTGATAGTCACAGATGAAGTATTATGAATAACTTTGAAGATCATTCTTTCCTCCGTAGAACAATAGTTTCTGTGGCAATCTTGTGTTTTTCAGCGTCATCACTGTTCAATGTTTTCCTCACTGAGGAGTCATGGAGAATTTATGAAGGCCGGGTTGACCGAACTTGCGGTGGAATCACTTACAGAGAACATCTTCACGCTTCTTGACAAGGAGTGGATGCTGATTACAGCGGGTACGCCAACGCAGTTTAATATGATGACGGCAAGTTGGGGTGGATTTGGTGTCCTGTGGAATAGAAATGTCTGCTTTTGTTTTATCCGTCCACAACGATATACCTACCAATTTATGGAGAAGGCTAACAAATTTTCTCTCTCCTTTTTCCCAAGAACGTATCGATCTGCGTTGGACTATTGTGGATCCCGTTCAGGCCGAAACGTCGACAAAGCCAGAGAGTGCGGATTGACCCCCGTAGAGATTTCTGCCGGGGTAATATCCTTTGCCGAGGCGCGGCTCATCCTTGAGTGCAGAAAACTCTATTTCCAGGACATTAACCCGGAACACTTTCTCGATCCTGCGATTCATGAAAATTATCCCGGACGTGATTACCACAGAATGTACATCGGCGAGATCAAACGCTGTTTGATCCGCTAATGTGGTATCAGGATGTCGGTGGAGTGGTGCCCCTGTCAGATTGCAGAAGGTTTGAAGAGACGGACAATTCCTGTTATCAGATAAAGCAGGAGTGATGCCAGCATCATATAGAGCCCGCCCTGAATTGCACCCATCATGATGATCCCAAAGCGCGGCGGCCGGTCAATTACCCGGAATGAGGAGAGGATATTGTCGAATTTCGGTTTATACTCCTGATATTGACTCTCCAGTGCAGTGCAGGTAACGATGAATGCTTTATTCTTTGCACGGATAAATGTCTGCTCAAATTTTAAAGTATAGGAACTCCATTGATCGGGTGATCTGCCCGTCACTCGTTTTTTTCCCCGCGGTGTGGTGAAATATTCTGTCTGTCCCTCCTTCACTTTAATATCAACAGTCGCCCTGCTCAGCAGCCGAAGTGAAGTTGTTTTATCAATCTCTAGAAGCTCTGCCTTCAAGAGTTCATAGTTGTCCACCACTTTACTGAACTCCTCTGAAATTACCTTGACGGCTTCGTCTTTTGCCTCCTCGTCGAGCACGGGCATATTGATTTCAGTCAGTGTGACATTCACAGAAGGCGAAAAAGTTTTTTCATCGAGCAGTTTGATGAATCCAACTTCGATTTTATTATTGGCGATATAAGGCCTGAGTTGTTCGGGAAATTTGTTCCCTTCAGATTCAAAGAAGGCGAGATAATTATCCTTCGTCAGCATTGCCCATTCGTAGGGCGGATAGAGAGCGAATCCTGTATCGCTGATGTAGGACCCTCCCAAGACGGGAAGTCCCTCAGTATTGTAGAGCCACCAGAGAATGCCGACAATAATGAGGATTGTGAAAAGTACTCCCAGCATGGTAAGGAGGGAGGGGCGCGAAGAGAGTTGCATGTTCGGCAGAACAGTGGTCACAATAAGAGGTTTTGCAGGGATTTTCGCCGTCGGCTTTACTGGAATTCTTGGTGCTCCGGGCCTTGTAAATATTATACCACATCGCTGGCACTTTAAAGCATCATCAGGTTGGTCGTGACCACATTTTGGACATTTCATAGGCAGCCCCTTTCTATCGTCTCTTCTGACAGTGAGATCCTGTCGTTGACTTCCTCTCAGTCCTTAGGGATAGAGACATTTTTTTGCTTCATCGGCGAATGCTGCAACTAACTCAATGTCTGCATCGAAAAAATGATCTGATGGGCAGAGGATATAGCCGCCGCCCGATCCGGCTTCTTCGAAACAACGTCGAACCTCCTGTCGCGTTGCCTCAGGTGTGCATCCCTTAAAGAAATGAAATTGATCGAATCCGCCGATCATACAGACCTGGTGTCCGATGCGCTGCTTGGCTTTAGAAAGGAGTGTATCTCCACCCATCCCTTCAGGCGTGAAGGTTTCCATTGCATCGGGTTTCAAATTGGCAATCTGCTCCAGGAATGGCATCATCCCGCCGCAGGTGTGGTACACAATACGCTGGCCGGCAGCATGGGCGTTCGAAATAAGTTCTGTATCGTAGGGAGCGACAAATTCATCAAAGATCTGCGGTGAGATTACGGTTGAAGAAGCATCGCCCCCTCCGAGTTCAAGAAGATCGTACCGTGCTCCGAATAGAGATTCGATGTAGGTATCTTTTCTCTCAAAGAGTATTTTCAAGAACAAGTGAACCCAGTCAGGATCCTCAAATGTTGCCATGATCAATTCTTCAATCCCATAGAGAACCGATGCATCCTGCCAGCATCCGGGCTGGCCGTAAATGTCGAAGCAGGCAATGTGTCCACGAACCAACCCGCGGTCGCCAAATTCCTCAGCAGAGCGGTTCACGCGCTGAACATCACATGTTGGTTTGGTGGCATAGAGTGCTATAACGTCGATATCCGCTTTCTCTTTGATCAATCGCTCTGAAACCCATGTGGTATGTTCGTTACTTTGAAGTACCGTGGTTAATGTTTTTTTGGGTGTGATAATATTATATCGAATGGTTGTATAGTGCGGGTTGGCAAGTTCTTCCTGTTCAATCCTCCATGAATCGGAAGAGATACGGCAGGGTTCCAGCGGTCCGGGGTGGTCTGTCGGATCGAAATATTCTCCATTGGAATCGCCCGGTTTGAAAATGTTCACCCAGCGAATCGGGTCAAGCTCGAACGTCGCAAAAAACTCATCGGTGGAAATTCCGTTCATATACTTCTTGAGAAAGAATTCCATGACATGATGCGTCGTCACCGGAAGCCGGTCGGGCATCCTTCGTTCAAGAGCGGCAAGGAATCGTTCTTTGGCTGTCATTATGCTTCGACCTCGGGCATGCGCTTGATATTCGGATCGGTAAAGATATCTGCTTCATCGATGCTCGTCGAAGAGAATTCGGAAACTACCGCACCTGCGTCGCCAGCCTGAAACCAATGCAACGTATTCGGGGGAAGTGTGTACTGATGGCCTGGAGTAAGAATAATTTCCTTCCAGACGGTCATGAAAGGTTTGTATTGGTCGGGGACAACTGCTTTTGGGTTTGGAGTTGGTGGCCCCTCACTATATAAGTACACTTCTCCAAATCTGCATCGAAAGGTTTCCTGTTTGCCGGTATTTTGCGGGCTGATGGCAGGGTGGCGATGTTCCGGACAGATCTGCCGCGGAAACATTATCAGTTCTTTAGCGCAATAGCGGTCATTGTTTTCATAGACCACAATTTCGAGCCCCACGTTCTCAATGTCGTTGAGCCCAAAATCCGCGACTTCGATACTCTCTCTCTCTTGAGCTGTTACTGCGATGTGCGACTTCTGAAGTATCTCTGCTGTACGTCGCTGAATTGCGATAATCTCTTCATGTCTCATGGTACTATGCTCCCTCACGCTTCGTACTAAGAAATGGTGTTCTATTTTCCAGCAGCGATGAGACTTTCAATTTCATTCCGTGATGGTGCTGAAGGCTGTGCTCCGAGCTTAGTGACAGATAATGCTGCGGCCGCATTGGCAAATCGAATAGCCGATCGGATCTCCTGTTTTTCTCCTACAGCGACAGCAAGAACTCCATTAAATACATCGCCCGCTGCCGTAGTGTCCACTGCTTTAACGGGATAGGCAAGTATCAATTCCGAATGTGTCCCATCTGCAAAAAAAGCGCCACGCTCACCGAGAGTAATAATAACCTTCGCGACTCCACTCTTCAGAAGGACCCGTGCAGGCGCTGATGGATCTTCTTTCACACTAATCTTTGTCAGCATTTCAGTTTCAAATTCGTTTGGTGTCAGGATTGAAACGAGTCCCAAAAGTTCATGCTCGAGTAATTGAGCCGGAGCCGGATTCAATATTGTCGTAACACCCGCCTGAGACGCAAGAAGAATCGCATGGCGTACTGTTTCGATGGGAATTTCTAATTGAACCAGGAGGATATCCGCAGCAGCGATGGCGCTTCTGGCAAGATTAATGTCATCGGGTGAGAGATGAGCATTAGCACCCGATGCGACTGCAATATTGTTATTGCCGTTTGCATCAACGACGATGAATGCAATTCCTGAAGAAGTCTCCGGTTCCTGCTGGATAAATTGAGTATTAATGCCATCGCGTATATAGCCAGCCAGGGCTTGCTCACCAAAGAGATCACAACCCAACCGCGATATGAAGGTAACATCTCCGCCGGCTCGTGCAGCGGCCACAGCCTGGTTTGCTCCTTTGCCTCCTGCTGCCATCGAAAATTTTCCTCCCAGAACAGTCTCCCCCGATTTGGGGAGATGAGAGGTCTTGAGAATCATATCGGTGTTTGCACTGCCGACGACAACAATTTTGGGTTTCATATAGTAGGAGCTTCGATGGTGGATTCTTCCCTGCGTCTGAAACAATCCTGAAGGTCACAAATGGAACATTGGTATTCCTCCTTTTTCACATCGGGACCGAGGCCGATGAAGCCGCTCACCGATTTGATCGGAACCATCAGGGCGCTCTCGGTTAATCGGATTCCGCAAAAATCGGGAGGGAGAAGGGAGAAGAGTTTATGTTGTTCAATCACCATCCAATCGCAGTAACCGGGGCTGTACCGATTGGTGCTGTTCCACCCGCGTTCCTTGACAATCTGCTGCAATTGTTTCTCCAGCCAATCTGCCGTTTGTTCCACGGCCTCAGAACCGATTGCATCAATGATGAAGCCGCGAACCGAATCACCCTCGTCTAAATGTTGTCTTGACCATTGCTCTAATCGTGGTCCGATGGTCGCAACAAAGAGAGCAAGGCTGAGTGAATTCCGAAGCCGTGTCGAGATAATCGGGGCGGTCTCAAAGCGTGTACCATTAAATTCAATGGCTTGTTTGGAGATGGAGAGAGTTCCTGGCGGAAGAATTCTGAAGCCGCACTGGATGGAGAGGTGTTGTGGCACATCCGGCAATACTTCGTCGATGATATGTTCGACGATTTGCGGAACCGAACCGCTTTTATAACCCAGCGCCCGTTCAATCAACGGGCGGTGGATGACGAGGTCTGAAAATGTCGGAGTAAAATGGTATATCTCAGGATGATTGGATTCACTCATGCTGATCCCTAAACCAAACCGGCATTGAGGAATTCAACCGCACCCTGCGGATCGGGAGAGTAACCATCTGCGCCGATCTTCTGCGCAAATTCCTTGGTAACGGGCGCTCCGCCAATGATGATCTTTGTTGTGGGAGAGACAGCCTTAATTTTCTGGACTGTGCTTTCCATGTGGACCATGGTTGTGGTAAGCAATGCGCTTAGGCCAACTGAACATCCCGGATGTTCTTCAACCGCTTTCAGAAATTTTTCAGCGGAGACATCGGTACCGAGATCAACGACCTCCCAGCCGGCACCTTCAACGACCATCGACACGAGTTTCTTGCCAATGTCGTGTAAATCGCCCATGACGGTCCCAATAACGATGGAGCCGCGGTGTTTTAGGGTTGCTGATTGAAAGAACGGTTTCAGATGCTCCATGGCAGCCGCCATTGCTTTTGCAGCCATCAAGACATCAGGGACAAAAATTTCCTTATTACGGAATCGAACTCCAACATGCTGCATGCCCAGCATCAATGCGTTGGAGAGAATATCCTGTGGAGAGACTCCTGAATCGAGCGCCTTGCGGGCCAACTCATCTGCTCCATCCTGCCCTTTCATGTCCGGGGGGTATGGGGATTTGATATTAACTTTACCGCGTTCAATACACTTTTGCAATGAAGCTAAAATTTCACTCATATCGACTCCTGAAATAGTTCTCTAATCCCAGCGATCTGGAACTGTTTTACATATGGATTCATAATTGTTGCTTATGAAATGATATAATTAAGATTAGAGAAACTCAAGACGAAAAAGAGATTTTTTTCCAGTGCCCGATCCTGATCGTTGGGGAACAGATCGGCAGGAACCCGCTCTCGACCCCACGCCTTGAAAATCATGTAGCGGGCGCATTCCCAAAGATCCTTTTTGCCATACTTCTGCTTGAAGCTCTCAGCCGTTGCGGCATGTTTGTCATTTTATCATTGAAGATTAGGTTATTTTCTATACTTCGAAATAAACTCTTCGACCTCCGGAATACCACCCTGGAAAATCAAATACCCGTTGCTGGGTTCGCGTTCGGTGATCTCACCCGCGATCGGCGTAAACATGATTTTTTTCACTTCATCGAGATTTGATGTCTGGCCGAGCGCCCAACCGAGTTTAACATAGGCGATTTCGGGCAGCATATTCGCCATGGGCACCACCCCGAGTTCCATCATATCCCGACCGGTGTCGTACACATACATTTGAACATATCCCCATAGTGTCTGAACGGTCATATAGACTGCAATATTATTCTCTTTGGCTCGCTTGAGGGCAGGATAAAGGGGTTTGTTTACGTGGCCCAATCCGGTGCCAGCGATGATGATACCTTTATACTTATTGTCGATGAGGGAATCGATGATGTCCGGGCGCATGTTAGGATAATAGTAAACGATACTTACCATCTCTTCGAATGCAGTGTTGATGATAACATCCTTATCATCACGTCTCCGCTTGTAATCCTGCCGGAGCGGTGTGATCTTTTCGCGGCTCACCATGGCAATCGGTATATCGCCGATTGTCCGGAATGTCGATCGGTAGCTTGAATGCATTTTCCGGACACGCGTCCCGCGATGAAGAAGTCCATAGTCATCCGATGTTGGACCAAACATACAGACCATCACCTCGGCAATATCACTTTCTGCAGCAGTCTTGACACTGTGCATCAGGTTCAGCGCCGCATCAGATGAGGGCCGGTCGCTGGAGCGCTGAGAACCTACCATCACGATTGGTACTGGAGAATTCTGAACCATAAAGGAAAGAATACCGGCTGTATGGTGCATCGTGTCTGTACCATGCCCGATAACAATTCCCTGCACACCTTTTTGGATTTCCCGCCCGATTGCTTCTGCAGTACCGCGCCACTGTTCGGGGCCCATATTTTCGCTGAAGACCCCGTACAATTTTTCAGTCTCGAGATTACAGATGTCGGCAAGTTCGGGCACAGAGCCATACAACTCTCCGGGAGAAAAGGCAGGGATCACGGCGCCTGTTCGATAGTCGAGCCTGCTGGCAATCGTACCGCCTGTTCCGAGAAGCTTGACCCGCGGTTTTTTTGGATCGTAAGGAAATTCTTTCTCGGGAATTTTATAGTGTGCTTCTTTTCTTCCTATTGAAAGAATTGCTTCAATACTATTCGCTGCAATCCCGATGTTATATCCAGATCGCAATTTGAGAACGATGTGATTCGGATCCGCCGTCTCAGATCGCGGCAGGACAATTCCTGCATAAGATCCTCTGCTGGTCTTGATTTCGACATCACTCCAGACCTGAGCGCCAAAGTTCTTTAAGACCGAGAGCGCTTCGCCGCGATACCCCTTATAGTTGGCTTCCGTACTCATTGCTGCACCTCCTTTCGGAATCCAACCCGTTCGGCAACAACTGCTCCGTCGATTCTTCCCCGTAGTTTATTCATCACATATCCCATCCGGACTTCCTCTTCTTTCTCTTCATGACGCAGTGACAGAGAGTGAATAAGCTGATGCGATGAATCCACTATCAGAGAAAATTCAGTATCAGGACAGGGAGAAGGAATATCTTCCACAGCGAGTGTTCCTCGTTTGCATGTCCGCTCCATCAGGAGAGAGATTCCCTCCTTGGCAATATGCTTCTTATGAAATAATTGAAATATTGATTTCATGATTTCGACTGTCAAGAGAGAGACGTTTAGTCCTTTCCGTTTCAACCTCTTTCGCCATTGAACCAGTGCGACCGATGCGAGAGAGGGATTGAACTGCCACTCTTTCGTGACGGTTTCGAAAAGATCTGCAAAGGGAGACATTGCCAGGGGTTTGATCACATCCTGAGGAATGCCGAGCGTCTGATACCACGCTTCTCGCAGCCAAACAGGTTGAGGCAATGCGATACGAATGCTCTCAAGTCGTTCGGGAGTGACTTTCTTTGGCGGCAAGTCAGTGTCAGGGTACATCCGATCTGGGCCCGGAAGGATACGTTCAAAACCATTTGTTCCATCGCTCAATGCCTGTCGAGTTTCTGAAGGTATTCCGATTGTCGCTTCCTTTGCACGAATCGCAATTTCTTTCGCTCCTGTCTCTGAATCCTGTTTATCGCCCCACACAACTACGACAGTGTCATCTTCAGTTGTACCGGTGGCTTTCCTGATCGCTTTCCAGTCGGACGTCGAGAGTGTTTCACTCGGGCTGTCTGAATGGACGATGTTGGGAAGTGTGGTGAGGCATGCGATGACACGAACGCGATCAGAAATTTCCCGTGAGAAAAATGTATCGGTTTGTGTTTGCCAGCGAAGCAATCCTTTGTAGCCCTGAAGGATAACCGCATACGCCACCATTCCGGAATTGAGCGCACTTGCAATTGGATGGAATCGTGTCTTCTTCAGGAGTTTGGTTACCTGTTCGGTACGTGACCAGAATGTCTCTGGAGTGATTCCGCGCCGAGCAAGTTCCTCCCGCAGACGCAGCAGGTTCCATTGCCGCATGGCTTCGTTGTAGGTGAGCAATGGAATGTTGGGGATTCGCGGAACTCCTTTAATTTCTACTCTGGTTCCGCCCGTAACGCTCACATTCACATCCTGGCGTGCCGCACCAATCCCCGTACGTACCATGCCTGTGCTCCGTACGATGCGTCTGAGAATCTGCCCGACCTCTGCGACTTCGTAGGGTGTCCGCATATCGGGCGCCGTGACCGTTTCGATGAGCGGCATGCCCAGACGGTCGGTCAGATAGACGCGCTGATGACCGATATCGCTCACTTCCCGGCAGGCATCTTCTTCCAATCCTAATTGAAAAATCCGGATTTCACGGTTGCGGTAGGGAATTTTTCCGTCAACACCGACAATTGTTGTTCTCTGGAATCCGGTGGGAATGCTTCCATCGAGGTACTGTTTTCGTGCAATGTGCAGTTCGTCCACCATAAAACAGCGATAGAGCATGGCAATACCAAGTGCAACATCAAGCGCGTGGTCGTTAAGTTCGAAGGGTGGAGTGTCGTCCATCTCGTAGGTGCAAACCGTTTCACGCTTAATGCGATAAATGATTTCTTTTTTAGTCTTGAATTCCATCAGTGCCGTGCCGTCATATTCGCCTAACTCAGAAAGTGTGGGGCGCATATGCCGCAGAATTTCGGCGTCGTAGACTTCGCTATACTGACCTGCAGGGCAGCGGCAGAATAACTTTTTCTCGGTGTAGAGTTGTTGATGGATTTCAAGGCCTGACATAAATCCGACAGTTGAGTAATCGGATTCAGTCATTTCGTTGAACGGTTTGAAGATGAAATCGTACATGCTTCGTTTTCCAATCGGTCAGTGTCTATGAGGTTGCTGAAAAAACTATCATCAATAAATGATTGAACTGCCAAAGACACCAAGAGATTTCTTTAAGTCTGATTGAAAATACAAGTATAATTCACTTTGGCGCTCTTGGCGTCTTGCCTGCCTGCGTGCCGACGGCACTTCGGCAGGCAGGGCGGTTTTCTTTTTCAGCACCCTGCTATACAGTGATGGAAAGATGGAAAGAGTTTGCTGGAAAATCAAATTCAGGATTATCAGGATCGGGAATGATAACGACGATCTTATGGATCTTAGTATTCAATGATGGATTGGGGTTTGTAGCTATCATTGGAAAGAATACCTATATTCGCTTCGGAGAAAAGAACATTTCATGTGATTTTCTTCATCCCTCTCCATCAAGAAATTGATCGGCAAATGAATAAGAAATCCCTCAGCGAACGGGACATTTGCACCAAGTTCATCACTCCAGCCATTGAAAAATCCGGATGGGATTTGCAATCCCAGGTTAGAGAAGAAGTATACTTCACAAAAGGTAAAGTTATCCTCAGGGGAAAATCCTTCAAAAGAGTCATACCGAAAAGAACAGAATACATCCTTTTCTATAAGTTGCTAGGAGCAGCAGTGAATCGTCTTTATTTATCAGTCAACCAATATTAAATTGCCATGCGGTAGAAGCAAAGCTCAGGCAATCACAATCAGCGAGCGAGAAGTTGATGGAGAGTGTGGTGAGAGAGGTGGCGGGATAGAGGAGTTGATGCGCGTTAAGTCCACTAACGAACAATCATTTTAAAGTGTTTCTCACTGATATCCTCTTTCAGTTTCTTAATGCAATTAACGAAGTGAAAGTAAACCGTACCCCTACCCATAGGTCTACCTCAAATTGTAGATGATGGAGGAAAATTATTATACATCTCTTGCTTCTCTCTCAGCAATTCATGAGCATCTTCTGCTGAAATCTTTGCATCCTCATCGATGGCTAAGAGATAATCTATTTTTGAAAACTTCCCTTTTTCTTTTATGGTACGGTCCCATAGATGATTTTTGAAGTGTGAAACATCTGAAATCAGCCCTGCATCGACATCCTTAAACGTGAAGGCAAGTTTTTCAAGAATTTTTTGTTGTCGTGGAGAGAAAATCGTCAAGTCTGGTTTCTTTTTTACTTCGAACATTCCACCCTTCTTACCACTTTCCTCTGAGGTAAAAGGAATAATCGTTAAGTAAGGCAAAAAATCAGAAGGCACTCTATTCTCATTGATTTCCTGATAAAACTCTTTTGGAACGGGACCAAAATCAAATGCATAGTAATCAAGATTTGTGACACTCTGTCCCGTATTCCTGAAGTGTTCAAAATTAAAAAAATAGAGAAGTTTAAAGATTTTGATCTTGGAAGGATTCTTCACGTTAGAGGCAAAATACAGGATTGCATGTAGTAGTTTTTCTCTGGGTGTGTTTCGTAATTGCATTAGTCTGATCTCAATAGAAATTCTTTATACTATGAAACGCACGAGTCTCTGTAGAAGTTTCAAAGGGATGGAATTAAGGTATTCACGGTTATGGATTTTAATGAACATGGAGTGGCAATTCTATAGAGAATGTTCTAACAAAAATATCCATTATTAATGACTCATTAGCAAGAAGACTGCCTAATAATTCATAAAAACAACTTAGCTATTATTAATCCTTGCCTTTCTTCATTTCCCCATTTACCTTTTTCTGTAAATCCCGAACACATCAAGCAAATACGAGACAGATTGTTTCGCTCGCCGTCATACCGAAGGAGGCTGCAATGTCCTCTCTAAAGAAGATTCGATTTGTTCTAATTTTCCATTTTCTCTGTCTCTCCAATTTCGTATGGGGACAACTAGCCACCATCACAGAATCCAAACAGCTCTTCCACACCTACCCCTTCGGCGACCCCGATCCGGTCGCAAGGATGAACAACATCTATCCCTACTTCCGTTTTGAAGGATACAGCCTTTATCCAGTCGAGAAGGAATGGAAAATTGTCACACTGGAAAATCCGTATATCAAAGTTCTCATTGCTCCCGAAATTGGAGGGAAGATATTAGGTGCCTTTGAAAAGAAAACTGAAAAAGCATTTATCTATTATAATAAGGTTGTGAAGTTTCGTGAGATTGCCATGCGCGGTCCGTGGACTTCTGGTGGAATCGAATTCAACTTCGGCGATATCGGCCACACTCCCGCAACGGCAACACCCGTCGATTACCTTACACGCACAAATGCCGATGGAAGTGTCAGTTGTATAGCTGGCTCAATCGATCTGCCCTCGCGCACTGAATGGAGGGTAGAGATCAAATTGTCGAAAGACAAAGCCTATTTCACAACGCACTCCTTCTGGTACAATCCGACAGAACTCAGTACATCGCTCTATCATTGGATGAATGCCGCTGCCGATGCATCCGAGGATCTGCATCTCATTTATCCCGGTTCAGGATACATCGGCCATGGCGGTGAATACTTCTCCTGGCCCAAAGACTCGAAAGGAAGAAATCTCTCCTTCTATACAAACAATAATTTCGGATCCTACAAATCTTACCATGTCCTTGGCACCTACACAGATTTCTATGCTGCTCATTATGCAAACGATGATTTTGGCGTCGTCCATTGGTCGCCCTTTACTGATAAGCCAGGAAAGAAAATCTGGATCTGGGGACTTTCACGGCAGGGAGAAATCTGGAAGAATTTATTAACTGACCCGGAATTGGGGAACAAGCAGTATGTCGAGATTCAATCCGGGTTACTCTTCAATCAGGCAGCAGGAGGGAGCACGCGTACACCGTTTAAGCATCTCTCTTTTGCACCGTATGGAGCAGAACGCTTTGATGAGGCATGGTACCCGTTTCTTCGTACCGGTGGACTCGTTGAGGCAAATCTGAGCGGGGCGTTAAATGTGGAGAGGAAGGGGAATCAACTGAAAATCAGTTTTTGCCCGCTTCAGAAGATCAGCGAGGAAATTCAAGTGTCGCTCAACGGGAAAAACATTTACTCCAAGAAGATCGATCTCAATCCACTGGATTCGTTTAAAGATGTAATTCAATCTGTAGGAGAAGGAGAGCTTCAAGTGAGTGTGGGGAAATTGATTACCTACAACACCGAACAAGAAGAAGCAAAGAAGTTGCAGCGGCCGGTTCTGGCGAACAACAACTTCGATTGGACTTCTTCCTATGGATTGTATCTTGACGGTGTGGAACGAACGAGGCAGCGTGATTATAATGGGGCGCTGGAAAAATTTCTTGCAAGTTTGAAAAAGGAAAACTTATTTACCCCTGCTATCGCGGCAGCGGCAAATGTATATTACCGGATGATGGAGTACGAAAAGGCACTGAAGTTCGTCACGGTAGCGCTCACCAACGATGCCTACGATCCGGAAGCAAGCTTCATCTATGGCCTCGTGAACAGGAAGCTCGGCCGTTACTATGATGCGAAGGATGGATTCGGCACTGCCGCACGATCCACAGAATACCGCTCGGCAGCCTATCAGCAGCTTGCAGAAGTGTCGTTGCTCGAAGGTGACCTCTCCAGAGCCGAAGAGTTTGCACGGCGGGCACTCGATTATGATCGATTCAATATCAAAGCATATCAGATCCTGGCGATAGTATTTCGGAAAGAACAGCATGTCGATGATGCGAAAAGCATGATCGAAAAAATCCTTCAACTCGACCCTCTCAACCATGCAGCTCACTTCGAGAGCTACTTATTAGATCCGACAGACACGAGATTGACCAATTTTAAATCAATGATCCGATGGGAGCTGCCTCAGGAATCTTATTTGGAAATGGCCAGCACCTATTTCAATTTGGGCTTGTTCAATGATGCAGTAAAAGTGCTTGAACAGTCTCCCCGGCATGCGATTGTTCAATATTGGTTGGCATATTTGTATGCTAAGATCGCCGACGAAAACCGAAGTAAAGTGCATTTACATCAGGCCATTCAATCTTCTCCATATTTAGTATTTCCATATCGGACGGAGACGATCGATATTCTCCACTGGGCTTTGAATCAACAGCCTGCCTGGCAGACGAACTATTATCTTGCTCTGGCGTACTGGAGCAAGAATAGAACCGAGCTCGCCGAACTGTATTTTGCCGCGTGTGGAAATGAACCCGAATACGCTGCATTCTATGTTACACGAGCGAATTTCATGAAGGCGAAAAATTCAAGTCTTGCTCTCCAGGATTATCTCCGTGCACTGGAGAAAGGTCCGAATGAATGGCGTGCATACCGTGTACTTGCCGATTATTATACTGAGCACGGGGAGTTCAGTAAAACCCTCGAAATCACCGGCAGAAGCGTCCAGAAATTCCCAACGAGCTATGTGGTGCAATTCAATCATGCCCGCACTTTGCTCCTCAATCGTAACTATACTGCAAGCCTCGCAATTCTTGACACAATCACAATTCTTCCTTTTGAAGGTGCGCAGTATGGTCGAGAAGCATACCGGCAGGTGTGCGTTTTGAGGGCTGCAGAGTTGATGAAGGAGAAGAAGGTTGGCGATGCGATCAGTTTAATAAAGAAGGCACGCGATTGGCCGGAGCGCCTCGGAGTAGGCAAACCCTATGAAGTGGATGACCGCCTTGAGAATTATCTGGAAGCTGTTTGTCAGAAGAATCTGAACAAGAAGACCGAAGCAGCAACTCTGTTCAAACGCGTGACTGCATCTACAGGTGATGCGGCATCGGATTCACGCGGCGGCAGTTTACTTAATATGCTCGCTCTCAAAGAACTTGGGAAACAGGAAGAACTTGGGAAAGCATTTAAACGGTTGAGTGTGTCAGACACAAAGGAAATGCAACAGAAGATTAATGCTGCGGAGCCTAATGTCTTAAACGGCATGTATTCTTTTTCTCAACTGGTAGTGGAAGTGTTGCAGATACTTCGAAATGAATAGTGGTATAGATTATTCTTTATGCGATTGTTTTTCTAGTGCCCTCCCCACCGCCCGACCGCACGTGGTCAGGCGGGCGGGCTCATTCCCTCTCCCAATTGATGCTTCTCATTACCCACAATTCGTGAGAAGGGTGAGAGGACTTGTACAAGACGTTTATTTTTCAATATGTTATTGAGATAAGTATACGATAACATATTGAAAGGAACAATATCATGGAGCGATGGATAACAGAAGAGCTCAAGCACGTAGCGATAGGGGATAAACGATTAAACAAGCGATATGGAAAATTAGTGTCAAC
>JAZDJN010000091.1:0-141127 GCA_043803945.1 bacterium | reverse complement strand
GATGCTTGCACGATTAGGTGGGTTCTTAGGACGCAAGGGTGATGGATATCCGGGTGTGAAAGTATTATGGCGCGGCTTGAGACGTCTCGATGATATTGCTCAAGCCTATCTCATTTTTCAAAGATATGGGTAATGATAAGCTCTCGGAAGCGAGAGAGGGACCTGTGCTCTACCTGCGTCAGGGTGAGTGGCGGCAAAACGCGGTGAAAATGATGAAGGAGGAACCACCCCTGATAAATCGGTGCCAAGGCCGCCAAGAAATTAGTCGCCTATGGTCGGGAGCTGGCTTGCCCACCGTCTGTTTGGCGGGAGCTCCCTCCCAGATAAGAAATTGATAGAGGAATTTAATTTGGGAGCAAGCTTGGAAATTGAAATTTGGAAATTGTTTGAAATTTGATATTTAAGTATTGTAGTGGGCGAGGAATAAATTGAGGGTGTCTGAAATGTAGGACGAGTTGACCACTCGTCCACGTTGGAGATGTGATAATTTATTGCATTGCACAATTTTGAAAATCGAAGTTGAGCTATTCATAACTTTTCAGACACCCTCTACAGGGGATTTGGTTTTCATTATCCAAAGGATCACTTATGAGATATGCATCTGTTGTTTTGTTGTTCGCACTCTCCCTGCATGGATTGGCTCAGCAAACAGTTACACCACGAATTGACTCCAGCCTCGCTTGGTATACAGTGAGCCAGTGGGGCGTCGAGGGAAAAGGATGGAGTGACGTAAATCGCCACTTCGATCGGCTTCCGGCCAAGGCTGAGTCGCTAGTGCGAAAAGAGATTTGGGATCTCAGCAGAAGCAGCGCAGGTATGAGTTGCCGCTTTAGAACTGATGCAGAAGAAATTCATGTTCGCTATAAGCTCTATAGCAAGAGAATTGCGATGGCGCATATGCCTGCAACCGGGGTCAGCGGTGTGGATCTGTATGGCCAACTGAAATCGGGGGAATGGCAATGGGTGGCAACGAGCAGGCCCTCATCAGAAATTGTGCGGGAACTGTTGGTGAAAGAGTTACTTCCGGGAAAGCGAGCGTATATCCTCTATCTTCCGCTCTACAATGGGATCGACTCCCTTGAGATCGGAGTGCCCATTGCTTCACTTTTTGATCCGATCGCTTCAAGAACCGAAAAGCCGATTGTCTTTTACGGTACTTCCATCATGCAAGGAGCTTGTGCATCCCGTGCTGGCATGGCAATGACGGCGATTCTCGAGAGAAGATTAAAAAGGCCGATCATCAATCTTGGTTTTAGCGGGAATGGAAAAATGGAGATCGAAGTAGGGAAGTTGATGAATGAACTTGATCCGCTGGTCTATGTGATCGATTGCCTGCCTAATCTGAAACCGGAAGAGGTAGCAGCGCGGACAGAGCCATTCGTAAGGCTGCTGAGAGAGCAGCACCCCACGACTCCAATTCTTCTCGTTGAAGATAGAATAATGCCAAATGCTCCTCTACTCCCACAGCGCCAGAAGACTCACCACGATCGACAGGCGGCATTGAAGGCAGCCTATACGAGCCTGAAAAAGCAGGGAGTGAAGGGGCTCTATTATCTGGAGGGCAGGGGATTGCTGGGAAACGATGGCGAAGCAACGGTTGACGGTTCCCACCCCACTGATCTTGGGATGATGCGGTATGCAGATCAATACGAAGTCATACTGAAGAAAATTCTGCGGGATCTGTCTCTTCAGAAGCGTGCGAGATGACCGTGATTTGAAGAAGTCCGTCTTTTTACGGAGATCACTCACAGATAAAAGATGGACTTCTACCCTGTCTGAATAGCGAACTTCTCAACACACAGTGCGTCTGTTTGCTTAAGGAGAAAAAGCTTGTTATTTTCTCCTATGAAATCAACCATACCAATCCGTTCTGATCGTTAGCATGGCAATCGGTTCCTTCCAGATAATTCTTCTGCGACGGTTACATTGTCTTGCAATTCTCTTCGTTCTTTCCGCATCGCTCATGGTGGCTCAGAGCATCTATCTGCCAGTTTCCCATGAGGTCTATCCATTTTTAAAACGAATGGAAGCCCGGGGATTCTTAAGGCAATATCGCGATGCCGCAAAGCCGCTCTCCCGCTTAGAGATTGCCCGGCATTTCGTATTGCTTGAAGGACACATCCTAGAAATGACGGAAGTAGAGCGGAATACGTATGAGTATTTAAAAGGAGAGTTTAATTACGAGTTGGATATTGTACTGGGATCTTCAGAACCCTCTGAAACCCGGGGCCACCTGATGTTCATGTATTTGCAAAATGGAATTCTCAACCTCGATTTCAATGGCCAGTTGGAGCAGCGCAACATTGGATCAAAACAGGTCCGGCTTCGCTCGCAGGGATTCAAGTTGTACGGGTACGCCACCGATGATATCGGCTACTATTTGAACTTTGTTGATAACCGTGAGGTGGGGGGTGCACTCAATCCCACAAAATCGAATACACCCGATCCTGGTATCGTATCGACAAAACGGGAAACGGAGGTCCTCGAGTACAATACCATCGAGGCTCAGGTAACGCTCGCTTTGGGACAGTTTCAACTCTCGCTTGAAAAGATGCAGAATGTTTGGGGCTCGGGTCGTAATGGCAATATCATTTTTTCAACGAAAACACCTTCCTATCCGCAATTCAAATTGAGATTTCCGATCACAGATTGGATGGATTTTATCTACCTTCATGCAGATCTGAATTCCGCTATGATTGACTCAGGCCGATCGTACATTTCAGGATCCTCATCCATGGCAGAGTACTATCGTCCCGTGGACCGCTTGAAATTTATCGCTGCACACCAGCTTGAGATCTCTGTCATGGATGGGCTTGATCTCTCGCTGGGTGAATCTGTCGTTTACAGTGATCGCGGTCCACTGCTGATCTACATGATTCCGATTATGTTTTTCAAATCTGCCGAACACTATAATAATGATAAAGACAACATCCAGTGGTTCTTTAATGCCGATGTAAATCTGATACCCGATGTAAACTGTTATGCAACACTCTTGCTCGACGACTTGAGCACCGACAACCTCCTTGGTTCAAGCAAAGCGAACAACGAAGTAGCATACACTATCGGTTTTCAGGCCTACGATGTCCTGAAGGACAATCTGGAAATCACGTGCGAGTATACACGATTAAATCCCTGGGTCTATCATCATAAATTCAGTGCCACCAATGTCTCAAGCAACGGCTACGATCTGGGTCATTGGATCGGACAGAATGCCGATAATGTATTTCTTGAATTGAGTTACAGGCCATCGCGGGTTTGGCAGTTCGGCAGTTCCTATGAGCGGTTTCGCAAAGGGGGCGAGAAAGATATCGCCTATCACTATCAGAACGATTTAACCGCGCCGCAATTTTTATTCGGACCGCTTCGCGATGAAGAGTCGTTTTGCCTTTATGGTAGGTATCAGTTTTTACGTGATGGCTTCATCACGCTTTCTGCAAAGAGCCGGGAGGTTAAGGATGAAGCAGGCCTTGATCCTCTGCTCGGCAGTCAAATGGAATATCGTTTGAATATTCGGTATGGCATCTGGTGATTCCAGGAATTTGTAAATCCTTTTTCGCAATTACTTTGAAAATTCTCCACGGATGACACACCGATTTACCCCGTTGAACGGGGTGAACACAGAAAAGGTTTTTACTATTTCATTCACTAAAGTCTCATACTGCTTGCTTTTCTCGGTGATTATCAGTGTGCCATCGGTGGTTAGCATTGAATAAATTTCTGGTCATTACACTTTTTCTAATAAAGAATACTAAAGGAGCAATACGAAGATGAATGTTTCAATCATTGGAACGGGTTATGTTGGATTAGTTCAAGGAGCGTGTTTTGCGGATACCGGCAATCAGGTTCTCTGCATGGACATTGATGAGAAAAAAATTCGCAATTTGAAAAAAGGAATTATTCCTATCTATGAACCGGGTCTGGAAGAAGTAGTCCGCAGAAATCACCAGGAAGGAAGAATCGAATTCACGACCTCATTGAAGGATGCAGTGAGACAAAGCCGCGTGATCTTTCTCTGCCTGCCCACCCCGCCAAGTGAAGATGGATCGGCGGATTTAACACATGTGCTTTCGGTTGCCAAAGAGATTACAAAGTATGTGAATGGCGATAAAATACTGGTTAGCAAAAGTACCGTGCCCGTGGGGACAGTGGATAGGATCAAGGAGATGGTGCGAGGTACCAAGAAGCATAAAATCGAAGTCGCCTCGAATCCGGAGTTTTTGAAAGAAGGAACTGCACTCCAGGATTCGTTGAAACCTGACCGGATCGTCATTGGTTCACGGAGCAAGAACGTCATCGAAACGCTGAGAGATCTTTACGAGCCCTTTGTACGCTCTGGCAATCCCATACTCGTTATGGAAGAACGGAGCGCTGAGGTCACGAAGTACGCTGCCAACTCGATCCTGGCAACAAAGATCTCCTTTATGAATGAACTGGCAAATCTCTGCGAGACGGTGGGCGCTGATATTGAATCCGTTCGTCGCGGCATTGGGTCGGATCCCCGCATCGGGAAGCAATTCATTTTTCCCGGCGTCGGTTATGGCGGCTCTTGTTTTCCAAAGGATGTCAAGGCGCTCGTGAAGACTGCAGAAGAGCATGGCCACCAAATGAAAATTCTTCGGGCTGTCGATGAGGTGAATGAACATCAGAAGAGTGTCCTCGTCCGCAAGCTCCAGGTTAAGTTCGGAGCCAGATTGAAAGGAAAGACAATCTCCATCTGGGGCCTCTCATTTAAACCAATGACCGATGACATTCGTGAAGCGCCGGCACTCGTTATTATAAAAGAACTTTTGGCATTGGGCGTTAAGGTTCAAGTCCACGATCCAGTAGCCCAGGCAAATGTGAAGGCGATCTTCGGCAGCAAGATTCGCTACTTCAACGATTACTATGATGCCTTAGAGGGTTCGCATGCCCTTATGATCATCACCGAATGGAATGAATTCCGCCGACCGGACTTCCAAAAGATGAAGTCGATGATGAAAACACCGATCATCTTTGATGGAAGGAATATTTACGATCCGAAAGAGATGAAAGGAAAAGGATTCACTTATTATGGGATAGGACGGTCTTAACTCTATGAATGTATTCCCAGGCAAACTTTCTGGCGTCCTCATCATCGAACCGGAGGTCTTCCATGATCAACGGGGCTATTTCTTAGAAACTTGGCAAGAGGAGAAGTATCACCAGTTGGGACTCCCAAAGCATTTTGTGCAGGATAACCTCTCTTGTTCAACGAAGGGAGTGCTGCGGGGATTACATTTTCAAAATCCTTCACCACAGGGAAAATTGATTTCCGTAATCAAGGGAGAAGCGTTTGATGTTGTCGTGGATCTCAGAAAAACTTCTCCAACCTTTGGACAATGGACAGGAGAATATCTTTCCTCTGAACATCATCGACAACTTTTCGTGCCGGAAGGTTTTGCGCACGGATTTCTTGCATTGTCCGAAAAAGTCTTTCTCGCGTATAAGTGTACGGCGTTCTATTCAAAAGAGAATGAAAAAACACTTCTCTGGAGCGATTCCGATCTTGGAATCAGGTGGCCGTTGACCGGGCCCACAATTTCTCCGAAGGATCTTCAGGGGAAACGGCTGAAAGACTTTTTAGATGATGAATTATTTTAACCTCTATTCCAGTCTTACACTGACAGGATCAATAAATACTCTTTGAAGAACTCACGAGATCGATTGACCAATGAAGATTACTGATCCCGAAACGACATCACTCTTACTCGATATCATCAAACGGCTAACAGGTGTCGGATTATCCTACGCTGTCAGCCGTTCCTTAGCCTTTAACCTTTATACCAAACCGCGCCCGGTTAAAAGCATTGCCGTCCATGTCCAAATCGGCAAAAAGACGATGGGGGATCTCATCGAGCTTTTTTCCCCCGACTTCTTTATTAAAGATGCCGGAATCGAGAGTGAAGATGTTGTCGAGGATCGGATCACGATGTACGATAACCGTCTCATCATACGATGCGACCTTATCGTGCATAAAAAATCGAAAAATGCAGATCGGATTTTTGACCGACGAGTCCCTGTCCCGTTCCGTACTGAGCAGATCTTCTTCATCTCGCTGGAAGAGTTGATAGTCGAGTATCTTTCTCTAGCCAAGATGTACAATATCGATCGCTATCGCGATGATGTTCTCTGGCTGCTCATTGAGAATCGCACAACTTTGGATGGCGCTTATCTCACTCGACGGTTGAGTGAACTGCACCTCATCACCGAGCTTAAAACCATAATGTAGCGAAACATCATACTGCGCGAGCGGATATCCCTATTTCAGAAAGAAACTTAACCATGGTTCCAACATCAGTCGTCACAGGGGGAGCAGGCTTTCTCGGATCACATCTGTGCAATCGCCTGTTGAGTGAAGGACACTCGGTGGTCTGTATCGATAACCTGATCACCGGCGATATCGCCAATATTGCCCACCTGATGGGAAACCAGCAATTCAGATTCTTCCAGCATGATGTGACGAACTATATATTTCTCGATGGGAAGGTCGATTACATTTTTCACTTTGCCTCGCCGGCCAGCCCAATCGATTATCTGAAGCTTCCGATCCAGACGCTGAAAGTAGGCTCGCTTGGTACGCATAAGGCGCTTGGCCTTGCAAAGGCGAAGGGTGCACGGTTTCTGCTTGCTTCAACGTCGGAGGTCTATGGGGATCCCCTGATCCATCCCCAGCCGGAATCGTATTGGGGCAACGTCAACCCAGTCGGGCCCCGCGGCGTGTATGATGAAGCCAAACGCTTTGCCGAAGCGATTACCATGGCCTACAATAACTTCCATGGTTTGCAGACGCGCATCGTCCGAATCTTTAACACCTACGGTGAGCGCATGCGATTGAACGATGGCCGCGCTATCCCGGCATTCCTCTCGCAGGCATTGAAAGATGAAGATGTGACTGTCTTCGGCGATGGAGGACAGACGCGCAGCGTTTGCTACGTATCGGACCTCATCGACGGCATCTATCGATTGATGATGTCCGATTATCACTTGCCGGTCAATATCGGTAATCCGCAGGAGATCACCATGCTGCAATTGGCACAGGAGATTATCGCCCTCTCGGGCAGCCGGAGCAAAATAATTTTTTGTGATCTTCCTGTCGATGATCCGAAAGTGCGACAGCCCGATATCACCAAAGCGCGAGAGCTGCTCGACTGGTCACCCAAAGTCGATCGATCGGAAGGCCTGTGGCGAACGATGGACTATTTCACTCGCAAGCTCCATCTCAAAGCGGAGTAGGAGTATTTTTTTTATTTCAGATCACGGATCAAATTTCCTGAAAATTCTAATTCTTGGAATAGTCAATACTTTCCTACCGAGTGCTCTTCATACTGTCTATTATGCATTCTCCTCCCGGCATCTTAATCTTTCACTCAATAGTTTACGAGTCATCGTCGGATAAAAATTAATTCGTCAAACCTTTATGGATTTTTCCTACATTGTTCTTATCTTCTTTCAGGTATTATGATCTGTGTAATAGGTTATTCTATCAAGGTTCTCGCTTGAAGCGGTCCCATCCACACAATTCTCGCTGCATCCGATGCAACCTGCTGGTTGTTCTGTTGTTCATTGTCATCACGCCTCTTCTCAGTCAGACCGAAAGTTCATTGGGCACAATCACCGGAACAGTCAAAAGCGATCAGGGTGAACTTTTGATCGGTGCCAATGTCTATCTCCTTGAAAATCGCCTTGGCACGAGCAGTGACCTGAACGGTAACTTTACCCTGCGCTCAATCAAACTAGCAGAGTATACGCTTCGAGTTTCGTATATGGGATATAAATCAGTTGCACAAAAAGTAACGGTCCGTGCAGGATCCGCGCTCCGATTCAATATTGTCCTCGAGACAACCTCGTATACTATTGGAGGTATGACGGTCTTTGCAGAATCGGAGCTAATGCCGAAAGAGGCGGAGACCAAAACGCTTATCCGCTCCGATAATATCGAGCACTTGCAGGCATCAAGCCTGGGCGATGTGATGCAATTAATTCCAGGAGTCAAGAGTTCGAATCCCGGCCTTGTTAGCGTGCAGCAGGCGAATCTCCGCGGAAGCGATCGCGATGTGACCGCGCAATCCATCGGATCGTTCGGTACTCAGATAATGATCGACAACGTGCCGACTTCAAACAATGCCAATATGCAGATCGATGCCGCTCCAACGGCAACGACGAGCCGCGGCATTGATCTGAGAAGTATCCCGACTGAAAATATCGACAACATCGAAATCATCCGCGGCATCCCCTCGGCTCGTCATGGCGATTTGACCTCGGGCATTATCCGTGTCACCACAAAAACAGGCCAGATGGTAAACCGCCTGAAGTTCAAATATAATCCCAACACCTATGAAGGCAACCTGAGCGGCGGGGTGAACCTCTGGGAAACGGGGCTCGGGTATAATATCAACGTTGCCTCTTCTGAGCGGGACATCAGACGCCCCGGCGATGGCTATACCAGAATCGCATTCCAGCTTTCCTCGATCACCCGCTTTCTCGCAGAAAATCAACTCTCTGTTAAAAACATTCTTTATTTCACTCGCGCATTTGATGAGATGAAAGAAGACCCCGCTTATGCAGCACGTACGGCGTATTACAACCGGGATATCAACGTCAAATACACGCTGAACTCCAGCTATCGGCTCGACGCACAGTCTGCGTTGAATGCAGTGCTCTCCGTTGCCTATACGCGCCAGAATTCATTCAAGCAGGATATGGTCTCTCGCGATAATGTTGTCCTCTCCGACCGGTTAACGCCTGGTGTAACTGCGGGGCGATTTGCACTGGGGTCCTATCTCTCGCAGTACTGGGTCAAAGGAGATGTCTGGAATTTGTATGCGAATCTCGATTGGGAAGATCATCTTGAGATGGGAAATTTTATTCACACCGTTGCGGCCGGAATTAAATGGCAGTACGATGTGAACCGCGGGCCCGGAAGGATCTATGATTCGTTTTATCCGCCGTGGAATGCTCCTAATGTCGGCGACCGTCCGCGCAGCTATAACGAACTCCCCGGGCTTTCCATCGCAAGCCTCTTTCTGGAGGACAGGATTGCGGGGACATTCTGGAAACCCTTCACACTCCAGATTGGTGTTCGCTATGAAATGTTCGATCCGTACGGCCTGAGCTTGGATGGCTTCTTGAAGCGCGACTGGATCGTGAAATCGCGGCAGGGAAGTTTTCTTGATCCCCGGGTGAATTTCAGTATGAACATTTTCGAGGAGACTCAACTGCGGGTGGGCTACGGGATAACATCTAAAGCGCCGCCTTTGTCGATGATCTATCCTAATCTCCGCTACTACGATGTTGTTGATACGGTGGCTATCAATCCGCAAGATCCGTCGAAAAATTTTTCGCTTCTATCGACCTACATCTTTAACCGCGGCAACGAAAATCTGCATGGGTACCGCCAAACGAAGTACGAAGCAAGCATCGACCAGCAATTAGGGGATATGGGAATTTCCCTGACCGGATTCATCAACAAGACCGACGGCGGCTTTGGCACTATGATTGTGCCGATTACGCTCCTGAAAAAATCGTGGCCGCGATGGCCTGATCAGAGCGTCGTCAATGTGAAAGATACCTTGATGGAGAAGATCATCGTTTCCAATAATTCCATCTGGTCAGACGCTCGCGGTGTTGAACTTACATTGAAGACAAGGCGCATCCCCTCAATTAATACAGTCCTTGAGTTTGATCTTGCGTATACCTATTACAAATCCGGGCAGGCTAACGGGCTTGTCTTCGGCGGACAGCGATTGGATACACGCCTGGGAACATATCTCTTTCCTATTCACAAGAGCGAGACCCGGGTGACGGAAGATCTTCTGCTAAAATACCGTTTTGATATTCATCTGAAGGAATTGCGGATGTGGCTCACGATCCATATCGAGCAGCAGATGTTGGAACGGGATGGCTATCGCGGCCGCAGCGATACGCTGGCTGTCGGCTATTTTACAAAGGCGGGACAACTCATGATGATCCCCGAAGCCGAACGTGGTACCGAGCGATACAGCGGATTACAGAAGCATCCACAGGAGTATGAGTACTTCGATGAAGATCGACCAAATAAGTGGTTGGTGAACTTGCGCGTCAGTAAAGAGCTCTGGTCGGGGACAGAAGTTTCATTCTTCGTGAATAATTTCTTTAATCATCATCCGCTCTATCGTTCACTGCGGACAGATCCGCTGACGTTCAGCTACGAGCGGCGCAATCCGCCGATTTACTTTGGACTTGAGATGAGTGCCGTTCTGGATGCACTCTGGAAGGAGAGCGTAACGCGATGAGGTATGGGTGGATAGTAGTCGTTACCCTTCTGCTCGCTGCCTCTGGTTGCGAGACATTGCCACCGGCTCTGGAGCAGACAGCCCAACTGCAGCTCAAAGTAGAAGACAATTCGAATTTTATGAAATCGCTCTATGGCTCCACGAATGTTCGTCAGGCAGAGGTCTGGCTGAAATCGACCTCGTACGGCATCGAATATAAATTCTTTACGGACTCGTTGGGCGTGGCACACCTGGAGGGATTGACTTCGGATCTTTATAATATCGCCATTGTGCGGCAGCTTGATCGCTCGGAGGTAGAAAAGGTCACGGGCGCTGCAATACCTCGTCGACTCTCCGGCGGGTTGAGCTCACTGGTGATCCGCGCGGATCAACCATCATCGCTCATCACCGTTAAAGTCGATCTTCAGCCCATCAGTGATATTGTGATCAGCGAGCTCTACACTTGCGGTGCCCCTGGCGCAGGTCTGTACTGGCATGACAAGTATGTTGAGATTTGTAACATCAGCGAGGAGATTGTCTACCTCGATGGGATCTTGATCGCAGAAGTCTATAAAGGATTTCTCAGTGATCCCTTCATCCGATCGAAAGAGGTCTGGAAATTTCCGGGCAGAGGAAAAGACTACCCGATCAAACCGGGTCAGTTCATGGTGATTGCCACGGATGGGATTGACCACCGGGTGAATGCGCCCTTGAGTGTTGACCTCAGTAAATCCGCATTCGAGTTTTATCTCTGGACAGGACCGGATATCGAAAATCCGCTCGTTCCTGATATGATTTTAATTTACCAGCCGGCAGGATTTGATTGGCTGATGGGTGGAGAGTTGGATGCCTTTGTGCTGGCACGCGTCGCGAATGTGGATTCGCTCCAGTATGTTGATGAGCATCTCTTAATACCCAAATCGGACGTGATCGACGGCGTTGAATATTTGAAAGACCCGACACGCCTGGATCAGAAAAAACTTGATCCTACGATTGATGCCGGTGCTGCGGGCGGTATTCAGTTTTATACCGGCCTTTCGCAGGAGCGAAAAATGCGCACGAGCGGTAGCCGATGGACGCTTGAAGATAACAATAACAGCTCGCTCGATTTTGTGAAGATTCCTCATCCAACGCCCGGATATCATTACACTACGGGTTCAGCAGGCAAAGGCATTCGCTGATGGCAGTGCGATCTTTCTATAGAATAATATTCTTGATAGTGGTTCTGGGAATCTTGACCAGCGAGCGCATGGTGAGCCAATTTGTCTCGGTTCCATTCTCACCCTTGAAGCTAACGATTCAGCCATCAGAGCTCCAACTCAATCAGTACGATGTGGGAGGAAATCCGGCTGCACTTTACTATGATGTTCAAAACTCCTACCTCTTTCTCCAGGGAAGGAGGGAGGCCAAATCAGGTTCTGCTCATGCTCCCTTTGAACCCGGGGCACCGGTGCTTTATGAATATTATGTCGAAGGGGCGAAAGGGATAGGCCGCGATCAGATGTTCAAAGGACAGTTTGGTTTTCGGCAGGAGTTTCGCGGCGACTGGCAATGGATGGATACCAAATCCTACGGCCTCGGCAATCCGTTTATATTGGCTGACAGCAGCACAGGCCGGACAGTCTATCGTGGGATCGTAGCCAATGCCCAGTATAGCCGGCTCCTTGCTGAAGGCCTGACCGTCGGAGCTGAGATGACCTACGGCATTGATAATGGGTTGAAAGAAGTCACCCCGAAGCCGACGTCGACCAATCGTGATCTCTCCTTAAGGCTCGGTGTAATGGCGGAGCTCAGGAGCGATCTTCACGCCGGTCTTTCGTTCCGCTATCTCGATCAGCAGGAAGAGATTCGCTTCGAGGAGGATGAGAGTGGATTACTAGAAGAAACAATTCTCTTTAAGTTTCGTGGCCTTGACCGCTACCTGCGGCTCACCAAAAAAACAGAGTTAAGAAACTCGCAGTACCATGCGTACCAGGGATTCCTCCATGGTGATGTGGCATTGAATGAGGCTTCCCATCTCGTCGCATACGGCGGGGGAGGTGTTGAATCCTTCTCGATCATCGATGGAGGCTCGAGTCCAAGGAATGAAGGATACTGGCAGCGAGAAAACCTTCAGGGACACTTTCAGGGAGACCATCCGTTGGGCGAGTTACGAGTTGCCTTCAGGCTTGATTACTCCACTTCACGAGACTGGTCGCGACACCCTGAGTATAATGTCTTGCTCAGCGAAGGTACTGAGCGTCAAGTGGATGCTACTGTCGGATTAGAAGCACAAGTCATCCCGCACGTGCTCCGTGCCGGGATTGAATATGGATTCTGCAGTGAAAAACGAACGCTGGATGATTACCTGAGTGCGATACATATTTCCTATTCACAAACTAGGCATTGGATTGGATTCGGCTCGAGTTACCGGATGAGTGAACGGCTTCAAACGACGCTGCACTATCACTATGCCTTTCAGAGCATAGTACCTGTCATGTTGGAAGGGAAAAATCTTTCTTTCTTTTTCACTTCGATCCGGAAGAGAGAGTTTGATCTCTCTTCAGCGGCTGGTGCGGGACATCATGCACTCTACGTTGTAGAATATACTACAACCACCTACGGTTCAGCGATCCTTCAACTGTCCTATGGCAAACTTGCCATCTCTGAATCAACATTCTTTACTAACTTGGCACGATCATCATTTTCAATCAGTCTTGGCCTCAAGATTAGTACAATGTAATTGTCCACGTCACTCATATTTCATGAAAGGAGAATCACCATGAAAAAATTTCTAACGATTCTGTTGTTCATCCTCTGGACGGCCCTCCTGGTACAGGCACAAACAGAGGGCTGGAAAGTTGCCGTGAAGCCTGATTTCAGCCAGAGCGGCTGGGATATTTTCTTTGCCGATGCCAACACTGGTTGGATGGTGGGAGATGCCGGTGCTATTTATAAATCGACTGACGGCGGGCTCACATGGGTCGAATCCAATGTTGGAGTGAGCGTACGGTTACGAAAGATTTTTTTCCTCGATGCTAACACCGGATGGCTTGCTGCGGAGAAACGCTCTGTGTTTAAAACGACCAATGGCGGCTCAACCTGGACACAAATCACGCTGCCTACCACAGATACGACCCGCATTACGTACAGCGTTTTTTTCCAGAACGCTCAGAAAGGATGGGCAGTATGCGGAAAGAGTTCTGCTTCGGATATCTTCGTGACGACGGATGGTGGTGCGACATGGACAAGCCAGAAGACTCTCACAAAACCGCTCTATGATATTCACTTCTTTGGTGGAACAAAAGGTGCGGCTGTCGGCAACGACTTCACACTCCTACAATACACCACTGATGGCGGCACGACCTGGTCAGCGACAACCAAACCTTTGTATGGGGGCTATACCTATACATCGAATACCTTGAACTGCGTTTATGTGCTCGATGATACTACGGTCGTTTCGGCTGGCTGGGGCTCCTGGTATCAGAAGCAGCCAACCATGCTCTATCGATCCGGCGATGGCGGGAAGAATTATAATTTTATGAATCAGGCGACTGCATCGATCACCTATGAATCGGCGAACGATGTCTACTTTAAAGATAAGAGCAACGGCATCATTGTAGGCGGACAGCGAGGAGCGATTATGCTTCGCACTTCTGATGCTGGCATAACCTGGACACCGCTGCCACGGGCCTTTGGCCATATCCTCTATGCGATCACCGGTGTTGGCGATCGGCTCTGGGTGATGGGGCGTAGCGGCATGGTGGCGCGTTCAACAGACTTCGGGGCAACCTGGCAGATTCTCAGACAGAATTTCTCCGATGCCGTGAGGGGCATTAATTTTGTCACACAGCAAATTGGATTTATGGGAAGTGCCAACGGTACGTTGCGAAAAACTGCCGATGGTGGAAAGAGCTGGTCATTGTTGCCGCAGGTAACTGTCGGGACTGCAGCTGATCAGATTCTCGCCATGCAATTTCTTGATGCCAACACCGGATATTTGGGACAGGACTACGGGCAGGCACTTAAGACGACGAATGGCGGTCAGAGCTGGACGGTCATTACACCGGCAGAGGAGTCGTTCCAATCGGCGACACGGGCTCTTCATTTCATCAATGCCTCAGTGGGCTATCTGGCGCGATCGGTGACGGTTTATGCCGCAGACCAAATCGCAAAGACTACCGATGGCGGTGCAACCTGGACGAAGAAAGACTCTGTCACCTTAAAACAGTCAAAGTCGATTCGCTTCCTTGATGCGAACCAGGGAATCTACGGTGCAGATTCGCGCACGCTCCGCTATACCACAGACGGCGGCGCAACGTGGCAGACACCTACGATCAACGGCCATCCGGCAAGTGTTTCTCAAACAGGTACTATCTATGCGATCAGAATCATCGATGCAACGCATGCATGGGCGCTTGGCAATAAAATGATTTACTTCAGCGCCGACCTCGGAAAGACGTGGACATACATTCCCCACAGCTTCACCGGCACGGATACACTCTTTTATGACATCAACTTTAAGGATGCCAATGTCGGGTATGTCGTTGGCTACAAGGGGATAGTAATGAAGACCACAAACGGTGGAACGTCGTGGACGAACCTGACGGATATTCCTCCCGAGCAGACATTGAATGGAATCGAATTCGACAAAAGCGGAAATCCATGGGCGTATACGGCATCGGGTTGGGTATTCACGACTGCCAACGTTACGAACACCACTAATCAGGCAGAAGGGATTCCGCTGGAGTTCGCGTTAGAGCAAAACTATCCCAATCCTTTCAATCCCACAACCTCGATCGCATTTTCGATATCTGCTCCGTCCGAGATCTCGCTCGTGGTGTTTGACCTCTTGGGCAGGAAAGTTGCTGATCTGGTGAATGAGCGGCTCGATGCCGGCCGGCATGTGATTCCATTTTCTTCGACAGGATTATCAAGTGGTATCTATCTCTACCAACTGAAAACCGGAACATTGACCGCAGTAAAGAAAATGAGTTTGATTAAGTAACGATTCAATGAATACTCGAGGCCGTACAAAAAGTAAAGTGTGGGTGTCATGTCCCCTGCCTGCCGAAGTGCCTTCGGCTCGCAAGCAGGCTGCCCGACGTATTTGATCAACAGGGGCAGGGGGGGTCGTGACGCCCATGGCTTTTCTTTTTGTCTAACCTTGGATGAAATATACATCATGAGGATGGTGCCATGAAGGGTTTGCATCGTTTCATCTCTATCATACTACTTGGTCTGTTCTGTTCGTTCGTTCTGGTTGCATCTGAAATCCAGATCATTAAACCGACCACGAAAGGTTCAACATCGTTTGCGATATTTGTAGATAAGAAAACCTATGAGAAGATCCAGAAGTCCGTCGATGCCTATCGGACGAGTGTTGAACAGGATGGGTTACCTTCCTACTTAATTGTTGCTGACTGGCAGTCTCCAGAGCAGATAAAAGAGGTAATCCTGAAGCTGGCGAAGCAACCTTCTCCGCTGGAAGGGGTGGTCTTTGTCGGTGATATTCCGATGCCTATGATCCGGGATGCACAGCATATGACCTCCGCATTCAAGCTCGACCAGGAGCAGCCATGGCTTCGTTCGTCGGTTCCCTCAGACCGGTATTACGATGACTTTGATTTGGAATTTACCTTCATAAAGAAGGATTCAATCAATCCGCTCTTATATCATTATTCGCTTTCTCCAGAATCACCTCAGCGCATCGACCGAGATATTTATAGTGGACGCATCAAACCGCCCGTTGAAGATGAGAGCAAGTACACACTCATTGAGAAGTATCTGCTGCGTGTCGCTGAACAGAAGAAAGAGAAGAATAAGCTCGATAAAGCCTTTACCTTTACCGGTCACGGTTATCACTCCGAAGCATTAAGTGCGTGGGAAGCGGACCTGCACACGCTGCGCGAAGAATTCCCTCAGTTCTTCCTTCGGGGTGGAGAAATTAAAAATCTCAATCATGCTATGAGTGCGCAGATGAAAGAGATTGTGTTAACTGAACTGCAGGATCCGAAACTCGACATGGCGCTCTTCCACGCCCATGGAGCCGATGACACCCAGTACCTGATCGGTGAACCGCCTTCGGTTACTGCCGACAACCATCTGCAATCGGTGAAAATGTTTTTACGCAGCAAGCTTCGAACGGCACAACGGCAAAAACGTTCCTTGGAGGAGACAAAAAATTATTACATCAAAGCGTATGGGATCACCGCCGATTGGTTTGAGGGAGCGTTTGTCGACTCTGTTATCAAGGTAGATTCGATTGCATCATCGAAGCTCGATATCTATATCTCCGATATTGACGAGATTGCACCGCAGGCAAGATTTATCATGTTCGATGAGTGCTTCAACGGGAACTACACCGTTTCTCCTTACGTGACCGGCGCCTATGTCTTCGGAAAAGGAAAGACCGTCGCAGGCGTGGCAAATACGGTGAACGTGCTGCAGGATCTCTGGGCAAATGAACTGCTGGGATTGCTGAGTTATGGTGTTCGCGTCGGAGAGTGGCACCGAACACGTAATTTCCTGGAGAGTCATATCATCGGTGATCCGACGTTTCATTATGAGTCTATCTCAATTGAGAATCCCTCAAAAGCGATTGTGCTCCAGGCGAACAATGCTGAACTCTGGAAACGGTATCTAAAGAGTTCAGCTCCCATTCTGCGCGAACTGGCTGTTCGCATGCTCTCTCGCTTGAATGGCAAACAGTACGAACAACAACTGCTCTCGCTATTCAAATCCGATCCCTCATTTATTGTTCGCATGCAGGTGTTGAAGCGTATGGCAGAATTACGCGGGGAAGCATTTGAACAATTACTCTTCGAATCTGTCAATGATCCATACGAGTACATTCGCCGCTTATCGGTCATGTGGATGGGGGAGATCGGGCGAAAAGACTATTTACCGGTGATTGCGAAAACGATTCTCACCGATCCTTCCGAACGTGTCTCCTTCAACGGGAAAGACGCCATGGAATTAATCAGTCCGAAAGAGGCGCTCGCAACCACCTATCCCGTCGTTGATGCATTGCCTGCCAGTGCGTCGAAAGAAAAACTGAAATCAGATTTTGAGCGATCATTCAAGTCGAGGATTGAATGGCTTCACAAAGAACTCCTACCGATGATCCTCAGTGATACTGTCAGGTTGAAAAAGAAAATCAGCACGCTGCGAACGTTCCGGCGTTATAATTTTAAAGAAGCAGTACCGACCTTGATTGCAGTAGCCAGGGAAACTCAAAATGAACCGGTCGTACGAGTGACAGCGCTTGAAGCGTTAGGGTGGTTTACCTTTGCAGTCGATCGAGGACTCATCCTCACAGCATGCGATGAGATACTGAAGCAGCCTGCATTGAAGGAACAGATAAAAAATGAAGCCATCAAAACACGAAATCGTTTACTGACTGGTGCAAATAATGTAATTACACCTTAGTCACGTTCCGATGAAGTGTGTTTGGTTATGGAAAGCGTGATAGCTATTTTTTCTTTGAATGAGTTATCACGCTTTTTGTCAACAGAAAGTTGAATTTTCGTCTTGACAAACCTAGTAAAATATAACTAATTGTATCTGCAGCACCGAATGAGCGTTGCTCAGCAAACTGTGTAGCGCTCCCTGCTATTTAGTCCACTGATAGTGATACATGAAAAGCGGATTCATCCGTACGTTTGTTATTCACCATATTTCCTGGGGAGGGATTATGAGAATATCCGATCTGCGGTATGAAGGAGTCATCACCGACGAACTTCGTAGTCATCCGCTCCGTCATTCACCTTGGTTACCTGTCTGCAAGGAGCAGACATCGGTTGACATATTGGGTGTTCATCTTCATCCATTATCACGCCGGATGCTCACCACTAAATTCTCCCAGCTTCTGCATCAACGCCAGCGAGGCTGGATAAGCTATATAAATATCCACGCTGTTCACCTTGCACATCAACTAACATGGTTTGCTGACTATCTTAATAACTCATTGCTGACCTATTGCGACGGCCAGGGTGTCCGATTCGGCGGGTGGATCGTTGGAAAGAACATACCGGAACGAATAGTCATGGCCGATTGGATTCATGATGTCTTTTCAATCTGCCAGGAGGCGGGATGTTCAGTCTTTCTGTTAGGGTCAAGTCCGACAGTTATTGAAACAGCAGTCAGGAGAATTTCATCGTGGTATCCAAAACTCACCATTGCGGGGTATCATCATGGATATTTTTCGGATGATGGAAAGGCTCTTCTCTCTTCAATTCAAGCAGTGCATCCAGATGTCATTGTCGTTGGAATGGGCATGCCACTGCAGGAACAATGGATCCTGAACAATTATACAAAAGCGGGCGCGAGGATTTTTCTCAATGGCGGTTCCTGCTTTGAATATCTTTCCGGCATTAAGTGGCGGTGCCCTGGATGGATGGGGAGAGCCGGATGTGAGTGGCTAATCCGGCTCTCCCAGGAGCCACGGCGATTGTGGAAACGATATCTGATTGGCAATCCCTGGTTTCTGATCAGTCTGCTCAAAAGCATGTTCAGATAATTGCTGTTGATTTTCTGCAATAACAATAGAGAGGATTGTTATGCCGATCATTATTCTTGGTGCCGGGCCTGCCGGATTAGCGGCTGGCAGTGTCTCAGGATTTACTATCATCGAGAAAAACAATATCGCCGGCGGATTGTGCACAACGTATTATCTCTCACCGGGCCAACCTCGTACTGAAAGAAGATCTTCGTCTGAACAGGAATATCGGTTTGAGATTGCAGGGGGACATTGGCTTTCAATATCAGACACAAAAATTCTACGGTATCTCAGGGCATTTGTCCCGCTTACTGCTTATGATCGTCGAGCCGGAGTTTACCTGACCCGCCAACAATGTGTAATACCCTATCCCATTCAACATCATCTTCACATGCTTGGAAGAAATATCAAAGACCGTATCGACGGAGAAATCCGCTTGCCGTGGAATGAACCGGCCTCGACACTGAAAGAGTGGCTCACTCTTACATTCGGAGAGACGCTCGGTGAGTTGTTTTTTGCCCCGTACCACAGATTGTGCACAGCAGGTCTCTGGGAATCCATCGCACCGCAGGATTTCTATAAGACTCCTGTTGAGAGAGGAGAGATACTTCCAGATAGGAAAAGTGCGGGCAGAAAGATCGGATATCATTCGATGTTCGCTTATCCCGACTATGGATTCGACGATCTGTTCCGCCGCTTAGCCGCTCAGTGTTATCTAAAAACTTCTTGCCCGGTTGTCCGAATTATTCTGACTGCGAAAGAAATTGAGCTTGCCGAAGGTACAATACAACCATATTCAAAAATAATCTCCTCTCTGCCGCTGCACTTCATGGTGAAAGCAACGGGACTCAGTACTGAATCTCCTCCCGATCCACATACATCTCTCTTACTGCTGAATGTTGGTGCGCGCAAAGGAGAACGGTGTCCTCTTGAACATTGGCTCTATGTACCGGAGAGCAAAACGGGAATTCATCGCGTGGGTTTCTACAGTAATGTCGATGAGCGGTTCTTACCGAAGCAGCACCGTGGAAAAGGAACACATGTAAGTCTCTATGTTGAAAAAAGTTTTCCCTCTGTCATTGAATTGACCAGTCGCCAAATTGATGACGAGTGCAATACCATCATTCATGAATTACAGGATTGGGAATTTATCGGGGAATGTGAGATTGCAGATCCACATTGGATTCCAATGGCCTATGCCTGGCGGTACCCAGGATCTGTCTGGGTCGAGGAGGTGGGTACCAAGCTGGCTTCTCATCAAATTTATTTGGCTGGAAGGAATGCGCGATGGAATTGCCAGGGAACCGTCGCTTCAATTCGGGATGGCTTGGAGTTGGGTGTACTCCATTCTTCCAGCCATGTCCAATTCTCTTTGCTAAATCAGTAATGCATTTGGTTTTATGATAATGGTTGAGAATAGTCAGGTTCAGCATCGCTTGATGCTCTCTAGCAGGAGAATATCTCCAGTGCTGTTGATGTCGATAGGAGAAGGAACTGTGCGGGTATTTTCATTTGTGGCGATGCTTGTGATGGCAAACCGGTTAGGGAAAGAAGCATTTGGCATCGTCTCCTTTGCCTGGTCGATTATGGCATTTGCCCATCTCCTCGCAGGATTTCAGCTCGATGTTCCTCTTCTCTCATCCATCTCCGGAAACCGCAGCCGATCATCCGGTGTGATCGGGGCATTTCTCATTCTCCGTGTTGGCATGTGGGCGTTTGTGAGTTTACTCATCGTGGTTGGCATCATGCACTGGAATACATCTGTTGAGTTGCGCCATCTGCTTTACTTCTGTTGTGTCGCGCTCTTGTTCCAAAATATCTCCCTTCTGCAGGCACTCAAAGGATCGAGCAGGTTTCGTGAAGCGACCGTGGCCATGGTTGCCGGTGCGGTTTGTAATATGATGGTGGTCGTTCTTTTTCTCTCATCACCGCATGATTTGAATATTGTTGGTGTGGCCACAGTAGTGAGTGCAGCCGTCGTGGCAATTATGGCATACCGGTCAATGCCATCCTGTATCGAATTTATTCCATTGACCATGCTCATAGACAATGGAACCGCTCTTCTCCGGTCAAGCTTGCCGCTAGTGCTCGCGATGGCATGCATGATTTTTCTGGCGAACATCGATTCACTCTTACTGGGTTCCTATCGTACACTTGGAGAATTGGGAGAGTACAGAGTGGCCTGCCGAATCTGCGAAGCGTTGTTTGCGCTCATTACTCCTGCCGGAGCAGTTGCGCTGGTGGTATTTTCAAAATCAACTCTTCCGAAGGAACAGTTATACGGCCATCTTTCCTCATTTGTGAAAACGACACTTTCGATACTCTTGACGGGGATTGGGGTGTTTCTGACGGGAGGATCATCCCTCCTTCACTCCGTCTTTTTTAAAGAGTATGAGAATCTCACTTTCTATCTGAGCATTCTTCTTATTGGAATGATCTTTCGAAGCATAAGTGTGATTATTGGCAGCTACTTCATTGCGCTCAATGCACAACGGAAAATTCTCATCGTTTCCATCGTCTTGTTCACCTTTAATGGCGGGATGAATCTGCTGATGATCCCTCGTTACGGAGCTCTCGCGGCATCAGCGATTTTTTCCATGACGTTTCTCCTTGAGTTTGTACTTTATCTTTGGCTCATGCGGAGGGAGGCTCCGCTTTCCATTGTACTCTTATCTGTTGTCCATTCCATGTTCAAAGGAATATGTCTCGTTTTTTCTACTTGGTGCATCAGAATTGGGTTTCTCCACACTGTGGGATATCGTCCCACCGTAATGCAGGACGTTTTCGGGATCATCGCCTTTCTTTTCTGCTCCCTGCTTGCCTTTCGAAAAGAGTTTTTCCAGAGAGGTGATCTATGACTTTGGAGAAGTCCTTGCACCGTTTCCCGATGGTCTGCGCCCTGATTCCCAATTGGAATGGAAGGCAGCATATTCTTGCTTGTCTTCAATCCTTGAGCGGTCTTCATTATCCAAAAGAGTGTTTACAAGTTCTCGTGATTGACAATGGCTCGACTGATGGTTCTGTAGAGGCAATCGAAAAGTTCTTCAAGGAGATGAGTCTTCGCGGATTTCGGTACAACGCACTCATTAAGAATATTGAAAATCTTGGAGCCCCTGCAGCATATAACCAGGGGCTGCGCGCTGCTCATGCAGATGTTGAATTTTTTTGGAAACTCGATAACGATGTTGTCGTTGCACCTGATTGCTTAGGAGAATTTGTTCGTCATATGCTTTCGGCTCCGGAGAATGCAGCAGGGGTAACGGGCCGCTATATCAACAGCCGTAGTGGGAGAGAAGAATTCTCCGGAGCGATTTATCTTCAACCCCCTCGCCGATGGACAAAAATTCTGCACCCGGTTACAGCAACCGATATCGAAAAGCATCGGGTAGACTGCAGCAAGCTTGTGATGATTTCCGGCGGATGCTTTCTCTTCAGGCGAAGTCTCGTTGAGGTGTACGGCGAGTTTGATGAACGCTTCTTCCTCTATTATGACGATACCGAATTCTGTGTCCGACTTGCTCTAAGGGGATTTCGATTTGCTATAATTCCTCGCTGCACAATACACCACTATGGATCGGCAAGTTCACATTCGGGAGATATGATAAAGGTCTATTACGGGACCCGCAACCATCTTCTCTTCGGAACTCTGATATTCCAGTGGTGGGAAAGAATGCTCTTCCTTTCACTTCAGTTGGCTGCCATTCCTTGGAAGCTCTATCGCGTGGTGCTTCAGAAAGAGGGGGGAGGAAAAGGTGCAGCGCTGCGGGCTTTTCTCGATGCAATAGTAGACTGGATTTGCATGAGATATGGTAAATGGCAGAAGATGGAGTGATGAGTATGCATAAGACTTTACCACGAATCTTGGTTGTCATGGACCGCTATCCGATTGAGGGAGATTGGTCATTCTCGGGCTGGTTCATTGATCATGTACATGCGCTAGAACAGTTCGCCTTGGTTGATGTGCTTTCGGTTATCAATATGCTGCCGAGATTGAAAAATCTTTTGGGATCTAGAAGAGAACAAAAATGGATCCAGGCTAACCGGGCAGTAAAAACCGGGATGTGCACAGGCGGGGGAGGGCTGGTTTTTCATAAGAGGATATTTAATCTGCCCTATTCTCTCACCTGGGAAATATTGCCCATACTCGTCGGCCGACAGCTCGAATCGACAATCGAGTCGCTTCTCAGAGCGAACCAGTATGATTTGATCCTCGAACATTTTGCTTACCCTGTGGGAAACATCGTTGGGAGAATTGCACGGGAACACTTAATTCCCTTTGTCATCATAAATCACGATGGGCCGGGAGCCTTCCGAAAATCTGCCGCGAGAAAAGCCTGCCGGGCAATCATCTCCATCCTCGATCAAGCGGATTGTATCGTTACTCTCTCAAAGCCTCACACTCGCGAAATATCAAGTCTCTTTTGCGATAAAACTATCGTGGAGATACCATTAGGAGTTCATATTCCCTCTGAATCTAAAGACCCTAACATTGATCCATCCGTGCTCCAGATTCTGACGATTGCACGGCTCGATTCCCCCGGAAAGAATATCGAGCACTTGCTCTATGCACTTGCCAGCATGAAATCCTCAGTGAGAAAGAGGATTCATCTTAGCGTTGCAGGTGATGGCTGGCAATTGCGATGGCTCAAATTCCTCTCGATGTCGTTGAATCTTCAAGCCCATGTAACATTTCTGGGATGGCAGCCACATCCGGTTTTGATGAAGTCGCTCGGGAAGTACGATGCTCTGGCACTGGCATCCGAGTATGAGACCATGAGTTTGGCCGCACTCGAGGCGCTTGCGGCCGGTGTGCCGGTTATCGGTTCATCAGAAGTAGGTATTCTTTCAAACATTTACTCTATGGGAAAAGGAATCATTCCGCTTCCCGAATTGACTCCCTATCGGTGGCTTTCACAGTTTGAAGCTCTGATGGATAAGAAAGATGAGATACGTGAGATGGGCCGGGAAGCCAGAGAGTTTATAAAAGAACATTTCTCCTGGGAATGCCATACTGTACGTTTTCAACAACTCTGTGAGAGAATGCTCAAAGGACAAGATGAAAAGCAATGCATCACTCATTGCCAATGAAACTTCTTCTCCTCACGGATGATCTGGAGATTGGCGGAGTGCCCCGTCATGTGACACTCTTGGCCAATGGATTATATTCACGCGGAATAGAAGTGGTCGTGGCAGCAATCGATGGGCCGCTGCGGGAGTCGCTTGAGTGCCCTATCCCATTCATTCCTCTTCATACACATATGCCAACAGAGAGAATGAAGAAGATCGCTTTGCTTTCTTACTCTCTCTTCCCGCTCATCCACGTTGTGCAATCGCATAGGATCACTATCATTCATACCCATAAACGATTCTCCGATCTGCTTGGCAGAATCATCGCAAGAATCACAGGCACCATTCATCTCTCAACGTGTCACAGCCTGTTCAACAACCTCCATCACTGTTCAATATTTGGAGATAATACCATCGCCATCTCCGCGAGAATCAATCAGGAACTGGTTGGCAGCTTTCATAAGAAGGTGAGTGCTGTAAGAACCATTCTCCCCGGTGTACCCGCCCTGAAACCAATGACGACTTATGAACTGGTGGAAAAAAGAATGGAGCTTGGATTATCGGCAAGAAACAAGGTGATAGCCTGTGTTGCCCGACTCTCTCCCGAAAAGGATCATCGGTCCATTATCGAGGCAATTCGTATGAACGCTGACATACTTCGCCGGGAGCATGCCGTAGTGCTGTTCGTCGGGGATGGTGAGAGGAAGCAATTGCTCGCACAGAGAATTGTTGAGCAGAAGCTTAGCGACATTATACGCTTTCTTCCTTCATCGATAAGCTTCCAGCCGGTTGGTTCGCTTGCCGATTTTTTTATCCTTGCCTCGTTCCAGGAGGGATTACCCCTTACTCTTCTTGAAGCTGGCAGCCTTGGTAAGGCGCACATTGCCACTAATGTGGGCGGCATATCGGAGTTCATTACACATTTCAGAACTGGGATACTCGTGCCGCCACAAGACCCGCCCGCACTGGCCTCTGCAATCCAATTCCTTCTTGAGCATCCAGAGGAAGCTCATAGACTTGGGAGCGCAGCGAAAAAAAAGAATGAAGAATGTTTTGGGTATGACCGGTGTATCGATGAGACGATAGAATACTATCAATCGATAATCACTACAGGGAGAGGATTGAGTAAATGAATAATCATTTGTGGCGGCTCGGTCGACTGCTCACTGTGTATTTTCAATTTCTGACATTGACGGCTTTTTCTCAGGTGTCTGATTCCATCTCCGCCAAAAAGGGTTTCTTATGGGGTACAATTACGACAAAGAATTTTCCATCAGGATTAGTATTGAATGTTGAGCTCATTCCGTATCATCAGCATTTCGCAGGGGGCATCGCTGCAATCGGAACGGCATTACCTCGTATTGCATCTGAACGGGTGGCGTTTCCATCACAGGAATTCTTCCTCGCAATACCACCCGGTGTCACTCTCAAATCTCAAATTGGACAAGTTCAGAGCTCATTGCTTGTTCCCGATTCGATTTCAATACCAATCGGTTACCATCAGACTCATGATTCCTCATTGCTAGCTCCGGTGACAGTACTTCTGCGACAGTGTGAACAGCAGGAGAACATACCCTTGCTCGAAGTGTATGGGTATGCCTGGTACCGGGGATATCGTTTGGCTCGCATCCGCCTCTCCCCTTATCGCTGGAACGGATCACTCCTGCAATTCACCGATCGGATTGAGGCGAGATTCGAATTCCAGAAACTCGAAGTTCCTTCCTCTCACAACAATCAGCCTTCAGCAAACGATCTACTCGTAAACGAACTTGTCGCTAATCCCGCGGATCTTCCGCGTATTGCCAAATCGCCTCTGCCGTGGAATGACTCCACCGGCAACTGGATCGACTACACGAAGAACTACATTCTCCTCAAGATTGCAGAGGATGGACTCTATCGACTCCGTTACGAAAATTTGCAAAGAGAAATCTCCGAGATTGGTTCGATTGATCCGAAAACATTTCATCTCTTTAATAAAGGAAAGGAATTACCCCTCTATTGCTCCGGTGAGGAAGATGGAAAATTTGAGCCAGGCGATTATTTGGAATTCCCGGGCTTTCGGAATTATGAACTGGAAGAGTACAGGAAGATTGCCACAGCATCGGGTGAGTACCCAAATTTTCTCAACCGCTATACCGACACATCGTACTACTGCTTAACATGGGGCGGGGAAGAGGGCCTCAGATATAGTACCAATGAGGGTATCCGTGGAGCTGCTGATACACTGAGCTGGTATACTGAGGTGCAACACCTTGAGAAAAATTCGTTTCTGCAATTTGTTGGAGATAATTTGCTGCTGCACCAGGATCCTCGTTGGCTGGCCGGGGATGTTTGGGGGTGGAGCTGGCTCTCTGCAAAATCAACTTTTCAGGCGACATTTCAGGTGAATAATCTCTTCAGAAATTATCCCGCGGCAAGGTTCTTCGTTCGCCTGGCAAGTTGGGCTGCAGATGAGAGCCAACCGGCACATCGCATTCGTGTGCGGGTGAATTCTTCAGACACGCTCGCCGCTAAGGATGTCACCAGGTTTTCTCAGGAGATCATCGAGGCGAGCTTTAACTCTGAACTCCTAACGAATGGACTGAACGCCATTAGGGTCTACTCGCTGCCAACTGCTTCTTCAATTAATTATATGATTGTGGATTGGATCGATGTTGAGTATCCGCGTTCGTTGAGTGCGGTGGGAGATACGCTTTTTTTTTCATTCACAAATCTCCCGAATGATGGCCTTCGGGTTGTGCGAGTTTCAGGACTTACAACACCCGCCGCCGCTCTTTATAAGTTGAGCCCATCTCCGAAACGAATTTCAGTGCTTGAACACTCATCCGGGCCTCCATATACAATTACATTTCGCGATAGCGTATCGAACGGAGATAAATATTTGCTATGCTCACCTGCAAAGATTAAAATCCCCTTGACCCAGAGCAGTATTCACTTCCCGAATCTTCGTGATTCACAACGATCAGCAGAGTATCTCTTGATTACACATAAGCGATACATCGCGGAATGTAAGTCGTATGCTTCGACCATCGAGTCTCAGTACAAACGCAAGATCGCATTGGTTGATGTTGATGACATCTATAATGAATTTGGATTTGGTTACCCGACTCCGGAATCGATCCGGGAATATATCAAATCGACCACACGTTGGTTGGGGCCGATTCCAGAGTACCTGCTCCTCGTCGGAGATGCTACGTATGATTATAAGAATGCAATTCCACCTGTAAATCCATCGGTTGCTCCTATCCCGACTGTCCCATCGTATGGCCACCCTGTCAGTGATCCCTGGTTCGCGGTGTTGGACGACTCATTGCCGATTCCCCAGCTTTGTGTCGGACGCCTACCGGTCAACTCCATAATAGAACTGAAACGGGTCATCGAGAAAATCAAACGATATGATACGGAAGATTTTGACGATTGGAATAAGAGCTTTCTTCTCTTTTCCGGTGGAGATCCAAATACTCCGGGGCAGGTTGAGTCGTTCAAGATGGTTCAGGAGGAGATTATTAAAGAGATGATTACGCCTCCACCCATCGGTGGAACGGCAATGCACTTTTATAAAACGGACAATCCTCAAACGAATTTTGGCCCATATACTTCTTCCCAGATTCGTGAAGCGCTCAATCGGGGAGGAGTTGTTATCAACTACATCGGCCATAGCGGAACGCAAACGTGGGATAATGGGATTGGCGATCCTGCTCAATTACAGAATAGCCGCGGACGATCTGCCTTGATCTCCGATTTTGGCTGTTCAACCGCGAAATTTGCTGAGCCGGACATCAGATCATTTGGCGAGCTCTTTACGCTGGGTGAATCAGGCTCTGCGATCGCGTATATCGGCAATTCCGCGCTTGGCTCTTCACTCTCAGCCCTGACGCTCCCAAAATATTTTTATCGTGAGTTGCTGCGGAACGGAGTACGAGAAATCGGAAAAGCACATTTGCTGGCAAAGATTAAACGGAGTAATGAATCGGGCGGGGTGTCGAGCCTCCATAATAGAGTAATGATGTTGACGAACACACTCCTTGGCGATCCGATAGTTCAATTGGCCCTTCCTCAAAAACCAAATATTATTCTGCGGGGCGATGCCATCAATGCAATCCCTGCCACCCCGACAGATGAAGATGAGAAAGTGTTGCTCAGTGTTCCGCTGTTCAATACTGGATTGGTAACTGCCGATTCCTTGAGCGTGAAGTGGCTGCATCAATACCAGGGAATAAAAATTGAGACTACAATAACCTGTAAGCTCCCGAGATATTCAGACACCATTTCTCTTGCCTATCCTGTCAAGGGTAAACCGGGGCTCCATTGCTTTACTATTATGGGAGACTCAGAAAACCGTCTGGATGAAATCAGTGAATCGGATAATACGGCTTCTCTTCAATTGAATGTTCTCTCGAGGACACTGAAGGTGGTGAGTCCTTTACCCAACTATTCTCAGTTTGTGAAGAAATTTATTGTGCTGAATCCCGCCCTGAAACCGCCGGATGGGAGCGATATCATTGCTCTGGACATCGATTCCAGTGAAGGATTTGGGAATCCGCTGCGGCTGGAGAGTAAAATGGGGAACGTTGTTACCTCATTTGATCTTCCTGCTTTGCCGGCCGAACGATACTACTTCTGGCGTGTCGGTTTGCCTGGAATGGAGGCTTCAGTCTCCCAGGGGAAATTCTTTCTCACAAAACAGGAGGGTGTACAATGGAGGCAAAACGATTCATTGAGTTTTGTGCAGAGTGAATTTCTTCATACAGAATTGACAGGTCGGAATGAGATGCAGATTGCGGGGCGTGTCATTCGTGTTCGAGTGACATCGTCGGGATTCGGAGATGGTTCTTTTGGGGCTCTCGAACTTGATGGATCGAACATTCTTCCCAATACTTTTTCCCGCGGCATTACGCTTGCTGTCCTGGATTCTGTCACATTCACTCCTGAGTTTATTCGGATGTATGACACCAATTATCTTTCATCGCATTCAGATTCTTTGCAGATGGCACTGGCAATAATAAATTCGGGAAAACTTGTGGTGATGCTCGTAGTTGATGATGGTGCTTTGCAGCTAACTTCTGGAGCTCGCGCGGCTATTAGGTCATTTGGAAGCCATTTTATCGATAGCCTGAAGCTGAGGGATTCCTGGGCATTTATTGGCTGGAAGGGTGCGCGGGCTGGCTCGGCGTTTGAGCAATGGAGAAAGGCATATACGGGCCGTGCTGTCATTGATACGCTCTTCTCACGGAAGGAGAACTCGGGATCACTCATCTCTCCTGATATCGGTCCGGCGGGAAAGTGGTTGAATCTTATAATAGATAAGTATCTGGAAGATGGGTCGCAAATTGCGGTCAGTGTCATCGGTAGAAAAAAGAATGGTGAAGTCGAACCATTGATCTCCCGTTCACCAGAGACCTCGATATCGCTGGCATCCATTCCAGCGTCCATCTATCCGACCATCAATATAAAGGCAGACCTTTTCGCGAATGCTTCCGGAATATCACCGTTGCTAAAACAATGGAGTGTTTCACTCGAGCCGCCCGCTGAATTAGCAGTGAACTACCAGGTTGTCTCCGTTTCACAGGATACCGTAATCGAGGGTGAAGATGTTATCCTGAATGGTTCTGTCTATAATGTCGGAGGGCAGAAGGTCGATAGTGTGTCTGTTGTTGCTACCGCTCATCTCCAGGGGAAGTGGATCATACCGCTTGATACCATTGTCGTTCCTTCTATACCTCCGAATTCTGCTTCTGCATTCAAATCGATATTCAACACCGCTGGTAGAAAAGGGAGTCACACTCTCATGATCTCTATTGATCCGGAGAACAGATTATCTGAACTCTATCGGTCAAATAATCTTTATGCGCTGTCAATTATTGTGAGTTCGGATACGGTGCGTCCTTCAATCGAAATTACATTCGATGGCCAGCATATTCTCGAGGGTGATTATGTTTCGGCCCGTCCTGAAATCCGCATTGATTTCATTGATAATGTCCCAATGCGAATAGTAGATCCCAATATGATTGAATTAAGGCTTGATGACAGGAAAATTCATTCTGCTCCAACTTCAGAAAATGTCGTTCAGCAGGGGAATGGAGGTTCACAGGCAACGCTTATCGTTCGTCCGCAGCTCACGAGTGGAGAACATCTTTTGTCGGTACAAGTGGTTGATGTAGCTGGCAACTTTGCCGACACCAATGCAGCAAGGATCTCGTTTCGGGTGGATGAAACGAATCAAGTGGTGGACATTTTCAATTACCCCAATCCATTTCACCTGGCGACAGATTTTACATTTAATATCGTTGGCTCAAAGATTCCTGAAGAGATAGCAGTAAAAATATTTACCATCGCGGGTCGCCTGATCCAGGAGATAAAGGTGCAGCAAATGGAACTCCGTTTTGGTCTGAATCGAATGCGCTGGGATGGAAGAGATAGGGATGGAAATGAGATTGCTAACGGAGTCTATCTCTATAAGATTACTGGCAGGTTTGGTGAGGAGAGATTCGACTGGATCGAGAAGCTTGTGAAGATGAGGTAGGAAAGGAGGGAAGGGTGTAAGTTTCAGGTTGAAAGTTTCATAATTCTTATTCTCCCTCTCTCCAAGTCTCCCCCTCTCACACTCTCAACCTCTCATTCTCATACTCTCTTACGCTCATACCCTCATATTATCTTGATTTTCGCTCATTTGACCCCGCTCACACAGTGCGATTTATTTGAATAATTTAACCCTCAGGCTCTTGACAAACGAACCTGAATTGATTATACTTATCCCAGTGACCACAGCGAAAAGAGTAAAAAAGCTGTGGGTAAGAAAGCGGGAGATTTCAGTTCCCCAACTCCCGTTCCTTAATGTTCCCCAACAAGATACTCAAGAGGAGTAGTGTTTCGCTTTAGGCAAGGGATTCATAGCTATAGGAAAATCAATGGTTTGCCTAAAAAAATGCTTGACAGCAACTTGGAATGTTCATATATTTGCTTCACATTTTGGCACCCAGACTGCGGGCGGTAAAGGGTTGGTGACCAAAACGCTTACAACAAAAAATTTAGAGATGCATCGAAATTACTGTTGCTATGTACTGCGGAATGATGCTTCAAAAGAAAAATTTCAGATTTCTGTTCCCCATTCTGAATGCGCCAATCAACATGTATCTCTCACTGCATAGGAGTCTATCGATGAAGAGAACTGCTATCAATTCTAGTTGATTTTTTTTCATCCCGAAGTTTTCCCTTCGGGTTCGGATCCTGGATCACAACAATTCAGGATTCACTTTCGCGACTCCCCGGCGCGAGAGAATAGTGGGAAATGATTTAAGTTTTTTTTGAAGTACTAATTAACAATACTCTATAATGGAGGATTAAATGAATACAAAAACATTCTTATTGGTTGTTGCACTGATGTTGGTGGCAACGATGACCGCGTTCAGTCAACTCGCGACTGTGTATGTCGACGTGACGAACGGATCTGACACCTACACTGGTGCCAATGCAACCAACAATCCAGCAGGATCTGGACCTGTTGCGACCATTAACAAGGGACTCTCCCTCGTCGCAAATAATGGCAATGTTGTTATCTTTGCTGGTACCTACAATGGTGGTGATAACGCAGGTGGTAACGTTGCAATCACGACGGCAACGTATGCCGCTCTCACCGCCAGCGGATCACTCACGATCGAACTACGATCGTTGAACTCCAACAACAATGTTTTAATGAGTGCTGGTACATTTACCTATGATATTTCTGGTGGCACTCTGAATATCATCACAACCAACAATACAGAATATTTTACCCTTAGCAACACGCTGACCCTGGGAAGCGGCACGCGCAATTCCAGTATGAGTATCGGAACTGCCTCCTTCTTCCGTTTAGCAACCGGTATTGGTATTGTGATGAATGGTTCATCGGCCTTTACAAACCAGGCTCCGCAGAAGGGCACAAACCTCAGCCTTACCTATAACGGCGGCAGCGATGTCACCGGTGGCCCCGAGGCAAACTATGCATCCTATGGAACGGGAGTCATTACAGTAGCAAAGACTGCAGGAACAACAGTGACACTACCTTACGCCATCACGGCAACTGGCGGTATCGTTGTCACCAGCGGTAATGCAACCTTCAGTGCCGCAGTTAGCGTTGGAGCGAATGACATTACCAACAGTGGTACTGGTACATTGAAATTCGATAACACCCTCGGATTGAGTATCACCGATGGTACAGCCGATGGTAACCTCGGCAGCATCGAGAATACAAGTACTGGTACAGTACAAATGAATGGCGCAGTGACTTGGACTGCCGGTACCTTTACAGGTGCCAATGTGTTTGCAGCAGGTGCAAATACCTATATCGTCGATAACCAATCGACCGGTTCTATTGTGTTTGCTTCTTCAGTATCATTGGCAAACTCACAAGCAACTGCTGCCTGGCACGCAACTGCTACAGCCAATAACGGAGCAGCCGGTGTCCTCACGCTTGGAAATCTTTCGGCAGCCTCTGGTGGAGCCGGTATTACTTATGTTATTCTCAATGTGAACAACGGTGCTTCCGGTGGCACATTGAATATTGCCGGTGGCACAATCCGTGGTACGTTGACAAACGTTGGTGGTGCAACAACGAACGTAACCGCAGCGCTTTCTGTTGCCGGTGCGTTTACCAACGCCGGTACAGTTGCCCTTGGTGGTAATGTGCTAACCCTTTCGGGTTCTGTTGCTCATGCGACCAATGGTGGAACCGTTACCGCAACAAGCCCAGCCGGTATTGTCGTATCGGCTTCTGGCGCCGCTTCATTTGATGGCGGTACATTATCCAATGTGACCATGAGTGGATCAGGAACGTTAACCTTTGGAACAAATGCGACAACCCTGAGCAGCTTATCCGTCAGCGCTGGTACAGCAAACATCAGTGTTAACACGACTGTTTCTGGCGCGGGTGTCACGACGCTTTCTGGTGGTACCCTGGCAGTCGGTAACTTTACCTTGACCACCGGTGGATTCACGATGTCTGGTGGAATAATTACTCTTGCAAACAATGTTGCTTCAATTCTGAATGTTAAGAATGATTTCAATAGAACTGCCGGTACCTTTACCGCCGGTGCAGCTTCTTTCGTAACATTCACCGGTACTACAACCCAGCAGGTCAATGGCGGTCCATTGCTTCAACTTGGTAATCTTACCTTTACCAATACGGCTGGAACCATTACCGTTGGTCAATCGATTCGTGCCTCTGGAACAGTAACGATTTCAGGAAGCACAAACCTCGATATGAGCACATTGAATATTATCCTCAATGCAGTAGGTGCTGCCATCATCAACAATGGTTCCTATACTGCCATTGGTGGTGGTGGAGTGATCTTTGGTGGTTCCACAACAGTGGTTGGCGGCGCAGCTGTCACGGGCACCACAATCGCTGGTACAGGAACATACTCTTATATCACTATTGATGTCGGTACTGCGAATAAAGTACAGATGAATGCTGCAAACAATGTGAAATTCAATGGTATCCTCCGCATGGTTACCGGTGATTTGGAAGTCAACAATGCCGGTGGTAGCTTCGGCCCAACTGGAACAACAGCCAGTGTCATCCGAAATCTCGCTACAGGTGCTGGAAGTACAAATGGTGTTATTGTGACAGCAGGTGGATTCAATACAAATTCCCCGGTTGATTACGATCTTGAGTACTACGGCGCCATTACTGGCGACGTCACTGCGACGGTTGCCAGTGCGTTAGGCGGAGCTGAATTTACAGCGGCCAACGTTCGTAATCTTACGATTACGACGACATCAGCAGCCAATAAGCTGATTCTTTCGCACAGCGCAACGGTTACAATCAAGGGGAATCTGAAGCTTACAGATAATGCAACGAATATTACTGAATTCAACCTCCCGGCACAGAACCTGAATATCACTGGTTCTCTCTATGTCGGTCGGGGTGGATTAATCAGCGGCGGTAACGCTGCAAATCCGATTACCTTGACAGGCGACAATCGTTCGCACACAGTTATTGGACAAATCACTGCAGCGGGTATCCTAATAGAAACAGGAAATGGATGTACATTAGTCGGTACAACCTCAACCTCTTCGAACACACAATCTCAGCTCAATAGTTTCTCCTTTGAACCGGCTGATAATGGGTACTCTTTCACCTCAACAGACCTGAAGGTCGTAAGTGGTAATCTCACCTTACAGGGTGTTAGTACAAAAACAGGTGCCACGGCAACCTTCACGATGAATGGCACAAGTTCAACCCTTACTGGAAACCTGGTTGTCGGTAATGCGACATTAGGACCAAATGCATCGGTAACGATTAAGGGTTCATCAACATCAGTTGATGGCGGTAACCTCACAGTATCCAACGGTACACTGACTTTCACACGCGGTGGCGCTCTTACAACGGTTGCTGGTAATGTGACGCTGACTGCCGGTAAGTTAATCCTCGGCAGCAACGTGATTATTGCTGGCTCGACATCACAGGTTGCCGGGAATATCGAGAACGGCGGATTTAACTATCAGCAAAATGGCAGTGGTGCCTCGCCGGATTATCTCAGAACCGGTGCCGGAACATTTACAGGTGCAGGATATCTGATCTTTAACGAAACAGCGGCTGCAATTGATTTTACCCCTGGTGCAGCATTCTCCGTCGCAAATCTCGAGTTTGCCGGAACAGGTGGTAATGGTATCACGATCAATGCAAGCTTCACAGTGTCCGGTGTTCTGAAACATACTAATGCAGCCGTGACACTCGGAGCGACGAATATTACTCTCTCTGGAACAAACTATACATTCACAGCAGGTTCGTACACCCTCGGTGCAGCCGGCGCACTCATTGTCACAGGAGCCACAGTGACTTTCGACGGCAACGGCAATCCGACGCTTCCTAATCTGACACTCAATACAGACGGAACTGTCACCGTAAATCGATCAAGCACACCCTCCGATCGAACTATTACGGTTGGTAATGTTGCTGCGGGTGTCTTCACGATGACAAAAGGTACATTAGCCCTTGGTGCAAATGATCTCTCATTGGCCAATGGTGCTGGTACTGATGCATTCGTGAGAACCGTCGGTACAATTACTGCATCTGCTACTGGTGAGGTGATTTTCTCTGGTGGCGCAGCTCAATTCTTTAAACCAGGTGTTGATCTGACGATCCCGAACCTTACTATTGCAACCACAGTTGGTGGCGTACAAAACAGCGAAGTGACAGATAACCTGTTGATCGTCTCTGGTACGCTGAAACTGAGTGGAGCCGGTGCGTTATTGATTGATGCCAGCAAGTTGAAAATTGGCGATGGTGGAACGGTTATTCGTACTCTTACCACCTCAACAGTGACCAATACAGTAGTCTTCGGTACCAATACCAATGTTGAATATAGTGGTGCTGAGGCTGCTGCCATTGCTACCGGTAACGAACTTTCGGCTGCGGTATTTAACTTTACTGTCAACCGAACTGTCGGTGGTGGTGTCAACGATCAGGTTGATATGGGCAAAGATGTAACAGTAAGCGGTACGTTATATCTACAGGCTGGTTTGCTCGATGAGACAACCAAAGCAATTACGATTGCTGCGGGTGGTACGTTAGAAATCGGAACTGGTAATTTTGAAGGTTCCGGCCCTGACTCACCAACTGTGACATCGTACTACTTGGTGTATAGCGGTGGTGCTGCCGTTACAAGTACTGCTGAGCAGCTTCAAACTGCCGCGACTTTGCTTGGTCTTACGGTGAAAACTACAAATACCGTCCTTACGCCACATGCAAGCGCTACAGTAACGAATGTTACCATTAACGCTACCGGTGGTGGAATACAGTTGAATACTGTCGGAGGTCTGACACGCAATCTGACCATTACTGGCAATTTAGCAGTAACCGCTGGTAATTTCATCACAGTTGCATGGACTACGGCTGGAACGAGCGTTCCTAAAGTCGTCTTCCAAGGAACTACCTTTCAGACGATAACGGTTCCCGCAGCAGGATTAACGTTACCAAGCGGTGTGGATGGGAATGCTGACGGTGACTATATTGACGTAGGTGCAGGCGAGACACCGCCTGTCGATGTTCAGGTCAACAGTGCCGCAACAGCAGATGTCGATAAGAAGGTCACTCTTGGAGGCGGTAACGTCACTATGGGTACTGGCAGTAACGTTATCTTTACAAAAGGTGTAATTGTCACTACTGTTGACTTTGTATGGACGTTGATCCAGGGTAACCATCCCCTCACTAACAAACCGACTCAAGGTTTCAGTCGTTCGGTTGCAACTGGTGATTTCAGTCACTTTGTTGGAAACGTTCGTAAATATGTCAATAATAGCACTGGTACTTCGATTGACCGCAGTGTTGTAACGTTCCCAGTTGGAACGATGCCCGCATCGGTTGGTTACTATCGACCGTTGAGCGTATTCTTTAAGAACACTCCTCAGAGTGCGGCTACCATTACGGTGAGTCATGTGAATTCACGACCAGGTGGTGAAAATGGATTCAAGATTCTCTCGAAGAAACAAGATGGTTCTGATTTGAATCTTACAAACTATCCGGGATTCTTCTGGTCCGTGAAATCTGATATTCCTCTGGCTCCTTCGTATGTGTTTGATATCGAAGCACAGGCTGAGGGATATGCAGAATATGTCGCAGATGCAATCCAGAATGTCCGATTGATCCGCCGAGACTCTGGTAATTACAATAACCAGTGGCTTGAACAGAAAAATTATAATACTGGTACACGGCTGTATGATAACTCTACTGTTAACCTGACATGGCCGGTTGTGAAAGCTATCGATGCAACTGGTGGTATCACAACTCAAGGTTCACTCTTTACCTATAGCCAAATCAACAAGGCACCGACTTTCACAACGATGCCTGCCGATGTGCCAAAGAATGAAGGCGAAACGGTTGAGTTGACCTGGGTTGCTGTTGATTATGATCTCGGTGGCGATGCTGTGACAATGGCCAAAGTGCTTGCTCCGGAAGGTGCCTCTGCTCTGGCCGCTGGAAAGATCACATGGGCTATCCCATATACTTTTGCAACGAAAGCTACACCATCAGTCACTACGAACTTTGTTGTTAGTGCAACTGATACCTATGGTCCATTGACCGCTTATGACACAGTCGTGGTTACCGTGAATAACGTGAACCGTGCACCAGTGTTTACCGCAGTCACTGCACAGACCATTAAGTGGACAGAGAGGCTGAATGTTACTCTCGCAGCTTCCGATCTCGATACCGATGCATTAACCTATGCATTTGATAGCGTTACTCCTGCTCCTGCCACAGCAACCAACCTGCCGGCTTTGACAGGCACAGCGTTGACATGGCAGCCAGAGTATCTCGATGCCACAAAGACGTATGCCGTGAAGGTTAGCGTAACAGATGGTGTTGCTCCAGCAGTGGAACAAACCTTCAATGTTACCGTCAACCGTGCACGCATTAAAGGTGACATTTCTGGCGACAATGCAGTACTCGCAGAAGATGCATCGCTTGCATTGCAACACGCAGTCGGCCTTATCACCATTACCGATCCGGAAGCTCTCTGGGCTGGTGATGTCTCTGGTAACACCACTGTGAACGCATACGACGCATCCTTGATTCTCCAGAAGGTTGCTGGCTATCCCGTAGTATTTGCCCCAGCTGCACTTGGTAAATCCGAAGCTTCAGTCGGTTCCATCGAATGGAAGAACCCGGTTGCGAAAGCGGATGCAGTTACCATGGGCGTAAAGGTTTCCGATGATGCACGAAACATCACATCGATGCAATTCACAATGAAGTTCAACGCGGCAATCGCCACAGTCAATGAAGTTGCATCTAAACTTCCTCAGGACTGGACACTTCTGTACAAGGTCGAAGATGGTACATTGACCGTTGCAGCAGCAGGTCTAACCCCTGTGACTGGCGAAGCAGCAGTTGTGAGCTTCAAGCTGAAGAACAAAGAGAACCGTCTCACAGTGAGCGGTGAAGGCTTCTTGAATGATGGCATTGGTCAGACCATGGATGCAACCGAGATCAGTCTCGTTCCGTCCGAGTTCGGTCTCGATCAGAACTATCCGAATCCCTTCAACCCGACAACCACCATTAAGTATCGGATTGCACAGGATGCAGCCGTGAACCTGGTGATCTATAATATGCAGGGTCAGAAGATTCGGTCAGTGGTCGCCCAGGAACAAAAAGCCGGTTACTACTCCATAGTGTGGGATGGTCGCAATGATGCTGGTCAATCAGTCGCATCTGGCCTCTACCTCTATCGTGTTCAAGCCGGGTCATTTGTTGCATCGAACAAGATGATGTTAATCAAGTAAGGTGCAGTTAGAAAATCATCCCGAACCGCTTCGGCGGTTCGGGGTAATAACTCTTATCTAATTAGACCATAAACACACAGAGGAGACACGATGCTTAACTTAAGATTCTTCACCAGGTATCTAGCGGTGGCGATGGTCGTGTTGATCTTTAGCGGGATCAGCGTGGCTCAAGTTACTGTTAGCATGCCCAACATAACGGGAACGTTAGGAGCTGTGACGATTCCTGTGACGGTCGGAGATCTCACAGGTAAAGGGGTGATCTCCTATGACTTGTCGATATCTTACGATCCTACGATAGTCACAATTACTGACGTGGATAAAATTGGTACAGTGTCCGCTGGGATGACGATCCAGAAGAATATTAGCGGTGGAGTCGTAAAGATCGCTGCTGCACAGATCGATCCTCTTGCTAGTACTGGCGGTACATTAATCAATTTGAAGGGAACACTGATTGCCAAAGGCACGTCGCCATTAACATTTACAACGATGGTATTCAATGATGGTACTCCGTCAGCAGCCACCACAGACGGCTCTGTCTCTGCACCAACATTTGCCATCAATGTTCAGACGACAGTCGTTACATCCGTTGTCGGCGGGAAATTCAATATTCCCATCAAGACAGAGGATGTCACTGGTAAAGCTATCGTTTCCTACGAGCTGGCGCTCACCTACGATCCTGCAAAGATTAAGATCACCGGTGTTTCGAAAACCGGAACGATGTCTGCAAACTTTTCCGTGCAGGCAAATACTGCCACTTCTGGCACGGTGAAAATTGCCGGCGCAGGTGCCGATGCTTTAACAGGAACCGGTACATTGATAGATCTCGTCGCAGAAATCGTGGCCGGCGGTACCTCGGATGTGAAGTTCACCTCGGTGAAATTCAATGAAGGTACGCCAACCGGTGCTGGTATCGATGGTACGGTGACGGTTGCAATCAACAACAAACCGGTCTTTGTGAATAAGCTTGCTGATAAGACAGTAAATGAGAATGAAGCTGTTTCATTTACCTATACTGCCACTGATCCTGAAGGAACACCATTGACATTTTCACTCGTTGGTGGCCCAACAGGTGCAGCGGTGACAACAGCCGGTGTGTTCACATGGACGCCGACCTATGAACAAGGCAGCGCGACACCATATAATATCAATGTTGTTGTAAGTGACGGTCAATTGACTGACACTGCAAAAGCAAAGATCACAGTGACAAACGTTAATCGCAAACCAGTGAAATCGGCGCAGGTTCCGGCAACGGCTCCTACGGCTATTTCCAGAAACGTTCCGTTCTCCTTCTCGGTTACTGTAAGTGACCCTGATGGTGATGCGGTTACGTATGTATGGACTGTGAATGGCGTCGTGCAGTCGTCCACGACAAATGCATTTTCGTATATTCCAACACAGACACACGGTACTGCATTTGTCTTTAGAGTTGTGTTCTCGGATGCAGGCGGTCTGAAAGATTCCGTTTCATGGAGTACCACAGTGACACCGGTCTCCGATGTTGAAGTAATACCAACGGAATTTGCATTGAATCAGAACTACCCAAATCCGTTCAACCCGACAACCAATCTCAACTTTGAGTTGCCAAAAGAAGCTCCCGTTACACTCGAGATCTACAACGTTCTCGGTGTGAAAGTCCGAACGCTCATTGCCGGAACGGCAATGAATGCAGGACGATATACCATGAAGTGGGATGGAAAGAACGAAGCCGGTGCAAGCGTTACAACCGGTATCTACATCGCCCGCTTTAATGCCGGTGGCTTCCAAGCATCGATGAAGATGACATTGATGAAGTAATCGGTGTTGGAATGTTTATGTTGTTCACAAAGGCAGACCCCGGCTGGGTGTCTGCCTTTGTTGTTTTAACCGATATTTTAAAGCTGTAATTATAACAGAAACGTGAATGCTAATATAATTAGCACACTATAAGGGTATTGTATTTTCCATTCGTTTATATACTGGATAAATGGAGAACGGAATGGTTCATGCATTGTTGTTCGTCTACGCGGACCATATTGAGGTTGTCCAAAAAGTACTTAATGGGTGTATGTCATAGATCAAGATTGCGCAATATGAAATGTTTTCACTATCTCAACGTGGACGAGTTGGCAACTCGTCCTACATTTTGGACAACCTCGAAGGGAGATTTGTCAATGGAGTTCTCAATGAGATTTATCTGCAGCTTGCTGTAGAATCCCCCTCCAGCCTCGCTCCCGCGTCGGCGGAGCGGGCCGGCCCCCTTTGGTAAAGGGGGAGAAAGATAAGTGAAAGTACTAGGATTACTAAAAAAGCTGAATAATACAAAAAATGATTAAACGTTTTCGATCGATGAGATTGCAATGAGCCGCAGACCGGAGTATAGAACACTAGCGATCCCCTTGCTGACTTTCGCAATACTCTGTTGGCTCAATATCGCTGCCGCTCAAACTGCCATTGTCTACGTTGACGCGAATAACGGTTCTGATCTCAATTCCGGAACAAATCCCACAAATACTCCGACTGGCACAGGGCCGAAAGCAACGCTTCAAGCCGCACTCTCAACTGTTGTTCAGAATGGGAAGATTGTCGTCTTTGCAGGAATCTATGCCGGTGATGGCGTCGATACCGATGCTTCTCCTGTCAATCCAGCCGACAATGCTGACATCGAAATTTCCTCACAGAAATACCCGAACCTTTCCACCGGATTAACTATCGAGTTGCGTTCTCTGGGAACAAACAAAGAAATAAAAATACTTGCTGAACCGAATTCAGTCACAGCAACAAACGGTGCTCTCCTCGATCATACTGCCGATGCCTATATTCCACAACTGATTGTCGATATCCCCGCTGCAACTCTAACAATTACCTCAATGTCAGGGGAAGAATATCTGAATCTTGCAGCGCAGCATTCGAATGGCTCCGTCACTTCAGGAATCATCTTGCGCGGCGGTATCATTCAATTGAACACAAGCTCCCTGGTTCGTTTACGAAGTGGAAGTACAATCGAAATCAATGGAACCGCCCGATTTGGATCTGAAGCACCTCAAAAGGGGATTGATCTCAGCCTCCTCTATAAAGGTTCTGCGAGTATCACCGCTGGGCCTGAATCGCGCTATGGTGACTATGGCAAAGGAACCCTGGTGATCGATAAAATCCCTGAGACAACAATTACATTCCCTGCGGCGATGAGCTTCGCGGGTAATGCTGTGCCAGTGACTGCTTCAGCGCCTATGGCCGGAGTGAAAGCAATCACTGTCCGTTCGGGAAATGTTGTCTTTGAAAAGAAGATTGCTGCAGGAACCTTCTCATCAATTGCCTCCGTTGCAGACGTTCAGAATGCAAGCTCCAATGAGGTAAGTTTTAAAGATACTCTCCTTCTCATTGCCGGAGCATTGGCAACGGCCGGTGATGCATCGATCTCTACAATAGAGAACACAGGAATAGGTTCACTCCGCTTTGCCGGGCCTGTGGTCTGGCTTGCTTCGCCCGATGCGGTTGGCAAACCTCTCAGTGAATTGTCATTCGGCAGCGGTCAAGGGGTATCGCTTGTTCGGAATACCTCTTCCGGGTCGATCAATTTTAGTTCTACCGTCCAGTTAAGCGCAGCATCCATCACGGCGCCGTCTGGCGATGCGTATTACTCTGTACTGATGGAAAACATCTTTGCAGGTTCACTGGTTTTCTCGAAAGGAATATCTGCTCCAGTAACGAGAGGGTCCAATTCTGGTTTCAGATCGTTCACGGTGCACATTGTTAATACTTCCAGCGGTTCAATATCGGTGTCTGGTACTCTTCGGGGCAAATTATTGAATTCCGGAGAAGCCGGTGGAGTAATCTCCTTGAATGGTTCGACAACAGTTTCGCTCCCGATAACAAATGCTCCCGGCAAGATTATCAACCTGGGAGCCTGGGATCTTACGGTATTGCCAGTTCGGGATGCTCCATTCTTGAATGACGGTTCGGGCAATCAGACGAGCCCTGCCATATTCAATCATCGGACAAAAGGAAGCACGATCCAGGCTACATCAGGAAAACTTATATTTGCACATCGTGATGGGAGTATGACACTCGATGGTGGAACAATCTCAAACCTCTTTCTCAATTCAGACGGCGGAGTAACAATTTGTAATACCGAGAACTGCAACATAGGGCGATTATCAATGCAAGCTGGAGAGCTTGTATTGGAGGTTCCGTGCGCAGTGTCTGATTCAATATATATAATGAATGGTCTCCTCAGAGTTCCTGATGGAGTAACACTGAAGACCCTTCATTACACACAATCCGGTGGGATGACGCTTTTGGGAACATCATCGGGAAGTACACTCCGAATCGATGGTAACTTTCTCCGGTTGGATGGAACAATTCAGATGGCGCTCGCTTCCGTGGTGTTGCTGCAGGGATCCGTTCCGCAAACTATGGACGGTGGTACAAATCTCCAGCTTACTAATCTCGCAATAGCCAATACCGCTTCAGCAGTGACGATACAACACTCGCTTCAGGTTGCCGGCCAGTTTTCACTAAGCACCGGTTCACAACTTCATCTCAAGGGTAGCTCAATCGTCCTCAACGCCAATGGCGTGAAAGCTATTATTAACGGTCAATATTCCTCAGAATCGGCCGGGGGAATAATCTTCGGAGGAGCTTCACTGCTTCCGGGATTTCAACCAATTGCCAATGCCGTGCTGGAGAGTTCAAGTAATGGCCTCTGTTCGAATTTGACGATTGATGTTGGAACGACGAACAGTGTCACCGTGTTGGGTCATACTCGTTTTAGCGGGGTGCTGAATTTGTTCACCGGTTCTTTGAATGTCCCTTCCAGTATCATCGAACCAGCGGGATCCCAGGCGCGTATAACACGAAATCTTGCTCTCTCGAATGGTATCGTCCTGTCGGGCGGATTGTTCAATACTGGTCGACAGTCATTCGATATTGAGTATCTGGGTTCACTGAGTGCGGCTGCGGCCATCGGCAGCGAATTCCTTTCCGAACCAGGCCTTGTAAGAACGCTTACGTTGAATGTCAACAGCGATACTCGGGACAATGATGGAAACCTCGCAACGGGTTCGCTTGCCTATCTGGATCTTCCGGCAAGCGGATTGGTATTTCAAGGAGCACTCTCGATCGGTCCGCTGGCTGCAGTCCGGTTTGCCTCCAACGGCCTCAATGGCAACGTGGTTGAGTTGCGCGCTTCCGACGTTACTCATCAAATTCGTGGAATGTTGTTTACGGCCGATGTTGGCGATTATTTCCTCGTGAGTGGAGCGCAGGTCAATATACTTGGCAGCGAGTTCACCCGGGATGCTGCGCTTCTGGGCAACATTATCATCGCTTCGCAAAATATTTGTTCCATCAAGTACATTCAGGGCTTCATGGGATCTTTCAGAACAGTACCCTCCAGTATCACAGTACTCCGCATGGGTTCACGGGATGCGAGCGGGGTGGTGCTGGCAAGCGAACAAACGATTTTCGGATCGCTCAATATTGGCGGTGCACTGCTAACCCTGGCCAGTGCTGTTTATGCAATGGGCGGTGTAGAATTTTCTTCTGGTTTGTTGAACTTCACCAGCTACGATCTGGTTATCGCTGGTGCAGGAGGATTTGCGCAAGGATCAAATACACAGGGTTTTCTTTCTGCAGGTGGTTCACTGGTAATAGCACAACCTCAAACCTCCATTCAACTCAGTAATGTAGTGGAAACTGCGCTGCTGAATCTTACGATCCTGGCACCGACACGATTGAGTTCAGATGCCCGGATCATTGGCAGATTGACCATCGGATCAAAGGATTCCATTGGAATTCCATCTCTCTCGTTGAATGCTTTTAATCTGACAATGTCCGGTTCGGCCATCGCTCTGCTTGACAAGGGAGCTTTGGCAGGAAATAAGATCGCCATCGTTTCCAATAATACTCCAGGAGTGGGAGGGGGCAGGCTTATCCTTACTGGATTTCGTACCGGGATTGAAGTAGCCAACGATTATAGCATCGAAGAATTGCTTCTCGATCCTATTAATCCGCAAAGCATTTTTACGTTGGAATCGCTTACCGCAGATATCCATACACTTCATGTGACTGATATTTTCACACAGAGCGGAGGAGAATTCTCACTTGGAGCGAACAACCTCTCCCTGGATGGTGTGGGGAGTGGAGTCGGTTTACGGGCATTTAATCGGAATGGCGGGAGCATCTCTTCGACGACAGGAATATTCCTTCTGGCCGGCCACGCGCAACAGTACATCGATCCCGGACCGGATTTTCGAATTTCACAGCTCCGTATAGATAATCCCGCCGGAGTGAAGTCGGAAGCCCTGAATCAAAAAATTAACATTACACGTTCTCTGGATCTCTCGCGAGGAATACTGGCAGTTCCCGCCGGTACGCTTCTGCTTGCCGATAATGCGACGGTCATCAGACGGCGAACCGATGCTAAGATCTCAACCGCTCCACTTTTTGAAGGCAGAATAAATCTTCTCTATCTCGTTGATTCTGCCAACGGCAACCTCATCACAGAACGGGAATTGCCGGCTTCGTTCTCCATCCTTAAAGATCTGGTTATTTCCAATCCGAATCAATCGGCGGATCGGGACAATGTGACACTCGATAAAGATGTTGTTATCGTGGGAACTCTGTACCTGATGGATGGAGAATTGGATGAAGGCAGTAATAATCTTACGCTTGCCGAGAACTCCCGGCTCAGCATTGGACGGGGAAGATTCGAATCATCGTTTGGAGCACAGGATGCTCCGACTGTCTCACGCTATTATCTTCGGTATTGCTCTGGTACCTCGCTGACATCGTCGGACAAAGAGCTTCAATCAGGTCCTGGTAAAACAATCCTCAGTCTCGAGGTAGTAAACGATACACTGGGAAACGCGACAAGGGTAACGCTCCATCGGGAATGCACCGTACGCGATTTGCGTTTGAATTGTACGGGAGGCGGCATAGCACTTGGAGTGCCGGGGTCATTCGCTCCTCAACCGTTACACATTCAGGGAACGTTAACGATCGAGGCAGGAAGTTTCATCAACCCAACCGGTTCTGCTACCACGATCGACCTGCAGGGCAACCAGGAACAACTTATTCAAGTTCCCTCACAGGGTTTGGTGTTACCGGGTGGATCATCGGCGATTCATCTTCGATTAAACAATCGACTGGGATTTCGCCTGAGCGGCGGCGATCTGAAACTGGATCCCGGTTCACTCCTCTACTTCATCAACGGAATACTCCGGGCCGATACTACCAGCATTACACTTTCCCAACAGGCTTCGCAGCAGGGATTCGATCGCACCGGGATCGTTGGTGCAAATGTTTCCCATATTCTCGGCAGAGTTCGTCAGAGCATCAGCGTGGGTGCGGGGAATCCACTCCAGTGGGCAAATGGAAAATATGAATTTCCTGTTGGCAGTGTTACAGGGTATCAACCATTCATTATGACGTTTACTGCTGCGTATCCGGCAACAGCCAATCCAACAATTGAGGTTCAGGCGGTTGTTGGTTCTGCAGAAGGGACAGTTGGATTGCCATTTGATGCGGGCAATGGTATCCGAATAGGGAGTTATGGACTACGCTACTGGTCGTTGCAATCGACATTGCCGACACTGTCCCAATCTCAGCAATGTGACATCGAAGTTCAGACAATAAAATCTGATCAGGCATTTAGCCGCATCGTTGATCTGCGTCTTATACGACGGCAGGAGAGTAATCTGTTAGCGACTCCCTGGCAATTGCAGGGATCCGGATTAAGCTATGGAAGGAATGCACTGGAGGTTTCAAGTACAGGCGATACGTTGCTCATAGTTCGATCGACAGGATCATTGGCTAATCTCATTCCAGAGGGAACGCGGTTTACTATTGGTTATCCAACACGGCCGCCTCTCTTTCTGCAGGCACTGAGAGACACGGTAATCAGAGAAAATGATACTCTCATCTACAAGTTCAGTACTGATCCTCGTGATTATGGCGAGGAGATTCTCTACGCACTCCTGAATCCACCCACAGGTGTCTCCATCGACGAAAAGAATGGAATCCTTCGATGGGTACCAACATTTTTACAGGCCGGTTCCTATTCGATTATTGTCACCGCTTCTGATGGTCAGTTTACGATTACGAATTCCTCGGCGATCAGCGTACAAAATGTTAATCGCACACCGAGATTTGCGAGGATCTTGCGTGATACGACCTTGCGTGCGGGACAAGACTCCCTGCTGTTCACCTACCTGGCATTCGATGCTGATGGCGATCCGCTCATCTTCAATCTGCTGAATGCTCCGCCGGGGTGTTCATTGACCAATGAGGGGCGGATTCGTTGGATCCCGCTCCTATCGCAGGCAGGTGGTCGTTATACAATTACGGTTCGAATCAGCGATGGCAGTGCATCTGATAGCACAACGGCATCTGTGACGATTATCCAGAACCGTCGTCCCGGGGATGTGAGCGGAGATGATGTGATCACCGCATACGATGCCTCGCTTATCCTCTTACATGTAGCCGGTATTCAACTGCTGTCCGGTCCACTGACACTCTTTCTGGCTGATGTTTCAAAGGATGGGACAATTACCGCTTACGATGCTTCGTTAATTCTTCAGTACGTTGCCGGAGTGATTTCGGTTTTTCCGGTTCAGCCAGCACCTGAACACCCCCGACTAATGAAGCAGGGTGAACGAACGGGTTCTCTCGGGTGGGGAGTTCAACGGAGGATCAATCAGACGAGCTTGATAGAGATACCGCTCATACTCCAAACAGATGGTGAAAAAATTTATTCTGTTCAAATGAAGGGGAACTGGGATAGTACAATAGTAGGGATTCGAACAATAGCCGGAACTCTTCCTAAAGATTGGCAGTTGTGCCATGAAATAAAGGGAGAAACGATTACAATCGTAATGGCGGGTGCATCACCGCTCGAAAAGGGTAGTATCGCTCAATTTACGCTAGAACGGTTGAATCCAACCGTATCCTTAGAATTGGAATTCGAAGCTATGCTGAATGAGCGTGTGATCGAAAAGATTCAGTATGAAGCGGTGGCGATTCACCACCATTTTGCGCTAATGCAGAATTACCCTAATCCATTCAATCCCTCTACGATGATTCAATTTCAATTGCCGGTCTCAGGGCACGTAAAATTGCAGATTTTTGATATTTCCGGCAGGTTGATTAAGACATTGAAAAACAGTGAACTCGAGGCCGGTGAACAACGAGTTCAATGGGATGGAAGAACGGAGACGGGAGAAGCAGCCTCCTCAGGTATCTATCTTTATTGCCTTGAAACATCTGGTTATCGTGCATCGAAAAGAATGCTACTTATCCGGTGATCCAGGAATAACCGTATGGAATGTGTGTGACAAAGGATACAATAGGATGCGGTAGATATCGATATACTTAATCAGGTGTTGTGAGTAGAAATCGAAAGAAGAATTTTATATATTAGAAAGTAGGCAAACACTAAACTACCAAGGCACAAAGTCACAAAGTAAAAGTAAGATATTTATTTTTTTTCTCGATACTATTCCGATGTCGTTAAAAAGACTTTGTGTCATAGTGGCTTTGTGGCAAACTAACTGAGCAATTACGAAAGCAAATAGGAACAAGGGGGTTATCATGGAAAATTTAATAGGAAAAATTATGAAACGGCTGATTACGACAATACTCCTGACAACAGTTATCACGGCATTCACCTATGGACAGGCAATTCCGGTCACTCTCCCCGACACTATTGGGGCGCCTGGGACGATCATGAAGATCCCGATATATATCGGTGATTTGACTGGCAAAGCGGTGAAATCATTTGACTTCCGGATAGCGTATGATTCAACGATCGCGAAACTTATCGGAACCGAATATCCTGGGACATTTGCCGAAGTTATTGATGCAGCTGGTGGATTAATCATCACGAACTGGGATAAAATTCCGGATACTCTTTCAGTCGCAGCTGCCGGTACAACAGATCTTACAGGAAGTGGAAGGCTCATTTATGTAAAAGCGGAGTTGCGCGCAAAGGGAAAAACCAATCTTACCTTTACCTCATTCAATTTACGAGGAGGATTGACCTACTCGATCAAGAGCGGCTCTATTATCGTCGATCGCAAACCAGTACTCAATCCCATACCGGCGAAAACAATCGATGAAGGGAAACAGCTTTCATTCACCGTCACCGCAACCGATCCGGATGCTGATGCAATTACCTTCAGTCTTTCTAATCCTCCGATGGGAGCTTCGATTAATGCAACAACAGGAGTATTTACCTGGATTCCTACGCTTTCTCAATCGGGTTCATACTCGGTGATGATAAGAGCCACCGATGCCCTTGGACTCAGTGACAGTCTTGCCTTTTCAATAACGGTCAGCAATGTCAACCAGAAACCGGCAATGAATACCGTTTCCCCTCAATCCACTTCGGAGGGACAGTTACTGGTTTTTACATTGAGTGCGACTGATCCCGACGGCGACGCACTCACTTACAGTTCACCAAACTCTCCTCAGGGATCATCACTTAATCAAACCACAGGTGCATTTGCGTGGACTCCTTCGTTCACACAGGCAGGTGCCTATCCGATCATTTTTAAAGCAACGGATACAGGAGGGCTGAGCGACTCAATTGTTGTTACGATCACCGTGACAAATGTCAACCAGAAACCGGTCATTACTCCGATAACAGCCAAGAGTGTTGCTGAAGGTCAGGCTTTATCCTTCAACGTTACTGCATCAGATGCGGATGCAGACCTTCTTGTCTACACCTCTTCCAATCTGCCCTCTGGTGCTGCATTGAATCAGTCAAACGGAGCCTTTTCATGGACACCATCATTTACACAAGCCGGCAGCTATTCTGTTTCTTTTAAGGTCACCGACTCCGGTGGATTGAGCGATAGCACAGTCGTTTCCATCACGGTTACTGATGTAAACCGGAAGCCTACACTGCTGCTTCGGACTCCTCAGAATGCCGGTACGATCTCCGTAAATGTCCCAATAAAATTTACGGTCAGTGTTCAGGACCTCGATAAGGATACCGTTAACTATACATGGAAAGTTGATGGTGTCACGAAAAAGAGTGGACTTGACAGCACCTATACTGACACCTTTACCGGTGCCCATAACATGCCGCGAAAGGTCACCTGTGTATTCACCGATGTGAAAGGCGCAAAAGACTCGACCGAATGGAATATGACCTTAACGGAAGTTGCAGAGAAGGAAGAATTGATACCAACAGAATTTTCTCTTGGACAGAATTTCCCGAATCCTTTCAATCCGACAACCACAATCTATTTCTCATTGCCAAAGGAAGCTCCGGTTACGTTTGAGATTTACAATATGATCGGGATTAAGGTGCGTTCGCTTTTTGTGGGAAAACACATGAATGCCGGGATTCATAGCATCGTTTGGGATGCAACCAATGACGATGGGCGGAGTATGCCGAGCGGCGTCTATTTCTATCGCATCAGTGGAGGGGAAAATCATGCTTCAAAGAAGATGACCCTCGTCAGATGATTTCGGTACCGGTTTTTTAGCATAGAAGAAAGGCAGCCTCTGGCTGCCTTTTCATTTGAAAACCGTATTTGCTCAGCAATTTCACCACCGATGGCACACGGATTTACACAGATAATATTATTTTATTATTTTTAAGATATACGACGTACTCCAGTTATCATCCTCGGTGATCATCGGTGCGCCATCAGTGGTAAGAATAATGGATTACCCATCTTGCTGAACACTTACTGAGAAATACCGAAAATGAAGTTGATAATCTCTTCACTTCAGCGTATACTCCTTCATCGTAGTGAATTTCCCCCCAACTTGTAGAAGGACAAGCTCTTGGGTACAGCATCCCCCAAACACCGTTCGAACAGATCGCAGCTTAAACGGCTGGAAGCTCTCATTGATGCTTCCCGAATTCTGAATTCGACTCTTAATCTTGAAAAACTTCTCTCGTTAATTCTTGACCTTGCCACCAGTAATCTGAAGGCAACGAGAGGTACTATTTATCTTGTAGATGAAGAACGGGATGAACTCTGGTCTAAAGTAGTCAAGGGGAGGGAGTTAATAGAAATTCGTCTTCCGCTTGGTACGGGGATTGCCGGCCACGTCGGAAAGACAGGGGTGAAGGTAAATCTCAAAGATGCATGGAAGGATAAACGCTTTTATTCCGGTTTCGATTTGCGGTCAGGATTCCAGACAAAGACGATGCTGTGTATGCCGATGAGGGACCGGAATGAAAAAATTATTGGGGTCTTTCAAATCCTGAATAAAGTCCGTGGCACCTTTACACGGGAGGATGAACATTTTCTTGAAGCGTTTTCGGTCCACGTAGCCCTGGCGATTGAAAATGCACGCCTGCACGAATCAGAAGTTGAGAAGAAGAAGATGGAGCGTGAGATTGAAATTGCCGGATCGATTCAGCGGCGCCTTCTCCCGAAAGAAATCCCCCTAATCCCGAACTACGATATTGCTGCTATCACCAAACCGTCAAAGATGGTCGGTGGTGATTACTACGATGTCATCAAACTCTCTGAGACGAAAAGCTTATTTCTTGTTGCTGATGTTTCCGGAAAGGGAATCCCCGCGGCGTTACTAGTTTCTACTGTCCATGCGTACATTCATGCTTATCTGGGACAAATCGAAGAGCTCGATAATCTTGGAAAAGGCTTGAACACCTTCGTCTATGAGCATACTGAAGCAGAACGATTTATTACATTGATTGCCGGTATTTTGGATGTCGAAACGGGAATGTTTAATTATCTGAATGCAGGACATAATTATCCGTATCTCTATCGGTATAAAACCCATGCGGTTGAAACGCTGGCCGGTGGAGGTATCCCATTGGGAATGTTCGACTTTGCCGAATACCAAAATCTTCAAGTGCAATTAGAGCCATCAGACATTCTGGTGCTCTATTCTGACGGTGTAACTGAAGCAATGAATCCGGCGAAAGATCAATACTCGGAAGAGCGTTTGATGGAACAACTCAAGACCCTGGCGAGTGAAGGATCTGAGCGTGTAAAAAGCGGGATTGTGGAAGATGTTGAACGTTTTGTAAGCCATGAGCCTCCTTCGGATGACCTCACCCTCGTTATTATCAAAAGAAATGAGTAATAAGTGCCGATTCTCAACGTTTTCGAAGGGGAGAATATCGGTTTGGCTCTTAAACTTTTATTTCAGTGCTCTGTCAAACTTCTGTGTAACCATAAGACTCCATGGCAGAATATTCGGACGCGCAACTTATTGAGGAATTTCAACAAGGGAACGAGTCAGCATTTAACCGGATTGTGTTGAAATACCAGGAAAAGGTCTATTGGCTTGCACGGAAATATGTCAACGATCATGATCAAGCCGACGATATCACACAGGAAGTATTCGTCAAAGCGTATGAATCGTTTGGTGGATTCCGGGGTGAATCCTCAATTTATACCTGGCTGTATCGGATTACCATCAATATTGCGCTGAACTCGATTCGCAGACAAAAAGTAAGAGATTTTTTTCGTATTGATGAACTCTTCGATACAGAGGATGTCGAAAGCGATCCTCCGGATTGGATTCTTGAGCGTGAAGAGCAGCGCGAACTGATTACGAAAGCTATAGCGACATTACCAAAACAACAAAAGGCTGTCTTTCTTCTTCGCTACTATGATGAGTTGCCGTATGAAGAAATTGCCAAGATATTGAAGACCTCCGTTGGTGGATTGAAAGCAAACTATTTTCATGCGATTCGTAAAATTCAAGATTTTGTAAAGAAGGCCAATGAAACACATTGAAGAAATACTCCCTGATTTTCTCAACGGTACGTTGGATGGAGAAACCTCAAAGGCGGTCGAGAACCATTTGCTGAGCTGTGCGAAGTGCCGGCAGGAATCTGATGCGCTGCGGTCACTGTTCACACAGCTTGAGGCGGGGAAACATCCTATCGTTCCGAGCGGCTATTTTTCCACAATCGTACCTCGTGTGCGAGAACGGATCGAGAAGCCGACATTGTTCAGAATCTCATTGTATTCTTCCATCCTTCAACGCATGGCTCCGGTTGTTGCTGCCGCCGCTCTGGTTATTTTGCTCATCAATTTGGACTATCCCAAGGGTACTTTTGAGACTGTGGATAATGGCCTTGCAGCGGCCATGCAGGATATGACTATGAGTGATCTTACGGAAGCTGCACTGGATCAGTTCAGTTTTCAACCACTGGACGCAACGACATCGACTCACGAAGCGTTATCGGAAATTGGCAGCAAGGCTTTATCGATCGATCTCTTGGAGGAACAAGTGCCTGCAATGTCCGGATTATTATCGAATACTCTGAATAATGGAACCTCTATCCAACTTGAGAGCATATCGGAATCGGAATTGAACACTCTTCTGGAACGATTAGGAGAAAGGATTATCCCATGAAATCACTGCTGAGAGTTCTGCTACCGTGGAGCTTGTTGATCTTCTTCGCAGGGCATTGGGCTGTTGCACAAAATCGGCCGCAGATGATGCCTCGACAAGCGATGGAACGCGCTGAACAATTTAAAAAAATGAGAATGCTGGAAGTGTTGAAGCTTGATGAAGAGACCTCATTGAAGTTTATCGTCCGTTATAATGAACATCGTGACGCCATTCGGGAGATTCAGCAAAAGCAGGAGGGGATCGTCAAGCAGGCAATAACATGGCGTGCTGCAAAAGTATCAAATGCGGATTATGAAAAGGCACTTCAGGAATTACAGGATCTGGAACAATTGGCCCAGGATACCAAGAAAAAATACATCGACAAACTCCACGAAATTCTCAGTGCAAAACAGATATTCGAATATCTCGTCTTTGAATTAAAATTCACTCGTGAACTGATGAATATTATGCGGGACGCACCAAGACCAATGAGACAAATGCAATAAGGTTTACTCCCCTCGTTCTAGACAGGTAAGCCGGCCACACTATTTGACCGGCTTTTTTGTTACCTTATTAACACAATAAGAGCAGAATCGATCTATGGAAAGAGTCTATTTCGATTATAGCGCAACAACACCTCTGGATCCATCGGTCGCAGAAGCAATGCAACCGTACCTTCTTCAATACTTCGGCAATCCATCGTCCATTCATGCCTATGGCCGGGAAGCGAGAGTATTGCTGGAAGAACAGCGCGAGGCCATTGCCCGCTTGCTCGGTATCGAGACACAGGAACTCTTCTTCACGAGCGGCGGCACTGAGGCGGATAACCACGCGCTGAAGGGGATTGTTGCCGCGAACCGGAAGAATGGAAAAACCCATCTTATCGTTTCGTCCATTGAGCACCATGCTGTGCTCCATACTGTGGAGTCACTCTCTGCTGAAGGGTGTGAGATTGACGTTCTTCATGTCGACTCATTCGGTATGGTGAATCCGGATGATATTCGGAAGCTGATTAAGAACACTACAGGTCTTATTTCAGTCATGCACAGTAACAATGAAATCGGAATGATTCAGCCGGTGAACGATGTCGTCGCTGTTGCGAAAGAGTACGGCATTCCTGTCCATTCCGATACTGTTCAAACAGTTGGAAAAGTCCCGCTCAATCTCCATGAGCTTTGTATTGACCTTGCCGCAGTCAGTGCACATAAGTTTTTTGGCCCGAAGGGGATCGGAGCGATCGTCATTAAAACAGGCACCAGGATCAATTCATTTCTTGAGGGAGGCTCACAGGAATCCAATCGCCGGGCAGGAACGGAAAACCTCTGCGCAGCAGTGGGATTTGCCCGGGCATTGGAACGATCAGTGAAGACGCAGGAACAGGATGTCCGCCATGTCGAACACCTTCGATTGCTGATGGAGAATCGACTTCGTGCCGAGTATCCCGGAGTTCTCATCAACGGACACCCGCAAATGAGGCTCCCGCATATACTGAGTGTCTCCTTCCCATCTACGATCTATACTCTGGATGGCGAAGCGATAATCATGGGTATGGACTTGGAAGGCGTGGCGGTGACAAGCGGCTCTGCCTGTACCTCAGGAAGCCTGCTTCCTTCTCATGTTCTGCATGCGATGGGTTATGATACGTTAACAGCACGTGCCACTATAAGGTTCTCTCTGAGCCGTATGACAACCGTTGAAGAAGTCGAATATGCATTGAATGCACTTCAAAGAGTAATTCAGCGACAACTCTCATTAAAAACTGCCTGAGATCATCTCCTCCGGCATCGACACCTTTTCCCAGGCGTGGCATAGTCTGTTCATCCCGGATAGTGTACACCTTCCCATGCCGGTCTATCTCAGCGATGAGCATGAGAATCGTATTGGTGTCAATGTCAATCGCTGAGATTCGCATCCGCCTTGGTTAATGCGATGGCAATCCATTCATTTTCATTAAGAATTTCAAGCGGCACTGCTCCCTGATTAGAGAGGAAGTCAACAAACTGAGGCAAGTCGGTTTCAAGGATTCCCGAAAGGATGAGATCACATCCAACCTTCAACGTTGAAAGTAGCTGTGGAAAGATCTTGGTAATCGTGGGCAAATCAATATTGGCGATAACCAGATCGAAGTGTGTTCTCCCTGCCTTGCTGATGTCGCCTGTTTTTAACGTAATCGAGTTGCTGACTTTATTCTTGCGGACATTTTCTTTCGCATTGTCAATGGCCCATGGATCATTATCAATAGCGACGACAAACGATGCACCCAGTTTTGCCGCGGCAATTGCCAGGATTCCTGTGCCGGTACCAAAATCGAGAACCTTCATTCCCTTCTCGATATATTCCTCGAGAAGCGTGAGAGAAAGACGCGTTGTTTCGTGATGACCTGTTCCGAATGCCATTTTAGGGTCGATCTCAATAATGATCTTGCCCTTATCTTTCTTGCGAAGTTTCTTCCAGGACGGTTTGATGATTATACGATGCGTGGCTTCAATGATCCCAATAGATTTTTCCCATTCGGCATTCCAATTCTTCATGACGATCGTTTTCTTTGAAATCTTTGTTGAAGCCTCTGGGAATTCCGCTGAGAATTGATCGAGGAGCCTTTTTAATGACTTCTCGACAGTCTTTGTCCATCGTTTCTGCTCGATGTAACAGAAGAGAGAGATCTCTTCCTGTAGGAATCCGCCAAATCCTAAGCTGGAGAGTTGACCGGTGATGAGGTCATGGTGTGATGAGGGGATCGAAAGGCCGATTTGAATCCAGGATTCGTGTTTCATACGCTTTGTGTTGGGGAAGTTGAACGTTTTCGAATAATCTCTTCGATGAGATCGTTATGCATTTGAAGCCAATAGATTTGATCCTGATAATTTTCCTGCATTTTTCTATCGGCTTTATTATAGCGAACATTCAAAAGGTAGACGAGCCACACTGCCGCAGTGAAGATGACGAGTCCATGAAGGGATCCCATTGTCATCCCAGCGGAGAGAAAGATCGCCATCATTGCTGTTCCGAGAAGGGCAAATCCAAACGATGTCCGGCGAATCTGAATCATGATGTGATACACCGTACCAAAAAAGAATATCTTTTCGTGAAAGGTTGCCGGGATGTGATTATTGAGGATGTAAAAGTACAATCTTCGGGCTTCATCATCCTCGAGCACAGGCACATCGGCCATCGTGCGGACTTTGCCCTGCAAGTATTGGCTGGGCTGATTCTCTAAAAACGCCTTCCGACGTTTCGTCGTTTCCTTTGCGTAAAGCGATAGGCCGGCAATGATGAGGATGGTGGAAAACAGGATGATAAAGATCAATTCGGAAAACAATGGCACCGGATAGACATAAGGAAAAGCCGACCAGAACAGCAGTGAAAGCAGTGTTGTAAAGTAGAATCCCGGGATGAGAATTCTATAAGTCTCGTATCGCCCGAAGGATAGTGGGTGTTGATGTGCCATGGTGCTATTGCGCTCCTTGCGAGTAGAGAAGATGGATCAGAGCTTTTCCTACGGCACCCAGGCTCTTCGGACTGCAATGAATGGGGGTATCCTCCAAGGTATGCCAGTAGTTTTTTTCACTGTTGGGATAGTCAAAATCGATGAGATCAATAGAACGAATGCCAGCTTCATTGAGTGGTACATGGTCGTCGTACACTTGAAAACCCGGAACATTCTTGAATTGAACGCTGCCGACCTCTGCTGCTGATTTGAAAACCAGATCGACGACATCTCGGGCATACTGATCCGAATATTGTTCCCGCTTTATCTCCAGCACCGCATCGCCGATCATATCGAGATTGATGGCGAATCGGGGCCGGAATCCCTGGGCCTTATTCTTGGCAAAATATCTGGATCCGGTGCAAAAAGTTTCTGGTTTCCCAGAGGTTCCAACATCCTCGCCATCAAAGAGAATGAGATCAACCCCGATGGGGGGTGCAAGCAATTTCATTTGTCGTGCAATTTCCAGCAGCACAGCCACACCACTGGCACCATCGTTGGCACCGAGGATAGGCCTGGTCCTGTTTTTCTCCTCAGTGTCTTTATCGGCAACTGCCCTGGTATCCCAGTGTGCGGTGAGGAGGATGCGCTTTGTGGCATTGAGATTGAACGAAGAGATAATATTTGTAAGCTGGTAGGCTTTGCCGTCGGCTGCCAGATAGGTAAAGGTTTGCAGTTGCACGGCATCACTCAGTCGCTGTAATTCCTTTTCCAGGTATTCCTGGCACTGAGCATGCCCCTTCGAACCCGGATGTCTTGGTCCAAAGGAAGTCTGTTTGGTGAGATACCGGAATGCCTGTTGTTCATCAAACTGCAATGGTTGTGTCTTCGGAACTCGAGCAGGCTGCGTTGATGGTGGTTTTATCGATTGCGCAGCGACAAAAGCGAAGAAAAAAAACGTGAGCACCAGGGCCCTTGTGCGATATAGTGTTACTCTGTTCATCTCGTAATGAACTTAGACAAAAGTCGTGGCAAACTCAAATGGATTCTCAGCAGACAAAGTCCAATTAACGCGTAGACAGGCTCACACGCTCTCTGCTAAAGTTTGCAAGCAGAACTCCAATCTGATCCTGTGCCTTGCGATAGAGGGACATCGGGTAGATAAAATTCTGCATCGACATGGAGAAGGCGATTAATTCTCCATCCTTCGATATTACGTATCCAGAGAGCGAACTGACGCCGCTAATCGATCCTGTCTTTGCCCGGAGATTCTTCTCCGCGGCACTCCCTTTCATACGAGTTCTCAGCGTACCATCAACGCCGGCGATTGGCAGCGATTTATAGTACAAAGGGAAGAGCTCTTTATTCTTCGCCATTCCCTGAAGCAGTTTGAGAATCATCTCTGTCGTCAGAAGTGTGTAATAGGAGAGGCCCGAGCCATCAGCAATGGTATATGCTGTTGTATCGATGCCGAGTGTGTTTAAGAACTCATTCACAACATAAATCCCGTTTCGAGCCGTACCTGGCGTTCCTCGGCGCACAGCCCCGAGTGTTTTTAAAGTCATTTCCGCAGAAAGGTTGTCACTGATTTTATTAAGATTGATGACCAAGGAATCGATGCTGCGGTTGTGCTGTACAAGAGTTTTACCCACAGGAGCGATTCCTATTGATGGAGTGCGCTGGATTGACATACCGTTGCGGATGAGTGCTTCATGGAAGAGTTGAGCGGTGTACAGTTCCGGTTTCCATACTGTCGTAATTTCTCGAACGGGTTTTGCTCCGACAACGATTTCACCGGTGACAACAATCGTGTTGGAGTGTTCCGCGAAAAGCCTTTGAATTTGTATCCTCTTTCTTGCAGTGTCAGATACAGTCCTTGTCTGGTTTTGAAGTGTGATGTATTCCGTGTTGGGATCGGTGGTGATGATCGTCGGTTCTCCTGCGTTCGATCCGGGAGTAATTATGACTCGAATACAGTTATCATTGACCGTCAGTGGAGAGATAAACGCCGCATAATCATATGGTTCATCATCCCATTGCCAGCCCTGTCCCCAAAACAAATCATCGAAAAAGGAGACGTCAGCCACAACGCCCCCCATAATGCGCTTTATGCCGTTATCTTTGATCTGCGCCGCGAATTGCTCAATGTCGGCACTGAGGAGATCGGGATTCCCGAATCCCTTCAGGTAGACATTCCCGAGAACTGTTCCATCAGAGAGAATTGAGTCGCTCGAAATCACCGTCGAGAATGAATAGGACGTACCAAGTATTGCCAGGGCTGTAGCACTGGTGAGAAGCTTCATATTCGAGGCCGGCCGGATGAGGAGTTTACTGTTGCGTTCAAAAAGAAGTTCACCTGACTGGATTGAAGAGATTTTGATGCTCACCTGAGAAGGAATAAAAATGGAATCTCTCAGTACCTGATCAATATCGCTCCGCAGTTGACTGAGAGGATCACGGTTACCCCCGAATGGAGAGAAGGAAGAGCAGCTGGTGAGGAGCAGGCTCAGCAACAATAGAGTAAGCGATTGCTTGATTTGTCTTTGAGAACAAGAAGTTATTCTTCCGGGATTCATATGATCTCATCAGTAAAGAAGGTGGAGGATGCGTAATTGTGCCAAAATGTGGATGGAAAATCCTACAAATGCAATCAATTCATCAGTTCTCCGTTTCTTGATTGGAGTACGAAAATTGGGTATATTCTTCGCACGTTTTTCACTTTTTAAAAGAAGAGACTCATGTTGAACTTCATCAAGAAATTTTTCAAGACAAAACACGAAAAAGATATCGAGGCAATTCTTCCGCTCCTTCCGCACATTCATAGCTATTTTCAGGAATATCAAGATCTTACTGATGAAGCATTGAAGGGAAAAACGACAGAATTTCGCTCGAAAATCAAAGAAGAAATCCGGGAAATCGAAGAGGAGATCGCTCAACATAAGGAAGAGCTGAAAAAAGATTTTTCCTTTGAAGAACGCGAGAAGATGTACGAAGATCTGGATGAACTCAATAAAAAGCTCGATGAACGGATTGAAGAGGCCTTATTTGATCTGCTCCCGGAGGCATTTGCCGTTGTCAAAGAGACATGCCGGCGGTTGTTGGGTCAAAGTTGGGAAGTTGCCGGGAACAAAATTGTCTGGGATATGGTACCCTTCGATGTCCAGCTTCTTGGGGGTATTGTCCTTCATCAGGGAAAAATTGCAGAAATGGCGACAGGAGAGGGCAAAACGCTTGTTGCGACCCTCCCAACATATCTCAATGCACTCCCGGGGCGTGGAGTCAATATCGTAACCGTCAATGACTATCTGGCCCTTCGCGACAGTCAATGGATGGGAAAGGTCTTTGAATTTCTCGGATTGACAGTTGGCTGTATCCTCCAGCACATGGATCCCTACCAACGACGGACGCAGTATGCCGCCGATATTACTTATGGGACCAACAATGAATTTGGTTTTGATTATCTGCGTGACAATATGGTTGTCAATGCAGAGGAGATGGTGCAGCGCGGACACAACTATGCCATCGTCGACGAGGTGGATTCTGTGCTCATTGATGAGGCACGAACACCTCTAATCATCTCCGGTCCCGTAGAGGTCGATGATCATAAGTTCAATGAAATGAAACCGTACATCGAGCGGCTGGTTCAAGCTCAGCACTCCCTTGTTGCAAAAATTGTCACCGAAGCGGAGAATCTCGTAGCTCATGAAAAATTTGATGAAGCGGGAGTTCTCCTGCTTCGAGCCCAGCGGGGTTTGCCGAAGAACAAGAAATTGCTCAAATTGTTTTCCGAACCCTCCAACAAGATGCTCGCACAAAGAACTGAGCGTGATTACATGCAGGATCAGTCTGCCCGCATGCATGAAATCGATGATGAGCTCTTTTTTAGCATCGATGAAAAATCTCACCTCATCGACCTAACTGAAAAAGGCCGTGAATACCTCGCGCAGGTATACCCTGGCCGGGATAAAGATCTCTTTATCATTCCCGACATCACCACAGAATTCAGTCTCATTGAGGGGGATACGCAACAAACCGTTGAGCAGAAACAGGAGAAAAAGGATGCTGTGAATGCTCTCTATGCCGAGCGCAGTGATCGTATTCATACCATCCATCAATTGCTCAAGGCCTATAGTTTGTATGAGAAGGATGATGAGTACGTCGTCTCGGATGATGGTAAAGTGATGATTGTCGATGAATTTACCGGCCGATTGCTTCCCGGGCGACGGTATTCAGAAGGATTGCACCAGGCCATTGAAGCGAAGGAAGGTGTCAAGGTAGAGCGTGATACACAAACCCTTGCTACTGTCACTCTTCAGAATTACTTCCGCCTCTATAAAAAGCTCGCTGGCATGACCGGAACGGCCGAGACAGAAGCGGGAGAGTTCTTCGACATCTATAAACTCGATGTGGTTGTTGTTCCGACGAACCGTCCGATGGTCAGAGCGGACAATGATGATCAGGTCTACAAAACGCGGCGAGAGAAGTATAATGCCGCGATTGAGGAGATAGACCGGATGCGTGAGTTGAAACGGCCGGTGCTTGTCGGAACGACAAGTGTGGAGGTCTCGGAAACAATCAGCAGAATGTTGAAGCGGAAGGGGGTTCCGCACAACGTCTTGAATGCAAAGCATCATCAACGGGAAGCTGAAATTGTTGCCCATGCCGGATTACCGGGGGCTATTACGATTGCGACCAACATGGCAGGCCGCGGCACAGATATTAAACTTGGCCCCGGCGTAAGAGATGCCGGCGGTTTACACATTGTTGGCACGGAGCGTCATGAAGCACGGCGCATTGACCGTCAGCTCCGCGGCCGATCGGGTCGCCAAGGCGATCCGGGATCTACACGCTTTTACCTCTCGCTCGAAGATGACTTGATGCGGTTATTCGGCTCGGAGCGGATTGCCAGTATCATGGAGCGGATGGGATTGAAAGAGGGGGATGTGATACAACATCCTATGATTACCCGCTCTGTCGAACGTGCCCAGAAAAAGGTGGAAGAAAATAACTTCGGCATCCGTAAACGGCTGCTGGAATATGACAATGTGATGAACCAGCAAAGGGAAGTGATTTACTCGCGACGGCGGCACGCCCTGCTGGGGGAACACCTGCGGGACGATATTTTCGATATGGTTCGCAATCAGATCCCGAAGGTCGTGCAGAAATGTTACGCCGACGGTGATGTTGAAGGATTAAGGAATGAAATCAGGATAAAATATCTTGTTGATCTTGACCTGACACCTGAGAAATTTCAGCTCCTTGGCGAAAATGGTCTCATTGATTTTTCCATTAAAGCGTCCGAAGAATTTTACCGGAGGAAGGAAGAGAAGATCGGCCGTGATTTGATGAGTATGCTCGAACGGATGGCCATGCTCCAGGTCATCGATGCAAAATGGCGCGAGCATCTTCGCGAGATGGATGATTTGAAAGAGGGCATTCATCTGCGCGGCTACGGGCAGAAGGATCCTCTCATCGAATATAAGAGTGAATCGTTCAGGATGTTTCTGGAATTGATGGATCTCATAGCCGATGAAGTCACCAATATTGTCTTTAAGGTCTTTCCGGAGCGGGTGGAACAATTACCCATTCAACGCACACGACGCCCTGTGCGTCCACAGGATATGGTTCTCTCGCACGAATCTGCCATGGGAGCAGGGCTGCAGAGAGCGCCTGAAGCTGCAGGAGGACAGGCGCAGCCGCAGACCAACCGGGGCCCGCAGCGCCCGCCGCCGGTCCGCGTTGCCGAGAAGGTAGGCAGAAATGACCCATGCCCGTGCGGCAGCGGGAAGAAATACAAGAACTGCCACGGTACGCTCTGATGCCGGATTGTTCATTTTCGGAAGGGAAATGCCAATGAAAAAGATCGAAGCAATTATCCGTCCCTTTAAGCTGGATGATGTACGGGAAGCATTGCTGGAGATCGGTGTTCGAGGAATGACCATTACCGAAGTGAAAGGGTACGGCCGTCAGAAAGGCCATACGGAAGTCTACCGCGGTTCGGAATATAAAATAGACTTTCTTCCTAAAATCAAAATCGAAATCATTGCGCGTGCTGGCATGGTCGAGAACATTGTTTCCACCATCATTAAAGTTGCAAAAACCGGACAAGTGGGGGATGGGAAAATATTCGTCTCATCAATTGATGACGTTATTAGGGTGCGTACCGAGGAATCCGGCGAGGATGCGATCTGATTTCTCGTAGCTTGGAAGGAAAATCCAACCACTGCACCAGAGGTGCATCAGCCTCTGGTTGAGAAGGACACAAAGCATATAATGGAATTAAATTGATTTGAAATATTTTCATTTTTACAGTTCTTCCTTCGTGTCCTTAGTGGTTTTTTTTCTTACTTGTCAGGAGCTATGGAACCACAATTCAAATCTGGCTACGTCGCAATCATCGGTGAGCCGAATGTCGGTAAATCCACCTTATTAAATGCCCTGCTCCAGCAGAAGCTCTCCATTGTTACTCCCAAACCTCAGACCACGAGGCAGCGCGTTCTTGGCATCCTGAGTACTAAAACATGCCAGATCATCTTTCTCGATACGCCCGGTCTGCTGAATCCACGCTACCTGCTTCAAAAAAAAATGATGCTAAGTGCGGAGCTGGCGATCAATGATGCAGATCTCATTCTCGTGATGACCGATCTCTCCCATGGATTGGAACTGCCTGAACCCGTGGAACAAATTCTTCAACGCTCTCGAGGCATAAAAGAATGTCTCCTGGTTATCAATAAAATCGACATTGATGATAAGAAGGCGGCCCTGCCGATGATCGATGCATTTTCTCAACGCAACCAGTTTACCGAAATCATCCCCATCTCTGCCTTGAAGCTTGAGAATCTCGACGACTTGTTGAAAACAATTGAGCGGAAGCTGCCGGAACATCCTCCATATTATCCTCTGGATGAGATCAGCGAACAGCCGGAACGATTTTTCGTTGCTGAGCTGATTCGGGAGAAAATATTTGAAATGTTCTGGGAAGAAATTCCCTATTCCACAGCCGTTGAAATTCTTGAGTTCAAGGAAAGGGCCGTCGGGAAAACCCTTATACGAGCGGACATTATAGTCGAACGCGATTCTCAAAAGGGAATCCTGATCGGGAAGCGGGCGGAAGCGCTAAAAACGCTTGGCGAACAGGCACGGGGCGCAATCGAAAGCTTTATCCAGAAACCTGTTTTTCTTGAACTCCATGTCAAGGTAAAAGAAAAATGGCGCGAGAACGAAGCCCAACTCAAGCGGCTCGGTTATTCTCCTGATTAACAGAGTACACCAATTATTGTCATGGATATTCAATTCGACAATAGTCAATGGGGACTGCGGGAAAAACTCGATGCTCTTCCCCTCACACCCGGAGTCTATCAGTTCAAGAACAGCGAAGGGAAGGTGATCTATGTCGGAAAGGCGCAAAATCTTCGCTCCCGCGTTCGGCAATACTTCCATAAATCCCGCCTGACTGATCCCAAGACGGATGCCCTTGTTGGGAAGATCCGCGACCTGGAAATCATTGTCACCGATTCAGAAATTGAGGCGCTCATTCTTGAAGCGAACCTCATTAAGAAGCTGAAGCCGCGCTACAATGTGATCCTCAAGGATGATAAAAGTTTTCCCTATATTATCATCACCAATGAACCATTTCCACGAGTCTTTGTCACCCGCCGCATCGTGAATGATGGCTCGCGATACTTCGGCCCCTATACCGATGTCCGTTCCATGCGTTCTGCACTCAAAACGGTACGTGATATTTTTATGATCCGGAGCTGCAATTACGATTTGTCAGCGGAGTCCATTACCGCCGGGAAGTTTAAAATCTGCCTGGATTATCACATAAAAAAATGTGACGGACCGTGTGAGGGGTACGTTACCCGGGAGAAGTACCATGCGATGATTGAGAAGGTAGCACAGATCCTCAGAGGGAAGACAGAATCTGTCGTCGTTGTGCTCCATCAAGAAATGGAAGAGCATGCCGGGAATCTCCGGTTTGAGGACGCTGCCATGACGCGTGATCGGCTGCGCGCCCTCTCGGTGTATTCTCAGCGGCAAAAAGTTCTCGATCCCAATAAGGTGGATCGTGATATCCTCGGCGTCGCTCTGAAAGATGACGATGCTTTCGGTGTCGTCTTTCGGGTACGGGATGGTAAACTCATCGGCAGCAGGCATTTTGCCATGGCGAATGTTGCAGGGAAGGAGGAGGGCGAGATCCTTGAGACTCTTCTGGAGCGTTATTATCTCGATGTCGATGATATGCCCGATGAAATTGTTCTCTCCGCTGCTGTCTCTTCGATCCAGCTTCTACAAGATTGGCTTTCGGAACGATATCAGAAAAAAATTTCTTTTGAGGTTCCCAAAGCGGGTGAGAAGTATAAGCTCGTTGGACTGGTTAAGAGGAATGCCGAGTATCTGTTGCAGGAACTCGAACTGCAGCTGCTCAAGCGCGGCGAATTGATTCCACATTCAGTGCAATCGCTTCAGCGTGACCTTCGCTTACCGGCGGCGCCGCGACGGATCGAATGTTTCGATATTTCAAATATTCAGGGAAGTGATACAGTTGCCTCGCTGGTCGTGTTTGTCGATGCCAAACCGAAAAAGAGCGAGTATCGTAAATTCCGGATCCGGACGGTCCAGGGCCCCGACGATTTTGCGAGCATGCAGGAGGTGATTCGCCGGCGGTATACACGGGTTCTGGAAGAAAAGGAAACACTCCCGGATCTGATCATGATCGATGGAGGAAAAGGTCAGCTCTCCAGCGCAGTGGAAGTCCTGGAAAACATTGGCATTCACACTATTCCTTCGATCGGTCTTGCAAAACGGCTGGAAGAGATATTTCTGCCTGCCCACCAGGATCCCATTGTCTTGCCGCGCACCTCCTCGAGTTTGCGCTTGTTGCAGCAGATTCGAGATGAAGCACACCGGTTTGCTATCACCTACCACCGTACTGTACGATCAAAACGGATTCTCAATACGGAGTTAGATCTCATTCGCGGGATCGGGAAAAAACGGGCGCAGGAACTCCTGGAGGCATTTGGATCTGTTCAAGGAGTTCGGTTTGCTTCAGAAGAGCAATTATCTGAAATCGTCGGAGCAAAGGTCTCACAAAAGATCAAAGAGTATTTTGCAGAATCAATTCCGGATGTTGATTCCACACCTAGAAGCTTGGACGAAAAGTTCAACCACGAAGGACACAAAGGACGCGAAGAACAAAAAGAAAACTGAATAATAGAAAAATATATTTTACCCCACAGTTAATCCACCACAGATGACACACCGATTTGCACAGATATGGGATAAAGAAAAAATACTCATCCACGAAGGAACACGAAGATCTAGAAAAGGAATTATAGTGGATGAGGTTCTTTTATTACTTCGTCACTTCGTGTGACTTCGTGGTTTGAATTCTGATCATCAAAACGCTTTCGCCTCACATCTGGCTTTTCAGAACGGAGATCAGGAGTTCCGGTTTATAGGGTTTTTGAAGAAAGCCGGCAAGGCCCTGTCCGGCGAATCGCTCAACCGCTTCTACCTCGGAATACCCCGAAGAGAGAATGACTTTGACGTTCGGATTTAGGGCTTTAAGTCGTTTGAATGTTTCTTCGCCTCCGATACCTGGCATTGATAAATCCAGGAGCACAGCACTAATTTTATCGCGGTGGTCGGAGTAAATACTTAATCCCCCCTCTCCATTCTCTGCGGTGACGACAGCGATGTGAAATGTATCGAGGATATCGGCCACCAGATCCCGAACGTACTCTTCATCATCAATGACAAGGATAGCGCCTGTAATTTCTTTTTCTTCCGCCATGGATTTCCTCTCGTTGAGAGCGAATGATTGTACAGCCGGAAGGGCAATACGAAATGTTGTTCCCACTCCCACGTTGCTCTGGACCTGGATCCCGCCTTTATGACCTCGTATGATTCCCAGGACCGCGGCAAGCCCTAACCCGCGACCGGTAAATTTTGTTGAGAAAAATGGATCGAATATTCGCTGCTGTGTTTCTTCGGCCATGCCGCTTCCATCATCATGCACATCCAGGAGGACATAAGTCCCTGCGTCAAGTTCTTCTCCAGCTCTCACCCAGCATGCCCGGTCATCTGCCGGAATGTAGAGTGACGAGGTGGCGATGTGAATATTTCCAGCACGATCTCCAATGGCCTCCGTAGCATTGATGATGAGGTTCATTACGATTTGCTGAATCTGGCCTGAATCTGCTTCAATGTGAGGAAGATCAGCGGCGAGAGCGGTGTGAAGCTGGATGTATTTGGGAATCGAGACTTCGAAGAAATGAAGGTTGTCCCTGATGAACGTATTCAAAAAGATTGGAGTTGTCTGAAATTTCCCTCTGCCTGAATAGGCAAGCAACTGTTGGGTTAGTTCACTAGCTCGCATTGCCGCCGTCTCCAGTTTCTGGATGTTGGCGTAAGCAGCATGATGCCGATCGAGCCGCTGAAGCGCAAGGGACGCGTGACCGAGGACAGCTTGCAGCAAATTGTTGAAGTCGTGAGCGATTCCGCCGGCAAGGATACCGAGGCTCTTCATCTTTTGCGTCTCACGGAGCGCCTCTTCAGTCCGCTTGTGTTCGGTCATGTCACGGAATATTCCCAGTGAGCCTGCATAGCTTCCATCGGTCTGAAGAACGGAGGTCGCAGTAACCAGCACCATTCGTTTGGAACCATCGGAGCGATGGATTTCTAATTCAAACGTACTCGCCTGTTTGCCTTTTCGCTTGAAGAGTTCTGATTTCAGATGTTCGGAGCAATTGGGTGAGATACAATCGAATAGGCTTCTTGAAAGCAGTTGGCTTCTTGAAAGTCCGAACAGTTCTTCCGTCGCGAGGTTGACAAGGATAAAACGGCCATCTTTACTGAGAAGGGCAACACCTTCGCCGGTACTCTCGATGACTTTGCGGAACAATTCCTCGCTCTCTTTGAGGGCTACCAGGTATCTTTTCCGTTCCGTGATGGACCTGTTCACAACGAGGAGGCCGATAATATCTCCGCGAGGATTGCGGACAGGGACTTTAGAAATGAGCTTACACCCGATCACCTCGCCTGTTGTGCTATCAACTTTAGTATTTTCAAAATTTAAAATCGATTTACCGGTAGCAATGATTTCTTCCTCTTCTCTCACATGGACTTGTGCTACATGGAGGGGGAGTAGGTCTTCATCTCTCTTACCAAGCACATCCGCTTCGGAGGATTGTTTCAATGCTTGCACCGAGGCTGAATTAGCGAGGAGAAAGCGGCGCTGACAATCTTTAAATGCCACCTCGTCAGGGATACTCTCGATTATTGTCCTCAATTGAGCCCACGCTAATGATGGTGAATCTTTTACTGCATTTGGCTCAGCGAAGAGTCTTAGGATCACAAAGAATCGAAGGTTGAAGGGTTGAATTTGGATGGAGAAGTTATTTGGTGATTTGGAATCTCCCAGAGATGTTTCGAATGAAATTGGCTGCTGGAGGCTGAGGAGATCGTCTATCCCAAGCTTTTTGAGTGAGCTTGAAGCGCCTGGAAAGATCTCATAAAATGATTTCCCGGGAAGATGATCCTGGTTTAGGTTTTTAGATGACTGAATGTTAGCATATTCGATGACTAATGAACTGTTGAGGATCAACAATCCATCGCTCATGTTTTCCAGGATTGCTTCAACCTCTTGTTCTGAAAGTACCATCATAGTAGGGTATCCCCTTCGAGGAATTGTCGAATAATATTGCAATTCCAAGCTTGATGCAAGGATTTTCAGTGAAAAACTTTTTTAAGGGCAAGGAGTATGGGTCTGGAAAAATTGTTCCTAAGAATCGGTGAAAAGAATTAACCTTTCCAATTGGCTCTCTTTCGCAGCTCTATGAGTATTCCCGTTTTATCTGTGACGTGATTAACAGCATTGTGCGAGGGATTGTCATATTATTCATCATCAATCATGGCTGAATCTTATCGTCAATTTACCATCCAGGGTATGTTCTCACCAGGAGGCACATTATGACCACGGTATCATATCGCTTTCTCCGCAGTGTATTGAATATTATTGCTGTGATAGTATGCATTTTTTTGATCTACCTCTCGTTTAATATCCTGCCATTCTCCTGGTATAAAAGTCTATGGGGCTTTTCGACATTGTTGGGATTGCTGTTTCATCTGCTGCTTCCAATAATGATATTTGCTGCCATCTGGGCTTCTATCGAACGGGCAGTCAAGCCGGCATTCGAGCGAAATCTCGATAAGAAGAAGAGGGAAATGAGTCGGTTAAAGCGAAAGCTGGAACGCCGGCTGGCGAAGGCGTCGAAGGCTGAGCTCCCTCAGGCGGCATTCAAGATTCTGTCTGTGTATGGGGAGGAGGGCATTTATCGTGCAACCTCAAAATCGCGATCATTAACAATTGAAATGAATGGCGGTAATAGTCTGAAGGTATGCCTGCAGGATGAAGTGGTCCTCGAGTGTGAGGAGAGAAAAAATCGGGATAGTTATTCTCCCGCCGCTCTCATGCTGCTTGCGGATAACTCACGTGAGTATGAAATAATCGAAACCACTTCGGGAAGCACTTCAGGCGGATTTACTGTAAGGGAATATCTGCCGGGTGATTGGGAAGAAGATCTCTTATCCATTGCAGAGAATGCTTCATCGGAGTATGAACAGAAGAGATTGAAAACCATTGACGCGGAGATACACTATCTCCAAAAGCGATTGGTGAAATAGGGAAGCGGATTATTTCGCTGAGGTAACTCATTAAAGAGGAATAGCCCCTCAGCTATTTTTCTTAAGAGATAGAACACTGATTACACAGAAAAAGCACAGATCACCACAGATGGGTGAGTATCTGTTCGATCAGTATCATCAGTGTTCGACTCTTCGCCAACTAAGGTGTATCCCCAGTCATATTGAGGTGTATACCTGAGGCAAAACATTTGCTTCACATATGTTACAAAAGGGGGGAAGGCTGAAATTGTTATTGCCTTGTCCTTCTTTGTTTTGTATCTTTAATCCGCAGTGAATCATGGGTCGAAGGAGATTCAAATGAAGACTCTCATCCTGCCTTACTTTTTTTTCTGTGCGATTGTGATCTCAATTGGCTGCAAGCCCATACCTTCAATGCTGCCAAACATGGTGGTTGTGCAAGGTGGCACATTTCAGATGGGGAGCGGCAGCACTGAGGTGTACACACAGCCATCTCATTCGGTCACGCTGAGCGATTTCTACATTGGCAAGTATGAGGTGACGCAGAAGCTCTGGCGCGAAATCGTCCTCTGGAAGCAGGCGAACGGGGGAACTAGCTTGAGTGAGTCTCCGAGCAGCGAGTTCAAGGGAGATAGTCTGCCCGTGGGGCAAGTAAGTTGGTATGACATTCAAGACTGGTTGAGCTATCTCAATCAGAGGGAAGGGACGACGAAATACCGCCTACCGACAGAAGCGGAATGGGAGTATTCGGCCCGTGGCGGGAACCGCAGCCAGGGGTACACATATTGCGGGAGCAACACATTGGATTCGGTGGCGTGGCATCTTGGCAATTCAGACTACAGGCCTCATTCAGTCGGAACGATGAAGGCAAATGAGCTTGGCATCTTTGATATGAGTGGCAATGTCGACGAATGGGTGAATGATTGGGATGGACCATGCACAACGAGTGCTCAAACAAACCCAACAGGTCCAGAAAGTGGTGTGGTACGAATGAGCCGCGGAGGTGGGTGGTACAGCAGCGACAACGGTTGTCGCATTGTCCTTCGGGGTGGTGGTGGTCCAGACATCCGGTTTGTTAACGTCGGCTTTCGTATTGCCAGGAACTATTGATTTCCGCATTTCTCGTGGCTCTCATGTGTGGGTAGGGATACCGCGCTTGTCCGTTTGGAACGCGGAGGCAATTACGTCTGCCAGATTGAGAGCAATACTTCGTTTCTGAGTTCACTGTAAGGAAGCGTACTTTCCGGACGTTGACTTTGTCACTTGAAACTGCATAGTTGTAACCACTCCCAAAGCACCGATTATCTTCCACGTAGTACGCTCTGGCTCCATGGTACCAAGGAGGTCCATCATGCGGACACCTCTGAAGGAAGAGCAACTCTCGGCGTGCCGATGGTTGGTGCAGGATGGAGCTTCTCTCGACGGAGTACAGAAACTACTTGGACAACCTTTGAGCAAGGTGACGGAAATCTACCCGCATCTTCAGCCTGAGCAAATGCACAGTACTGTGAACAGAATAACGCTGTCTTCCAACTAAAGATTTCATTTTGAAGCTGTTCTTGCTGGGTCATTAGCACTTGATCTGATAGAAAATATTCTCTATACTTCATAGCAATTCCCAAGCATATCATTGGAACGAAAATGTCCCTAGGTATTGTTTTCAAAGGCCCAGAGGGGATAGTCCTCGCCGCAGATAGCAGGGTCACCCTCATGGCCCAGATTCCAGGAGGTCCCGTTTTACCGGCAACGTTTGATAATACTACGAAACTGCTGCGCGTTAACGGGCAGGATTATGTCGGCATTGTGACTTACGGTTTGGGAGCCATTGGTCAGCAGAATCCAAGGACAGCCCACAGCTATATCCCCGAGTTCGAAGCTTCAATCGAGAAGAAAAGACTCAAGGTGGGAGAGGTAGCGGAAAAGCTCGGTGATTTCTTCATGCAGATGTGGATAGGCCAAAAGATGCCAAATCCTGAACAGTGGGCTGGTCAGCCAGATATGGTGTTCATGCTAGGCGGTTATGATGAGGGAGAAGCCTATGGACGCGTTTATGAGATAGACATTCCTTCCCGACCAGTTCCAAAGGAGTGGCACACGTCGGATTTCGGCCCAGTGTGGGGAGGCCAGCAGGAGTTCGTTGGGAGGTTAATACACGGTTATGACCCTCAACTCGTACCATTTGTCCAGAAAACCTTAGGCCTTACTGCAGAGCAAACTACATTGCTTTCGAAAGCGTTGTCACAATTGCAGGTACAAATCCCGTATCAATTCTTGCCACTTCAAGACTGTATAAATCTTTCGGCGTTGCTCGTTCGGACAACCATGGAAATGCAATCCTTCTATGTTGGCTTGCGTGGTGTCGGAGGCAATATAGATATTGCGGCAATAACGAAGACGGGTGGCTTCCAACCCATCAAAGAGAAAGACGTGGCGAAACTATTCAATCCAAGGAACACACGATGAATCCTGACGAGACATGTTCTGTGGATTCCAGCACATGGCTAGCATCAGGGCAAGTAATAATCTCACTTGCTCTTGGCATCGAATCTAGCTCTACAGGAAGTCCCTTGAAGACCAGGCCGTTCTTCATCCATGAGTTGATTAGGCCATTCCCGGATACGATGTTAGCATCAGAGAAGGCACTTGCAAAAGACTGGGACTCTCCTGAAGAGGATGCTGCATGGTTAGATTTGTAAAAGGGGATGGTGTAACTCTGCCATTCCCATTTTCAGACCTTTCTACAGTAAAGAGACGTCCTGCTTTGGTCATTTCGGACCCCCTTGGTGAGGATGTCATTCTCTGCCAGATAACTGCATCGCGAAGCGACATCTATTCGGTGGAGTTGAAACGAATCGATTTTGCTATAGGCTCCCTGACTCAAGACCCTTCCTATGCCCGTCCGAACAAATTATTTACTGCTGAAAGTCGAATAATCGAGAAAAAGATTGGAACGATTATACCGGGAAAATATCGCGAGGTCGTGGAAATAATCGTGACTATTATTTCCTAGGGGTCCTGCAATCACTTTCCCTCGCTCCCCACCAGGAAGTGGGACACTATTGAATCAATGTGCAAATCAAACCCTTGCAGCTCAACCCTACCGGAAGTTGTTTTTTCAAACACTATCTATTATATTCATCAAGAGGTTAGTGCTACTCAGTAGAGAAAATTGTAGAACGCTTTTATAGTGATTCTACACTCAACAGAATTCGTGATAGTTGTTATTTGAATTGCCCAAGTTTTAAGAGAGGGCGCTTAGCTTCCGCCGAGTACTTCGTATTCCGGCGGGTAAACAGTTGGTTTTTATGTTCTTTGGGCGCTTAGCTCAGTTGGTTCAGAGCGTACGCCTCACACGCGTAAGGTCACTGGTTCGACCCCAGTAGCGCCCACATAAAGCACTTTGAAAGGTGAATTCAAAGTGCTTTTTTCTTTCATTGAACTCACTGCTCCAAGGATAAGGTCACTGGTTCTGAGCCAGTTTGTCCGTCGTCTTTTTGGCGGAAAGCTCATCCGCCTCTGGTGGACCCGCCCGACCGATAATCAGACTCAAATGCGGTCGGGCGGGGACCCCAGTAGTGCCCACAAAAAAAAGCGCTTTCAGAAGTCTCCTGAAAGCGTTTTTTTAGTTTTTCAGGAACGGCTTACTCTTCTGCATTTCACAAAACAAGTACGATTGGATCGCATAAAGAGATACTACTGCCGAGGACACAAGGTGCACAAAGGTATTTTAAGGAATGATATAATTGCTCAACACAGTTCACGCAAAGGGCAATTTGGTTTCCATTTGTGTATATCGGGGCAAGATAATGACTGGATGTGTTGATGATTGTTGTTCTTCTGCGGGCACAATTTCCCCCTTTCGAAAAGGGGGGAAGGGGGATTTGTCGATGGAGTCGGAGTTCTCAATGAGATTTATCTGCAGCAGCTTGTAGAATCCTCCCAGCCCTCTTGGGAAAGTGGGCGAAAGATAAGTGAAAGTAGTAGGATTACTAAGCGAGTTGAGTAAATACGAAATGTCTTTCTCTATCTACTCTTTCATTTTAGGATTTTCTTTGGTGTCCTCAGCGTGCCTTGCGGTATTACACTCAATCCAGATTTCAGTAAAACACTTCAGATGTCTAACATCAACTGCTCACTCTACTCCTGGCCTCTGCATCTTGTCGAGACCCATTCGTCTAATAATATCCCTATAAGTCAACAATCGTATCTTCTTATCCTTGATGATCTTCCGAAAATCGTTTGAAAGAAGTGCATTGAGTTCAGCTTCACGATGCTTACTCATCTGAGCCAAACCAAAAGTGTTCAGATCGATGAGAGCGCTCATCTCGGGAGTATCCAGGCCGATATGGCAAACAAGAAGTTGCACTGGTCCATTCTTTAAACCCGAGATCGTAGCAAGAAGTGAGTCTGTCTTTGTTTCGGGAGCGAGCTTATAAACGCCGGCAACATCCCTTTCTCCAAAGTAGCGAGAGATGCCAAGGTGATATTCGTTCGCTAATCTCTCAAGCAATGCCCGGAGCTCAGGTGTGTCCACAACAGTACCCATATGGTAATCGAGATAATCGATCCTGATTCCTGAGCTTAATGCCCGCTCAATTTGTGCGCGCAGCTCTTTCTCGACCTCAGCAATCTTAGGATTGTTGGCAAAAAATGTTGCTCTTGAAGGAAAAAAAAAGCCGATGCTGTCTACCAAACTTGGTACAGCAACTTTTCCTAACACTGGTCCCCAACGATAATTCTTCCATTCTGCATTAAGCGTTAAGTGAACTCCTGCCGATACATCCGGGTACTGCTTCAGGAGGTCGACCGCTTCCTGATACCAGGGACAGGCGAACATAATGGATACTGAGACTGGAAGTCCTGACTCGAAGAGTCGTTTCGCAGCAAGGTTCACACTGTGGCACATGCCGAGATCATCGCAACGAATTAAGAGTTGAATTGAATCGTTAGCGGATGGCTGGGATTGCAGCAGTGATAAATTTGCCGACAGCACAAGCAAACAGAAAATCGTATTGAGACAACGCTGCAGTGTATTCATCAAAGCTTTTTCTTTTAGGAATGTTGGAGTACTTTCTAGTTTAAAAAAAATTAGTGATGGTGTTCCATTTGCATCGAAGCGGCCCGATCCTGAAGTTTTGGGCTGAGATAAGGAATCCCCAAAGCCAAACCCCGAACGATCAGCAAAATCCCAACTAGTATTGTGAACGCGGGGAGCATGCGTGCGAGTTTGGTGCGGGCATTGACCGAAATAAGTCTCGGTGAAATCGCAAAGCTCAACATTGCTGGAATCGTACCAACACCGAATCCAGCCATAAACAATACACCGCCAATCAACGAGCCGGTAGCCACTGCTCCGGCAATACCCATATACACAAATCCACAGGGAAGCAATCCATTCAATATGCCAAGAAGAAACAGCGTGTGAACTGATTGTGTCGTAAGAAGCGATGCGATCTGAGAGATTAATCGTTGATACAACGGCTGGGGAAGCAAGCGAATAGTTGAAGCGGATTTAACGAGCAGCGGAAAAAGTGCGCCTATCAGAATGACAACTCCCATGATGATGGTGAGTTTTTCCTGAAGTAACGGAATCAGCAAAGCACCGCCGATCCATCCGACAATTGCTCCCACCATGGTGTATGTGAAGACTCTTCCAAGGTTGTAGGCTAGCCGCCCCAGAAGGAGTTTGGAGAAAGATTGTTGTCCGGTGGAAAGTGCCAGTACGATGGGGCCGCACATCCCAATGCAATGCAGACTACCGGCGAAACCAAACATCAGTCCTGCAAAAAATTCCATAAACACCTTATTGGATAATCAATGCTTCTTCGTGATAATACTCAAGCTGAGCGCTTGTCCAGAATGCTTTCAACCTCCACAAACCTTTAACAAGTGAATCAGTGATGACACTTTGCGCATTGGTTGAATCGAGGGAGATTGAGATCGAGAAATCATTCGAGCGGTCTGCCGGCCTGTAAAAAGAAAGTGTCCCTTTAAGATTGCCTGGTGAAAACATCTTTGGGAAACGAATTGAGATACGGGTTCCAACGCTCGTTACCTCGAGCCGCTCTTTTAGTGCTGTCGAGCGCTGAGTTCTCTCGATCTGCTCTTGATGACGTAATTCTTTCTGATAGTAATCGTCGCTGACCAGATCGATTTTCTGATTCATGGAAATGATAACCAGCGCCAGAATCCCCAGCGCGAAGAAGGCGAAACCGATACCAAGACCGATTCCCCAATGAAGCTTCACTCCGTTTTTCCTTTCATTTGTAGGGGTCCGAGGAACGATGTCTGGACGACGTTAACGAGCTGTGTGCCCCGGAATATTTCAATTTCGAATGGAGTGTTCATCGTACGAAGTTGACTCCGGTGAAGTATAACAAAGAGACGGGCGGAGGCTGCTTCCTGAGGCTTGAGAGTGTGAACATCGCCAAGAACTGAAATAGATCCTTCAATATTTTTGAGTTTGAACGTGAGGGGGAATTCCTCAAATGTTTTATTGATGGCCTTAACGTCGTAGAGGTTGCTCACCTGCTTATCGGGTTGCTCCTGGAAGAACAGACCGGGAGTTCTGAGGATTGTCACATCGATCTCCGACCGATTGTAAAGCAAGTAACTCAATACGGAGATGAGAAGGAGCAGGACAACCGAGTAACCAACACTTCGCATTGTAACCAGAGACGGGGCTTTTTTCTCTATACCCTCGATAGAGTCGTAGCGGATTAATTCACGCGGCCGCTCGATCGAGTCCATGATCGTATTACATGCGTCGATGCATGCTGTACAGTTCACGCATTCGAGTTGTGTTCCATTACGGATATCTATTCCTGTCGGGCAGACCTCAACACATTGATGGCAATCGATGCAATCTCCCAATTCACGGGATTCACTTTTCTTATATTTTCTCCGCGGTTCTCCCCGAATGAAATCGTACGCAATCACAGTGGACCGGCGATCCAATAAGACACCCTGAAGCCGTCCATAGGGACAGATGAGGATGCAAGCCTGTTCGCGAAACCAGCCAAAAATCCAATGAAACACTCCGGTGAAGGCGACGATTGCCGTTAATCCGGCAAGATGTTGTGAAGGTGGGTCGGCGATGATCGTGAAGAGTTTGTCTGTTCCTATGACCCATGCCAGGAGCATGTTGGCAATGATAAACGAAATGGTAAAGTACAAAGAATGCTTGAATAACTTCTTCCATGCTTTTGTGCCATTCATCGACGATTCGTTGAGTGCACGTTGTTCCCGATGATTCCCTTCAATCCAATAATCGATCTTCCGGAAGACCATTTCCATGAACACGGTCTGCGGACAGATCCAACCGCAGAAGAGTCTGCCGAACACGACAGTGAAGAGAAAAATGAAGACGATCACTGTAATCATCGTCAGCGCGAGCAGGAAGAAATCGTGCGGGCCAAAGATCAATCCAAGGATGATGAATTTTCGTTCTGTGATGTCGAACAACATGACCGGATGGCCATTCAGCCGGATGAAGGGTACACCGAGTAAAATTGCACAAAGAATCCAGCTAAGGATGAGACGTGCGCGATGGAAGGGGCCGCTCGGTTTACGCGGGTAGACCCATTTCCGTTTCCCTTCCTTCGAGACGATACCGAGCTGATCCCGGAAGGAGGGCTGGCTCTGTAATTCTCTATTTTCCACGTCAATGCTCGATTCTTACGATGTTGCCTTCTGTTTTGTTGAATCTTTTACAGCCATCTTCGGAGCAACATAGAGTACTCCTTCGGCCTTCTTTGCATTCGGTGGATTGGTACCTTGCAGAGAGAGGATAAAACTCGAGAGCAGTTGAATCTCTTTTGGAGTGAAGACTAATTTCCAACTGATCATCCCTTTTGCGGGGATTCCGTTTTTAATGGTTGCATAGATCTCTTTCACACCGCCGCCATGAATCCAGAATTGATCGGTCAGGTTTGGCCCGACGATTCCCTCGCCCTTGTTCCCATGGCAGCTCACACAATTCTTCATGAATTTTTCAGAGCCGGACTTTATCGATTCAGAATCTTTCAGGGCCGTGAGCTGGTTTTCATCGATGGTACCTTCGGATGCAATTCGTACCCGCCGAAGGAGATCTGCCGCCGCGACTTCCTGCGAAAATTCAGTACCGGGCAGTGGACTTGTTCCCCAGACGTGATAATCGAGCATGTACATAAGAGCGAAGACAACCGATCCTGCAAAGAGATAATTGAACCAGGGCGGTATTTGGTTGTCGAGTTCGGTAATTCCATCGAAATCCTCATCCATCGCAATCGCCTTGTCGGCATCCTGCGGAACGATGTGTTCCCATACGGCCCTCAGAATCGCAGTCAGCGGATCGATGTTGCCATTCAGCACAAAGATGACAAAGAAAATGAGTACGATGAAGAACGCCGTCAATGCTCCGGTGATGATTAATGCCAGTTCTCCACCTTTGTCGATGGTGCCGCTGTCGGCCATTGCTGACGAGCTGATGACAATAAGAGCACTCGCTAAAGCGAAGACGCGATACAATCCTGGGAATAAAATCTTGCTCATCTTATTATACCTCATATATTCAACAGTTCTAACATCTCCGCACTTAGACAGAATCGTTATCCAAAAAATGTAAAAGCATGAGTGCAATTTACAGAGGATGAGGGTGTCTGAAATGTAGGACGAGTTGCCAACTCGTCCACGTTGGAGTTGCGATAATTCATTGGATTGCACAATTTTGAATATTGAAGATAACCTATTCAAAACTTTTCAGACACCCTCAGAATGTTTGTAACCTAAAAACTAAGAGTAATCAAGCTCCATTCGGAGCGATATAATCTTCGAAGTATTCGAACCTTTCTTTAAATAGAATTGTAACCAATCCTTGTCTCGCTCCTATGGAGCTCAAACTTAGTTTATCGTGTTTGTTAGAAATATATAGCTCCTACGGAGCCTTCCTATAAAAGCTTAGTCGAAATTACCAATACTTACTCCAATGGGAGTTGCCTCATCTTGTCAATATGTTCTTTCTTCATGCGAACAACCATCACGAGAACCGCGATGAAAAACGAAAAGAAGATCATCAACGTCACCAGAGGATACGTTGCGATGCCTTCAATGGCATTCAGATAATTTCCCAGCATTACTGTAGCTCCTTATTGCTGAACTGCAATATCAATGCCCAACCGCTGCAGGTAGGCAATGAGTGCGATGATCTCTTTCCCGGGATCGGCAGGTGCATTCTGTTTCTGTAAATCTGCGGCAATATTCTCAGCCTGTGACCGGAGATCTGCCGCTGCCTGCTTATCATATCCTTTTGGATATGGAACACCGAGCCTCTGCATGGCACGGATTTTTAATTGTGCAATCGAGACGTCTGCATCACTTGTAAACAACCAGGGATAGGAAGGCATAATCGATCCCGGTGAAACAGATTGTGGATTTTCCATGTGCATGAAATGCCAGAGGTTAGGATACTTCTTGCCTTCGCGATGCAGATCCGGACCTGTCCGTTTTGAACCCCAGAGGAACGGATGATCATAGACGTACTCTCCCGCTTTGGAATATTCGCCGTATCGTTCTGTCTCGGACCTGAATGGCCGTATCATCTGCGAGTGACAAGTGTTGCACCCTTCTCGGATGTAGATATCACGCCCCTCCAATTCCAACGGCGTATAGGGTTTTACCGAGCTGATCGTTGGAATATTTGATTTGATCAGAAACGTGGGGATAAGTTCCACCAGGCCCCCGATCAAGATCACAACGGCAGAAAGGACGGCGAATTGAATCGGCCTTTTTTCGAGCCAGCGATGTTTGTTTTCCTTAACAGCGTGGGTGTCGGTCCAACGGCTTGGAACCTCGACCTCCTCATTCTTCACCAGCTTTCCCTGTCTGGCGGTTTTGAAGAGGGTATAGATCATCACGAGTGCTCCGATGAAATAGAGAGTGCCGCCAAACGCTCGAATCATATAGAAGGGAAGGATCTGTGTTACCGTCTCAAGAAAATTGGGATACTGAAGAACGCCAAAGGAAGTGAATTGTTTCCACATCAATGATTGTGTAATACCAGCCCAGTATAATCCAACGGCATAGAATACAATGCCAAGCGTGCCAATCCAGAAATGGAAATTTGCCAATTTGCGGGAATATATCTGCGTGTTCCATAATTTTGGAACGATCCAGTAGAGAATTCCAAATGTCAGAAACCCGTTCCATCCCAACGCTCCAATGTGGGCATGGGAGATTGTCCAATCGGTGTAGTGAGATATTGCATTCACATTTTTTAATGAGAGCAAAGGCCCTTCGAGCGTGGACATACCGTACGCTGTAACAGCAATTACCATGAATTTTAATACCGGCTCTTCCCGCACTTTATCCCAGGCTCCGCGCAATGTCAGCAGTCCATTGATAGCACCACCCCACGATGGAGCAAGGAGCATCACAGAGAATACCGTACCGAGAGACTGTGCCCAATCAGGAAGCGCGGTATAGAGAAGGTGATGCGGGCCAGCCCAAATATAGAGGAAGATCAACGACCAGAAGTGAACAATTGAGAGCCGGTACGAATAGACGGGCCGGTTTGCCGCTTTGGGGAGAAAGTAATACATCAATCCCAAATATGGCGTGGTGAGAAAAAACGCAACAGCATTATGCCCGTACCACCATTGTACCAGAGCATCCTGCACGCCGGCATAGACCGGGTAACTCTTGAGATAGGAGACCGGCAGCTCAATGGAGTTTACGATATGGAGCACAGCAACAGTCACCAGCGTTGCCAGATAAAACCAGATGGCAACGTACATATGCTTTTCGCGACGCTTCACGATCGTCCCGACAACGTTCACTGTCAAGACTGCCCATATAAGTGTAATGGCGATGTCAATCGGCCATTCCAGTTCGGCATATTCCTTTCCCGATGTAAATCCGAGGGGGAGTGTGAGAGCGGCGGAAACGATGATTGTCTGCCATCCCCAAAAGTGAATCTTGCTGAGGAGATCGCTGAACATCCGTGCTTTGCAGAGACGCTGAAGGGAGTAATATAATCCCATAAAAATACCATTCCCAACAAATGCAAAGACAACGGCATTGGTATGAAGCGGACGGATGCGTCCGAAAGTAATAAATTGAAGTTTGGCATTGAATGCGGGCTCGAAGAGTTGCAGTGCGATAAGGATTCCCACAAGCATTCCCACTGCTCCCCACAGGGCTGTAGCAATGACGAAATTGCGGACGATTCCGTTATCGTATCTGATCTTTTCCATCTGCATGATCAGGACTTTCTTCTCCAGTGGTGGTTGGATGTTGGTCAAAATTACTCGTTTTCTTTTGATCATCAAAGAGAATTCTTACCGAGGGTGTGTACTTATCGTCGTATTGACCCGATCGCACCGCCCAAATAAACGCGATGAGAAATCCCAGAGCAACAAGAACACTAAATCCTATTAAGACGACGACCACCGACATTAGAGGAGACCTTTCCGCCGAGCAAGCATCTGGGTGATGAGCGTTGAAAATGCCACAACACTAATGGAACTGAGCGGCATTAAAATCGCTGCGAGAATGGGGGAGAGCGCACCCTGCACGGCAAAATATAATCCCACGATATTGTAGACTATAGAAAGAGTGAACGCAGCATAAACGATATGGAGTGAGGTCGTAGAAAAATGTATGAAGCGATCGAGCTGGTGAAATGAAGCACTTGTGAGGATGGCATCGCATGCCGGTGAAAAAGCAGAACTCCGCTCTGTTACCGCTATGCCAAGATCAGCCTGCCAGAGTGCACCTGCATCGTTCAAGCCGTCACCAATCATCATAACGGTCCTGCCGTCATGTTGAAGTTGTTTGATAGACTCAAGTTTGTCATGCGGCTGTTGGCGGAAGCGCATATCGACGAATCCGGGGTAGAGTACTCGCAGTGTCGCTTCCTCTTTTGAACTATCGCCCGACAGGAGGAACACTGCATGGTGATCGCCAAGATTTTTCAGAACCTCTCTGACACCAGACCGATAGATGTTACTGACCACAAAGTGTCCAAGATACTGATTATCGATAGCGGCGTGCACTGCAGTCGGCTGATCTTCGTTCTCCGTCGCGGAATAGTCGACATGTACCCATTGTCCAGTTCCGAGCCGTACTTGTGAACCATTTACCCGGCCTGCAATCCCTGCCGCCTGAACTTCCTCGAAGTCGTGAACTTCGAAAGGACTCGCAGCAAAATACTCGCTGATCGTTCGGCTCAGAGGATGTGTCGAGCATCTGGCAACGGATGAAATGAGTGAGCGTTCATTTGCGGTGAGCTCCTTTCCGATGAACCGGATGGATGCACGTTTCGTTTCGGTCAATGTGCCTGTTTTATCGAATACAATGGTATAGACTTTTGCCAAACTCTCAATCACTGCCGCCTGTTTCAGGTAGAATCCTTTCTTCCCGAAGATTCTCATAGTGCTTCCAAACGCAAATGGTGCCGCAAGCGCCAGTGCACATGGGCAGGACACAATGAGAATAGCAGTAACAGCGTTGAGAATGATTGAAGGATTCATGAGCCACCAATACAGCGCAGTGACTGCTGCAATGAGAAGAATTGCTATCGTGAAATACTTACCGGCAGTGTTAGAGAGAGTCAGTAAATGTGATTTTGTGCGTTCCGACGCTCCAAAATCGCTCCAGAGTTGTATCAACTCGCTTTCGGCAACTTCCTTCACCAGTTCAATTTCCACGGCAGCCCCTGCCTGCTTCCCGCCTGCGTACACCAGATCTCCTATGGTCTTTGTAGTAGGCTCAGATTCGCCCGTTACAAAACTGTAATCAATTGTGGCTTTCCCTTGCATCACAACACCATCTGCCGGTATGATTTCATTATTCCGGATGATAACTCTCTGACCGGGCCTCAGCGCAGTAAGCGGGACTGTAGTTTCCCCCTCAGCAGTTTTTATTGCAGCAGCGAGAGGAAAATAGGAATGATACTTCCGTTCGAAATTCAGACTGTCAAATGTCTTATTCTGAAAGAGCCTGCCGAGAAGAAGAAAGAAGACTAATCCGGTCAGCGAATCGAAGTAACCGGGACCGGTTTGAAAGAGAACATCGGCAGCGCTTCTTAAGAAAACGATGGCAATGCCGAGCGCAATAGGCAGGTCGATTGTAATGACTCCTCGCAAGAGGTTTTTAAATCCTGAGCTAAAGAAGATCGAACTGCTGTACAGAACAACAGGAATTGAGAGAACAAGATTGAGGTACCCAAAATATATTCGTGAACCGAGATCCTCCTGGGATGTTGCTAGGTATTCGGGGAGACTGAAGAGCATGATATTTCCAAAACAGAACGCTGCGACACCAATCTTCAGATAGAGGCTTCGATCGATTGTGTTTTTTTGCTGCGATTGAACGGAGCCAAGGTTCAATTCCGGTTCATAGCCCAGCGAGGAAAGCAACTCGATAACTTCTCTGAGTGAAATCTTCTTTTCGTAAAACCGAATGAGGAGCTGTTTTTTCAGAAAATCGACCCGGGAAAACAGAATACCGGAATGAAGGCGTTGAAGATGCTCAAGGAGCCAGATGCAAGAGCTGCAATGCATCTGAGGGATTACAAGATTGATGACGCTCAACTCGCCGTTAGAGAATTCCACTAATTGGCGCTTCAGTTCGGGATTATCGAGGTACGCGAATTTTTTCGCGGGGCGGATCGAAGGAGTGATGCCGGGATTCTGCTGGAACTCATAATAGTTGCAGAGATCCGCCTGTGATAGAATCTCATAGACTGCTTTGCATCCGGCGCAGCAAAAGCTCTTGCCTTCATCATCAATTCGGGTAACGAGTGCAGGAGCACCGCAATGGTAACATACTACTGCAGATTGTCTGTCCGACTCGTTCATTCTGAGAGGAACTTGTTGTGATAGAGTAGCATTGAGTAATAATACGATTTGTTGGGAGAAAAGAAAAGTCAGCGCTTGTTTGATGATTGAACTTTAACCATGGAAACGTTTGGGTAATGGAATAGGAGGAACAATTGCATGATAGTGAAAGCGGGAAGATTATTTCCTGAGGATCGATAAATTCTGTTTTGTCCCTGAACTGATTGGAACAAATAAATCTGATGTTCTGTTGAAAAGTGCAGAAGAAATGCTTCGATAAATGATTGCGTCGAAGAAGAAGATTTCTTAACATTGGCACACGTTTTGGGGAAATTGAACGATATCATCGTTTCACTCTGATCTTGGAATGAAAAAATCTCTACTCGACTATACACTACGCATAAGATTACCGATCGTCCTTTTTGTCGCTGCCGCATCATTTCTGGCAACCTATTTTATTTCCCGTGCTGAGCGTGATGGTGTCGGCTTTGCCCCGGTGCAGCCAATCGCCTTTTCCCATAAATTGCACGCGGGAACGATGCGCATTGACTGCAAATATTGTCATACGGCAGCCACCTCCTCGCCCCATGCAAGTGTGCCCGCGGTCTCTATCTGTATGAATTGCCACTCTGTTGCCCGTAAGAACCGGCCGGAAATAGTTAAATTGACGAAGTACTTTGAAGAGGGAGTCGCACTTCCGTGGAAGCGAGTCCACAAAGTACCGGATTATGCCTACTTCAATCATAGCGTGCATGTCAACAAGGGCATCGATTGTGTCAATTGCCATGGAACAATTGAGGCAATGGATGTCGTGAGTCAAGTCTCGAAATTTACGATGGGAGCTTGTTTGGAGTGCCATCGGACGGCACCAAAACAACTTGCCCATATCTCCGGGATTAAAGTTGGACCCGAACACTGTGCAGCATGCCATCGGTAAGGAGTAAAGAGAGGTGAAGAAGATCGAAAAGGTGGAGACTATAAAGAATCGAAGGACATTTTTCCTCCAACTGGCTACCGCTCTCGGCGGAGGCATGTTCGGAGGGAATCTGTTACGATCCATTGGATCGTTCCGGCGCGGCACGGCCTCAGAAGAGAAATCGATTACCATCTCAACGCACCCGATGGCTATCTCAAGGACGAAAGAAAGTTCGAAGTCGAATGTCTTATGAATCGAAATACTGGAAGAGTCTCCGCGAATTATACGACGGCAAATCGGTCAGTGCTGAAAAGGCAAATGAATTTATGGCCGGCGTGACGGATGAGTTCGACCTTTCACAGGTTTCCTCGTTATCCCGTAAACAGTTTCTGGCTCTCCTGACAGCTTCAGCGGCATTCACATCGGCCGGATGCAGCAGTTATAACGATCGCGGTGAAATCGTACCGTACAATAAAAAACCGGAAGAAGTGACTCCGGGCGCTGCAAATTATTACGCCTCGACATGCGATGGCTGCTCGCAATCATGCGGAATTCTTGTGAAGACCCGGGAGGGCAGGCCAATAAAAATTGATGGTAATCCTGACCATCCTATCAATCGTGGTAAGATCTGTGCCAAGGGGCAGGCGAGCATTCTCAATCTCTATGATCCCGTGCGATTACGAGAACCGCAATTTGGAACCTCATCAGGAAAGACGGGCCACCTGAGTTGGAAGCAGGCCGATGCCGAAATTGTAAAATCGCTTGAGCAATGCAGTACAGCGAAAAAAGAGATTGCTCTTATTTCTCATCCACTCCAATCGCCGACCGCTGCAAACTTGCTGGAAGAATTCAGAAAAAAATATCCTGCCACGCGTCTCTATACCTATGCACTTCATAATAATGCCACACGGCGACAGGCCTGGGTGCAGTCCTATGCCACTACGGAAATACCCGTTGTGGAGTGGGAGAATGCAAAGGTCGTGTTGGCATTGGAATCAGACTTCCTTGGGACAGAAGGAGATTCGCTCGACCAAATCCGCCGATTCACCGATAGCCGCGATATCATGAAGTCAAAGGAGTTAAACCGGCTCTATGTGATCGAAAGCCGGATGAGCCTGACAGGCGCAAATGCCGATTATCGGATGCGCTTACGGCCCGATGCGCAGCTTGAATTTGTGATTGCCCTGATTAACGAGATTGTAGGAAGGCAAAGCAAAGGGAAGCTGCCGGTTTCTTCGAAGCAATGGCCTACAACACTCACACTCTCGCGCATCGCAGAGAAGTATTCTCTCTCAAAAGAAGCGGCAGACCGGCTGGTCAACGATCTCCTGGTGCATGCTGGTTCGTCGATGGTTTGGGCTGGAGACATTCTTCCTGCTGAAGTGCATATCGCCGTGATTTACCTCAACGAGCTTCTTGGCAATGGGAAACTCTACTCCTCATCTCGCTCGGTCTCTTTCGGCGATCTCACGTCTCCAAAAGAATTCGATGATTTGATAGGCAGAATGAAAGCAGGAGAAGTTGGCATAGTAATCCATGTTGACACCAATCCAGTTTATCATCTCCCAAAGTCTTTAGGGTACGAAGAGGCATTGAAATCCGTTCCTGTCAGCATCAGCCTTGTTGAGGCAGACGATGAGACATCAAGACACTGCACGTATGTATTGCCGGTGAACCACACGCTCGAATCCTGGGGTGATTACGAGGTGAGGCGCGGCGTTTATTCGTTCCAGCAGCCGGTCATTGCCCCGCTTTATGAAACACGACAGAAAGAAACGGTCCTGCTCACGTGGATGAGTGGAAAGGATAGTTATAAAGAGGCACTGTATCATGAATATCTGAAATCTCATTGGGAGAAAAAACTTTATCCCGCGTTCAACAGACCAGTGGATTTTCAAGCGTTCTGGTTTGCATCGCTTCATGATGGTGCCTTCAAGGCAGAAGATCTTCAGCAGCCTTCTCTGAAATTCAAGATGGAGGCATTCAATGCGCTCACTCTGAATTCGGCGAGCGGCTATACCGTCGCTCTTGTAGAAAACTATTACATTGGCGATGGACGCTATGCCAACAATGGCTGGCTGCAGGAACTTCCCCATCCCGTCTCGAAGATTGTCTGGGATAATTATGCAGCCATTTCTTCCGGCACGGCAAAAGAATTGGGTGTCGAAATTAATGATCTCATCGAGATTACACTGCCACATGGATCGCTTTCGCTTCCGGTATTCATCCAGCCCGGCCAGGCTGATCAGACGATCACTATCGAATTGGGCTATGGCAGGACCAATGCCGGGCCAATAGGAACCGAAGTGGGTTTTGATGCACAAGCGCTGCTTTCGGCTGAATCGCTCACAGGAGCAAGATATTTTTCCGGGGCCCGGGTGAATAAGAGGACAGGCCAACACGAGCTCGTTTCAACTCAGGAGCATCACTCGCTGGATGATGAATTTGTCAAAGAACTGCATCTGAAGCGCGAAATCATCCGCGAAGGAACGATAAAACAATTTGAGAAAGATCAGAACTTTCTCCATCACCGCAAGAAAGAGCTCCCGAGCATCACTAAGGAAGTGGAATACCATGGTCTGAAATGGGCGATGGCGATAGACCTGAATAAATGCATCGGCTGCAATGCTTGTGTGGCGGGCTGTAATGTTGAAAACAATATTCCAGTGGTTGGCAAGGAGCAGGTTAAGAATGGGCGTGAGATGCATTGGATTCGGATTGACCGGTATTATGCCGGCTCTGCCGATCAACCATCGCTGAGCCAACAGCCGATGTTGTGCCAGCACTGTGATAACGCTCCATGCGAAAATGTCTGCCCGGTTGTTGCGACGAATCATAGCCCCGATGGTTTGAACCAAATGGTCTACAACCGCTGCGTGGGAACGAAATACTGTTCAAACAACTGTCCCTTCAAAGTCCGCCGCTATAATTTCTTTAACTGGCGTGATCATCTGGCAGAGGGATATTATGAGCAGCAGCCGATAAATCTAATGCATAATCCGGAAGTGACAGTGCGGTCGCGGGGAGTGATGGAGAAATGTACATTCTGTGTACAGCGAATCATGGAGACTCGTCAACATGCTGCCGAGCAGGGGCGTGAACTGAAGGGGAGCGAGGTTAGAACCGCCTGCCAGGATGCATGTCCGGCTACAGCGATTGTCTTTGGCGATATGAACGATCCTCAATCTGAGGTGTCGCATTATCGAAAGCATAAGCTGGGATATCATATTCTTGAAGAAACGAATGCCAGGCCGAACGTTACCTATCTTGCAAAATTACGAAACATTGAATCGGAGAATGTCGCTTGAGCCTGACGGCAGTCGATTATCGTCATGAGCCTGAGATTACTGTTGGAACAGTTGAGGCTGCACATCTCGACGCAGCTATTTCTGCTCCTCTCGACCGCTTCCCCTCCAGACGGTGGTGGATCGCATTTGGTGTAGCCCTGACACTCCTCGCTGTCGGGCTTGGAACTGTGACGCTCCTGCTCTTCCAGGGCATAGGACTTCTTGGATTCAACCAACCAGTAGCATGGGCATTCGATGTGACAAATTTCGTCTTCTGGGTTGGCATTGGTCATGCCGGCACATTAATCTCAGCGATTCTTTTTTTGATGCGCCAGCGGTGGCGAAATGCGATAGCGCGGTTTGCGGAAGCAATGACTATTTTTGCAGTTATATGCGCCGGAATGTTTGTTACGGTTGCCCATCTGGGCCGCCCATGGCTGGCAGGGTACCTAATGCCCTATCCGAATCAACATTCCCTCTGGGTGAATTTCATGTCACCCCTTGTGTGGGATGTCTTCGCAGTCTCAACCTACTTCACGGTGTCGCTCGTATTCTGGTATCTTGGCTTGATCCCGGATTTTGCGACGCTGCGCGATCGAACGACGAGTAAATATAAAAAACTGGCTTATTCTGTACTGAGCCTCGGCTGGCGATTTTCAAATCGTCACTGGAGCCATTACGAGAAGATGTATCTCATCCTTGCCGGGTTCGCAACACCACTCGTTCTTTCTGTTCATACCATCGTCAGTTTCGATTTTGCAGTCTCTGTGAATCCCGGATGGCATGCCACAATCTTCCCGCCATACTTTGTTGCAGGTGCAGTCTTTTCCGGATTTGCGATGGTCCAGAACGTTCTCATCTTTGTAAGAAAGTATTTCAAGCTGGAGCCGATCATTACACTCCGTCACCTTGAGAACATGAACAAAGTAATTCTCCTGACAGGGAGCATGGTCGGCTATGCGTATGCGATGGAATTTTTCATTGCCTGGTACAGCGGCAGTCAATTTGAACGATTTGTCTTTTTAAACAGGGCCCTTGGCCCTTATGCATGGGCATACTGGACGATGGTCTCCTGTAATGTAATCTTTCCTCAGTTGTTCTGGTTCAAAAAAATCCGTACCAATATTCCGCTAATGTTCATCATCGGCATACTTGTGAATGTCGGGATGTGGTTCGAGCGGTATGTGATTATTGTGACAACGCTCTCCCGTGATTTTCTTCCTTCAAGCTGGGGGCATTTTACACCGACAATTTTTGACTTTGGAATTCTCCTGCTGGGATTTGGTTTATTCTTCACGCTCGTGTTGCTCTTTGTCCGCTTCCTGCCGGCAGTCTCGATTGCCGAAATGAAAGCAGTGATACCGAATGCGCAACCAGGCAAACATTAGTCGAGTGCAGATTGTATGAACGAAAATCCACTCTATGCAATAACGGCATTGTTCGATACTCCCGATGAGATCACTCATGCGGCTGAGGCGGTGAGCAGTGCCGGTTATTCGCGCTTCGATGTCAACACGCCCTATCCTCTCCATGGGATGGATCTGGCGATGAAAAGCAAACCGTCGAAGCTCGGATATTTTGCATTGGTATTCGGTGCTATGGGTGCACTGACAGCCATTTCGTTTATCAGTTGGGTGACGCTGCAGGATTATCCGCTCGTCATTGGCGGCAAGCCATTCTGGTCATGGCCCGCGTTTGTCCCAATCTCATTCGAGCTGACGGTTCTCCTTGCCTCTGTTCTATCGACTGTCACAATGATTGTGCTTTACTTTAAATTTCCGAACAATACCCATCCGCTTCATGATACTCCCTATATGAAGCGGGTTTCTGCCAATCGATTTGGGATCTATATCGAAGCCGAGGATCCGAAATTCAATCAAAAGGAAATTGATGCTCTCTTCAAATCATTGGGTTCCAAAGAAATCACTCCCGTCTATTTCGATCTCGAGGAGATGAACCATGGTCAGCGGATCTTCGATCTAAGGTTTTTGGGAGTTCTTGCAGTTACCGCACTGGTTGTCAGCGCAGCCGGATATTTTACATTGAACAAGCTGGTGTATATGGAACCGTTCTCATGGATGATGACTCAGGAAAAACAAAAAGCTCAGCGATCGAGTGAACTATTCAAGGATGGCATTGGCATGCGTCCGCCGGTAGATGGTACTGTCGCCCGTAGTTTCATTCCTTACGCCTTCAAGGGAAAACCCGACGATGCCGGAAAGTTACTGATCAATCCGCTGGGTCCTACAAAACAGGTTCTGATGCGCGGTAAAGAGAGGTTCCTCACCTATTGCAGTCCATGTCATGGCAATTTTGGTACGGGCGACAGCCGGTTGGCGGGGCAATTTCCAAATCCTCCAACCCTTCATTCCGACAAAGTTCGAAACTGGCCGGATGGAAATGTCTATCACGTGATCACAGAAGGCCAGAACATAATGCCTTCCTATGCATCACAAATTTCGCGGGATGACCGGTGGGCGATAGTTCACTACATCAGGGTATTACAGCGTGCACACAATGCAAAGGAGTCCGATTTTCAATGAGCAGCCACACCTCTTTTGATGAATTGAAAAAAGAGCTGCCTGCCAGCGTCACTCGCATAGGATGGGTGCTCCTGGCATTTGGGCTTCTAATCTGGATTGGCGGTTATGCTATCGATGCGAAGCGAAGTGCGTTTAATACTATCATTTCATTTCTCTTCCTCGCCAGTATCGCCGGTGGCGCGATCTTCCTTGTTGCACTTGAGTACATTGCCGGTGCAGTCTGGAGCGTTCCGATGCGGCGCGTGAACGAATTCCTCGGTGCACTGACGTTTGTTGTACCGTTCCTTGCCATTCCACTCTTATTCAATATGCACGAGCTGTACCATTGGACCCATGAAGATGCTGTCTCTGCCGATGTATTACTGCAGGCAAAAGCGCCTTATCTGAATTTTCAGTTCTTTCTTATCCGCTTCATTGCTGTGTTTGTCTTGTGGTCGTTGTTCTATATTGCTTTTACCCGCAACTCCAGAAAGCAGGATACTACCGGCGACCAGCAACTCACAACGAAGAACGTCAGACTTGCGGCAGTGTTTCTTCCGGTCTTTGCCATTACATTGACTGTTACGGCCATCGATTGGGCCATGAGCCTCGAACCTCACTGGTACTCCACAATCTATGGCATCTATTATTTTTCCGGTACAGTTCTGGCCGCAGTCGCCATCGCAACATTTGCCATAGTTCAATTGTCTGAGCATGGTTTTTTCCCCAAACTGAAACGCGATCACTTTTACAGTCTTGGTGCATTGATGTTCGCTTTTGTGAATTTCTGGGCATACATTGCCTTCAGCCAGTTTCTGCTAATCTGGTATGCCAACCTGCCTGAGGAAACATTCTGGTTTATCAATCGATGGAAGAACGGCTGGGAGTATGTCTCAGTAGGATTGATTATCGTCCAATTTGCAGTTCCTTATGTTATGCTGTTGACACAAAATTCCAAAATGGATCTGAAACGATTAAGGATAATGGCACTCTGGATACTGTTTGCTCATCTCTTCGATCTCTACTGGTTGGTGATGCCGACCTATTCCGCGAGCCCGGTCTTTAGTTGGATAGAACTTGGATTCCCCGTGCTCCTTATCGGCCTTATTCTGGTTGTCTTCTCAATCAAGCTCAAGAGAAATAATCTGGTCCCTGTCGGTGATCCGAAGCTTCAACGGGGCCTGGATTTTCGGCTGTAATGGTAAAAAGGAACTATGGATCAGAAACCTGAATATAAAGCAGAAATCGATTTTCGCGACCTGGTGAGAAAGCCGGTAAAGTTATTCGGCTATTCCTATTTCTATGTTCTCCTCGTTCTGCTGGGATTAGGTATTCTCTATGTCCAAAATCTCACACAGATAGGGAAGAACAAAATTCTGCCGGTTGTTTTGAAAGACTCTTCCGCCTTCGTTCAGGATATCGCATTTCAGAGTCCGCGAGTATCGCCGCCTGTCGATGTGATGAAAGCAAGCGTTTCATCAGCGCAGATGGTTGCGAAAGGAAAGGATCTTTACAAAACTACTTGTGCATCGTGCCACGGTGATAATGGTATGGGAGACGGGCCGGCTGGTATCGTGCTCAATCCGAGACCCAGGAATTTTCATACACTGACAGGTTGGACAAACGGATCCAAACTATCGCAAATTTATAAAACGCTGCAAGAGGGAATCGTCAAGAATGGCATGGCATCGTACAACTATCTTCCTCCGGACGACCGGTTTGCATTGATTCATTATGTCCGAAATTTTGTGAATGGCCATCCTCAGGATTCTCCTCAAGAAATTCAAGCGCTTGAGACAACCTATCAGCTTTCAAAAGGAAGTAATATCCCGGGACAGATCCCGGTCAAAAAAGCCGCACAAATTATTGAGCAGGAGTTTTCAGATAATGGTAAAGTAATTGATCGATTGTCTTCTGCTTCAGATGGCCTCCTGCAGGAAAAAAGGTCAGAGCTCTTTCGACGAGTTGCACGGGATAAGAAGAGAATCTTCACCATGTTGGTCCATAGTGAACAGGAATTGGCAACGGTCAATCGGTTTATCAAAATTATCTCCGCAGATCCTGTACAACTTGGATTTAATGGAGAAGTGCTCCAACTTTCTTCAACCGATTGGAATTTGCTTTATCAATATGTATCGGGATTGAAAATCCGAAAAGGATAATTATGCCACGAGTGATGAGTTTGCTGATTGTCGTTTCTCTGGCCGTGAGCATCGGTTTTGCTCAGCAGGAGCAGAGGCCTCCGATCGGAATTGTTGAAAAACTTGGTCAACAAATTCCTTTGGATGTGGAATTCTATGATGAGTCAGGGAATATTGCCACGATGAGGCAGTTTGTCAATAAACCGACAATATTTACATTCGTGTACTATCGATGTCCTGGGATTTGTAATCCATTGATGACAGAACTTTCGAAGATCATCCCGAAAATCGATCTTGAGCTCGGGAAGGACTATCAAATTCTCACTGTGGGATTCGATCATCGGGAGAAACCGGAACTCGCTAAAGAGAAACGCGAGAATTACCTGAAAGCCATTGGCAAACCGGTCAATCCGGATGGGTGGAGATTCTTCACCGGTGATAGTGTCAACATTTATACCATCACTGATGGAGCAGGATTTTATTTCCAGCGCAGCGGTGAAAATTATGTTCACGCCGGTGTCCTCATCATCGTCTCTCCGGAAGGGAAAATTACACGGTATATCAATGGCATTCAGTATCTTCCCTTCGATATTAAGATGGCAGTTATCGAGGCGGGCGAAGGAAAAGTCGGACCAACGATCGCGAAAGTACTCAGCTTCTGCTTCAGTTATGATCCAGAAGCGAGAACGTACACGTTTAATGTACTCCGCGTGAGCATGGTCATTATTTTAGGTTTAGTCGGAATATTTGTGGTGGTGTTCATTATCAAACCAAAGAAGAAAACAGAAGGGTAGGAGACGTATGGCAACATCAGCGTCTATCGCTGAGAAGGTTGAGCCTGATTTTTATCACGCTGAAACGAAGGATAAGGGAGTGCTCGGTTGGATTCTTAGCACCGATCACAAGCGTATTGGAATCCTCTACCTTGTTACGATGTCTGTATTCTTTCTTACGGCTGCAACGCTCGGCGTTTTGATGCGTCTGGAGCTGATGACGGTTGGAAAAACAATCGTCGAGCCGCAAACATATAATACCTTCTTTACGCTTCACGGAATTATGATGATCTTCTTATTCATCATTCCGGGATTGCCGGCAGTTTTTGGCAATTTTATGATGCCGCTGATGATTGGCGCAAACGATGTTTTCTTCCCGCGGCTCAACCTTCTCTCCTGGTGGTTGTTTCTCACTGGCGGACTTCTGGCACTGGTTTCAGTTTTTCTTCCGGGCGGAGCTGCGGATACGGGATGGACCTTCTATGTTCCCTACAGTATCCGGACATCAACCAATGTCTTCCCGGCATTGATGGCGGCCTTCATTCTCGGATTCTCTTCGATTTTAACCGGATTGAATTTTATCACCACGATCCATCGAATGAGGGCACCGGGGATGACCTGGTTCAAAATGCCCTTGTTTATCTGGTCGCTATATTCTACTGGCTGGGTACAAATTCTTGCCACACCCATTATTGGAATTACACTGCTCCTTGTTGTGCTCGAACGCTGGTTCGGGGTTGGGATTTTTGACCCTACGATGGGTGGCGATCCTGTGCTCTATCAGCACCTGTTCTGGATCTATTCTCATCCTGCGGTTTACATCATGATCTTACCGGGGCTTGGTGTGGTCTCGGAAATCTTGCCGGTCTTTGCGCGGCGAACAATTTTTGGATATAAATTCATCGCTTTTTCAAGTCTTGCCATCGCCTTCTTCGGTTCGCTGGTATGGGCACATCATATGTTTACCGTTGGTATGAGCAATACCGGTGTGTTTGTCTTCTCGCTCCTGACATTTCTCGTCTCCATCCCGAGTGCTATTAAGATCTTTAATTGGATTGCGACACTCTATAAAGGCTCCATTGAACTTGAAGTGCCGATGCTTTTTGTCCTCTCGTTCATTATCCAATTCAGCATCGGAGGATTTACGGGATTAATGCTCGGTGCGCTCGCGATCAACATTCATGTTCAGGATACCTACTTTGTCGTTGGGCACTTTCATTATGTCATGTTTGGCGGGACAGGATTTGGTTTATTTGCTGCCATCCACTACTGGTTTCCGAAGATGTTTGGTAAGATGTACAAGAAAGGAGCGGCAAAACTTTCCTGGTTGCTCCTCACGGTCGGCTTCAATTTGCTCTATTTCCCGTTTTTTATTCTGGGTTATCAAGGGATGCCGCGGCGTTACTACGATTCACTTCCGGAGTTTTTAACCCTGCATCGCATTGCGTCAGCAGGATCTTGGATACTCTATGCCGGAATTCTCATCCTGATCGTGAATCTCATCGTCTCGCTGTTGAAAGGAAAGAAGGCGCCGGCAAATCCCTGGGGCGGACAAACCCTTGAATGGAAAGTCCCCTCACCGCCACCCCTGGAAAACTTCCACGAAATTCCTGTTGTGACCACCGGGCCGTATGATTACAGCCAATATGAAAAACCATTGGAGGCGGCATCGTGAGTACGCCGTCGATCCACGTTGCACATGAACAGACGCATCGCGACAACATCGGCTCCCGGATGGGAATGTGGCTCTTTCTCTTCACCGAGTTGATCCTGTTCGGCGGATTATTTCTTGTGTATGCCGTATACCGCTTCAAGTATCCGGCTGAGTTTCAATTGGCATCGAAAGAACTTGATACTTTGATCGGTACGGTGAACACCATTATTCTCCTCACCAGCAGCCTTACTGTCGCCATGTCGATCACGGCAATTCAGGAGGGGAAGAAAAGCCTTGCCCAGATGTTGATAGGTATGACCCTCGTTTTGGCATTGGCATTTCTCGTGAATAAGTATTTTGAGTGGGGGCATAAATTCGAACTGGGAATCTATCCAGGTTCTCCCGATCTCCTCGGCAAACCTTCGGGAGAGATATTATACTTCGGGCTCTATTTTGTGATGACGGGATTACATGCTCTTCACGTCGTCATCGGAATGATCATCCTGGCCGTCATGATGGTGTTTATCAGTCGCGGGATAATCAATGAACGTTCGTATGTTCGCCTGGAGGCCGGCGGCTTGTACTGGCACCTGGTCGATATCATTTGGATCTTTCTTTTCCCGCTTTTCTATCTTTTGCAGTAAGGTAAGGACGCATGGAATCACACGGGCAACATGAAGAACATGTTCATCGAGTAAGCTACGGACACTATCTGCTCATTTGGCTGGGCTTGATCGTGTTGACGGGAGCTACCGTATCGCTGGCAGGGATTGAACTTGGCCATTGGATCATTATTACGTCACTCTCCATCGCCTCCATTAAGGCAGCGCTTGTGCTTGGCATATTCATGCACCTGAAATTTGAGGATAAAATATTCAGGATTTTTGTACTCGTCGCAGTCGTCACGCTGATGATTTTTATCGTTCTCACATTCTTTGACTACGCGTTTCGGTAAGACAGGATACCCTTATGTTCGAAGGCAAATCGCCTTTTGCAGATTATATTGACGCGACATTCCTTACCATCGTAGGAATCTCGCTCCTGGTGCTGATCGGTCTCCTCATTGCCATGGTTTTTTTCGTTGTCAAGTATAATCGGGAAAAACATCCATATCCAACCAATATTGAAGGTAACGTTCCTCTCGAAATTGCCTGGACTGTGATTCCGCTGGGGCTCTTTATGGGAATGTTCTATTTGGGTTGGGAGGGATACCTCAAGATATCCCAAATTCCCTCCGGAGCATTGCCGATTAAAGTGACGGCACGAATGTGGAGCTGGACGTTTGAATACCCCAATGGAGTGCAAACCGATACCCTGTATGTACCGATGAACATTCCGGTGAAACTGACACTTCACTCACTAGATGTTAATCATTCGATGTACATCCCGGCATTCAGGATCAAGAAGGATGTGATACCGAACCGCGAGAATGAAATGTGGTTCAAGACCAAAGAGAATGCCTCGTATGATATCGCTTGCGCTGAGTATTGCGGCTTGAGGCACGCGTATATGTACACAAAGGTTGTGTCAAATGATTCCTCACAGTTTGTGGCATGGTTTGAGCGTGTGTCGGCAGCACAAGCGAAACAGAATATTTCATTACCAAGCATGCTGACGAACTAACCGAAAGAACATCTAAGAGAATAAGCTGAAATTTCATGGAATTCCTAAAACATCTTGCCCTTCCACAATCGACTGAGCATTTTCATCTCCTGTTGCTCATCAGCGGATTGCTCTCTCTGGTGTTTATCCCGTATTTGGCATTTCTCGGCGGGTCTTCCATCCTTTCCTATGCATACAACCGGAAAGGAACGCGTGAAGGTAACAAGCTCTATCTCCGGTTTGCAAAAGATCTCATCGATATTCCGCTCACCAACAAGTTAATCCCGACATTCCTCGGCATTATTCCGGCATTCTCGCTAATGTTCATCTATGCACAGCTCTTTCAATTAACAGATGCAATCGTCGTCAGTCTTGCAGGATTTGGTTTCATTCTCTTCCTCGCAGCAACAATTCTGCTCTCGAGTTATCGATATACCTTCCGCTTGCATGATCTTTTGGAAGTGCTTGGCAATTCACTAGCGAAGGGAAAGGGAATGGGTAAGGAGGCGCTGGAAATCGAAGAGTATCGGAAGCAGAACAGCAGCGTTCATGCAAAAACGGGCCGTTGGGGTGTCGTCACCATAGTCCTTGCCACACTGCTCTTCACGAGTGCAACCACTGTTGCCGTCAATCGGGAAAACTGGATCGCCATCGATTCGATCTTCGCTGCAATTTTGGCGATTGATGTCTGGCTGAGGTTTATTCTGTTTATCGCTTTCTCTGCCGGTATTACCGGTATTGGTATTCTCTTTTTCTTATTTGCCTGGCGAACAAAATCCTTTGAGACCGGTTCTGAATATGCCATGCTGGTGCGCAGGCTGACCCTCCGTCTGACAACGGGCTCTCTTCTGATACAACCGCTCCTCATCCTTGTAACGGTTTTCCTGCTTCCCCAGACGTCGCTTTCCGGATTGCTCTTTATGCTTGCCGGTGTCACTATTGTTCTCTTATTCCTGGCAGCGCATTTTCTTTACGCGTATTCGGGCGATTCTCAGGTCAGCAGGGTATCAAGTGCCTTCTTTATTTTTGGATTCGCCGCGGCATGTTCTGTAATGAACGATCAGGTGATGATGTATAATGCCACAAGAACTCATGCTTCCATCCTCACCTATAGGCATGACCTTTTAACTGAGGAGTTGAAGGCGAAATTAGGTATTGCATCCGTTGCACTCACGGGTGAAGATATATTTAATGCAAAATGCTCCGCTTGCCATCAGTTTGATCAGAAGAAGGTTGGTCCTGCTTACAAGGATGTACTCCCCAAGTATGCCGGAAAGAAAGCACAACTGATTTCTTTTGTCCTGAACCCTGTCAAAATTAATCCTGCGTATCCGTCTATGCCAGCCCAGGGATTGAAACCTTCGGAGGCAGATTCCATCATCACGTATTTGCTGGCAAAGGTTGGCGTGCAAAATCCCCAGAAGGATAGTACGTCGGTTCCTTCGAAGTAGGATGAACAACGAACGTACTACTCCACCCACAATGGAGCATCCGGCATCGCGTGTTGGTGAATATTTTTCTCTCACAAAACCCCGATTGACGCTCCTCTCGGTTCTAACGGCGGTCGGATCCACCTACCTGGCCTCCGGTGAAAATTTTCATTTCCTCCTCATCGTCCATACCTTTGTTGGCACATGGCTCGTTGGGGGGGCGGCTGGAACATTGAATCAATATGCGGAACGGCTCCTCGATGCGGTCATGAAACGAACGCGCAACCGCCAGCTGCCCGCTCAACGCATCGAACCGCACAAAGCATTATGGTTTGGGATAATCCTGGCTCTTCTGGGTGTGCTGTATCTCGCTGTTGCCACGAACCTCTGGGCCGCAGGAACCGGCTTGCTGACACTGCTTCTTTATCTGCTGCTGTATACTCCGATGAAACGAAAGACTCCTTTTGCAACAATTCTTGGGGGGATTCCCGGTGCACTACCGACACTGATTGGATGGGCGGTAGGGCGGGGCGCTATTACAATTGAAGCGTGGTCACTCTTTTTCATTCTTTTCTTCTGGCAGATGCCGCACTTCCTCGCACTTGCCTGGATCTATCGAGTAGACTATGCCCGTGCCGACCATAAAATCCTGACCGTGGTCGATCCCTCGGGCATTGTTGCAAGCCGGCAAATGCTGATCTATGCCGTTGCATTATTTCCCGCTGCGTTGATGCCCACTCTTGTCGGACTATTAGGTATTGTCTACTTTATCGGGGCGGCAGTCTTCACAAGTATCTTCCTATGGATAGCCTTTCGCCATTACCGTGATCGCTCAAATGAAAGTGCAAAATTGCTCTTTACCTTTTCCCTCATCTATCTCTCCGCATTGATGAGTTTAATGGTACTTGATAGAATTCTTTGAGGCCATCTCCCAGCGATCGCATCGGTTGAGAGAAAGTACTCATCGTTGAAATTGCGTGCTGCTTGATTCCTGAAAACTTGCATGCTATATTGACGCAGCGAATTTCAGTTCTTTGAATCCATCCTTTAAACCCTATCCTGCGAGGTAGGAAAGGAAACAATCGATATCCACGCTGGACAAGGAGAGGGGGCACGGCTCTCCGTTGTCTATGACAAGTTAATGATTCTTGATGACCCTCCTTTTCCGAATCTCCGGGATTGGAGGTTTTTCATTTTTATGGAGCAGCTATGAAAAAAACTATCGTCATCGATAACGAGGGTTTCCGTCGGACTGTGAACCGATTGGCCCATGAAGTTGTCGAGAATCATAAGGGGGCGGAAAATGTCTGTATCGTTGGCATCCGTACCCGTGGTGAATTTCTTGCGCAACGGTTGGCGAAGAAAATTGAAGAGATTGAAGGAAGGAGAGTACCGGTGGGAATTCTCGACATCACCCTTTACCGTGATGATCTGCGAGGCAGGCTTGACCAACCGCAACTAAAAAGTACAGAAATATTATTCGATGTCACAGGCAAAGTGCTTGTACTTGTCGATGATGTGTTGTTCACCGGCAGAACAATCCGATCGGCTTTGAACGCTATAATGGATCTCGGGCGGCCTGCGCTCATTGAACTGCTTGTGCTGATCGACCGGGGGCATCGGGAGCTTCCCATTAAAGCCGATTTCATTGGAAAGAACATCCCTACTTCGGCGAATCAGGAGATTAAGGTGATGATTGCCGAGGTGGACGGAGAAGATAATGTTACACTGATCGATATTGATGATGAACGGAAGGAGGGTGGAGCATGAAATTGCGCAGCCGACATTTGTTGGGTCTCGAAGGAATGACAAGGGAGGAACTGGCGCTGATCCTCGATACCGCTGTTTCATTCCGGGAGATTATCGATCGGCCGATAAAAAAGGTCCCCCCGCTTCAGGGGAAAACCGTTGTCAATTTATTTTTCGAAAGCTCGACTCGCACGAGAATATCATTTGAACTTGCCGAACGCCGCCTCTCGGCCGATGTCGTCAACTTTACCAGCTCGGGAAGCAGTGTGAGTAAAGGCGAGACGATGAAAGATACTGCCCGGAACATTGAAGCCATGAAAATCGATATGGTGGTAATTCGCCATGCCTCTCCGGGTTCTGCCCATTTTCTCAGCAGGGTTGTCGACGCTAACGTCATTAATGCGGGGGACGGAGCTCACGAACATCCTACCCAGGGATTGCTCGATATGTATACACTGAGGCAAAAGTTCGGAACACTTGAGGGATTACGTGTGTGCATCGTCGGTGATATCCTCCACAGCCGTGTGGCCCGCTCGAACATCTACGGGCTGATCACCATGGGAGCAGAAGTTTCGGTTTGCGGACCGGAGACACTCATTCCCCGCGATATTGAAAAACTCGGCGTCAACGTGTACCATCGCCTCGAAGATATCATTCCGCGTATTGACGTCTTGAATGTTCTTCGGATTCAACTGGAACGCCAGAAGAGCGGATTGTTTCCATCCTTGCGTGAATATCACCGCTATTTTGGCGTCACAAAAGAGCGCGTGGACAGCGCTCCTAAACCGATCACGATTATGCATCCCGGTCCCATCAACCGCGATGTTGAGCTCTCCGCCGATCTCGCGGATGGCGAACATTCGGTCATCCTCGAACAGGTGACAAATGGCGTTGCGATCCGGATGGCTGTTCTCTATCTCTTAGGAACAACAAATTAGAAAGAGGGAAGTATGAAACTGTTATTGAAAAACGGACAACTCATCGATCCGGCATCGGGAAGGGATGAAGCTCTCGATCTGCTTTTGCTTAACGGACGGATTGAGAAACTGGGGAAGAATCTTTCTGCAGATGCATCGTATCAAACAATCGATCTGAAGGGAAAGGTCATTTCGCCCGGCTTCATCGATATGCATGTCCATCTCCGTGAACCGGGGTTTGAACATAAAGAAACAATAGAGACCGGATGCCGGTCGGCGGCGGCGGGTGGATTCACTGCGGTCTGCTGCATGCCTAATACACATCCCTGTATCGACGATGAATCGGTCGCACGCTACGTTCACGAAAAAGGAAAACAGGTATGCGATGGCATCGTTGATGTCTATCCTGTGGCTGCCATTACGAAAGGGCGCAAAGGAGAAGAACTTGCTCCCATGGCGGAACTTGCTGAAGCCGGGGTTGTCGGTTTTACCGACGATGGCAATGTTGTGGCGAGTGCCGGGATCATGCGACGTGCGTTGGAATATTCCTCGATGTTCGGCTTGCCGATCATGCAGCATGCCGAGGAACCCACGCTTACTCAAGGCGGACTCATGAATGAAAGCTTCACCTCGACCAGACTCGGCATGGTTGGAATTCCGCCGGTAGCCGAAGAGTTGATTATTGCACGCGATCTTATTCTCCTTCGATATATCCAGAAAGCACGGTACCACGTTGATCATATCAGTACGGCTCCATCGATCGACTTGGTGCGGAAAGCAAAAGTCGAACGATTGTTGGCCACATGCGAAGTAGCACCGCATCATTTCTCTCTCACGGAGGAAGCCGTCGGCAGCTTTGATACGAATACCAAGATGAATCCGCCATTGCGTTCCCGTGACGATGTTATGGCCATCAAGGAAGGTTTACGCGATGGGACGATTGATGCCATTGCGACTGATCATGCCCCGCATACCATCGACGAAAAGGAGGTGGAGTACACCCAGGCACCGTTTGGCATTGTGGGACTCGAGACAGCCATCGGCCTCTCTATCTCTGAACTTGTTGAATCGAAGTATCTCACTCTTTTCCAGCTCATTGAAAAATTCACAACCAATCCGCGACACATCCTCTCACTCCCGCAGATTACCATTGCTGAAGGTGAGAAGGCAAATCTCACGCTGCTCGATCCTTATGGGGAGTGGGTCGTTGATATCAAAGCATTCAAGTCCAAATCCAAGAACTCTCCTTTCCATGGCCGCAAATTGAAAGGGAGGGCAATTGGCATTATAAATAACGATAAGAGTTACCTTCAGTAAGGTCTAGCAAGTGCTGAAAAATTAAACCGCCCTGCCTGCCGACCTGTCCGAAACGAAGTGTAGGCGGAAGCGCCTTCGGCCTGTCTGCCGGAGCGGCAGCGCAGGCAGGCACGCAGGCGGGCAAGACGCCGAGAGCGCCATAGTGGTATTAGAATTGCATTTTCAATCAGAATTATAAAATCTCTTGGTGTTCTTGGCCCCGATTCATCGGGGGCGGTTCACTCCTTTGCTGAGAGTGGATTTTTCGGCAACTACCTCGGATCAGAAAGGCGGTCCTCGTCGGGGCCGCCTTTGTTGTTTACATTTCTGAACGAAACCTCCAGGAAATCAGACACTTCTGTGCTTGCCTCTGTATTTTACGGCAAAAATTACACCTGCTGTTTTTGGCACACCCTTTGAACTTCATAGTGTAGAATTCAATTTCTGGAGGATCTATGAAAAAGCAAATGACCATACTACTCTTCAGCCTCATCTTTTTCGGCTGCGATAAAGACTTTCTAATCGATACCACGCCGCCTGCTTCGCCGCGTGGCTTGCAGGTACTGGCGCTCGATAATTCCGTTCAGATTGATTGGCTAAAAAATACTGAACCGGATGTCGCCGGCTATCATATTTGGGTGAGTGAGCGATATGATGGACGCTACTTGAAAATTGGTACCACAACCAGAACAACGTTTGAAGACCTGGATGCCAAGAACGCTCTGCTCTATTACTATGGAGTGACGGCGTACGATTTTGAAGGAAATGAAAGCGAAATGAGCCGTGATGTGATTTATGCTACACCGCGTCCTGAAGGATTTGGAGTCTGGCTCTCAAACTTTGCGACTTCACCCAACAATGCCGGTTATGATTTCTCGACCTACTCGATTGGCAAGTTCAATGATGAATATACGGATGTCTATTATGAAACCTATAATGGTCGTTATTATCTCAATGTGTGGGAGGACAGCGATATTTTGGATATGGGCTATACGGAATCGCTCGATGACATCACCATTGCTCCGACTGCTGGGTGGGTGCCGTCACGATCCGTTGAAGCTGTTCCGGGTCATCTCTACATCATCTGGACATGGGATGATCACTACGCCAAGGTTCGTGTCAGAGAGGCGAAGGATCTGCAGATTAAATTCGATTGGGCATACCAACTTGTAAAGGGAAATCTTGCACTGAAGCGCAATCTGCCCCCCGATGGAAAACGAAAGATTGAAATGAAGCTACATCATCCCGGAGAATAAGCAGCACGAGGAAGCAGTATATTGGCGACACTTTCTATCACCAAGGCGAGAGGCAATCTGGAAGAAGAAAGTGTCGCTTTTTATTGAAAGCGACTTGAAAAAAAGGAAAACGTGGACTGGTTGATTTTTAGATGCTTTTCTGATACTTTGCCACTAATCATGAACAGGGTGCTCGTCATATTGATGATCGTCTATGTCGTTTCTGCCGATGCACAGATTCGTTCACTTATACCCCGAAGGCAAAAAAAAGAATCCGTTAGTAACACGCTCACTGATAGGAATCGCCCTCCCGTGGCGCAGGTCCGTGAGTTATTCTCAGAGATTGAACGAGAAATACTTGAGTCCGCCATAGGATCATCGTCCGATCGCTTCGCACGTCAGGTTCTTGTCAATGTCCATGGCTCGGAAGGCGGATACTATTCTGCCAATCAGGCGGCCTCCATCATCCGAAGCTATTTTATCCAGCAAAGACCTTCGTCCTTTTCGTTTTCACGATTTCATGATGATGGATCTCCTCCTTTCGCTATTGGAAGGCTGACTTTTGTGAAAAAGGGGGTAAAAGAGTACGCTCAGGTGTATGTTTCCCTCGTCAAGCAGCAATCGCAGTGGGTGATTAACCAGTTCAATATTTATTAATAACAATCTGAATGACTTCTGCATTCTTGACCAGTTCTCTTCGGAAGCGCCCCGCCGTCTGGGGCTTTTTTATTTCTCTGGCCATCGTACTCGGTTTGAGTCTCTACAAGCAGATGGTCCATTCGTACAGTGCGAGCCGGTGGTCTGAACGGGAAGCAATTCTGCAGCAGAATATCCGGGAAGTTATCCGAAATCGGTTTCACCAGCGTGTGGATGAACTCCGGAGCATTTCCACCAGACTCTACCATGATACACTGCTGATGGTTCCCACTGCTCCGACCAACCCGGATGATTTGGCTCGACTCTTTAAACGTTTGCAGCAATATCTCTTTCCGGAGAAAATTACTGTCGATCTTGTTGATCCGCATGGTGTGGTTCTGGCCTGGTCGGGAAGAGCGATCAGATCTGAATACGAGGTTTTACTCCATGATGCAGCAGCGGATACCTTCCTCACAATTTTGCGTGCTGATCTTCGTACCAATCTCATGTTCGGCACCTACGTGCCGCGGATGCAATGTTATATCCTGGTGAGCGCTCCCTTAGAGGTCAATTATCCGATCTCCAATCGATTCATAGCTCCTTCAAGTTTCGCGGATGACCTTTCACGTGAGCTGTCGCTGCCGATGGAATTGAGTGTGGGAGAAGCTCAGCAGGGGATTGCAGCGCTGGAGAATTATTCCATTTCGCTCCTGGATTTGCAGGGAAAAGTTCTCGCCTCGTTAACTTCACCCAAACTTAGCCCCGAAGTTGATCTCGAAGAATTTGATCGTTTAATCACGAATTGGATTAATGCCTGGACTTCCTTTGCGATGATTCTGCTCGCCGCTATACTTTTCCCTGTTCTGAATCGCTTGAGAGTATTGTTCCGGGTGAGTCTGCAAATACTTCTGATTTGGGCAGTGCGTTATGGATGGAGGCTGCTGGATTTTCCCTCCCAACTTATCGGCGGATCATTGTTTTCCTCTATTCCATTTGGGTCGCCATTCGGGTTCGACATAGTCAGCTCTCTGGGCGATCTTACAATCTCCACAGTTGCTCTGGTGTTATCGGTCTCCCTCCTGGCAACAACAGTGTTCAGGTTTGAGATTCGGCCTCCACGGCTGCTGCTCAGGCTCAGGACTCCATTGAGGGAAATTGTCGCCGTACTTATTATGCTTGTAATAAGCACGGTTGTCTTCTGGTTAATCCGTGGCTATGGAGCGGCGTTACGGAGTGTGGTGTTCGACTCGACAATCAACTATCAAGATCCCCGATCGATGACACCGGATGCCTCGCTTCTTCTGATGCACCTTAACATTGCTGCTGTAACTTTCTGTTTCCTTGTCATAGCCGGCATGATCGTTTCGTTCCTCAGGAGAATTCTCCAGGAGATCAGCGGGAAACGGCTGCAGGAATCTGTTGAATGGCTGCTCATGATACTGCTCCTCGTTATCGGATGGCTCTTCTACTACTTGCTTGATAAGACTCCCCAAGTGTCACCGCTGCTTACCGGACTGATACTCGGAATTGTCCTCTTTGCAGTTTGGAGTCTTGAACATTTCCTCGGAGGGAAGAAAATCCTCCCGCGCCAAAAAATCAGGTACTTATTTCTTGCCATGGGAGCAGTCTTTATCCTCTCTAATCTCATACTTGACTCAAAGCTGTATATTCGTGAACAGCAGAAAATTGAAGAATTAGCGTACGAAATATCCCAGCCGATTGATCGGTGGCATTCGTTTCTTGTTTCGGATGGTGTTCGTTCAGTCGCTGATAAAGCTCATGAATTGTTTAAATCGGGTGACTTCGATTCATTACGCTCCTCGACACTGGCATTCTCTCTCTGGGTTCAAACGCAGATCAGCCGGGAAGGTTATAATTCTGCGTTGTATGTCTACAATGCACAGCGAAGAGAAATCAGCCGGTTTTCCGTCGGGATCACCGCTTACCAGCAGCGTGAAATTTTGGCGAACATTTTTTCAAAGGAAGAGGAATCTCTCAATGTTCAAGAACGAGGAACCTCGGAAGGGACGTTACGGGACTATGGAGAGTGGAGCCCATTACTCGATGAGGAGGGGCGTCCTTTTGGGTATGTCGCACTCATGCTTTCTGCAGGTCAGCACACATTATTCCAGGGAGAAGCTCCGGCTCCACTGAGGTCGCTTACCGAAGAGAAATTGAAACTGGGCCTCAGAACGCTTTCCATCAGTGAATATCGTGATGGAATTCTTCAATCAACCACCGACGATGCTTTCTATCGTGGTATGCCGTTGCCGCAGGGAGTTCCGGAGGAACTGAACAACCGAGGCCTCAGGATGATGTGGTACGATTATGACAATGACAACGTCCAGCGTGATATCTTGTTTGTGCGTGATGAGGTTTCCCCGGAGCGAATCCTAGGAATCAGTGTCCCGCCGCTTACGATTCGTTGGTATATTTATAATTTTGTGAAATCCCTCAGCCTTTATTTATTTTATTCTGGAATCGTTCTTCTCGGATGGCTTATCCAGCGGCTGTTGCGGGGGAAAGCGATCGGGCTCGATTTCCGCGATAAACTCATCCTTACATTTACTCTGCTGGCGATTGTTCCACTCTTTGTAATGGCCTACTACAATAGAGAACTTGCCATTGAACGGGTGGATGAGAGTGTGACACGGCGGCTCTCACGTGATCTCGACCTTCTCCATCAGAGGATTTCTCAGACGATCGAAAGTGAAGAAGATTTTATACGGGGCATCACAGACGATTACTGTGAAAGTATCTCTTCGGAGTTGGGGACCGATTTTACGGTGTATGGCACCTCCCTTGTGCATGCGAGCAGCCGGCCAGAGCTGTTCAAAGCTGCCATCCTCGACGAACGACTGAGTGCAAACGCTTTCGTCAACGCCGCGTTGCTGCAACGTGAATTTTTTAAGGACATCGAACGTATTGGCGAAGTTGAATATGTCGTTGGATACCGCCCGATTATTAAAGACGATCTATTGCTGGGAGTACTTTCTGTCGCAGTTCTTAATCGACAGGATGAAATTGAGGAAGACATTGCACAAAGGAACGCATTCCTCATTGGCCTTTACGCTTCCGTGCTGGGGGGTATTGGAATCATCGCTTTCTTCATCGCCAGTAAATTATCCAAACCTCTTCAGGATTTATCGTACGCCGCTGAACAAGTTGGCCATGGTGATCTCTCCGTCCGGATTACTCCGCACAGCGACGATGAAGTCGGAAGGTTGGTCCGCTCCTTCAATACCATGATTGAGGAATTGGAAGCCAACAGGGCGAATCTGGCACGCGCTGAACGGGAACTGGCCTGGAAGGAGATGGCTAAACAGGTTGCTCACGAAATTAAAAACCCGCTGACCCCCATTAAACTCTCGATTCAACACCTTCAGCAGGCTTATAAAGACAGTGTTGCGGAGTTCGGTTCTATTCTTGAACGGGTAAGTCAGACTATTCTCGATCAGATCGATACATTGACACGGATCGCGTCAGAGTTCTCTAACTTCGCACGAATGCCGCACCGGCGGTTCGAGCGCGTCGACCTTCAAAAAATCATTCAGGATACAATTCATCTTTTCTCTGAGATCAAGGGCGTCGAATTTCAAACCCGGATTGGAAATGATCCGGTGGAATTGATCGCCGATAGTGATGAACTCCGGAGAGTGTTTATCAATCTCTTCCGCAACAGTATCCAGGCGATGGGCAGCAATGGAATGGTGACTGTTGAATCCATCGTGAATGATAATCGATGCCGGATCATGATCACCGATACCGGGCCTGGAATTCCAGAGGAATTACAGTCGAAGGTGTTTGAACCGAACTTTTCAACAAAAACAGAAGGGATGGGATTAGGGCTGGCAATCTGCCGTAAGATCATCGAAGATTTAAATGGAACTATCGGGATTCGAAGCAGTGTTAGAGTGGGAACAACGATTGAGATTCAGATTCCATTGACCTCCGGATATGAAACCTGAGATTCCCATTATCATTCCATCTGTCTTTCTTCTATTTCCACAGATTCGGTGTGCTGTCAGTACACGCCTTGGCGGTGTCAGTCCGGATCCGCTCTCGATGAGCCTGAGTTTTAATATCGGCGATGCTCGGGAAAATGTAATCAGGAATCGGGAGCTATTTTTTTCTCAGCTTGAAATCGAGCCCTCGCTTGTTATCTATCCCAGGCAAATCCATTCCTGCCGGGTGGAATCAGTCACTGTGCCCGGGCCGGTTGGTGAATGTGATGCACTCATAACTGACAGGCCGAACCTTGCACTTGCAGTAACAATAGCCGATTGTACGCCAATTTTGCTCTTTGATCCGGAGAGGATGGTCATTGCAGCAATCCATGCTGGCTGGCGAGGAACTGCCCAGGGAATTGTCGAACGAGCGGTTCAACAAATGATCGAAAAATATTCCTGTTCTCCCTCATCATTCAAAGCCTATATCGGCCCATCGGCTGGACCTTGCTGCTATGAAGTTGGAGAAGATGTAGCCTCGCAATTCCAGGCAATATTCATACAACGGCGGGGGGAGAGAATAGTTCTCGATCTGAAATCTGCAAATCAGTTTCAATTGCTCCGGCAGGGATTGAGTCAGACAAATATTGAAATTGCACCCCATTGTACAATCTGCAATGCTCAACTCTTTCATTCTTACAGACGTGACCGCGAGAAATCGGGGAGAATGATGGCGAGTATCGTTATGAAGCAACCATAGAAAGGGATTACCATGTGTGGAATTGTTGGTTATATCGGGTCTCGACAGGCAGTAGGAATAGTCGTTGAAGGTTTACGGCGGCTGGAATATCGCGGGTACGATTCGGCTGGCGTTGCCTATCTTGCCGATGCCAGGCTCGCAATCACCAGGCGCGTCGGTAAAGTCTCAACCCTTATCAAGGCACTACCTCCGGAATCATCGCAATCGACCATCGGTATTGGACACACACGATGGGCGACTCACGGGGAGCCAACAGAAATCAATGCACATCCGCATTATGACTGTCATCAAAAGCTCGTGGTCATCCATAATGGGGTCATAGAGAATTATCGGGTGCTAAAGCAGAAGCTGTTACACGACGGACATCAGTTCCGTTCTGAAACCGATACCGAAGTGCTCTCCCATCTCATCGAGCAGTTTATGCAAGAGAGCCGATCATTAGAGGAGGCAGTTCGAAAAACCCTTATCCAGGTTGAAGGAACCTATGGACTTGTCGTAATGAGCGAACATCAGCCGGATGCCTTGATCGTCGCCCGAAAAGGAAGCCCAATTGTCATCGGGTATGGTGATGATGAATACCTCATTGCTTCCGACGCTGCGGCACTTGTTGCACATACGCGGAAGATTTCCTATCTGGATGATGAGGAAGTGGCTATTGTTACCAGAGAGGGTGTTCATACAAAAACTCTCGGCGATGTTACCATTACGAAAGAGGTTGAACGTACCACACTGGAACTGGAGCAGATCGAACGTGGCGGTTATGATCATTTTATGCTGAAGGAAATCTTCGAGCAGCCCGAGACAGTGCAGAACGCGATGAGGGGGCGCCTTCTGGTGGAAGAGGGAGAAGTGAAGCTGGGCGGATTGGAACAGGTTACAGAAAAACTCAAATCCGCAAACCGGATCATTCTCGTCGCTTGCGGAACATCGTGGCACGCCGCGCTCGTTGGCGAATATATGCTTGAGCAAATTGCCAAAATTCCGACCGAGGTGGAATACGCCTCTGAATTTCGCTATCGCAATCCGCTGGTTTCAAGTCAGGATGTCGTTTTTGTAATTAGTCAAAGCGGTGAGACTGCAGACACACTCGCTGCCGTACGGGAGGCAAAAGCGAAGGGTGCGACAGTTCTTGGAATTGTGAATGTCGTGGGCAGTTCGATTGCACGGGAAACAGAAGGCGGCGTTTATATCCATGCCGGCCCGGAAATCGGTGTCGCATCGACAAAGGCATTCACATCACAGCTTACAGTGCTTGCCTTAATCACACTCTTCGCTGCCCGATTGCGGGGAATGACGAAAGAGGAGGCTCGTGTTCTTACCCATGAGTTGGCCGCCATACCGGGGAAGGTGCAGCAGGTTCTCAGCAATCTTACCCAAATCCAGGTGATCGCCGCGCAGTTCAAGAATGTTCAAAATTTTCTTTATCTCGGACGCGGTTCAAATTTTCCGGTGGCACTTGAAGGTGCATTGAAACTGAAGGAGATATCCTACATTCATGCTGAAGGATATCCGGCTGCCGAAATGAAACATGGCCCGATCGCCCTCATTGATGAACGGATGCCGGTGGTCTGCATAGTACCTAAAGACGCTATCTATGACAAAGTGATGAGTAACGTTCAGGAAGTTCGGGCGCGGAAAGGCAGAGTCATTGCCATTGCGAATGAAGATGACCACGACATCGACGCTCTGTCCGAGTATGTAATCCGCGTACCTCGTACCTATGGTTTCTTCGGTCCTATTCTGAATGTCATTCCGTTGCAGTTGCTTGCATATTACATTGCCGTTGCCCGCGGAACGAACGTTGACCAGCCAAGAAATCTGGCAAAAAGTGTAACGGTTGAATAATGAAACCTTTGATTTTCGCTGATTTTCTGCTATCTTGTGTCCGACAATTATCAAAAATGAGGAGTTGAGGTTGAAGACGGAGCACCGATTTAAATCGGTTGAATGGGCTTTAATCCTTGGAGCATCCAGCGGTTTTGGCGGCGCGATTGCACTGGAATTGGCACGACACGGAATGAACATTTTTGGTGTCCATTTGGACCGTCAGGCAACGATGCCCGCAGTGCAGCAGTTGATTAAAGATATTAAACACGTTGGAAGCGATGCTGTATTTTTTAACATTAATGCGGCTGATTCCATCAAACGTGAAGAAGCTCTTGATGAGATTCAGGAACGCTTCGGGAAAGATAATACCACAACCGTCAAAGTCCTTGTTCACTCCCTTGCATTTGGTACGCTGAAACCATTCATCTCAAAGAAATCCGATGAGACCATTAACCAGGCACAAATGGAAATGACTCTCGATGTCATGGCGCATAGCCTGGTGTACTGGACTCAGGGATTAATAACGAGAAATTTGATGAAACGTGGAGCTCGAGTTTTTGCGTTGACAAGCTCGGGTGGACATTCCATCATTCCTCATTATGGTGCAATCTCTGCAGCTAAAGCTAGTCTCGAATCTCATATTCGCCAACTCGCCATGGAATTAGGCACTTGGGGAATTACTGCAAATTCAATTATGGCCGGTGTTACGGATACGCCGGCTCTCCGAAAAATTCCCGGTCATGTAAAGATGCGTGAATATGCCAAAGGGAAGAATCCCCATGGCCGGTTGACCACACCTGAAGATGTCGCGAAGGCCATTGCACTTCTTGCACAGGATGGCGCACATTGGGTTACAGGGAACGTGATCGGGGTTGATGGTGGAGAGGATATTGTAGGGATACCTGGTCACAAAGCTGGTGCAGACGAATAATCACTGATTATATATTTTAAATCCCCAATTATTATTCTTCAAGGAGAACTATGTTCGAATTCGAATTCAGCGAAGAACAAACTATGCTCAGGCAGATGGTGCGTGATTTCACAAATGCAGAAATTAAACCGATTGCGCAGAAGATTGATGAAGACGAAGAAATTCCAAAAGAATTGATACAGAAAATAAGGGATCTGGGAATTCTCGGCGCAGTGTTCCCTCCTGAATATGGCGGGGGAGGATTTGGCGAGGTTGGCTATTGCATTGTTCAGGAAGAAATTGTCCGCGGCGATATGTCGGTTGGAACATTTATCGGAGCTCATCAATCGATTGGAGCGAATGCCATCTACATTGGCGGTTCTGAGGAACTGAAGAAGAAATATCTTGTCCCGCTTGCGGAGGGGAAGATGATCGGTGCGTTTGGATTGACCGAAGCACAGGCAGGTTCTGATTCCTTTAACTTGAAAACCCACGCTCATCTCGATGGCAATGAATGGGTCATCAATGGTGAGAAGCTCTGGATCACCAATGGCGGATTTGCCGATGTGATCTCTGTGTTTGCCCGGACAGAACGTGGAATAACGGGTTTTGTGGTCGAGACGAATACTCCCGGATTCAGTGCCGGTCCGAAAGAGAAGAAGATGGGTCAGCGCGGCAGCATAACCAATGCTCTCACCTTCGATAATGTTCGTATTCCTAAAGAGAATATCATCGGCGAAGATGGACGTGGTTTTTTGATAGCGATGAAAACGCTCGATGCAGGTCGGCTCGGGTTGGGTGCAGCAAGTGTCGGTGCGGCAAAAGAGATGCTTGAACTCTCGACACGCTTTGCTAAACAGCGAGTACAATTCGATGTACCTATTGCACAATTTCAGGCCATACAATTTATGCTCGCCGATATGGCGACGCTTATCTATGCAATGGAATCGATGGTCTATCGCACAGCGGCGGCCTATGATGCAAAAAAGTCTGTCTCCCGTCATACTGCCCAGGTAAAACTCTTCTGCTCAGAATCATTGGATCGGATTGTCGACTGGGCGGTTCAGATTCATGGGGGGATGGGTTATTCACGCGATCTACCCATCGAGAGATATTATCGTGACAATCGCATCAACCGGATTTTTGAAGGGACAAGCGAAGTGCAACGCCTGGTGATTGCCCGTGATGTCCTCAAGAAAAATGGTGTGCTATTGTAGTATTGACTTTCTACCAAAAGTCTGCTATTTTTGCTCCGGTGCGAGTGGTAAACGCACCGGTTTTGTTTTTGCGTGAATAAATTTTAGTTTGAAATTAGCACCTCTTCGTTTTTGAAATGAGATGTTGTTCGGATCCACCGAGAAGATGGCGGATCCTGAATTTTACAATGAAGTTAGCTTCACTTCGTGTTTGAAATTAGCTGTAATTCGGATCCACCGAGAAGATGGCGGATCCTGAATTTTACAATGAAGTTAGCTTCACTTCGTTTTTGAAATTAGTTGTAATTCGGATCCGCCAAGAAGATGGCGGATCCTGAAAATTTCAACACACGTAGTTTCACCCTGCGGGTTCACTAAGTGTGGAAATTTTCGGACAGGTAGCTCAGTTGGTAGAGCAATGGACTGAAAATCCATGTGTCGGGGGTTCAATTCCCTCCCTGTCCACTTCCAAAGTTTCCAAACTTAGCGAACCCGAAGGGTGAAGCTAAGTTTGAGAAACTTTGAGAATCCGCCGTCTGTTTGGCGGATAGGAACGGAATTAACGAACCCAGAAAAGTACTTTCTGGGTTTCTTTTTATTGCGCTGACACCCGAAGGGCGCAGCTAAGTCTGATGAACTTTGAGAATCCGCCGTCTGTTTGGCGGATAGCATCTGGAACCATATCGCTCACCGGCCTGGGGGGATTACCTCCCAGGCTTTTTTATGTACAGGGCAAAGTTCCGCCTTCTGGAATCCCGCTCGAAGGCGGAATCCTTAGAAGCGGGACTAAGTTTGAAAAACTTTGAGAATCCGCCGAAAACAGGATAGAGAAAAGTAATGAGAGCCGAGAGCGAACAACTCTGGACATTTTTTTCCCTATAAATAAAAGTGAAATATCCTTTTCCCCTTGGTAGCTAATACATCTCCCAACGAAGAGTATTTCTTTCTTGCATCTCAAATATCTTTTTTTGAAATTCCCGCATCGAAGCTCACCTCATCTAAATACATACTTTCTCAATAACTGATGAAGAATATGTATGGTGATCCCTCTCAAAGCAGCAATGGATGTGGCTTGAGTGGAACACCTCTCAATTTCTTGAAGACGAGTGTCTCCAGAATATTCAAGCCGGTTGCCCTACTTGTTCTAGTGTTCTGGCCGAGATTGCTATTCGCTCAAACTCCTGATTCAACTATCAAACCCTACCCCTTCATGGCATCTCTCCTTTCAGTATATTGGATTGACCTATCATCCGGATGGAGGGAATACGCCTGAAGTATATCCCTTAAAGCTCGATAAGAAAGCATACCTTGTCTTAGACCTCGGCGGTGTATGCAATGTCGATTATGCGCTGAGTGAGAATCTCTTCTTCCGATTTACAACTGCTCTTTATCAAGATTGTGCATTCGTTACATCAGGTTGTGTCCATCTTGGAACGCGATTCCAGTTCTCCTGGGGAAATAATGCGATCAACGGAGGCATTGGGCCAGGATTGTTCTATCGCGGGGATTGGCATCGATTTAAAGAATATCAAGATGATGAGTTTTACGGCGACCGAGTTTACCAAGGATGGCAATATCGATTCATCTGGTATGCAGTTGAGTTTGAATATCTCCGCAGGTTGAACGATACAATGGAGTTTCAATGGTCTGTGATCCCTGGAGCACCGTTTGTCATCACCTCAATGTTTGGAATTCGCTTCAGGATATAATGAATATATTCACCTATTGCCCTCTACGAGAGTATATACGATAGATTTCTCTTCAACCATCTACTGCTGCCGTTGGCTATTCTGGTAAACATCTCTACATTCTCACGAAGCGTCAAATCTGTAAAACTGTGTCAGGCAGTTACTTGTTGTAGTTCGATTTCATTTCTTCTTTTCGGAGTATGCAATCGGCTTTCGGAGAAACGACTCATAGATTATTCTGAACTCATCAAATGATGGAGGCTGTACGATGCAACGACGTAACTTTATCAAAGCTGCCGGCGTAATTGCTGCCGGGAGCGCAGCAGCGCATGACTATGTGTTTGGCAATGATCTCCTTCCTGGCATGCTGCTCCAAGACAAGAAGCCCAACATCATCTTCATTCTTGCAGATGACTACGGTATCGGCGAGGTGAGTTGCTACGGTGCGGACAATTACAAGACGCCAAACATTGACCAGCTTGCACGCGGTGGTGTTCGCTTCACCCATGCTTATACGCCATCGTTGTGCGGACCATCCCGTGCAACCATCCTGACGGGGCGCTACTTGTTTCGCACCGGTGCCACGAACCAGGATAGCACTGGGCTCATGAAACCCTCAGTCGAAACCATGATTCCCAATGTCCTGAAGCCGGCGGGCTACGTCACTGCTGCGATCGGTAAATGGGGCCAGCTTCCACTGAATCCGGACGACTTTGGTTTCGACTACTACCTGAAGTTTACCGGAAGCGGTATCTACTGGAACACGCAGGCCAAAGGCCGAACCTATCTCGTCAACGGCGAGGAAAAAGTCCTTCACGATAAAGAATACATGCCCGATGTGATGCATCAGCATGTTATTGACTTCATCACAATGCACCAAGAAAAACCGTTCTATCTCTATTACTCAATGTCGCATGTGCATGCAGAAATCCTGCCCACACCCGATAGCGCGCCGAACAGCAAAGACTTTTACGCGGACAACGTTACCTACATGGACATGCTTGTCGGTAAGTTGATTGCTGAACTCGATCGCCTGAAGCTTCGCGAGAAAACCCTGATCGTTTTCTTCAGCGACAACGGCACTGCAGGTGGACATGCAGACCGGGCGACAATCGGCGGTCGACGCCTCTCCGGTCAAAAGGGTTCGATGCTCGAAGGAGGCAGCCGTGAGCCGCTGATCGTCAACTGGCCCGGTACGACACCCGCTGGTAAAGTTTCCCATGAGATGATCGATTCCAGCGATTTCCTCCCGACGTTTGCTGATCTGGCAGGAGCGAAACTTCCCCAAAACACCACCATTGACGGACGCAGTTTCGCCGCGCAAGTTTATGGTAATAAAGGGCAGTCGCGCGAATTGATCTTCATTCAACTCGCCCGGCAGTGGTATGTCCGGGATGCCGGATGGAAATTGAATCAAGCGGGCGAACTGTTCGACATGAGTAACGCTCCGTTCGAAGAGAAACTCTTAGCAGCCGATACGAAAGCCCCCGCGGCAATCGCCGTGCGCAAGCGGTTGCAGGCGGCACTCGATCAATTGAATCCCACCGGTGGAATTCTGGACGAAGGAGACGGCACAGGCAGGCATGCCAACCGGGAGAAAAAGAAACAAGGCAACTGACACAGTTCCGGCAGAATGAAAAATAAAAACCAAGCTTTTCCAGAGTGATCCCGCAAGCAGGGGCGTTCGTGCAGACGAAGATAGCGGGAATCATGCAGGTTCAGATTTCTCTCAATCCATAAGCGGGTCCGGCAGCAATGTCGAGCCATTTAATCTTTCATTCAATATCGTCGGTCTTCCTAATGTGATATCAATTTTGAAACACAGTAATTGATTCATAGGTTAAATTCGATTACCTTTTGCCAGGGAGAACGTATGGATAATTCACTATCAACCATTAACATTTAGAAGGATTTATCGAGATGAAAAGGGCAATTATTTTGGGACTACTCTTGCTCATTTTCGTCGGCACAGCTTTTTCCCAGGTCTGGTTTACAGGTAACCTGGACGAAGCGCTTGCGAAGGCAAAGAGTGAGAAGAAGTTGGTATTAATAGATTTTTATTCTCCTACGTGAGGATTCTGCAAATTGCTCGGTGAGCAATATTATGAGAATAAAAAGTACGCTGATTATTTCAATGCAAACTTTATCATGTTCCGTGCTGATAACAGCAAGGATGATGGTAAAGCAATCTTTACAAAGTATAGCATCCGTGCCACTCCCACAGTAATGTTTCTTGCCAATGATGGAGCTGAAGTCGATTGGATTGTCGGATTCGGCGGTGCAGTTGAGAAATACCACGAGCAAGTAGACAATGCCGTAAAAGGCAAAGAAACCTTCAAGTCCTATTCCGATCAGTACAAAAAAGATCCAAAAAATATTCCCGTCATCTTTAACCTTGCCAAAAAATACGACAGCCGGTACAATCAAGACAAAGCTGCCGCGTTGTACGCAGAGTTGATTGCTCTCGATCCAAATGGAAAGTTGGGTACGACGGAGTACGGCAAGGAGAAAGTATCCTACACCCAGTTTGCAGAATTCCAGGTCGCCGGCCAAACACTGAGAGGTGCAAAAATCAATGCTGAGCCGATGAAAGCATTTCTCAAGAAGTATGGCTCGACGGAGATGGCAAAATCAGGTTACCAGCGACTCTCCTCCTATTATATGTCCACACCCAGGAATGCAACGCCAGAAGACTCCGCAAAACATAGTGTTGAAGCAAAAAAGTTCTTTGAGGACTACCTGGCAAAGTATCCCGACGATCCGATGGTTCTGAGTGCCGTTGTACGGAGAATTATTCGGAGCAAAGAGAACCTCGACAAGGGAATCGAGCTTGCACAAAAAGCAGTCGACCTTCCTAAAAATGGCAGCAATTCACAGTATGTGAGTATGCTTGCAGAATTGTACATGCTTAAAGCCGATCAAGCAAAGGCTGAAGAGGTTTATGGAAAGGATTTCATTAGTCGCGAGACTTCGATGTATCAATACGCTCTTTCTACCTATGCCAATTTCTGGGCTAATCAAGGGAAGAATTTAGAGGGGGCTCTCGATGCCGCAAAGAAAGTGGTAACAATGAATCCCTCTGCATCTGCCTATATGACCCTTGCAAATATCTATGTGAAAAACAAGCAATTGGATGAAGCAAAGAAAGCCGGAGAAAAAGCTATCGAGTTGGCTCCCGAAGCGCAGAAGGCAATGTTCAAAACTCGTCTGGAGACGATAATGAAAGTTACAGAAATAAAGTAGAAGATCATTCGCATGACAATGTGGACGGTGAAAACACCCGAAAGTTTCTCGGGTGTTTTTTTTAGCCATACTGCAAGTGAAGGAGGAGATGTTCGAAGCGCTATGCTTTTCTTATTTGGGAACACGGTTTGAGAAGCTCTGCTTCATCTCAATGGTCGCAATGATACCTTGGAGTGATAAGCTGAGCTTACAGTAGACGTTCCCAAGCGGGAACTTGGGAACGATAATATTCCAAACTCATGCACTTTGGAATCACTTTCTGTCTCATTTGCATCTCCTCTCTCTTTTGCACAAATTCTTTCACCGAATGTTTTTCAGAAGTGCTTCTCATCCTCCGACAAAGCAGGAGTTCAGTCGATGGATGGTCCAAAATGCCTGACACTAAATCCCCATCTGCCGGTAAGCCCCTAAGGAGATCCAATGGAACACACAAATTCCCCTTCAGATAATCACCATACTGATTCATCCTCAGAGAGTGTAAAAGTTGCTGGATTGGCAAGCAAGGTTCTCGCTCTGCTTCTCATCATTCTTCTCCTTCTCATGTGGGGTTCGGTCTTCTATCTGATTTTGAAGAAGCTTATGTATGCCAGCATATTATTTAAATTCTCTTTTGTTTTAGCGGCGATCGGTTTCACAATTATAGGACTGGTAGTATCACAACGGATTCATCCGGATGTATTGAGAATCAACTGGAGTAAAGTTACACTTGCTGTGGTTATTCCAATTCTTACTATCTACATATTCCTTCCAGCAATTCTTTTCCTAGCCGATTTTGACGACATCTATCTTGCAACGCTCAAACTCAGTCCCGGGAAAACAATCAGCGATGTGAAAAAGTATGCTCCGACACTCAGAATTCTCAATGGCAAGGAGGGAATGTATCGTGTGGAGGTATCAAAGCGTGATGCCATCACACTCAGCCGAAAGATGGTTGCGATCATACCAATCCAGGGACCGAAAGAGCGAATGTTCGTCGAGAAAATAAATGCCATGCCAGCCGGTACTCCCAACCCACAGATCGAAGAAATGATCCGGATGGTTTCTCAGGATTCACTCATGCGCTCAATCAGAACACTTGAAAACTTTGGCACACGTGTTGAAAACTCTCCACAAGAAGACTCGGCTGCGGCTTATCTGACGCAAACATTTCAACAGTACGGACTCGAGGTTGAACCATTCAGGTTTGAGACAAGAAAACCAGATTGCCTGGATATGAATATTATTGATTCGAAAACCCTCCTGATATTGATGGATGGAAATGATTTGTACTCTTCTCGCAATGGCGGAGAGACATTCACATGTCTGGAAGGGAAGAATTCACCACCGCTCTGCAAAATATCTTTTGCCACGACTCAAATCGGGTTTAGTGTAGGCATGGACGGTAAAATTTATAAAACAACAAATGAGGGAAAGCTCTGGACGACTCAAAAAATGGATCCAACACTCGTGCCCCTTGACCTGAAGTGTTTGAACTCTGATCGGTGTATTGTTATCGGACGAAATGGAATAATACAGTTGACTGTGAATGGCGGCAAAGAGTGGAAACGGATAAACTCTGGTGTCGATATGGAACTCTCTACATTGGAGTATATCGGGAATAACATCCTGTGGATTCCATGCGCTTCCGGTATTCTTCTCCGGTCAACCGATACAGGAGTAACATGGTCGAAGCTGGCTTCTGGAGTTGCAGTGAATTTGTATACAATACATTTTTGGGATCAGAATAATGGAACGATCACCGGAGATAATTCTACAGTTCTTAAAACCACCGATGGCGGAATGACCTGGAAGACATTTGAAATCACATTGAAAGGAAGAATTCCGGCAGATGTCTATTTTATCGATAGCGTCAGAGGATTGCTGATTCGAAAAGGGTATCCTTCCGGAGTATCGGAAACATCAGATGGAGGAAAGAGTTGGCAGGATGTCTCTCCACCACTACGATATATCCAGCGATGGATTCGATACAAGGATAGTCTCATTGCCGGATATGGTTTCTATGGATCTGTTTTGATAAGCAACAATCGCGGACAATCATGGTCATCTCTCGGTTCGAAGCTTCTTTCCCCAACCCGTCCACTATCAAAAAACATTTGTGCCACGCTTCGCGGATCGGAAAATCCCGATATCGTCTCAATCATTGTTGGACATTATGATTCAGCAGCGAAAGATGTGCCGGGTGCAAATGATAATGCAACTGGTGTCGCTGCCGTGATGGAGGCAGCTCGAATCTGCAGCAAGTACCGGTTCAACCACACAATTAAATTTCTGGCTGTCGCAGCCGAAGAGCTTGGTTTGGTTGGAAGTCGTTATTATGCAGAATATGCAAGAGAACAGGGGATGAACATTAATGCAGTCGTCAATGGCGATATGCTGGGTTATCCAATCCTCAACGATCCAGCTCGTATCTCGCTAAGTACAAGCCCTCCATGGAGCCCCTTGCTGGATTCGGCGCTTATCCTGAATCGCCGGTACAATCTGAATTTTACCCTTGATGCACACCTCGAACGCTACGGCGGAAGCGATCATGCATCATTTCTCCAGATGGGCTATCAGGCGCTGGAAATCTCCGAGGGAACAGCGATGGAGATTTGGGGTGGGCTCGATCCTTATTATCACAAACCTGCGGATACAGCCGGCAAGCTCGATCCACAGCTTGTCCAGAATTGTACCCGGATGATGCTGGCCCTGCTGGTTGAAATGGCTAAACCACTGCCAGGCAAAGCTTTGTCGGGGCTCAAGAAGGAGAGTTCAAGGTAAAGAGGTGGGTGATTGCAGATACGCCGCTGTTCGTCTTATTGACTATCAATTGCTATTGATGTAAATTTCATGGGAATAATTTCTGGTATGTGTTCACTTCTATAATTCTATCAAGAGGTGTAAACACATTCGATCTAGAGTGTTTTGTTGATATAGTTCATAACATTAGTTTAAATGGGGGTACGCTATATGGAACGAAAAATATTTTCTATTTTCGGAATGCTGATTCTCGGCATCCTTCTTTGCTCGACGTTACTGTGGTCTCAATCCACGAAGATTGACTTTGCCTTAAGCGGGAAGTACGAAGGAGGAGCGACGTATCTCAAATGGAACGCTCCAGCAGGAGATTCCGTGAAATACTTCCTGGTGTATCGTGGTCAAACATCGGGGATACTCGCATTTATCCGGACTGACTCTACGACAACGATTGAATCGGTCGATCGCCCGCCAGTCTCGGTTAATCCACCGATCTTCGTCTATTATGTGGTAGCAGTGATGAAAAATGGTTCAATGCGTTATAGCAACATGGTAAACATCAATGTTACCGATGTGGTTCGTGTCACCTCGAAACCGGCCGAGTCGGCATCGTTGAATGTTCAATACACGTATCAGGTCGTCGCGACGACAACCGATCCCGCTGTAACGTTGAGCTATCAATTATCGATGAAACCTGAAGGTATGACAATTGATCCGGCCACTGGATTATTGAAATGGATCCCACTGCAGAAAGGTACCTTCAAAGTAGTAGTGGTTGTCACCTCTACGCGAGGGGGCCGCGCTGAACAACCGTTTACGGTGGTTGTCAATGGCCCGACGGGGACAGTTGCAGGGAGCGTAACAGATCCTGCAGGAAAATCTGTGAAAGGAGCTACTGTTTATCTCTATCCCAAAAATAGTTTACTCTCAATCCAATTTAAAGGTATCACCGATTCGCTTGGTAATTACACCATCAGTAAAGTCGATTCGGGCCTCTACCTTGTCCGTGCTACTCCAAATCGCAGCGATCTTTATGAGCAATGGTTCGATGGAGTGACCAATGCAGAGTTAGCAACTCCGATAACAGTGAAGCCAAACGCGCCAGTCACCGTGAATTTTAAACTGAGTGTAAAAAACGATGTAATCGCCATTTCCTCAAAACCTCTGGAAAGCGGAGTCGTTGGAACACTTTACTCCTACCAGGTGAAAGCAACCTCATCCGATCCAACTGTTTTATTGAGTTACCAGCTCACCATGAAACCAGAGGGCATGACAATTGATGCAGTTACCGGACTTATCAATTGGATTCCTCAGTCGAAAGGTACCTTTAAAGCTTCACTGCTCGTTACCTCATCACGGGGAGGACGTGCTGAACAGATGTTTGGAGTCACCATTAGCGGTCCAACAGGTAGCGTTACCGGTATCGTTACAGATTCTGAGGGAAAACCATTAACCAAAGTGACTATCCGTTTGTATCAAAAAAATACGATACAATATTTTGAGATTAGGGGCATCACTGATTCGTTGGGCAAGTATACGATTATCCGTGTTGATACCGGATCGTACGTTGCTCGTGCAATACCCTATAATTCGAATTATCTCGAACAATGGTACGATGGTGTGATGAGTGTTGAGCAGGCAACATATTTCCCTGTGAAGACGAACACTACGACGACAGTCAATTTTAAATTGACCGCCAAAGGCGATATCGTCAGGATAACATCGAAAGCTGCAGAGAGTGCAACGCTCAATATTCCTTATACCTATCAAGTGATTGCCACCTCAACCGATCCAACGGCAACACTAACGTATCAATTAAGTGCCAAACCGAATGGCATGACGATTGAATCTGCCACCGGACTGATCAAGTGGGTACCGGATCAAAAAGGGATATTCAAAGCTGCACTGTTAGTGACCTCGACAAAAGGCGGGCGGGCAGATCAATCATTCTCTGTCGCAGTTCAAGGTCCGACCGGAACTGTCGCAGGAGTGGTAAAGGATTCACTTGGAAAACCTCTTGCCGGAATCTATGTGCGCCTCTATAAGAAGGATGCATTCCAGGTACTGGAGATCAAAGGTGTAACCGGCTCAGACGGTACGTATACAATCACTCGTGTCGATTCGGGTACCTATGTCGCGCGGGCGACCTCAAGTCGCGGCGACTATCTCGAACAGTGGTACGATGGAGCTGCGAGTTCGGATAAAGCCACACTCATTCTCGTGCGTCCCAATGCAACATCGACAGTGAACTTCATTATGAAGGCAAAAGTGGTTCTTCCATTGTATACGGTAAGTGGATCCGTTCTCGATGATACCCAGAAACCAATGCGGGAAGCTACTGTTGTGTTCACCGCATCAGGATTCAGTCTGAATGCCGGAGTCTCACTTATGCCTGGCGAATCGGGCACAGTCAGCACCCGTGATCTTTTCGATTCGATGAATTCACAAATTCCAAAGCCAACAGATCCGCTTGTGAGCACGATCCAGATTAACGGTGATGGAAGGATTGATGGGACCTCGGAATATGTTTACAAAGTTCGTGTGGATTCGACCGGCAAATACTCAGTAAAGGTGCCTCAAGGGTCGTATACGGCAATGGCGACGGCTCCCGGATACTTGAATGTCTTCTTCGATGGAAAATCGGATTTGCTCACCGCCAATGTCATAAAGTTAACGAAAGATACCACGAAGATCAGCTTTACGCTAAAGAAAATCAGCTCCGTCTCAACCGGCAAGATCAGCGGCACAGTTGTGGATTCAGCAACCAAAGCCGGGCTGAGGGCGAGAGTAGTGGCCTATCTTGATCCGGCTGTGAAGACATACACCAATCTTCCCCTCTCCTATACGACTGATACCGATTCGACCGGGGCCTATAATTTCAATAATCTGCCGCCGGGGAATTATATCATTTTCGCATTGCCGCTGGGGCATTACACACCGACATTCTATTGCATTTCGGGTCCAACCACAAGCTGGGAGAAAGCAACGAGAATCCCGATCAATGGAAATTCAGTTGCAGCGATCACGATTATCGTGAAGCCGCTTGTAAAAGCAATGGCAGGATATACCTCCATTCAAGGTGTTGTTGCTCTAAGTGGAGGAGCAGCCAGGAACAGTGAGGCAGGTACGCTTGCCGGTGTCATGGTGTACGCGTTGGTGAATTCCGAAGATGTTGCCGGGTACGGCATAACGGACCAGAGCGGTAACTTTACAATTCAGGACCTTACGCCGGGATCCTATACACTGATTGTCGATAAAGTGAACTATCTTTCTATGGGATCAGTAAAAGCAAACCCGGCGTATCATTCATCGTCCGATGGAGCGGCACAGCCTGCAACTGCTTTCCTGACAATCACACCAATTTCTGTAAGTGAGATTGGCCATGAGAAGATGGTACCGGCTGGATTTGTGCTTGAACAAAACTTCCCCAACCCATTCAATCCGTCGACGACGATCAGGTATTCTATTCCAACGGATTCCAAAGTAACGCTGGAAGTGTTCAGTCTCCTTGGAAAGAACGTAGCAACACTTGTGGAGAGAATGCTCAAGGCAGGTGAGTATCAGATTCAATTTAATGCGGCATCGCTCCCAAGCGGAACATACTTCTATTCGCTCACAGCGGGTGAATTCCGCCTGACACGTAAGTTGATGCTCATTCGGTAAGGTTCATTACTCAATCATGTGATGGTTGAACTCAAAGCGAAAGCCCGGCAGTTGCTGGGCTTTTGTGTAAGGATTGAATCCCTGGGCCTGATGCCTTGCTATTCTGGATCCAGAATTGAGTAAAGAATATTTGCACAATTTAAAAATTTCGAGTACCTATCAACCGGGATTGAGAATTCATCGCAGAGACTCTCATCCACTGTTCGTTTGAAGAGATCCATTATCACAGGAAGTGTTGCAGGAGAGTCTGCATCAGATCTCCGATCACTCACCTCATACGATCGCCATTAAAACCTGGATGAAGGTTAATTCGATGGTGGTTCCGTGAATGGAGACACAAGAGCATAGCAAACGGCCGTTACGGATATCGACGTTTTATAAAAATGTGGGCCCGCCGAGGTTAGCAGCATCACACAAAAGGTGGACAGATCAATGCTCGAACAATCGGATCAAAGCAGTCACCCCGATTCCCCGCGAACCGATGAACTACTTATGCATCAGAGTGTCATGATCCAGGCGATGCTCTGGAGCTTGTTTGTTGTTTCAATCTGGTATATTGGGTATACGGTAATCGATCCAAGTGCGTTTTTCCGCCGGCTTGTCATCGGCGGCACGATGACGGTAGTGGCTTTTGCCGGAATGATTCTCGCACGCCGCGGGTATGTTCGCATTGCAGGTGGCACCGTCATTGGTGGAGCCTGGCTCACCGTTTTTTTTGCTGCCTATACAGCAGGTGGACTTAAGGCGGCAGCATTCACCGGTTTCCTCATTCCTATCATTGCCTCCGGTGCCGTGTTTGGATGGCTTCCTTCACTCATACTGGTTCTCCTCAGTGCACTTTCCGGTGTGTTGTTCATGGTCCTCGATTCGCACGGAATGATGCCGGTTTCTGCAGCTCAATCTCAGCTCCGCAATTTGAGTGTCACCACAGGTTTTTTCCTGATCGGTTGGATCGTTGTCTTCGCCATCAATCTAAGTATCCGTCGTGCACTCTCGGTAGCCAATAAGCGGATGCAGGAGAAAGAAAAGATTGAAGAACAATTCCGCAGGTCAGAGTTGCTCTATCGCCAGGCGATTGAAACGATTGGAGCGGTTCCTTACTCGGACACGCTGCAGCCTCATACGTACACGTTCATGGGCGAGGGGATCCTGCAACTCACAGGCTATTCCGCGAGTGAGATGACTCCCGAGATCTGGAATTCACTTGTGCTCAAAACATTTCCGATCGGCGAAGCCGCAGGCCTTCCGATGCAAGAGGCGATCCATCGCGCTGCCGAAGGCAAATTGAAGGTATGGAAATCCGACTGCCAAATCCGTATGCGTGATGGTACGCTGAAATGGATTACAGATTCTGCTGTCCCGGTCTGGGATGAACAGGGAAATGTCAAAGGTTCAGTGGGGATCCTTCAGGATATTACCGATCGAAGGCAGGCAGAGGAAATCCTCCGTACCAGCGAGGAACGATACCGCATTCTCGCTGAAAATATTTCCGATGTGATTTGGACAACAGACCTCTCCTTCAATCTGACATACATCAGTCCTTCTATAGAACGGTTCAGCGGTTGGAAGGCAGAAGAGATGCTCACGATGAAACTGAGTGATTTCATGACGCCGGAATCTGTTGAGAGCGCATCAGCCGTCCTGGCAAAAGAACTTGCGCTAGAGAGGGCACACCAGCGGTCTCCATATAAAATCGTTGTTCTGGAGCTCGAACAGGTTAAGAAAGATAGGTCACGCTTTTGGAGCGAGTTGGCAGTTCGATTTCTGAAAGATGCGCAAGGAATACCGGTGGGACTTATCGGTGTCAGTCGTGATATCAGCGAACGAAAATTGGCGGAGCAGCAGCGCGAACGGCTCGAGGAGCAACTCATCCAGGCCGTGAAGATGGAATCGGTCGGGCGTCTCGCGGGAGGAATCGCTCATGATTTCAATAATATGTTAACACCGATCATCGGATATGCCGAGATGCTGCAATCTTCTCCACGGCTAAACGAGACGGAGCAGGGCAGAGTCGAACATATTGTGCGTGCGGCTTTGAAATCGCGCGATCTTGTCGGTCAACTACTCGCCTTTGCTCGCAAACAGACACTGGAGATGAAGCCATTCGATCTTAATACGATTCTTTCTGATATGCATGACATTATTCGTCGAACACTCAGAGAAGATATCCAGATTACGTATGTGCTTGCAGGCTCGCTCCCGGCCATTCGGGCTGACCATGGGCAGCTCACACAGATTATTCTCAATCTGGCTGTAAACGCACAGGATGCAATGCCCAGAGGGGGAACAATCATTGTCGAAACATCGCCAATTTTTGTGGATGAAGATCTCGCAAAGCAATATGAAGGCGCCATTGCCGGAGAATATATTCTGATGTCGTTCAGCGATACAGGAGTTGGGATTGGCAAAGAATATCTGGATAAAATATTTGAACCATTTTTTACAACCAAAGGCCTTGGGAAAGGAACGGGCCTTGGGCTTTCGATGATTTATGGAATAGTCAGGCAGCATAGAGGATTTATTACGGTCTATAGCGAAGAGGGTTCAGGAACGACGTTTAAGATTTTTTTCCCCCAATATTATGGCAATGCGCTGCCAATCAAACAATCCATACCCCCACCTCTCCCGGTGCAGGGCAGTGGAACGGTGCTGGTGGTAGAAGATCAGGAACAGGTACTCTCGATGTTGGTCGAATCACTGGAAGAAAAAGGATTCACGACGCTCGAGGCAAAGGATGTACGAACGGCGCTTTCCATCCTGGAGACGAAAGAAGGGAAAGAGATTAACATGTTGATTACCGATGTGGTTCTTCCGGACGGTGACGGGAAGAATCTCTACAAGCAATTAAGTGCCATCATACCCGGATTAAAAGTGCTGTTTATGTCCGGCTATACAGCAGAAGTGATCAACAAACATGGCATTCTTGATGAAGGAGTTCATTTCATACAAAAACCATTTTCGACACGCCAATTTTCACAGAAGGTCAACGAAGTGCTGGCAATGGGGGAGAAGGGATCGGGAGGGTAGGCACTTTTATTACTCACCTCAAGGAAAGGTGAACTCACCTATCCCATCTCTGAGGATGAAAGTACATCAATGACTTAGGAAAAAGAATGAAATTTTATGTGGAACTTCAAACGATTTTTTTTAATACTCTTTCCGTTATGATGTTTGCACCCCATCACCAATAAATGAGATGTGACCGTGAAAAGCAATCCCATGGGGATAGTTACGACGCCACCCGATGATGAAGTGAACCGGTTACGTGAATCTCTCCGTGAGCTTTCACTGCTCTATGAAATTAATACCCTTGTCGATGTTAATCAAAGTCAGGAGCAGATTCTCACGACGATTGCCGATTGTCTTGTGCGTGCTTACAATGTCGGTCAATGCAGCATCCTTTTTCGCCCCGTTGCAAATGCCGTGCTGCACCCACTCCAGGTAACAAGTGGAACGCGGCAGCAATTTTCAATCACGGATGATCTCATCAGATGGATTGAAGAAGGTCGGAATTCCATTCTTCTCAATCATCCGCTTATTCAGGAATTTCCGAGAAAACTTCCATGGATCACCTGTCCGACAAATTTCCTTGCCGCTCCGATCCTTCACCAAAATACTTCGGAAGGGATTATCGCTCTCTTCAATCTCCCGGAGGAATCGGATTTCTCCCGGGCGGATACCCACCTCCTGCCGCTTGTAGCACAACAGATCGACCAGATATTTGAAATGGTGCGAGGGAAGAGGGAGGAACTCGCCCGGATTCAACGTGCAGAGCGCGATCGGCTGGCACAACATATCCAGGCAGGCATGCTTCCGAAGACCAATCTCGAACTGACGGAGTATGAGATTGCGGGAAGCCTGATTCCGGCAAGAATAATTCGTGGAGATTTTTTTGACATCGTCCATCTGCCAAATCGAAAGGTGGCCCTTTACCTGATTGATGTAAGCGGTGAGAGTATCGATGCAGCGCTGAGGATTGCAAGGCTGCAGATGGCATTCCGGGGTCAGCTTCTTCACGAGGCGGAACCGCGTGACTATGCCCGCAGGTGGAATGATCTGATTATCCAGGCCGATCTGAATATCGGCCAGTTAAGCCTTTTCTTTGGAATTCTGGATCCTGCAACGGGGATCTTCACCTTTTGCAATGCGGGCCATGAGCATCCCTACTATTTCCAGAGCGATGGATGGCCAAAGCAGCTTAGTACTGGTGGAATACTCCTGGGGGCACTTGAAGGATTTCCCTACGGCCAGGATACTGTTCAGTTAAATGCTGGTGATGTTCTCCTCCTGTACTCCGATGGCGTTCTTCATGCCACCAACAATAATGGTGTGGAGTTTGGTGAAGGACGCCTGATCGCCAGTGTCCAAGAGAACAGGACCAAACCATGCTCGGAGCTGGTAAGCTCGATTCATGAAGATATTCAGAAATTTTACGATGCGAATTCCACTGCCGATGATTTGTCTCTGATTGTTATTAAACGCAAATCGGCTTAACGCATTTCCTGTTGAACATTTCTCTGGCTTTCCTTTCACTCCGTTCGCCGACGAATTCATGCTGCAGTGAAGTTGCCACCAACGTTAGGCAGGGCAGGCTGCTGCGGGGATACTATATGGCGGGTGAAAAATATTCTTCACTTTAATAAAATCCTTGACATCCAACTTCTTTTTTTTTACCGTTGGTATGATGTCATACATCATATAAGGAGACAGAACTATCTTTACTCCCATTGGTGAACGGATGCTTCTCAGCAAGTCTATCGAAGCAAAAATCGAGGAAGCGATTCTCTCGAAAACGATCTCTCCCGGTTCGAAGCTTCCTTCCGAACAAGAACTCTGTTCTCAATTCGGAGTCAGCAGAACGGCCATCCGAGAAGCATTGCGCATGCTGAGCGGTCGTGGTTTGGTAACCATCGTCAAAGGCAAGGGAGTCTTTGTGAAAAATCCCTCGGCAGAAACGGTCACCAATCCCATGCATCTCTACCTTCATCTCACGTATGATCGCAACTATGTCCTGGATGTCATCCATGCACGCCAGTTAATCGAACCGCCCATAGCCGCTGCCGCGGCAAAACATCATACAGCAGAAGACATCGAGAAGCTTTCGCATGACCTCGCTGAACTTACAGCATTTAAGGGCGATCATGGTGAACTCTCACGGCTTGATATGACATTCCATCTGGATATTGCCCGAGCGTCTGAAAATCCAATTATCCCGCTCCTGCTCGACCCAATTCACCGGTTGATGCCGAAAATTAAAACGGACGTCTATTCGGTGATAAAAAATGCCCATCAATCGGCGATTGAATGGCATACCAAGGTTCTCAAGGCGATTCTCAAACGCGATGAGAAGGAAGCGTTTCGCATGATGCAGAATCATTTGAAAATTGCAGAAGAACATATCATCAAAACCTACGGTTGTAAAAAGTAGAGTATCATTCATTCATTTATCAGTATGAGACTTCGTTTCCTGAACAACAATTACTCCCAAAGCATGTGCAACGGTTCGTTCGTCGTGTGGATCGTTCTTGGTACATTCTTCCTTGGCAATTCCCTCGCTAGCCAGCAAAAAGGAAGCGATCAAGTTCCGCGTAATCGATTTCTCTCCACAAGTGAACTCTTCGCTCAACTTGATCCAAACTTTCCGCTTCTCGCCGAATTGGAGAAGGCGGTTGGATTACGGGATACTGCGGCCGCGATTCGCCTCCTGACAAATTATTTCCGTACTCGGACCGCTCCCAGATATTTCTTCCAGATCTCGGATATCCCAGAACGTTTTAGTGAGTTCCAACAGCGATATCCGGTTGAGTTGAAGAAGATCAAGCGTCAGGCAGATGAGTATATACGGACCTACGGCAGCGATGTCGATTGGAAATTACCCGGTAAAGATCTGCTCGGAAGAGCACATACGCCCAATACGGTCCGGTTTCTTGCCCGGCAATGGCAGGCTGAGAATATTGCGTTAACCTATTATCTGCAGCGGGATGATGCTAGATACCTCCAGTATCTGAGAGCTCATATACAGGATTTCGTCGCGGATTATGAATCGGGGAATGCAGAAGCCGGAGCAAACGATGTTTTTGAGCGGTTTTACGGAGGGCATCGCCTGAGGAATTGGCTTGTTGTTCACCACCTTCTCCTCGCATCCGATAAATATACAGCAGACGATCATCTGCTGATGCTCAAAGTATTTCTGCTCCATGGCGCACGCCTCATGGATGTTTCAGAAAAGTTCAACTGGGGGAATCACCAGCTTGTCGGACTTGTCGCACTTTATGAAGTGTCGCTCCTCTATCCTGAGTTCCCTGTCATGCGAGAGTGGAACCGAAAGGCACTCAAGACTATTCTGGAGCATGTGGAGAAGGAAATCCCTCCCGACGGTTTTCAGGTTGAACGTGCCTCGCATTATTTCAAACTTGATGTGATGAATTACTTCCGGATTTACCAACTCTCGAAATTGAATACAGTCCAGCTCCCGCAATTGTTTGAAGAGCGTTTTCAAAAAATGTTCGATGCGATGCTCGCCGTAGCAATGCCCAACAGACAGATGCCGGTTCTCCAGGATGCTCAATCCAGGACCCAATCAACAAGCAACGAAATTGCCGAACTTTCCGAACCCACCGAAGAGGAGTACTTCAGTATTGGTGCTGCGCTTTTTCGAAATACTGAATACAAATACTTCAGCGCAGTGCAAATGCCTTCAAGCCTCTTTTGGTTCTTTGAGAAGAATTCGATTGATGAATTTGAGAAACTCGGGCGTTCGATTCCGAAGGTCGGTTCGCTCGAATTGCCGCAGACACGGTATTTCGTGATGCGATCAGGATGGCAAAAGGATGACCTCTACGCGATTATCGATGCGGGATTGGCGAAGGACAAACCCGACCATACTCATGGCGGAATTCTCGGCCTGATTGCCTATGGATTCGGGATCGAATTATTGCCGAATTATCATGTCCGCTACAGCGATTCATCCTATAAAATCTTAAAAAATTCACTTGTAAAAAATGTAGCTCTTGTCGACGATCTTCTGCAGGGGCGGGATTGGATCGATAACAAAGCCCGAACCGGCTTCGGACGGTGGAAGACACTTCCTATCCCTCAGGTTCATCAATGGCTCAGCGGTTCTTCATTCGATTATTTAAAAGCAAGTCACAATGCATATGAAGATCATGGCGTGCACTACACCCGATCTGTCTATTTCCTTAAACCGATTTGCTGGGTTGTGGTCGATAACTTTTCTTCAACCGCAACACACCGCTATAAACAGATCTGGCAGGGAGTGTACGATACGAATGAGAAAAAGGGAGAGGCAATCCAGAAAAAGGGTAATGTTCAACTGAGGATTTTACAGGCAGATCATCAGGCGTTGAGACTAACCAAACAGTCCGTTGCCTCAACCCAGAGTATTCAATTTGAATCTGCCCCTCAACAAGGGTATAGCTTTTCCACCCTGCTGTATCCGGGCCGAACAAACGATCACATTATCCCATCGATAACGAAAAGGGAAGGAGAGTATTCCGAAATCGAAATCACTTTAGGAGAAAGGCGTTGGCAGATTTTGGAAGGGAAGGGGAAAGAAATTCGTGCCGGCCAAATTCAACTCGTTGGGAAAATGGTTATTAGCCAGTCTGTTGGAGATACTCTGGTGACGCTGGTGTGCGGTGAAATGACTGAGCTGCGTTACAATGGAATCTTCGTTACATGTCAACGGCCGGCATCGATGGAATTCTCGCTTGTCAATGGGGAACTTGAGTCACTCACTCTCCTAAAAGGAGAAATCGCTCAATGTACGTTTCGCACTCAATCGGGTAAGGAGAAAATCCTTCCGCTAATTTTAGGAAAGTCAATTCCATTTTAAAAACGAATAGGAGCATCTATGGTTGATCTTACGGGAAAAGTTGCACTGGTTACCGGAGGTGCACGGGATATTGGCAGGGCTGTCTCTCTGTCACTGGCAAAGCATGGTGCCAAGGTTGCAGTAAATTTCTTTGATAATCCATTGGATGCCGAGGAAACAGTAAGGCTGATAAAAGCAGATGGGGGAGCGGCTATCGCACTTCAAGCTGATGTGACAAAGCAGAACGAGATTGAACGATTGGTCACACAAACCCGCGAAGCATTGGGAGGACAGATTCATCTGCTCATCAATATTGCCGGAGGCCTTGTGGCACGGAAGAAAATGGAGGAGATGGATGAGGCCTTCTGGGATTTTGTCCTGGGCTTGAACTTGAAGAGTACGTTCCTGGTCACGAAAGCGGTCCTTCCGTTTATGGCAGACGGCGGGGCAATTGTGAATTTCACTTCTCAGGCGGCACGAGACGGCGGAGGGTCCGGTGCGATCGCGTATGCCGCTGCAAAGGGAGGTGTTTTAACGTTTACCCGTGGTTTGGCGAAGGAACTTGGCCCCAGAAAAATTCGAGTCAATGCCGTTTCACCTGGTATGATCAATACCACATTCCATAATACCTTTACGAAACCTGAAGTCCGCCAGCGTGTAGCAGGTATGACACCGCTCGGACGAGAAGGAGAGGCCGGCGAAGTGGCAAACCTTGTAACATTTCTTGCCTCTGACGAATCTTCATTCATCAACGGTGAATCGGTCGAAATCAATGGCGGAATTTTCTTTAGTTAATCGACAAGAGGCATAATGCGTTTCCGGATCGGTAAAGTGTTCATCATCTGTCTGTTTTCTATCCTCGGATTCTTTAAGGGCTCGGGACAGTCGCACCCCCATCTGTTCTTGAATAGGGTTGAGGCGAACGCAATGAAGCAAGCGCTGGGGAAGTATCCTCTCTTTGACAAATCATGGAATGAAGCAAAAGTATTTGTCGATCGCGCACTCCGGCAAAGAATGGATATCCCTCTTCCAATAGATGCAGGTGGATACACTCATGAGCGGCATAAACAGAATTACCTTGAGATGCATCAAGCGGGCATTCTGTACTGCGTCATCGGCGAGAAACGGTATGCCCGGTTCGTCCGGGAGATGTTGTTGAAGTACGCCGAGATCTATCCCACGCTTGGAAAGCATCCCGCCGCAGGAGGCGAGTCGTCAGGGAGACTCTTCTGGCAAACGCTGAATGAATCAGTCTGGCTTGTGCACGCAACGCAAGCGTATGATTGTATCTACGATTTTCTTTCTGAGGAAGACCGGCAGCGCATAGAGGGAAAACTCATCCGGCCCATGGCAAAGTTTCTTTCCGAGGATCATGTGAAGGAACTGGATCGGATTCACAATCATGGAACCTGGACCTGCACGGCGGTCGGAATGGCAGGCTTCGTTTTGCACGATGACGATTTAATCGACAAAGCCCTTTACGGTTCCAGGAAAGATACGAGCGGTGGTTATGTGCGGCAGTTGCAAGCACTGTTCTCTCCGGATGGATTTTATACGGAGGGATTATATTATGCCCGCTATGCACTCCTGCCGTTCTTTACATTTGCCACTGTGATCGATAAGAACACGCCGGATCTGAAAATTTTTGAATTCCGGCAACAGATTCTCAAAAAGGCATTCTATTCTGCACTGCAATTGACCTACACCAATGGAGAATTTATCCCGATTAACGATGCGATGAAGGATAAAAATTATCTTTCTCCCGAAATCGTTCACGCGTTGGATGTTTCTTTCATGGTCTATGGAAGAGACCGGTCGTTGCTCTCCATTGCACAAAAGCAGAATAGTGTTTTACTCAATGCAGCGGGTGTAGCCGTTGCTCAGGCGTTGGTGCAGAAAAAAACAATTCCACCATTTCCGTACAAAAGTGTGGAATACACCGATGGTGCCAATGGAGACGAGGGGGGCATCGGTGCCCTCCGGTCCGGTCCAAACTTCGATCAGTCTCTGGTCATTATGAAATACACGGGTCATGGACTTTCCCATGGGCATTACGATAAACTGGCTCTTCTCTATTATGATCAGGGGCGTGAAATTCTTCAGGATTATGGTTTCGTTCGCTTCGTCAACGTTGAGCCAAAATATGGCGGCCGCTATTTACCCGAAACGAAATCGTTTGCAATGCAGACCATTGCTCACAATACTGTCACAGTGGATCAGCAATCGCACTATCAGGGGAAGATCTCTCTCTCTGAGAAAAATCATGCCGACAGGCATTTTTTCTCAATTGCCGATCCCGCGTTCCAGGTGATGAGCGCACGAGTGGCGACTGCCTATCCTGGCGTCGAGATACAACGCACCACCGCGCTGGTAAAGGATGACAGCCTTTCCAATCCGATTGTCATTGATGTATTCCGGGTACGTTCGGAAAAGCTCCACACCTATGATCTTCCCTTTTACTATCAAGGACACCTGATCTCAACAAATGTCAAATACATTCCTTCTACGAAACAAATGTCCGCACTCGGAACATCGTCCGGATATCAGCATCTCTGGAAGGAAGCGGAAGGGAAAGCTGCGAATTCTGTTCAAGTCACCTGGATTTCCGGGGAACGGTATTATACCATCACGTCTGCAGCCGATACGTCGACACAGATCTTCTTTGTCCGCATTGGTGCCGGTGATCCGGATTTTAACCTCCGCCATGAGCCGGCGTTCATACTCCGGCAGCAGGCAACCTCGCATGTGTTTGCATCGGTGATTGAACCACATGGACAATGGGATGGTACGAATGAGTTTTCGATGAACGCCAGACCCTCCATTGCTTCCGTGGTGGTCTTAGGATCAACAGAGGAAGGCAGCGCCGTAGAAGTGCGCGGCATCTCCGGCAGGCAGTGGATTCTCTTAATAACGAATACTCAAGCTTCGGATTCGGCGGAGCACGCACTCAATATTAACGGTCAGATTTATTCCTGGAGAGGAAATGCAAAGCTGGTATTAATGGAAAGGTAATTCATGATCAAACCAACAGGTCTGTTTCTCGATGCTGCTGCCATTCCTTGGGAAGTTGTCGGAGATGGTGTGAAAAGAAAAATCCTTGGATATAACGATACGATGATGATGACTATTGTGGAATTTAAAATTGGTTCTATCGGCCCGGTTCATAGCCATCATCACACTCAGGTCACCTATGTAAATCAGGGATCTTTTGAAGTAGAAATCGATGGCAAGAAGCAAGTTCTTCGCCAGGGGGATTGCTTCCTTATTCCATCACAGGTGTTCCATGGTGTGGTTGCGCTTGAAGATGGAGTACTAGTGGACACATTTACGCCCGCAAGGGAAGATTTCCTGGTTCAGAAAATGTGACGGATAAAAAACTAGTCAACCACAAAGACACCAAGACTCAATAAATACTATTTTGAATGAGTATAGTCGCGTAAGAGGCAATGCTACTTGTTGATTTATCAGAATAAAACTCACACAATAGTTAGTGCTTAAAGTTCTTCTCTTAGTGTCTTAGAGACTTAGTGGCAATTACACGGAAAAAATGCGATGAAGAAAGTTAATGGTCTCCGTTGGTGGATAATGGGGTTAATTGCTGTCGTTACAGTAATTAACTATATCGATCGTACGTCTCTTGCTGTGATGTGGCCTGATATTTCGAAGGAATTGGATCTGTCGAGAGAACAATATGCAACCATTGTCTCGGCGTTTATGATTGCGTACGCAGTTGGCCAGGCAATCTCCGGGAAATTGTTCGACTGGATAGGGACGCGGATGGGTTTTGTTCTTTCCGTTGTTGTCTGGTCACTCTCGTGTGCGTTTCATGGAGTTGCACGTGGAATCCTGAGCTTCTCATTCTTTCGTGGAATGCTGGGATTAAGCGAGGCAGGAAACTGGCCTGGCGGAGCAAAGGCATCAGCCGAGTGGTTCCCTGTCAGCGAACGCGCGCTGGCAAACGGTATCTTCAATGCCGGAGCGTCGCTTGGTGCTGTGATCTCTGCTCCGCTCATTGCCATCCTCTATGGGCTCTTCGGATGGAAAGCGACATTTGTGGTGATCGGTGCGTTGGGATTTCTCTGGATTATTCCCTGGCTGTACCTCCATCGAGCTGAACCGGGTCAGCATCCATGGATTACAGAAGAGGAGCGCCAGTATATCATCACTGGACAAAAGTTAGGTGCACCGGTGCAAGAGGAGACGCGCGTCCCAACATGGGGAGAAATACTTACCTACAAAAAAAGCTGGTCGGTCATTGTCGGACGATTCTTTCTGGATCCCGTTTGGTGGTTGTTTGTGAACTGGCTGCCGATTTATCTTCACGATCAATTCAAATTTGATGTAAAAGAAATTGGATATTTTGCATGGGTGCCTTATTTTGGAGCAGCTATTGGGAGTATTGTTGGAGGTTGGTGGTCTGGACACAAAATTCGGCAAGGATGGACGGTGAATAAAGCTCGGAAGTGGGCCATCGTCATTGGTGGGATGATCATGTTTCCTGGTTTCATCATGATTGCCTTTTCAAGTTCTCCTCTCCTTGCTGTGATAGTAATGGCCATTGTTCTGTTTGGCTATCAGGTAACGATGAATAATATTCTGACATTACCAAGCGATTATTTTTCAGGGAAGTCGGTCGGCTCGCTCGCCGGATTGGGAGGGATGTCGGCTGTCTGTGGTGTTCTGGTTTTTAGTACTTGGTTAATCCCCGTATTAAGCGCCGAGAGTTATGTCCCGGTGTTTCTGATGGGAGCATCGCTTGTGCCGATTGGTGTTCTCGCGATACATTTCTTCAGCGGGGAGATTAAGCGGATTGAATTGCGGCAGTCTGCCCATCAGGATTGATTGCGATGGTGTTCACGGCAGGAGCGATGTAGAGTCTGGGGACTGGGCTGGTCACAGAGTTCGGCAAGAAGAAATTCAGAAATTTTCTTACTATTAATTAACCACAATTCATTTTTCACTAACTACAAAGAGGTGGATATGACACACAGAACCATGATTTATCTTGCGATCCTGGCAATCTTGACTATTGCAGTGAGCAGTACCTTTGCCGCTGATATTAAATCGGCCGGTGTGAAAGGTACATGGAGCGCAACAGCAACCTGGGTAGGAGGTACTGTTCCAACCGCAACCGACAACGTGACAATCGCTGATGGCGATACGGTTCTACTTGATGGGAAAAACATTGTGTGTACTAATTTGACAATTGGAGAAGGAGCATCCGGTGTACTGCTGACCTCGAAAACCGATACTGTAGACATGGTGATAAGCGGTAACATCCTTATCAAAACAGGCGGTGCTTTTAAGGTCCAAACCATCTCGCTATCAGGCGCCACAGGGGTTGCGCACAGACTCAATCTTGGAGGTAGTCTGACAAATGATGGTGGAACACTCGATTTCAGGACAGGCTCATCCGGTGGCAACTTGGCCGTCTTGAACCTCATCTTGTCTGGATCAAAGATCTCCACCCTGACCTGCCCATATGCGAGTTCGTCGAATGGAGAATTCAATTATATCACAATCAATAAAACGCTACCTGGCAAGGTAGTATTGGCAAGCGATATCATTACAGCCGGAGGATCCTCCTCTGGATTAGCAACGGCGAACAGCGGAATGAACTTTCAGAATGGCATCGTTGAAACAGGGAATTTCAAACTTGTTTATCAAGGTACGACTGCGGCCCAGGTAATAGGCGGATCAACAACCAGCTATGTGACAGGGAATTTTGGCCGCGGCATGTCTTCCTCGGGTGGATCTTCAAAGGATTTTCTTGTTGGCGATGCAGATGGGTACAAGCCTCTCAACCTTCGGTCGACAACAGCTGGTTCTGCGACGGGGCATCTGGCCATTGTGAAATGCATAAGGGGGAACGCGAACACAGGAACAAGTGTATTGAGCGGAGCAATTGATAAAGTTTCGGCCGTACGCTACTACCAGTTAAGCTACAGCAATGCTATCGGCGGTGCGGCAAACATGAGTTTTGACAGGTTCAGGCCAACCTATGGAATTGATGACGGAGTTGGTGTCGGGAACACGGACCTTCGGATCGCTTATTCGACTGACAACCGGGCGACGTGGGTAGGTGTCCCCCAGGCAACACCTGACACGACTCGACCACCCGCGCGATTCAACGCCGATTCGGTGGCTACTCCGATCACTATAAATAGCGGCGCTAGCATCAATATTGCCCTTGCACGCGCAACCGGGACAACAACAAATTCGCTCGTTTACACAACAACGACTGTTGAGCAAGTATCGATTTTACCTGCGAATTTCTCACTACATCAGAACTATCCCAATCCATTCAATCCATCGACAACCGTCCGGTTCAGCCTCCCTTCAACTGCGCATGTCACATTGAAGATTTTTGATGCATTGGGACGGGAGTTCACGACACTGGTGAATTCTTCACTGCAGAGTGGTACGTATAGTGCAGTGTGGAATGCTTCCGGAGCGGCGAGCGGGATGTACTATTATCAGATTCAAGCCGGTGATTTCATGATGACTCGCAAAATGCTAGTCATCAAATAAGAACTGACATAATTGTAATACGGAGGAGAGGGGCTATAGCAATACAATAGCCCCTTTTCTTCATTGCGCGAACGTATTGAAAAACGAAGTAGCAGCTCAGCGTATTCAAAAAATTGCCACAGAGACACTGAGATCACAGAGGTTTTTCTTAAAGTATTTAGACTCACACATTTAGACACCTAAAATTTTTCTTTTCTCTGTGTCCTCTGGGCCTCTGTGGCTGAGTAATAACAAAGCGATAATATATTGTCAACGAATCCAAGAAGCCGTTATAACCAGGAATTGTAAGACTGAGTGCGAAGTGAGAGCGTGTTGATGTCTGCGAGTGATCACATATCGTCGAGGTGCATAGCTCTTTTCACTCTGATCTTGTTCCACGCTGCCGGGGGGATCGCACAAACATTTCAATCGAGTATTATGAAGTATACACCTTCCGGCAAGCTTGAATATCTCTCCGATGCCGAAGGCAACCGCATCCCTGATTTCAGCTATGCCGGATACAAGAATAGCAGCACATCGATACCTTCGGTTCCTGTCGTCCACACTATCTCGCCCCTTCTGGGTGATAATACTTCTCATATACAAACTGCCATTGATATTGTGGGTGCAAGGCCTCTTGATGCATTCGGTCTTCGAGGTGCATTATTTCTGAATGCCGGGATTTATCGGGTCAGCGGTACGTTGCGCATCAACGCATCTGGTGTCGTTGTTCGCGGTGCAGGGGATGGGAGTGACACCACGCGTAATACAATTCTGCTTGCGACGGGGGATTCACTTCTGCAGACCACCGTGCTTATTGCGGGAGGCGGCAGCGATACAAAATGGTCCGATAAGGTGAGGCTCACACAGACCGATATTACGTCAGATACGATTTTGGTCGGTGCACGCTCATTTACCGTAGTTGATGCATCTCCTTATAAAGAAGGGGATAACATTATTCTCTATCACCCTTGCAGCATATCCTGGCTGGAGGTGGTGAAATTTGGCGAGACGGGAAGCGATGCGGGTTGGACAATCGATCAATTGCCTATTCTCTATAACAGGTACATCGTTGCGAAAAATGGCAACACCATCACTATCGATGCACCGCTCTTTACGACATTCATCAGAACGCTTTCGCAGTCGTATATCTACAAATATTCCCGCTCCGGTTTGAAGACGAATATCGGACTCGAGCGATTTCGCATTGACATTAACGCGAAAGGTGTGACGACCGATTCGAATGGCGACGAACGGAACCATGCGTGGGATGCCATTCGCTTTATCCAGATTGAAGACTCATGGATTTTGAAATGTACTGCGCTGCATTTTGGCCAGTCGGGATTCAAGACTTCAACGGCTACCCGGATTACCATCGACTCATGTTCGGCACTCGAACCAATCAGCATCATTACAGGAGAGCGGCGATATAATTTTAACCTCTATGTCGCATCGCAATTGATTCTGTTTAAGAATTGCATGGCAACCTATGGCCGTCACGACTTTGTTTCGAATGGTACAAGTTCCGTCTCGGGATGTGTCTTTACGAACTGTACGAGTGAATTCACCTATGCCTCAAGTGAAGGACATCGTCAATGGAGTCAGGGCCTTCTCTATGACAAGATTACATTTAAGAATCCGAATCCAAAGACTTCAACGGTCCTGGGGCTCTATAATCGGGGTGATTATGGAACGGGTCACGGATGGGCATCGGTTCATTCAGTTGCGTGGAATTGTTCGGCGCCATCAGCAACCATCGTCATTCAGAAACCTCCAACTGCTCAAAATTATGCTATCGGCTGCAGTGGAACAGTGACAGGAGTTGGCCCTTACTCTGGCCCAGTTGGTTTTATTGAGGGTTCAAATAAGTCGGGCCTTCATCCTGCGTCGCTCTATCTCGCGCAACTTGCGGACCGGATTTCGACACCAACATCAATCGCAGTCAGTAACCACGAGGGTGAGGTGACTCAGGATTTTCGATTGATGCAAAACTTCCCGAATCCGTTCAATCCTGAAACGACCATTCAGTTCTATCTTCCTCAGCGACAAGTTGTAAGGATGACCATCATTGACATCTTCGGTCGGGAGATTCAGCAGCTTCTTCATAGAGATCTCAACGCCGGGTATCATAATGTTCTTTGGGATGCAAGTCTCTATCCCAGCGGAGTGTATTTATGCCGTATTGATGTCCAGAGAACGACCTATGTGCAAAAGCTGCTTCTCACGAAATAGAAATAAGCTCGTAAATTGTGTGGTGAACATGAAAAAAATCATTTTCTCTTATCTGTTCATAGCACTGATTCTACCTCTCTCTCATCTCATCGCTCAATCATCCCTGCCGAGAGTGTACCTGATGGATGCAGATAGGCTCGTATCCGTTCAGCAAGCATATCAAGCAAAGAGACAAATCGAGAAGGAGTCTATTCAGGCGGTAATTTCAGAAGCTGTTGATCTTTTAAAATTTCAACCTGTCTCTGTAATGCAAAAATCTCAGGCAGGACCGAGCGGCGACAAGCACGATTATGTAAGTGTCTCTCCGTACTGGTGGCCCGATTCATCGAAACCGGACGGCCTTCCGTATATTCGCCGCGATGGAGTAATTAATCCGGACCGCTATACTCTGGGTGACCGTGAACGTATTGGAGCGATGGTCAATGCCGTATCGACACTTTCGCTTGCCTACTATATTACTCTTGAAGAACGCTTTGCGTCTCACGCAGCCCAAATCCTAAAGACCTGGTTCCTCGAACCAAAAACTAAGATGAATCCTCATCTTGAATATTCACAGATCGTACGCGGCCTTAATCTGGGAAGAGGTACAGGAATTATCGATAGCTACGGATTTCGAAATGTGGTCGATGCAATAGGTCTCCTGAATGGTTCACGACATTGGACGACAGATGATCAGAGAGGAATAGAGAAGTGGTTTGCACAATATTTGGATTGGCTGCTTAACAGCAAGAATGGTAAGGAGGAGGCAGAAGCAGAAAATAACCATGGCACCACCTATGCAGTGCAGGTGGCAACCATTGCACTCTTCCTGGACCGGAGCGATATTGCGCAAGAGTATGTACAAGAAGGGAAAGAGAGAATTGCGGCTCAGATCGAACCTAACGGATCGCAGCCGCTGGAACTGGTCAGGACAAAATCCTGGAACTACTCAATGCTCAACCTCGAGGCACTCATCCAGCTTGCTCTGTTAGGCGAAGTGGTCGGCATTGACCTCTGGCATTATCAGACCAGTGACGGCCGCTGTATTCGAAAGGCAATCGAGTTTCTCATTCCATCTGCGACGAGAAAAGCTGAATGGAAGGAACAACAAATTACCCGCATGGAGTCTGAGCGGCTCTGCGCAGTTCTCCAACTTGCAGCGGTGAAGTATCGATATCCTGAATATGAATCGATTCGCCGGTTGATACCAAATACCAAATGGCTGGCAGATCGATCGAATATAATCTACCCAAAACTCTCACAATAATACCTTACAATCGGATTACCATTGGATCGCCTCTCTAGGTACTTAATATTGCGCCATAAACTGTTTCTGCTGATCAGAATTGCCTTTCTTTCTCTCCTCGTTCCACTGAGCAAGCTTGCTTCGACTGAGTATCGTGTCTCTACTGCTGCACAGATCGCGTCGACGATGACAGCGGCTAAACCGGGCGATACTTTAACGATGACGAATGGGCAATGGATGAATTCCGCTATTGTGTTCCAGGGTAAGGGAACAGCCGAACTGCCGATCCTCTTGCGAGCAGAATCATACGGAAGGGTGATATTGTCTGGGACATCGACACTCCGGATTTCGGGCCGACACCTGGTTATCGATGGGCTTCTCTTTAAAAATGGTTACAGTCCATCTGGCGCTGTCATAGAATTCAGGAGTGGCGCTGTTGAGAGTGATTCATGCCGGTTAACAAACTCGGCGATTATCGATTATAATCCTTCCTCATCGTCGATTGATTATAAGTGGGTATCTTTGTACGGATCATATAATCGTGTCGATCATTGCTACTTGAAGGGGAAAACACATTCCGGTGCAACACTTGTCGTATGGCGGCTTACAGCGAAACCGAATTATCATCGGATTGATTCAAATTATTTTGCATTTCGGCCTTTGCTTTTTTTCAATGGAACGACACAGAATGGAGGTGAGACTATACGGATTGGAACGAGTGATTCATCACTCTACGATTCGTTTACGACAGTCGAGTATGAGCTGTACCCCAAAAACTGGACAACTTGCTAAGGTGGAAAAAATGGTTACCTTTCCCCATAGGAGATCCAGCAATGAAGAGAATCCGCCGTACACACAGTGCCATCTTTAAGACAAAAGTGGCATTAGAATCACTCAAA
>JAZDJN010000090.1:0-6668 GCA_043803945.1 bacterium | reverse complement strand
TCGCTCTTTTATACAACCTCCCTAAAGCATTGTGCTCGCTCCATTGCAGCGCAGAAGGTGAGCTACAATACTAAGAAAGAAATCAGTTTGCGCTGCAACGGCATTTTGCCTGTACGTTATGTGTCATGTCCGCCAGCACTTTTTATGGATGTAAAAGAATCCATTAATGGCTCATTCTATGGTGGTAAAGTCTGTAAGCAGTGCGTCGCAAAATGGAAGACCAAGTCAACAACGGCGTATTCGTCAAGGTGCTGCAAGCAAATGGTTGAGAGTACTTTCAAGTCATTTGCAAGTTTATGAAGGATGTGCAATATTACGGCAGGTAAGTTGTCGTGAATTCATCTAAGTATCGTTGTCGTACTTACCACCAATCGTTCATTATCATACGTGATGATTATTCAAGTGATGGGGTGTTTACTTCTGTTCGTGTAGGTTGAACGGGATGCACGTCCAGCGTTTCTTGTTTCTTTTTTCGCGTATCCCGACCGTGTCTACTCTTCGGAAATGTTATTGCCATACTAAAAAAGAAGTGTAATCTAATGCGGCATTTGAGTGCTGGCGTCCACGAACACATAACAATCGGCAAACTGACGCTCGCACACTGGATAGGCGGAGTTGAAACCAAGTTTGGCTCAATGTAAAGTGCTCGCTCCATTGCTCGCCGCCACGAAATGGAGTCAGCCATAGTGGCGCCTCGCAACGGCGGTTTGCCTGGAACGTTATACGCCAGCGCCAATCAGGATAATTTCAAATGAATGCAATCGACTTCTTCAATTCTGGCGAGTTGGAACTCCCAAAGTCCAGAGATACTAACGCAATCGCATTCGACCAATACCTGCAAGGCATCTTCAACAATTACCTTGCGACCTTGAGGAAGGTAGATTCTCCAGATTACGTTTCTGTTCAGCTAAAGGCTAATGTCCACACTGCTGCAACTCTGTGCAAGGATATTCAGGAAGTTTTGCAGCTTCAATTCAGCGGCTTTCCTTCTAAGGCGTTCGAGAAACTCAAGTCAACCCTGGTTTCAGTTGATTCACACGTCAAGGCATTGTTGTCATCTCCTGATATCTCAAACACAATCTCGCATCTCTATAGAATGAGGGTGGCTGGAAGCAATCCACTCTCCCGAAACCAAATCTTTCACATTCCATTCGAGTTGCGACATTTGGTCAATACGCAACGATATAGCATCCCGGGTTTGCCGTGCCTCTATTTTGGTGGTTCGACCTACGTATGCTGGGAGGAATTGGACCGTCCCGCATTGCACACCGTTCATATAGCCAGATTCAAACCAGTGGATAGTGTGACTGTAAGAGTTTTAGATTTCGGCTACCGCCCAGCTGAAATCGCAGGCTATCTCGATCACGAACAGGCGAATACTACCAGCGATAACGTGAAATCACGATTCATCATTGCCCAAGGATTATGCTGGCCATTACTCGCTGCGTGCTCGATTCGAGTTAAGTTCAGGGAAGCTCCATTCAAGCCCGAATACGTGGTTCCACAACTCATACTTCAATGGGTCACCGAATCTACTGACTGTGATGGAGTCAGATTCTTCTCAACAAGAATTCAGCATTATGTTGGCTTCCCTATGCCTGTCTGCAATTTTGCGTTCCCATCTCGAACTGCTGCGGCAACAGGTTTTTGCACGAATCTGACGTCCAAGTTTGAGTTAAGCGAACCATTATACTGGCAGATGGCAAAAGAGAGCGCTCTCCGAGCAGAGCATCCACCGAATATGCATTTCAAACTAAAGTTGGCAGAAGGAGCCGAAGTCGATTACATCAACACAGAATTTGGAATGATGCAATTTTACCTTGCACCGCTTCCTTGCAGAAAAATCTGATTCGATTGGCGCCGGCGTATAACAAGCAAAACACCGACGCTCCATTATTTGATAAGGATTATAGATGTCGCTCAATGCCACCACTTCGCATAACAAATTTGTCATTGATAGCTCGTGGCGGCACTGCGGTGTTTTGCCAGACGTTATACGCCACGCAGCTCATTCATTAAATAGAAATGGCTCTTCATATGATGTGGCTTATCTACTTTATTTCTGTTCTTCTATCTAGCCTAGTCATATATTTGATATGGCACCGTTGGATTGGTTTTGCTATCGCATATCACTTATATAAATTCGAAGCCCTTTATTTTGAGTCGTTTAGGAAATCAGGTTCAACTGAATATTCTCTCAGACACGCTCTCTCAGTTTTTCAAGGTTGTCCCCGATTAAATAAGCTTAGTAATGAAGATTTCGAAAAATTCATCAAGATATTAAGTACACAAAAACACCCTGAACAGATTGTTCATAAGCTTTTGATGACATTGAATTCCTCGAAGATAGTCCTTGCATTTCGCGATGAATCTCTCCTCATTAAGTTAGCTTCCATGGAAAGAAATAGTGACACAACAACCGAGCCTGATTCAATGAAAGACCTAATTACTCCCTGTTTAATCGAGCTAGCCGAAAAAGGTACTGATTTACTCAACCGTTATTTTCAAGTAGATGGTCATATTATGAGTCAGTCAGGGACTTTTCAAAGCCTTGCTACTCACGTAAATTTTTATCAATTGTTTAAGGAAGCATCTTCCTTAGTTCCTATCTTTTCAGATTTTGCTAATGATGTTCGTATTTTTCGTGATAAGAATCGTGAAATGCTCTCGAAAGAGCATCATATTTTTCTTGATAACTTGGAAAATTATATTGGTGCATTACTTGTTACAGTAAATTGTCTAGTAGATAGACAACGTGTGGCTTACCTAGCGAGTGAAGGTAACTTAAAGCTAACATGGAGTGAATTTAAGAAACTCAAGACTGCTTATGATGTATCTATCGACCGCTATGTCCAAGCTGGGAAAACCCTCTATGATCAAGCTTTAAAAATGAATATTAAAGGTTTATAAGATGTCTTTCATTCTTTTCCCCTTTTTAAATAGTATGTTCGCTGCGCAGCGTATAACAATCGTGCTTGCGACGCTCGCTCGTTTGGTTATGTCGAATAGGAATCTTATTGAAGGTATGTCAATTGTGCTCGCTCCATTTCGTGCCGCCACACAAATTGAGTTTTCATAGTGGCGGCACTCAACGGCGCAAGCACTCAAACGTTATGTGAAATGGGAAAACCCAGAAACAAGTCTTTAATTCTTAACAATGACATGCGGCGTCTAATGATAGCTATCGCCCTGCTCTGGAGTTCCAGCTGCCAGCGGAATGATTCTGCGCAGAAGTTATTCAGAGAAAATGTTCAACGAACAGGAGTCTATCTTTCTCAGCCGATTCATCACGAACCCACGCTAGTTTGGAAATTCGTTACGCAAGGTCCTGTGGAGGCAAGCCCGATAGTCTCCGAGAATGCTGTCTTCTTTGGGAGTATGGATAGTTGCTTCTATTGTATTGATGCACGCACCGGGACGCTCCTATGGAAATTCAGAACGGAAGGCTTTGTCATTTCATCTGCGTGCGTATACAAACACATTGTTTATTTCGGAAGCAGGGACGGCGCAGTCTATGCTCTTGATGTGGCAACCGGCTCTCTGATCTGGAGATTCAATACCGGCAATGAAATCAATAGCTCACCTATCGCCGCCCAAGGCAATCTTTACATAGGAAGCATGGATTCATGCTTGTATGCACTAGACCTCATGACTGGCCGCATGCGATGGCGGTTCAAGTCTGGCGCTGGAGTTTTCTCGTCACCTGCCCTTTCGGGGTCAGTCATCTTTTTCGGAAGCATTGACGGCAACGTCTATGCCCTTGATGCAGAGACCGGGAGCGAACGCTGGCGTTTCAGAACCAACGGCGCAATTTATTCCTCGCCAGCCATCGAGGGAAACGTTCTCGGCATAGGGAGTGAAGACATGCATCTGTATGCCCTCGACGCCAGGTCGGGCAAGGAGATGTGGAAATTCGAGACAAGGGCGATTGTCTTTTCATCTCCAGCAATCGCCGATGGGACTGTTTATGTTGGTAGTCTTGACAGTACCGTTTATGCAATTGATGTATCGAGCGGATGGCAGAAATGGAAATTCCGGACGTTAGACTGGGGTGTCAATTCTTCACCCGCAATCGTTGGCAACACGGTCTCCATCGGCAGCAAGGATTCTTTTCTGTATACGCTGGACAACAGAACGGGCATTGTGATCTGGAAGTTCAAGACTGGAGCTTGGGTGTTCTCATCGCCAGCAGTTGTAGAAGGGATTCTGTTTTGCGGCAGCGCCGATGGTAGTGTGTATGCCTTACGATAGGAGGATAACTCATGAGTAATCGATGGACGCGTCGTAAATTTCTAGAACGAATGGCTCACGTAGCAGGAGCAATTACGGTTGGCACGACAGTAGGCTACAGGCCGGTTTCAGGAACATCAGCACTCCCGCAACGTACTCTCGGGCGAACAGGTGCGAAGATCTCAATCCTCGGATTAGGGCTCGGTCCCTTAGGAATCGCAAACTATTCGCCTGCCGCGGTGGAGAAGGTCGTAACTGCTGCACTTGATCTTTGGGGCGGTGTTGTCTACCTCGATGTCCAACCTGACTATGGAGATGCTGAACCAAACCTTGCACCCCTGCTTTTGAGGCGTCGCCAAGATATCTTCATTGCGACTAAGACTTGGGAACAATCAGAGTCTGCCGTAATGGCGTCGGTTCAGGAAAGCCTTCGCCGTCTAAAAGTGAGTGACGTGGACGCCATTCTCCTAAACAACATTGGGATGTTTGATTTCGAACGCCTGTTCCGGCCCGACGGCGCACTTGCCGGGCTGAAGAAAGCACAAAAGCAAGGGCTTGTGCGTTACATCGGAATAAGTGGACACATGGGAACAAGCGCCTTTGTACAAGCACTTGAGAGCGGTGAGTTCGACATTGTAATGCCGGTTGTCAATTTCGTCGACCGGCACACCTACAATTTTGAAGAGCAGGTATTGCCGATTGCCGCAAAACATAATGTGGGTATTGTGGCCATGAAGGTTCTTGGCGGCGCCGTTTCCTGGGATTATAGCACACGAAGCCAACGTGCACTGCTGACTGGTAATGACTATCAACCTGCCATTCATTACGCTCTTGGCGTTACAGGTGTCTCCACCGCCGTTATCGGCTGCAAAACTGTCAAGGAGGTACAGTCTGCCGCGGAAGCAGCACGGAGCTACCGTCCGATCAACGGGAAAAGGTACGCAGCACTCATGGCACGAGGGAGAGAATTGGCAGCGCAATGGGGCGAGCACTTCGGACCACGCTGAACGGTCGACAAGAGGGTTTGCCCACTTCACATAACACGCCAAACAACGTCGCTCCCTTATGACAGAAATTGATTATAGTGGTCGCTCAATGCTTTTGCTCGCGAGAAAATCTGTCATTTGGTAGCTCGCAAAAGCGCTGCGTTGTTTGGCGAAACGTTAGCTGCCATTTGGCGTAGATTTTCATATATTCAAGTGAATTGATATTATCAAAAGGTACCTATGAAGACGCTCGACCAAATCACTTTGACACCGAACCAGCATCAAGCCTTGGCAGAACTCAAGAGGCGGCTTAAGAACACTTTCGAGATAGTCGAAATCACTCTTTTCGGCTCTGTCGCTCGCGGTGAGGCAGACGATGAATCCGATCTCGACTTGCTCCTAGTAACAAAGATACCTCTGGATCGAACAGTTCGTCATCAGATTACTGATATTGTCTGTGAGATTAATTTGCAGTTTGAAACAGCTCTCAGTACGCTTGTCGTTGATCAGGCAGCTTGGCAAACAGGACTGTTCTCTATCCTACCGATTCACGAGGAAATTCTTGATGAAGGAGTGTCGCTGTGAATCCTGACGAGAAACGCACGGAAATTATACGTTATTGGTGGACCAAGGCTGTAGACAGTCTTGACTCCGCTCAGCAAGAACTCCAAGCTAACAAATTCAGTTTTTCGATGAATCGAATTTACTATGCTGCATTCTATGCGGTAAGTGCAGTTCTTCTCGAACGCGGTGCACGCTTCAAGAAACATACAGGCGTTCGCACTGCTTTTCATCGCGAATTTATCAAGTCTGGATTGCTTAGTCTTGAATGGTCAAAGTTCTATGATCGACTTTTCGAAGACCGTCAGGAAGGTGATTATGTTGCCTTGACAACTTTTGAACGAGCTTATGTAGAAGATCAGCTGGTTCGGTGTGTCGAGTTTCACCGTCAGATACGTTCCTTTATTACTTCTTTCTAAAAGAGTTTGTACTTCTCAACCGCCAAACGGCAGCTAACAAACGGCAAACCGGTTTACCCCGCTTCGCGGGGCGCTCGCACACTCGATAGGCGAAGGAAGTTCAGAGTTTGGCTAAATGTCCCCGACTACGTCGGGGTAAAAAAGTGCTCGCTCCACCCCGCTGCTTCGCAGAATTAGAATGTTCATAGCTCGCAGCGGGGCGGCGTTTAGCCTGAACTGCTTCCTCAATGTCAAGAGAAAAGTGAAAATATTTTTCTATCTCTTTTATATTTATTGTCTCTTGTTCTTTGAAAATAGAATCAATTCAATATTTAGCTCCTGTCGCTCTGGGTCAGAGTACTCCCCTCGAGACTTCAGAGCCTCCTCCTTCTGGAGTGCGATGCATCTCGTTGCTCTTGCCTTCCGACCTAAACTTGCTTTCGTTGTCTGTGGTCCTGTTCTGTGGAGACCACCACGAATATTCTTATTCGAT
>JAZDJN010000089.1:0-10781 GCA_043803945.1 bacterium | reverse complement strand
GTTTGACCGGGGAGGAATTTGTTCTTCGCTCTTCCGACAGCAATGAAATTCAAGAGATCCTAAAACAATTGGCAATAACTCGCTAATTCAGCGAGATTTTCAAGACAACACCCCTTGTCATACTAATTTGGACAAGTCGGGATGGATCTGGCCGCTCTTCAATCAAATTTTCATGATGGTGTACATCGCAATCTGGCTGCGCCGATCGAATGCCATGACCGGCGCCGAGTGGATTACAACGAGGTTTGACCAGGAAACAACTGGAGGAAAACTGGCACATCTTGTTGTCGTCATCTTCTCGATCATCTCCATCATCGGTTTCCTCAGCTACGGTTTTGTGGGTATCGGGAAGTTTGCCAACATCTTCATGCCGTGGGATTGGTCGCCTCATGTCTATGCAACCATCATCACTCTTATGACCGGTATCTATGTTGTCCATGGCGGTATGTTCGGTGTCGTCCTCACAGATATTCTGCAGTACATCCTGATGACCATCTCCGCCATCGTGATTGTTGTCATCGCAATGAGTAATGTCTCCCCGGAGATGATCGCAGCGGCAACCCCAGCCGGCTGGGGAAGTATCTGGTTTGGATGGAAATTGAATCTGGATTGGTCTGGCATCATGGACTCGGTGAACACAAAAATTGCCGGTGACGGTTATTCGTTGTTCACCATCTTTATTACAATGGCCTTATTCAAAGGATTGTTTGTGAGCGCGGCTGGACCCGTGGCTACACAAAGCTTGCAGCGAATTTTTGCCGCAAAGAATCCCAGAGAAGCAGCGATCATGAACGGATTCAGTGTCATCGTGGTAAGCATCCCCCGCTATCTCATGATCGGGGGGCTCACTGCACTGGCTCTTGCCTATTTCAGCCCTCAAATGAAAGCCATGGGCGCAAATATTGATTTCGAATTGATCCTTCCACTTTCTTTATAAGCTTTTCAATGAAAATAAATTCAAAATCAGAGATAAGTACAAACCGATACGATTACCGTGCGATGTTCAGATAGGAGATGACTGCCTTCATCAAGGCATCGCGTTTGGATTGCAGGGTAATCGTCTCAAAGGGAAATCCAAGCGCAACAACACCGTACTCTTTCTTAAAACCAACACCGGCTCCGAATTGGTTTTCGGCATAGCGAAGAAGCTGCCGGGCACCCTGCACTGGAACCAATGCATCAGGCGACTCTATCCGAACCATACGCTCATTCAATTCGGTGGTGAATTCAAGTATAAATCCCTTTGGCAGAAACGCCGGCTCCGTAGAATAGACAGCTCCCGTTTTGGCAGCATGATCTGTCAGCCAGTTGAACTTCAAAGTCTCCCTCCCAAAGCGAATGCCCGTGCTGTCGGGTGGGGGAGCAGAAAAAAGATCGCTTCCGATGTATGCGCCGGAGACGAACAGATTCCCGCCGGATAAGCAGTATGCCTTGATCGTCGACTGCAATTTCGGCGGAAAGGCTTCGAATTGGATTCCCCGCAAGGTGTCTGCCGCGGCTTTGGGCCAACGGGTTTTTTTTTCCTTCCCAAGGATTAAATCAACAAAACGGTACTGTTTCATATCAACCAGAGAATCCATTACTGCTTCATCGCTTGCCGAGACAAAGGAAAGTCCGGCTGCACGCAGTGAGAGGCCGTGAAGATAAGGATAGTCAAATGTATTCCCGGCACTTATCGTACCTTCACGGTCACCGTAACTGGCTCCATGCCCAGGGCCATCGTTGGTTCGAAATGTCGAGGTTCGAATAAAGTCGTGCTGCACTCCGGTGGTGCCGATATCATACTTGTCGGGTACACCGGCATCGAGGTCGGTTAAAAATCCCTTGAATTCGGGTGCGTCCACGGCTGCAGGTCCGGAGATTCGATCGAATCCATTCACGATGAGTACCGGAGATCCGCCTGAGGATCCTTTGCATGCAGCAAGAATTTCCGATGGGAAACTTTCACCCCCTTCGTTTACTCCGGTGACTTTGAAACTGTAGATCTGTCCGGGTTGAATATCCTTGATGAGAGCAAACGTGGTGTCGGTCAATCGTCCATTGTCAAACCCTCCATCGTCAATCCGGGAATAGACAATATACCGGGTTGGTCTTGCCGTTGGTTCGAGTGGATCGGATTGAGGTTTCCACCGGAGCAAGAGGTTGCCATTTGTATTGAACTCGGAACTGAAATGAGTAACCGGCAACGGCTGAATGCAATAGGAGGTGCGGTGCTGCGTCGCAAGAAATTTTACAATGGCTTTGTACATTGCCCGTGAGACATCGAAGCGAAAGCGCGGATCAAGCACGAACTTCATATCAAGAAAATTCTGATGCGAAAGGAGCTCCACAAGCACGGAAGGAATATTTGGCCTGCGTGATTCACTGTAATCGGCGTTCCGTAACTGCCGCCTCGACCAGGCGGGATCGTACTTTGCCCGGAGATCGCTGACGATTTGAGTCTGCACGAGATCGGCGAGGTCGCGATTGGCATATCGCGAAACGCTGTCGGGAAATGCAAGAGCGTTATCTGTCGATTCGACGGTATAGATCGTCAGCGTGCCGATCGTCGTATCGTTATTGGTGATTCCTGCATCGGTGTGAAATGCGAGTGAGAGATCGATTGGAATTCCTAATCCTTTCATTGCCCGATTTTTATTTGGGCCGGAGGGTGCACCGGTAAGGTAATTCAGGTACTCAGCCCGGCTTTGATAATCATCCCGATAATCATTTCTCTCATTGCTGAAATTAAACACCAGCGAATCGGGCATGCCGGCATATTGAAGATAGTAGCGGCTTCCTTCGACAAATTTTGGCCGCCCGCTGGTTGAGCCATTCCGCGCGATAACACCCATCCCTCCGCCAAAACGGACAGCATCGGCCGAAATGCTCTTGCCTGGAGTTTCACTGCGATTCGATAAAACAACCTTTCCGTTCTGGCTGTGTGTTCCCTGCTCAAATTTGAACTGGCCAAGGTATTGCCAGGTGTTTCCGCCGATCTGCTGATTCACTCTAAACTCTGTGACTCCGCCAAGATGATGAACTGCATAATGTGCGTCAGTGCAGCTTGATTCAGAGGCGACATAGGAAAGATACACAGCATAGAAACCGGTTTCGGGGATAGCCGGGATCCATTCAATTGTTGACAAGCCGTCTTTCTCTGACGATGTGCGAAGGTCTGTTCCTTGCGTGAAGGGATTAAGGCCGGGGCCGTACGGAGGATTGCCAACCCTAAATGCTTTTTCACTTCCAATAATCCATTGCCCCGTCATCCGCGATCTGAACGGTTCCTGTGAATCGTTATCGACAATCACCTCATGGATTTGAGTATCGCGCTCTCTCGGCACAAAGACGTTGGCACCCGCATTCTCCAGCATGGGGATGAGGCAAGGAAGTGTAAATGACATTGGCAGCAAATCTTCCACCATGGTAAAGAGGCGCGGCCGCTGCCATTCCCAGCGGTCGACATCATTATTGTAGTACCATCCGTGACTATGCCAGAGACCGATGTTCTTTCCGAATAAACCTTTGGTTGGGATGAACGGTTTACTGATATTCTGTACAACCGGTACGGGGCGCGGTGCTGCAGGTTTAGCGAGCCTTGTGCGATCGTACGATAAAGTATCCTTTCGATAATAATTTGGTATCAACTCTTCAATTGGTTTTCTGAGCGAGATTATGGAAAGCGAATATCCGTCGAGTGAACTTCCGAATAACTCTGTGACCCATGAGTACAGTTGCTGCACAGATTCTTCACGAAGGGGCAGGTAAGAAAGTTCGTTGTTGAAGCGGAGCAGAACCTTATTCCGGGCTGAGTCGATCTTTACGTCTTGAATCCGGACGAGTGGTGAGATATCGAGAGGCGCCTGGCGCAATTTGATGAGCTCGTTTAATTCTGCAGTTCGCTCTTCGAGCGCTGCAAGGCGATTTCCACCTGTGATTGAACGCAGGAATGCACAGCCATCGAACAGGAATAGGAAACAGAATAAGATCAGGAGGCGGGCGTGAAGTTTCATAGTTCTCATGAAATAGTGTGATGGTGAAAGATACTAATCAGGGTGGAATTGAGAATCCCACTGCTTTATAGCGGGGAACCGCTGGATAGCCGGCACGGGCCCCGATGAAATTTGTGTAAGGGAGAATCCTGAAAGAACAGAATGCACATTGAGATATATGGCTGGGTTTCTCGATTTGGAAAAATGGGAAATGCACCAGAGTCAAGGAGACCGGCGGCGCACTGCCTTATATCGAGCATGCTTATCGGCTATGGCACCTTGTTCCTGAAATGCCTTGGCTGGCTGTATAAACTCGAGATTCGCATTTGCAAACATATTTGAGTTCTCCTTACGAAGTCGATCCTCTGCCATCTTGAAATACTCAGGATCGATTTCAATACCTATACTATTGCGGCCCGATTTCATCGCAGCCAGCATTGTGGTTGCGGTACCGCAAAAGGGATCAATAACTGTGTCGCCAGTAAAAGAAAACATCCGGACAAGACGGTAAGCCAACTCAAGCGGGAATGGTGCAGGATGCTCCTTTGTTGATGCGCCTGAAAGATTCCAAAACTGTTGGAACCATTTTCCAAATTCGTCTTTAGATATTCGGCTCAGTTCACGTTGACGCTCTGTCGGTTTACGGTATCCACCAGGTTTTCTCTGCATCAAGATGAATTCAATATCGCTCTTGATGATTGCGTTTGGCTCGTATGGTTTGCCGAGGAATTTTGACCCGTTTTCAACCTCATAGCTTGCGTTGCTAATCTTGTGCCAAATAATGGGATTGAGATTATCGAAGCCAATTTTCCTGCAAGCAACGGCAATGTCGGCATGAAGGGGAACCACTACGTGCCTTCCGTTTTCCTTTCTGGATAGACAGACGTCTCCGACCACGCAAACCATTCGACCGCCAGGAACAAGGACGCGAAACACCTCTTGCCAAACCTTCTCGATTTCAGACAAAAAGAGTTCGTAATCAATAATGTGGCCCATTTGGCCCGGATTGTCGTTGTACCTCTTAAGCTTCCAATAAGGGGGAGATGTGACAACAAGATGAATGGATTCATCGGCAATGCGATCGAGCCGACGAGCGTCTCCCAAAACCAGGCGATGTGTTGTTGGTTCCTGCGTTACAATGTTCACCCGAGTTGCCTTCACTTAAACGAACCTCCTATCGAGACTAATTGACCTACAAGTGAACGTGCAAATGATTCAAATGTGAGATCGCTGGCTGGTTCGGAAAAGTTACCTCGAAGTTCTTTATCAGCCTTCGATGTGAGAAAAACTGAGCTCGAATAATGACGCTCTCGAACAAGTTTTCGACAGAATATTTCATAGCGCTGGGCATAGGAGGCCTTCTTGAATTCCGGGAAAACCGGAAAGTGCGGCTACTGTACTTTCACCGGACTGTTTGATCCCTTGCAGTCTTCGAGCAGGAAAAGATATCCAAGCCAAGGTTTGATTGTGGAATTGAATGCACCCTCTCGATAGGCGGTCCAAAGGTCGAGTGCAGATCCCATTGCTTCTTCGGTTCTGTTGTTGAAGTTGTTGCCAAATGAAGGGCCGGCCTGAGATTTGAATTCCATTGCTGCAATAAGCTGGCCTTGTGTCACTACCAGCAAATCCCATTCCTTCGTTGGTCTGAAATATCCCGGCAGTTCAAGCTTGGCGTTTCGGTGAATGCCGGTTGTCGGTACTCCTGCTTGTTCAATGATACCGGAGATAATATCGACGAACCCGTCCATTTGTGCGCCGCCGGTAACAGCGCTTCGAGCACCTTGATCTATTCGGTTTATAGCTTTTTGCTTCTCGGATTGCATGGAACGAGTGCGCCAATACGCGGCGACCGCCTTTTTGATCTGGGCGTTCAGATTGTCGAGTATCTTTTTTCTATATTTCATTTTGTCTTCTGCAAGATAGGAAAATGTTGATGAACCTGCTAATCCACTGCCCGCACCGCTCCTTTATAGCCGGGAGCCGCTGCTCAGCCGGCGGCACATTGATTTCCCACATTATGCCTGACGAATATTTGAATCTGTATTGTACCCTCGTTTGCCGAAGGGTTGAAGTTTCTCGATCCAGATTTGCTCAAGGAGCGTCAGTTCATCAATAAGATTGAAATTCGGATCGTCTTTGACCTTTGCAACTTCCAGAATTTCGAAGACGAACCTCTCGGCACCGTATTCATTCCATTCCTTCTGAAGTGCTTCGTTGCGATGCAATCCGGCTGTTAGCATGAACTTATGACCGTTCAACGGCCCTTCAAGGTTCAGACTGCTCCCCAGCAGCATCTTGCCGTTTGCGGTATTCTTCACCTGGAATACACCGGCCGGTTTCTTCCGTTCTTTGTATTCCCTCTTGATATCCTGGTTTGATTTCACCCTCATTGTCCTTGATAGTTCTTGTACCACGTTGACAGCTGCTGTCGGCTCCCCGCTGATTAGGCCGCAGGCTGAACCAGGTTGATGAGGTTGCCGCAGGTGTCCTCAAAGAGGACTGCCGTAATGATGCCCATGTTCTTCGGTTCATCGTGGAAGATGACGCCAAGTTTTTTGAGACGATCGTATTCAGCATGAATATCGTTCGTGATAAATGCAGTGGCAGGTATTCCGGCATCGAACAAAGCCTTCTGATACACCTGAGCCGGTGGAAAGGCCATGGGTTCGAGCACTAACTCGACACCCTCGATACCATCCGGCGAAATGACTGTAAGCCAGCGGTACTCTCCCATAGGGATATCTGCCATCTTCTTAAAGCCCAACACGCTTGTGTAGAAGCGAAGTGCGTTGTCTTGGTTCTTTACCATAACGGAGATAAATTTGATTTGCATGAAAACCTCTCTTAGTTGATGTGTCCTAATGTGAGTTAGGCGTATTTTGCATGATACGCTATTTGCCTTCCCCGATAGATTCTTCCCAACGAATCTTATCCCACGACGCCAAATGCAACCAATAGAAAACCTGAACCGTTAATGAAGGTGTGAATAATGATGTCAGTCCAGGTATTCCTCGTCTTTTGGACGATAAAAGAGGTGATGAAGATAATGGGAAGTAGTGTAACGAGCAGGGCGCCACCGAATGCGAGGTGGAATATTGTCCAACAAACGCCATGAACCAGCCAGGTACGTTTTCTAAAGGCGAGTTCTTGGCGGGGGAAAATGTAGCCGCGCCAAAACAATCCCTCACCGAAAATATTGAAGAAGAAAAAGGGAATCCACGCCGCTAGAATCCAACGCTCATTTGCCTGCAAGGGCTGCATGGACATGAATGAAGGTTGAGCAGAGTAGCCAGGAATAAACGACTGGCCGATTTCAAGAATACCATACGTGAGCAGACCAACACTGAGTATTCCCAACACACTCCAGGCGATATCGGATTTTGACATCTTGTCCAACCGGAATCTCTCGAGAATCGCGGACGCTTTCCATGGATTACCTTCACGATGATACAAGATGAACGCTGCCACAAACATCGGGAGAAACACCAGTGTTCCGCCGCAAATGAACCATGCGAGAACTATCGGTAGTCCTGTGACTTTACTCAAGGCGGGGATGCAAAGATGTGTTGCAAAATACAGGAGAATCATAGGAATCCCAAAAAAGACTAACGATTCTCCGAATACCATCGATTTCATATGATGTACCTTGGTGGTTAACGTATTACCGGCTTCGTTTGCTGGATGCCCTGATGAGCCGATAATTTTACTTACATGTAATAAATAGTAACGTATCTTTTGCAGCAACATCTATAACGAAACACCGGTAATGACCTAAATCGTTTGAACTCAAACCCCACGTAAACTCAAAGATCCAACACTCTTTCGATTGATATTTTGCCCGTTCTGCAAAATAGGGAACTGATAGTATGCCATCCCTTAATTGGCCGGTAGCTTTCAGGCATTCAGAAACAATCGAAGTATCTTGATTGAGGTACAGTGCTTTCTGAAGTAAAACAGTTACCACATATTTTTTTGAGCTATCCGTGAGATGATTGTTGTACATCGAACAACATTTATTCTTATAGGTTGTGTCTGGTACTCGAGATTGTATGTCAGGTTCGGTATAATTCGATTGAGTGACTTTGACCAGGGGAAGTTCCGGAAGTTGTGGTTGCTCCGTAGTAACCGGATTATCCTTCTGGCATCCCAGTGTTATGAGTGTCAAAAAGAAATACACATTCAGTTTCATATGGATCTCCTTTCTGTGCCAGCTAACGGAATACGGTTTCGCAAAACAAACACCTGTCCGCTGAAGTTTGTTTTTTATTAAGGCCGTCCTGTTTGCCCCGGCGTATTCTATCACGGCCAGGCTGGTTAGGCGCCAGTTGTGAACGATAAGCATTCATCATAATTACATAACAGAATTATAGATATTGAGGTCGTCATGACAACCCAGATAGCCGTATGAATTGCTTTGATGAACGTGATCATATTCTGTCGTTGGGACCTGACGGGTTTGGCTGTTTATGGATCGTTCTTTCTCGAAATCCCGGTGAATCTCTATACCACTACTCCGCTGCCAGTACCGATTGCAGCGACAACGAAAGTGAATGCCGCCGGCATCATAATTGAAGTGTAAGTGTTCGGATGTAAAGTGTCCGGCAGACCGAGGAGGTGTTTGACCAGGTGTGCCGCTGGCACACACACCCACGCCGATGAGGATGTGATCCATCCGCGCCAACCCCAGAGAACTCCTGCTGTGCCCGTTACAGCAGCCAGCAGAGCAACAATAACGATCGGGCTGACTTCACTTTCAAATGCAAAATTATCAACGGCGGCAATGGCCAATCCAGCAACGAGACCAACAACAAACAGAAACGGCAGCTTAGTTGTGATATTCGTTGATCTCATGCAACTACTTTCATATTAAACCGCTTAACGGATGGCCGCTCCCGTCAAACAAATGTCTCTTCCAATTCCACAGACTTAACGCGTCGCAGTTAAGTCGTGGTGGAATTGATTATCCCACTAAGTTATAGCGGGGAGCGCCTGGTTAACCCGTGCGCTCTTGAATTGACCGAATGATAGAATGAATGCGTTGTTGAACTTTCTTGTAGTCCACTTTTTCCCAATTGCTAAGAAGCGAAATAAAACGAGCATCACCACGATTGCGAATTTTTTCAAGCAGAAGAAATATCATACCTCGATCACGATCCTTCAACCGGGTAAAATCAAATGATGTATCTCCAACTTCTACCATTTTATTGAATAGCTCATAAAGTTCATTTGTATATGTTTCTTTTTCAATTTCCCAGCCAATCGGTGAATACACCAACAAAGGAAGCCGCCCAAAATACTCGTAGTGAAGGAAATTATGTTCGATGAGCCAATCTATCTTTCCCAATACTTCTTCATTTGAAAGCTCGTGCAGATATCCATATGCCGGACTCAGATTCAACTTGAGTTCTAATACTTTTTTCTCTTTCGATCCTTTGAGTATTCTGCATAACAACGTTCGACCGCCCCTTGCAATAATATCGTCCGCACCCCGCAGAATCATTCTAATTTCTTCTATCGGTAATGCTGTTGTTTTTTCGGGATGAAGTCGTACCGATATTTTTGTTATTCTTCTACTCATAAATACTGCACCGTACGGGCTAACGAAAAACGTTGTAAGACACTGATGCTGATGATGTGATCGAAACGAGCTTCAGGAAATTCTAAAGGCATGTTCAGGTCTTCTCGATGGAAGGATACCAGTCGAGATAAACTATCTGTTACTTTGTCTTAGGCTTTTGCCAACATGCCTGCCGTAAAATCAGTGCCAATCACACAGTATCCAGCCTGGGCCAAGGCTACGGAATAATTTCCTGTCCCGCAACCCGCATCAAGAACCCATTCGTTAGGATAGACAGAATCGAGTGACAAGGTGAAGAAAATTCGATCCAGAATGATGATTCCAGTACAGATCATTACTGTAAGGAGGGAGAAACGGATCTGAAGATCCAGAGGAGATATCTCCTTCAAAAAAAAGTATACAAACAGGATGAGGAATGAGGTGGCAATGATCCATAGAATCGAAGCTATGTCTGTTGCATACGCAACCATATCCTGAGTGGAAACCAGAGCAAAAACGGCCTTGTGAAGAATGGAGTACGCCAAGCCAAGTAGAAGCAGCGTTGTCGCTTTGTGGAGATTCATGTTGCTTATTCCGATGTTGTGGTTACCGGCCGCGCTGCCTAACGGATCGCCGCTCCCGCCAATCCGTCAAAGAACTGGCGGTCGCAAAAATCGCAAACGATCAGATTATTCCAACTCCACAGACTTAACGCTTCTCAGTTAAGTCGGGGTGGTATTGAGAATCCCGCTGCTTTTTATCGGGGAGCGGCGGGTGAGTCGGCCAGGAATTAAAAATACAATGAAAAGGACGAGTAAAGTCGCGTACGTCGATCTCGGCGCCGATTACTATGAGGAAAAATTCAAGTCCCGCATCATTCATAATCTTAACCCAAGTTCGACAGTTCAGAATTATTTTCGATCATTTTCTGATGAAAGTCCGCGAATGGAGCGAGCATTGGGCGATTCTCTGTAAAAGTGCGTGTAGTGCCGACCTACCCCCTTGCGGAGGGCATGGTCGATGTAGTATATTGTCGCATCATGTTTCTCAGGCGCAAGTGTCGACATAAAGATGGCAAGCCCCACACTTATTGGGAGCTGGTGGAATCCTACCGGACTGAGCGAGGCCCTCGTCAACGGGTCGTGTCACATCTTGGTGACATGGATAATCCAGCGATGCGACAGGAGATCCTCCATGCCGCAGAAGGCCATGGTTTTGTACAGAGTTCACTCTTCGATGGGCCGCTGCCG
>JAZDJN010000088.1:0-9213 GCA_043803945.1 bacterium | reverse complement strand
GACAGCAGATCAGAAATCAAATGATTTCTTTGATCTGGATTCCCCGCCTGCCTGCCATACCTACCGGCAGGCAAGTAACAGGCCCACCTTGGCGTGCAGGCAAGTCGGGCAGGCGTGTTGAAGCATCACGGAATGACTTTGTGTTTTCTTTTGGAAGCCGCCGTCTTTGACGGCGGTCATTCACCAATTATAATACTGCTCGTTGAAGGAGTTCTCATATGCATTATCGATGCTTCGTTATCTCTCTCCAGATTGCTTTCCTCATCTGGTCGCCGCTCTCTGCGCAGGATGAATCTCTTAAAGAGAAATTCTCCGCACAACTTCACGCGATGGTACAAGCTGCCGATGCCGTTGTTGGAGTGACTGTAAAGGATTTGAAAACAGGAGAGACCTTTGGTTTTCATCAAGACGAAGTATTTCCGCAAGCGAGCAGTATCAAGATTCATATTCTTGCGGAAGTGTACCGGCAGGCAGAGCAGGGGAACTTCAAGCTCTCCGACAAACTTCCCTTGAAGGAATCCGTTCGAGTCGAGGGCAGCGGAGTGCTGAATCTACTAGGAAAAGGTACAGTCTCCATGAGCATTCGCGACTATGTTGTACTGATGATGGTATTGAGTGACAATTCAGCAACCAATTTGGAAGAAGAATTCCCAGATAAGATATCGACAAAACCTGCCTAGTTAAGCGGAACTACTCACCCGAGCACTATTGTTCTTTGAGGAATACAGACCACGTGTCGTACACTCTTCTTGGCTTATCCCTGATTTCTTCGTAAATTACTCTATGATGACGTTAAACCAATCTAAAACTGTAGTTGTCGCAATGAGTGGAGGAGTAGATTCCTCTGTGGCTGCTGCTTTGCTCCTGGAGCAAGGTTTCAATGTTATTGGCATAACAATGAAGATCTATGATTTTGATGAGGTTGGCGGCAACGTGACGAATGAAACCAGTTGTTGCGGCCTTGGAGCAATGAATGACGCACGCTCGGCAGCCGCAAAGCTTGGGATTCCCCACTATGTTGTCGATTTTCGTGAGGCGTTCGGCCGCGAAGTAATAAAAAATTTCGTGGATGAATACATGCATGGAAGGACCCCAAATCCATGCGTCATCTGTAACCGAACGATCAAATGGGGTGCTTTGCTTGAGAAAGCCAGAGCGCTTGGGGCAGACTATCTTGCGACGGGACATTATGTTCGACTTAGGTTCGATGAACGCCATCAACGCCATGTTCTCTCTAAAGCCGCCTATATTCAGAAGGATCAATCCTACGCGCTTTGGGGGCTGACACAGGAAATGTTGAGCCGGACGATGTTTCCGCTTGGTCAATTGACTAAGCCAGAAGTGAGAAGACTGGCACAACAATTCAATCTCAAAAATGCCGAGAAGCAGGAGAGTTTCGAAATATGCTTTGTGGCAGATGATAATTATTATCGATTCCTAAAGAATCAGGTGCCCGGATTAGAGGAAAAAGTCAATAACGGGAACATTCTCTTGAATAATAACGTCGTAGGAAAACATAAAGGATATCCTTTTTACACCATTGGGCAGAGGCGAGGAATCGGTGCGTTTGGCAAACCTATGTACGTTACCGGTATTGAGAGTGACTCGAATACGGTCTTTATTGGCCCGAATGAGCAATTATTCCAGAATGGATTAATTGCCCGTCAAATGAATCTCATCGGCAGAGGAACGCTCGACAGAGAGCTAGAAGTAACCGTCAAAGTACGGTATAAGGATGAGCCGACGCCTGCAACCGCTTTTCCAGACGGGGCAGATGGTTTTCGAGTTATCTTTCAATCGCCAAAACGAGCGATTACACCAGGGCAATCTGCCGTGTTGTATGACGGGGACGATGTTGTCGGAGGCGGTGTCATCAAATCGGTTGTGAAGAATTGAGCAAGAAACTTTCATCATTGTGAAACGTTTATTATTCGGATTCAGTGAAAACACAGACTGACGATTTTCAACTTGTTGAAGCCTTCAAGGCAGGTGACGAACAAGCTTTTGAGAAGCTGATGCGTCGGTATCATCGCCAGGTTGCCAATATTATCTATTTGACGCTGGGCAACCGCGACGAGATTGAAGATTTGACTCAGGAAGTGTTCATCAGGGTTTATAAATCGCTCCATCGGTTCGAGCGGGATTCATCTGTTTACTCCTGGATCTACCGGATTGCGGTGAACATCAGCATCGATGAGATCAGGCGGCGAAAGATTAAAAGAACCCTCTCATTGGAATTCTTCACCGATGGGAAACTGGAAGAGGAAAAGAGATCGAAAGAAACACCAACCGCCTCCGACGCTCTTTTTGACGAAGAAAAGAAACAGGTAATACGGGATGCACTGCAGCAATTATCACCGATTCATAGAGCAATCCTGGTTCTTCGGGAGTATGAAGATCTTTCGTACGAAGAAATTGCAGAATCCATGCATATCTCGGTGCAGGCGGTGAAATCAAGAATTTTTCGGGCACGTGAAGAAATGAGAAAGTTATTACAAGATTATTTTGAGGAGCGCATATGAATCACGAAACGATGGTTTCGATGCTCTCTGCGTATGTTGATGGAGAATTGACCGCAGGCGATTACGATTTGGTACAGCATCATTTGGAGCAGTGCGATAACTGTTCTCATCAGATACGGCAATTTCAACAAATTCGTTCTCATCTGAAAGAGGCGGCGGATTATGAACCTTCTGTCGGTACCATCTCTAACGTGATGAGAGTTATACGCAGCGAGCAGGATAGCTCCGTTGTCTGGCTTGGACCGGAACGGTTTGCGAAGCACCTGGTGTTTGTCCTTTCCGCGATTGTCATAGCGATTATTCTTGTCGGCAGTGCAGTGACAGAACCGCAGAGCATCGAATTGACCTCTCACACAGAGCAGCTCGATTCTTTGGACAGGGGAGGACTCTATCCACCATCAGAACTCTCGAAAGATGATGTTCTGTATGCAGCGTTGACAAAATAACGAGGAGAGTATGTCATTAGAGTTAAAAACAAAAACGTTCCTTTTCATCCTCCTGGCTTTTTTATTGGGCGGGGTTGGCGGCGCCTATCTTGGCAAGTCATATTTCTCCCAGCCCCGAAATCGCCGGCCGGAACGTATTGATCCCAAAAAGTATTTGTTTGAGAAATTACAGCTTACCCCGACGCAGACAGCCCAGGCTGATACGCTCGTGGAAGCATACTGGCAGAACATGCGGTCTGAGTATAACAGGTCGTTCCTGGCCCATCGCGATACCATGCGGATGAACATCAGAAAATTATTATCAACGGAGCAAAACAAGCTCTTTGATGAGTACATCAAGGAGCGCGACGCAGCGGAGGAAAAGGATAGACGCCGGCGTCAATAGAACTTTAAATTTTGACTATCACTATCATTCAAGAGGAAGCTTCAATATGAAAAAGGTGTTAATTGTACTCGCAATCGTCGTCGTCGTCGGTGGAGCAGCAGGTTACCTGTTCCTTGGCAACGGAGCAAAAGTCGAAACACAGACGACGGGTCAGATCATTCGTGTTGAGAAAATTGTTCGCGGTGACCTGAACCTGACCGTATCTGCAAACGGAATTGTGCAGCCGATCAACAAGGTTGAAATCAAATCAAAGGCAAGCGGCCAGGTTATCGAACTGAATTTTGTAGAAGGGATGGAGATCACAAAAGGAACACTCCTGATCGCCCTCGATGAACGGACCTCCAAGAACGATCATGAACAGGCAAAGGCCGACCTGGAATTGAGCGAGGCAAGTGCCAAACAGTCTGAGAATAATCTTCGCCGCGCACAGGAACTGTTCTCCAAAAAGCTTAATTCGGAACAGGAACGCGATCAGGCGAATGTCGACTATGTTCGGTCTCAAACATCACTCCTCAAATCACGTGCTGCCCTGGCAAATGTCGAAGAGAAACTTGCCGACACACGGATCACCGCGCCGATCTCAGGCGTCATTTTATCAAAGAGTGTAGAAATCGGACAAATCATCGCCTCCGGAGTCTCCAACGTTGGCGGTGGCAGTCTTATTGCAACTATTGCCGATATGAATGAAGTCTATGTAGAAACCAATGTCGATGAAGTTGATATTGGCCGGGTGATCGTAGGTCAATCAGCAAGAATTGTTGCCGATTCGTACCCCGATGACATCTTCACCGGACAGATAGAGCGAATCGCCCCGCTTGGAAAAACCTCGCAGAATGTCACCACGTTCAGCGTCATCATCCGTGTGAAAAACATTGGCAGTAAATTGAAAGCAGGAATGAGTACATCGGTCGATATCGAAATCTTTCGACGGCAAAGTATTGTCCTTGTGCCCAATGAAGCTCTGAAAGATCCTCGCAGCGAACAGGGTCGTGCATTATTGGCTTCGATTCAGAAGAATGCTCCCGGTGAAGAAAATAAACCAAAGACCGAACAAAGGATGGAGCAAAAGCAGGAACAAAAACAGGCTCAGCCTCAAGATCAATCTGCTAAAAAAGATGAAGCCAAGAGTCCCGCTGTAAAGAAAGTGGAAGAACTGAGGGCAAAGATGCAAAGTGCTTCACAGGAAGATCGTCAACAACTTCGCCAGCAATTTATGGAAGCGATGCAAAAACTTACGCCGGAAGAACAGGAAAAGATGAGGAGCAGTTTCGGTGGAGGGCGAATGGGTGGCAATCGATCAGGTGCCAATAGAGGTGGTAGTAGTGGATTTACCATGGGCGTCAATAGAAATGGTGGGTCTACATTGGCAACTGGCGGCGAGGAAGGTGCCAGAGTAAAGAGACAATCACAAATTGTCAAGGATGACGAAGTTAAACAGCGAATCGTCATGATCAAAGATGGAGAAAATTATGTGCCCCGCTTGATCAAGGTCGGACCGAGCAACTTCGAAATGTCGGAAGTTCTCGACGGACTGAAAGAAGGCGATGAGATCCAGATCATTTCAATCTCTCGAGCCAAACTCGCTCAGGAACAAATGAATGAGCGTATGCGGAGCATGTCTGGTATGGGCGGACTTTCCGGCAGCAGTGCACGAGTACCGACTGGCGGCGGTGGCGGCGGCGGAAGACACTAAGGAGATCTTATGAATTTTAAAGAAAGTTTACTCACGGCACTCAGTGCCCTTGTGGCCAATAAGCTTCGCGCACTCCTGACGATGCTTGGCATTATCATCGGTGTCGCTGCAGTGATTACAATGATTGCGATCGGTGAGGGTGCACAAAAAGTTGTCATCGATCGCATTCAATCCATGGGGACCAATCTGCTTTACATCTCACCGGGCGCTGCCCGTGGCGGCGGGGGAATGGTGGTTCAATTCGGATCGAGCCAGCGGATGAAAAACAGCGATGCCGATGCTATCGCAAGAAATTCACAATACATTGGTGAACTCATCCCTGAGTATAGTAAGAGGACACAGGTTAAGTTTGAGAACAAGAATTGGAACACCAACGTCATCGGTACTGTACCGGACTATGAGGAAGTAAGAAATTTCAAAACTGTCTTTGGTAGATTTTTCAATAATTCAGAAGATGCCAGCCTTGCCAAGGTTGCTGTTATCGGACAAACGATCGTTGATAACCTCTTCCCAAAATCAGATCCTATTGGTCAGTTCATTCGAGTCTCAGGACAGAGCTTTGAAGTTATTGGTGTCCTGGAATCAAAAGGACAAAGTGGTTTTAACAATCCGGATGATCAAATCATCGTTCCGCTTTCGACCGCCCAGCGCAGGTTGTTCGGCGTCGACTTTCTATCCCAGATTACAGCACGAGTCCCCGACGACAAGAAAATGGACGATGCCGTTTATGAGATTGAACGAGTCTTGCGGCGTGAACATAAACTTCGTGTCGAGCAGGATAATGACTTCAGCATCCGCAATCAAGCCGATATTGTAAGCACCTTTCAGGAAACTCAGCAGACCTTTACCTTTTTGCTTGCAGGCATCGCTGCTGTCTCGCTCCTTGTTGGCGGAATCGGAATTATGAATATTATGATCGTTTCGGTGACGGAGCGGACAAAAGAGATCGGTATTCGAAAAGCCATTGGTGCCCGTAAAAGTGATATCATGTGGCAATTTCTCATCGAGTCGGTTATGATGAGTGTAACAGGAGGTTGTATCGGGATTCTGCTTGGTATTTTTGGATCGTACCTCATCAATACCTATGGCAATCTTACGCCAATGATTTCAATGAATTCCATCAGTGTCAGTTTCATCTTCGCATCGCTGGTGGGAATATTCTTCGGCCTCTATCCTGCATGGAAAGCAGCAGCTTCTAATGTCATCGATTCCTTGAGGTATGAATAACGATAGTTAGATAGATTAATGCAGTCTCGGATTTGAATGGAAAAAGCGATGGTTATACTGACTATCGCTTTTCTTTTAGTTAGCTGGAGAAATCCATTGTCTGTAACGGTAGTTATTTCTAGGGCACCCTAATTACGTGACTAGTTCACCAAACCTTAAAAGTATTATCGCATGCACGAAGATAGATGTTGATTTTATCTCTCCACTGCTCTATCTTGATTAAAATAATTGCTTTGCAAGTAGAGGATGGAACGTGTCGATGAGTCGATTTTTTATTCTTCTTATGAGTTTTATTGTAGTATCATGTGCAACGGAATCTCTAATCCCTTATAAATACGCTCCTCAGTCCTCAGATAGTGATTTACAAAAATCCACGCGCAATACTGGAGCTACAGCGGCTTCCGCACTCATCGAGCATGACACTATTCCAAAGGCCCTGCGCAGCAAGAAAGTCGATTCATCGAAAGTATTGATCGATGAGAACCTTCGGAATATCCTGCAAAACGTCGAACCAGACACGACTGAACCGGAAGAGATACTCATTTTTAAAAAACTAGAGCAAGTCCGCCAATATTATGTCGCCGCGCTTGCCGCCATGGAATCTGAAGATTCTTTACTTTCTGTTCGTGAGTTTGAAAATGCCCTGCGTTTACTGGACGAATTGAGCTATTTCCCCGACATAGAAAATAATAAGGACGTAACAGATCTCAATAAAAGTGTCAGCGAGGATTACGAAAAACTCATTCGGCAAATTAAGGACTTAGGTCCTGATGCCTCCATCTTCGCACTCCGTGAAAAGATCGATATGGAATTGGAAACGATCGATCCTTCAAAATTTGAGGTCCCAAAGCACGATATCACTGGAACGCGTGTTGATCTGCCGTATAATGAATATGTCGGCAGGGTGATCAGGTTCTTCCTCACCGGAGGCAGGGAACATTTTGAACGCTGGCTCTACCTATCAGGAAAATATTTTGGCTTAATGCGCTCGATCTTCCGAGAAGAAGGCGTACCGGAAGAATTGGTCTATCTTTCAATGCCCGAAAGTGGACTTCGCCCAGATGCCCGCTCCAGGGCAAAAGCAGTCGGATTATGGCAATTCATCAAAGGAACCGGAAGCTTATATGGATTGCGTGTTTCATTCTGGTATGATGAGCGGAGAGACTTTGAAAAATCAACGCGAGCGGCTGCACGCCATATGAAAGACCTGTATCAAGATCTGGGAGATTGGAACCTTGTTCTCGCTTCGTACAATGCCGGAGCTGGAAGGGTGTATAGGGCAATTCGGCGTGGCGGCTCGACAGACTATTGGACCATACGCAAGAACTTGCCGAGAGAGACACGTAATTACGTCCCTCAATATATCGCCGTTACACGAATGGCAATGGATCCCGAGCGGTATGGATTCGCCAATATACAGCCTGCCGACCCGCTTCTCTTCGATGTCGTTGAGCTTGATGACAGCTATGATATTCGAGTTCTCGCTAAATGTGCTGGGACTGATGAAGCGGTCCTCAAGGAACTGAATACGGAACTCCTCACAGATTTTACACCTTCTGGAGTGACGGGGTATCGTTTTAGAATTCCAGCGGGGAAGAGAGAAGTATTTTTGAACAATATCAGCCAGATATCTCCGGATCAAAAGAAACAATGGCTGGTTTACAAGGTAAGAAAGGGCGATACATTCGCAAGCATTGCAAAACGATTTGGACTCTCAGCATCTCTTATTGCCGAGGTCAACAAACTTAAAACTTCATCGAGGCTGAAGGTAAATTCGATGATGATGATTCCCGTTCGCCCGGATGAAGTTGCAGTGATCCAAAAAGTACCATTTGATTATGAAGTTGAAAAGAAGGCGGTTGCATTTGGGAAGGGTGTGGATGCCGCGCTTGCGCAGGCCAAAGTCGATGCAACAAAAGGTGGCAGTTCATCAAAGAGAACGATTCAACCACCGTCAGGGAAAGATAAGGTTGTCTACACCGTGAAGAAGGGCGATACTATTGGCCAGATAGCTGATTGGTATGGAGTTCGAATCAGCGATATGTATGTCTGGAATAATATCTCCTATGGCAGCTTTATTCATCCCGGTCAGAAGATGGTTGTTTGGGTTGATAGCACGAGTGCTTCGAGCCTGGCCAAAGTCGATAAAATGTCATCGGTAGAAAAGCAAAGCGTGAGAGAAAATAAGAGTCAGACAAGTGCTCCCGCTCCTGCCCGATCGACTCAGAGGAAATCTGATAGTGAGAGCTGGATCCGTTATACCGTAAAAAAGGGAGACGTCCTTGGAAGTATCGCACGGGAATATGGAGTAAGCATTTCAGATATAAAGAGCTGGAACGGAATGCGCCGCAACACAATTTTTCCGGGGGAAGTTCTGGAAATATTCAGCTATCCCGATGAACGTGTAAAACTGATTGCAACATCACCGATGAATACAAAAAAAGTTGCAGATCAACAATCCAGCAAACCGGTCAAGGCGATAAATCACACCCATAAAGTGAAAGCCGGTGAAACACTTACAGAAATCGCGAAAGCGTATGATACCACCATCAACGAGATCATGAAATTCAATAAGCTTAAATCATCCAAGATAAAGACGAACCAGGTTCTTAAGATCCCTTCCTAGCGTACATCTGCAGTAGAGTTCATTTCTGATCCGGCACGTAGAACTGCCTTAGTCGTGGATAAACACAACGTTCCAGAATCCCTGAATATTTCGCACAGTCTTCAGGCAAATTTAATTGAATCGATCCTAACAAGATATATGCTAAAATTCATTGTTAATCCCTATATTGGCCCCCCGACTTGTCCAAATTAGTATGACAAGGGGTGTTGTCTTGAAAATCTCGCTGAATTAGCGAGTTATTGCCAATTGTTTTAGGATCTCTTGAATTTCATTGCTGTCGGAAGAGCGAAGAACAAATTCCTCCCCGGTCAAAC